>CALHYX010000010.1 GCA_938041035.1 uncultured Acidimicrobiales bacterium | reverse complement strand
CGTCTTCAACACCGAGACCCTCGTCGACATCCTGCGCGAGGACGCGGGCGATGACTCCTCCAACAACGACATCGGCGGCGACATCATCCCCAAGCTGGTCGACGCCGGCACCGCCCACGTGTACGACTTCACTCAGAACCGGGTACCCGGCGTAAAGGCTGAGGAACACTACTGGCGCGACGTGGGAACCATCGACGCCTACCACGAGGCGACGATGGACCTCGTGGGACCGGACCCGATGTTCGACCTGTACAACAACGAATGGCCGATCCATACCGCAGTTCCCGGGCTTCCACCGGCCAAGGTCCTGACCGAGGACGGCCAGGCCAGTCGCGTGCACCAGACGCTCTTGTGCAACGGCGTCGTGGTGGCCGGCGCCGAACTCAGCAACTCGGTCGTATCCGGTGGCGCCTACATCGGCCCCGGCGCCCAGGTCGAGAACTCGATCCTGCTCAACGGTGTGCGGGTCGGCGCCAACGCGGTCATCAAGAACGCCATCATCGACAAAAACGTTGTCGTACCCGCTGGGCAGGGCATCGGCGTCGACGGCGAGTACGACCACGAACACTTCAGCATCTCGCCCGGCGGGATCGTCACCGTCGCCAAGGGTCAGCGGGTACCCAGCCGACCGGTGTAGGGACCGGGTTAGAAGGCGGATGCCGCCGTGCGACCAACCAGGCCGCGCTCGTCGATCAGCCGGGTGGCCGCAGAACCGGTCATGGGTTTGGCCAGAAGGAAGCCCTGCACGCCGTCACATCCGAGGGCTTTGAGCGCTCGCAACTGCTCCGGGTGCTCGACCCCTTCGGCGATCACGAACATCGACAACGCCTCGGCAATGCTGACCACCGCGCGGACGATGGCCTGGTCCTGCGGGCCGTCGGCCACCGAATCCACGAACGCCTTGTCGATCTTCAAGATGTCGATCGGCAGTTCGCGCAGGTACGCGAGCGATGAATAGCCGGTGCCAAAGTCGTCGATCGCGACGCGCACGCCCATCTCGCGCAGCTCGGCGAGGGTGGCGACGGCAATGTCGCGATTTTCGAGGAGCACGGTTTCGGTGACCTCGACGACCAGGCGCTCCGCAGGAGCTCCCGACACGTCCAATGCCCGCGACACCTGCTCGGCGAAATCGGCATGGATCAACTGTGCGCCGGAGATGTTGATGGACAACGAGCAATCCGACCCGGCGGCGTGCCACGCCGCCAGCTGCGCACACCCCTGAGCCAACACGTGGTTGCCCAACGGGATGATCATGCCGGTGTCCTCGGCGATCTCGAGGAAGTCGATCGGGCTGACGATGCCGTGGCCCGGGCGGTTCCAGCGCACCAGGCCCTCGAATCCCGCCAGACCCTCCTCGATGCCGAACACCGGCTGGTACCAGACTTCCAACTGCTCCTCGTCGATCGCCCGGCGAAGCGCGTCGGCCGTGGAGACCTTCTTGGCCGCCCAGGCGCCAAGCTCGTCATCGAACACCTCGTAACGACCGCGTCCCAGCGCCTTGGCCCGGTAGAGAGCGAGGTCGGCGTTGCGAATCAGATCCTCGGACCCGATGCCGCCCGGGGTGACCGCAATGCCAACCGACACGGAAATGTGGGCCTTGGATCGAGCGACATCAAACGGTCGCTCCATCGCCTCGATGACCTGGCTGGCGATCTCGATCGCCTCCTCCGTGCTCGCGACATCGTCGAAGAGGATCACGAACTCGTCACCACCGACGCGGGTGATCAGACCGCTCGTTCCGAGAATCCGACGTAGCCGGGCCGCAACGTCGACGAGCAGGCCGTCGCCTGCCTGGTGGCCATAGCCGTCGTTGACGCCCTTGAAACCGTCGAGATCGCAGTAGAGCATGGCGACCAGCTCGCGGTCGGTGTCGCGCAGCGCCCGGTCGGTTTCGGCCACGAGCACGCCGCGGTTGGCGACGCCGGTCAACAGGTCGTGGGTCGCCTGGTAGGTCAGGTGCTGATCGGTCCGTCGGCGGTCATAGGCCAGGGCGGCCAGGCCGACACACGTGGTCTGCACCAACCGATCCCGACCCTTGTCCTCGTCGCGGCGGTACTCCGGCGCCAACCAGGCAATCGGCTCGGTGTCGGAGCCACGGTGGATCGGCCGACCCAACCCCGAAGCCGGATAGAACTCGACGATCGTGTGCGGAACCGATGTCTGGTTCGTCGCCAGCGCGGCGATCGATCGGGTGATCGATGCGAGGCTGTCGCCCCGGGCGATCTGCTCGAGCACCGCCGCTTCCTGGGCTTCGAGTTCCTGCGCGGCGCGCACGTGCTCGGTCATGCCATCGAAGGCCTGGGCCATCTGATCGATCTCGTCGTGAGCGGTCGCCGGGCCGACCTGCGGTAGGTCGAGGTTGCCGTGGGCGATCTCGACCATCTGCCGGGTTATTCGTCGCACCTTTCCGGCGTAGAGCATCGTGCCCAGGAAGGCCACGCTCATGGTGACCACCGCCACCGCGATAGCGGCGATGACGATCCAGAAGCGATTGAGGCTGGCTTCGGCCAACTCCGTCGTCCGTTGATCGAGCCGAGTCCGCTGCACCTGGCTCGCCTCTCGGATCTCTTCTCGCCGTTGCCGATTCAGGTCGTTCCAGGTCGCCATCTCTTCGGCGGCGGGGAACCCGTCCTCGGGGCCGGCGAGGACCCGGTCCCGAAGGTCGACCAGCTGCGGAGACGGCGCCAGGGTGGAGCCGCCACCGACCAAACCGTCGATGAGATCGGTCGCGACCCGCTGGGCGGCGACGCATCCGATGGCTCGCTCGTAGGCACCTGGCACCCAAACCTGCCGTTCGAGCGCATAGGCCACCATCAACTGTTCGGTCGTCTGGCGATAGCCCACCTCGGCCATGGTCAACATGGCCAACAGATCGGTGGTGACCGCATTGTCATCGAGGCTGATCAACTGGGTCTGGGCGGCAGCCCCGATCTGTTCGCCGACCTGACCGAACCGGTCGGCGATCTGCAGTGGCGAGATCCAGCGCTCGTCGACGTCGGGCCGAAAGCCGAGCATTGCGACGGTGGAGGCGAGCGATGTGCCCACTCGGTCGCGATCCGCAACCGGCAGCGCCGGGCCTACGCGGTCCAAAGTGGCCCACGCATCGGCGAGCCTCCGGTTGACCACAACCCGGGACCGGTCGACCCGAAAATTGTTCTCTCGGGCGAGCTGCGGGCCGGTGGAGGGCTGGGCGACGTAGTCCGCCGAGGCGAGGACTTCGTCCTGCATCGCGAGCAGAAGGTCATTGAGTGAAGCCGACATCTCGACGACCGCCGACGTCGCTTCCAGCTCCCGGGAAACGTCGGTCTGTTGCTGCACGAGCGCGATGGCGAACGCCCCCACTGCGAGCAGGGGAATGAGCACAAGGAGCAACATCCGTCTAGCCATCGTTGCTGTCTTCGACCGGCTGGACGCCGAACTGTGCCAAATAGCCATGACGATCGGATCGCCCGAGCCGGGTGGCCAGATCGCCGTAGTTGTCTCAAGCACGGTCCGCTCTCGGTCGATCAACCCAGGGTGAAATCGAAACGAATCACCGGCCTTCTCGCCGGGATCGCGCTGCTGGCCGGCGCATGCGGCCAGACCGACAACGCGGCGGAAACGCCGAGTTTTTCGCCCGAACTGTCCCCCGCGCTCGCCCAACGCCAGGTCAACCAGCGGGTCTTCGTACAACTCCTGACCCCGGGCGACGGCGCCCGCACCATGTCGCCGGTGAAGATCCTGATCAACGTGAACGGATTCACCATCACCGACGAGCGGTCCACCACCGACCTCGCCGGCCGGATGTATCTCCTCATCGACGAACCGTGTGTCGCCGCGGGCCGCACCATCGACACCGAAACCGCGATCGAAATCGACGAAGAGATGCTGTCCGTCGACCTGGAACCGGGCTTTCACACCATGTGTGTGCAAGCTGCCGACGGGTTCGGAACCGCCGTTGCCCTCACCGACCAGGTGAGCTTCTCGGTACTCGACGACGAGCCGGTGCCCGACACGGTGTTCACGTTCAAGCCCATCGAGCCGAGTGCGCCCACCACCACCGAAGCGCCGGACCAGACCACCACGACGGCGGCACCGCCCACGACCGCGCCGGCGACGACTGCACCGCCGACGACTGCGCCCGCCACCACCCAGGCGCCGAACCAGACCACCACCACGCTGTTCAACTTCAAACCCATAGAGCCGAGTGCTCCCGCCACCACCCAACCCGCCACCACCCAGGCGCCGGACCAGACCACCACCACCCTGTTCAACTTCAAACCTATCGAAGCTCCCTAAGGCGACCGGCCGGTGTCGGGCTAACCCCCAGTCCCGTTTGGGCGCTAACCCCAGTCCCGTTTGGGGGCAAGCCCCAGTCCCGTTTGGGGGCTAACCCCAGTCCTGTTTGGGGGCTAACCCCCATGGACAACGCCAGTCCGAATGCAAGACTGGATTCATGAACCGGACCAGCAACCCCTCGGTGTCGAAGCTGCCGCTGATCATCCTGGGCACGCTGCTCCTGCTCGCCCTGCTGGTCATCGCCGGTTTCACCCTGGCCCAGAACAAGGCCACCTTTGCCGAAGGCTCCCCCGAATCGGCACTTCAGGAGTACGTCGATGCGGTGTATGCCGACGATGTCGAAGGCATGTACGACCGGTTTTCCCCCCGCCTCGACAACGCCTGCAGTTCCACCCTCGACGACTACGGGACGGCCAACCTGTCCAGCTCGCGAGCAACCCTGGCCGAGTCCCAGGTCGACGGTGACCGGGCGATCATCTCGCTCACCTTCACGGACAGCTCGTTCGAAGATCCCTTCGACGACTACCGCTACGAGCGCACCTACAGCTTCGAACTCCGACGCGACGACGGCGACTGGCTGATCACCAATGCCGAGTGGCCCTGGACACTGCGCGACTGCGCGGATGCAAACTGATGGACCTCGTCCTTTCGATCCTGAGCCCGCTGATCCTCTTCGGCGGTTTGGTGACCGGCGCCGTCCTCCTGGTGCGAGCCGTCATCGGTGGCGGCGAAGAGCCGCTCGACCCGGTCGAGGCCCTCAAGTCGTTCGCCGTGCACTCCGGGCTGTTCGTCGCCTTCCTCGTCGTCACCCTCGCCCTGGTGGATCTCGGCCAGCGGATCGTGGGATCCGGCGCAACCGTCGGGTCGGCGGGCGCCGTCGAACTCGCCCAGACGATGGCGCTGCTCCTCGTCGCCATACCGGCGTTCGGCGGGCTGCTGTTCGCCAGCGAACGACGCCGACTCCACCGACACCAAAACGGGGACACGAGGTCGCAGCGGGGCTGGTCGACCTACCTGGTGGGGGCGCTCAGCGTTTCCCTCGTCGTCGTGCTCGTGTACGCGGCGCAGCTCATCATCCGACTCGGTGACACCGACGATCCGTTCGAACTGGTCGACGGCGTCGCCCCGACCATCTGGCTGGCGGTCTGGGGTCTGCACTGGTTCTTCCTGCGCCCGCGGTTCGGCGTTCGCGGCGATGCCCACCTCGCCATCGGCTCGATCGTGGGCCTCGGCTGGTTCTTCACCGGCGTCTACGGCCTCGTGGTGCAAGTCCTCGGGTCGGCCTACGCGTCCGTATTCGACGACCTCATAGCCGAGAACAGCGGAACAGCCAAGCAGTGGCTGCTGGTACTGCTCGTCGGCGCCGTCGTCTGGACCTGGTACTGGCTGTTGCACTTCGACCGACCCGGCTCGGTCGAAGGGGATCGCAGGCGTTCGTCACTGTGGTTCTTCACCACGGTGATCATCGGCATCCTGCCAGCCGTGACCGTGATCCTCTGGTCGGTCACCGCCGCCATCGCCGGGGTCCTGATCTGGTTCCTGGGTGACACCACGAACGATGCCGCCAGCTACTTCGAACCCGGGGTGTTCATCGGCACCGCCGTCATCGTCGCGGTGCTCAGCTGGGCCTACCACCGTTGGCGGCTCGTGAGCAGCGGTCCGGCGGAGCGCAACGAAGCGCTCAGGTTCGCCAACTACAACCTTATCTCGCTGGGTCTGATCGGCGGGGCCACGGCCGCAACCTCACTGCTGCTGATCGCGTGGAAAATGGCCCGGACCGGCATCACATCGTTTGCCGGCGGCCCCGACGTGGCGAACATTCTCATCGTGACCCTCACCGGGTTGGTGGTGTGCACGCTGCTGTGGAGGCATCAGTGGGGAACCGTCGAACGGCATCGTGAAGCCGACCCGATCGGCGAAAGCGACTCGGTGTGGCGCAAGGTCTACCTCGTCGCCACCTTCGCCGTAGGCGGGCTCGCGCTGGCCATCACCCTCGTCCGAATCGTCTTCATCGTGCTGCGCGAACTGCTCGACGGCTCGGCCGCCAGCCTGAGTGCCGACCTGTCGAGCCCGGTCGCATCGTCGATCGTCATCGCCACCATCGTGTGGTTCCATTTCGCCATCTGGCGAGCTGACCGGGCGGTGCTCGCCGGCCGACCCGACGCACCCAAAGCCGACGGGTCGCCGGTCGACGCGCGGTATCAGCAGCCGTTCGAACGATCCGCCGCCGCACCGGTCGTCATCCGAGCCGCGACCGCCGCCGACCTCGGCGAACTGTTCACCCTGCAAAGAGCCGCCTTTGTCGACGAGGCGTTCACCTACGACACCCCGCGCACGCCACGCCTCGAGATGACCTTCGCCGACTACCGGACCCTGCTGGCCGCATCGACGACCCTCGTGGCGACCGAAGGGCATCGGATCATCGGTGCGATCAGCGCTCGGTCCTATCGCTCCGGCGGGGTCGACATCGAGGGACTCATGGTGGCGCCCGATCGGATGCGGCAGGGCATCGCTGCCCGACTGCTCGGTGAGGCCGAACGACAACTCGCCGCTGCGGGCCACGCGACCGTGCAGCTGATCGTGGGAGAAATCGCCACCGGACCGCGAGCGCTGTACGAAAGCCGGGGCTATGCCATCGCGAGTCGCGACCAGGCTGCCGGTGGGCCGTCGTTGCTGACGCTGCACAAGTCCCTCTCCGCCCCGGTCGAGATGCCCAAACCCGACCCCGCTCCGGCCACCGAGCCGACTCCTTTCGATTCCGTTCAGCCGCTGTCTTAAGCTCTCGCCACACGACCAACCGAGGGACAACCATGGCCAGCAGCGACGTACTCACCGTGCTCGATCCCGAGGACGAGTACCCCCACGAACCCGATGACGCGGTCAACTACAACGAGTCGATGTACCTCAACGCGTTCGACCTCGAGGCGGAACTCGGCGGGTGGTTCCGGCTCGGGAACCGGGTGAACGAGGGCTACGCCGAGATGACCGTCTGCACCTACCTCCCCGAAGGCAAGGTGGGTTTTCTCTACGGCCGCCCCGCGATCGAAACGAACACCGAGATGAAGGCCGGTGGGCTCGAGATCAGTGTGATCGAACCGTTTGAACACCTGCGGGTGACCTTCGATGGAAAGGTCTGCCTCCTCGACGAACCCCGGCAGATGGCCGACCCCCGCACCGCGTTCAAGGAGAACCCGTTCGTCGAATGCCGGGTGGATCTCGACTACCACGGTGTCTCACCCATGCTCGGCGGGCGGTGGGTGAACCCCGACGGAACCGACATCGTGCAGGACGCGAAGAACAGCTTCTACAAGGCCCACTACGAACAACACACCGCCGTGAAGGGCGTCATCCAGGTCGGCGACTATGAGCTGGCGATCGACGGACTCGGGCTCCGGGACAAGTCCTGGGGGCCGAGGTACTGGCAGGCGCTGGCCTGGTATCGCTGGATGCCGATGGTCTTTTCGCCCGACTTCGCCATGATGTTGTCGATCGTGGCCCGCGACGCCGACCCCGCGAGCCCCGTGCGTACCGGCGGGATGGTCCTGGTCGGCGACGAATACCACGAGATCCGTGATTGCCGCATCGAGTCGGAATGGGATGATGACCTGTATCAGACCCGCATGAAGTGCTGGGCCCGCACCGACCACGAGGAGTACGACATCACCGGCGAGGTGCTGTCGCTCATCCCGCTGCGGAATCGCCGCAGCACCCCCGACGGTGAGAAGCTCCAAACCCGCATCACCGAGGCGATGACCCGATACGAGTGCAACGGCCACGTCGGCATCGGCATGAGCGAGTACCTGGATCAGATCGTCGACGGACGCCCGGTCGGCACCGACGTCGGCGCCTGAGCCACTCGGGCACTCAGTCGGTCAGGTCGACCACATCGCCGGACTCGAGCAAAACCTCGATGTCGGCGCGCCGCACGCGGACCCCGCGACCGTGCTGTTGAATCTGTACGGAGCCGTCGAGGACAAGGTCGAGCAAACGAGGCACGGGCACGCCCAACAGACGCGCTGCTTCGGTGGTGGTGATCAGATCTTCGGCCATCGTTTCCTCCCTCACCAACATGCTCCCACAGTCTGATTGACTTACCTCAGCATGGCTGGCTCCCGACTTCCCGACTTCGTGATCATTGGCGCCATGAAGGCCGGTACGACGACCTTGTGGCGGTGGCTCGAACAGCACGATGCCGTCTGGCTGCCCGAGGGCAAGGAGCCCCAGTTTCTCGATGACCCCGATCGGGTCGGCCTGGGGATCGATGCCTACGCCGCCCATTTCGCCGACGCCCCTGATGAACGGGTCACGGGAGAGGCTTCGGCGAACTACGCCGATGCGAAAACCATCGACGTCACCGCCGCGACCATCGCCGCCTGGCTGCCCGCCGCCCGGCTCATCTATTTGGTGCGCGACCCCGTCGAACGGCTGCGATCGCACTATCGACACGAGGTTCAGCGGGGCCGGGAGGCCCGTCCTCTGGCCGAGGCCACCGCGGTCGGGTCCCCCTACGTCAGCCGCAGTTGCTACGCCGATGTCGTGCGAGCGTTGCACCGTCACGGTCTGCGGGACCAACTCCTGGTGGTGAGCTTCGAAGAGCTCACCGGGCCGGACGACGAGGAATGGCATCGGGTGCTCGCCCACCTCGGGCTGGCGCCGGTCGATCGACCGGGCGCGGCCTATAACCGCAGCGCCGCCAAGGGCACGTACCGCCCCGCGATGAGGTTTCTGCACGACCGGGGTCTGGTCGACGTGGCCACCAGGGTCCCCGCTTCACTCCGCCGCCGGTTACGCGGCGTCGCCATCGATGACTCGGAAGCCACGAGCGAGGCGATCACCGCCGCGTCGAACCAGACGCTGCCCGCCGGGGTCATAGCCACGCTCGACGACCAGGCATCCGAGCTCGCCAAGCTGCTCTCCCGCGACCCCCTCTGGTAGCCCACGCGGGGCGGTTGGCCACCGCCAACAATCCGAAATCGGCGGGGTGGGTCGATCGACCCACCGCGATCAAGTCCCCGCCGGATCGGGTCGATGAAGGGGGTTCAGGTTTGAGGATGCTCCTTCACCGATCGTCGCCCCACCGGGGCTGACGCTTCGGGGCTGGGCGAATGGGAAGGGTGAGAGATTGCGGTCACGGTCCACCGGACTTCGCATCGTTCGCGCATCGCTCGGCACGGCCAGCGTCGCCGGTTTCGCGGGCGTGATCAGCGCCCTCGGTCCCGTCGCCGCCTCACCCGACCCGGGCCAGCCGGTCGACGCACTCGCCCTTCCTCGAGTCGTCGACCCCGCCGCGCCCCTCGACCCCACCGACCCGTCGCCGACCAGTACCGGGTCCGACCGCACCGGTCCTCTCGTTTTCATCCCCCCCGAGCTGCTGCCGACCACCACCTTCCTCCTCGGTGAGCCGACCACCACTGTGGCGGCGGCCCCGACCACGACGTTCAACGTCTCGGCGACACCGGGCAACCCGGCACCGACAACTCCGTCGGCCACGCAGCCGCCGACGACTCCGAGGCCCACCGCGCCACCGGTCGCGCCGCCTCCGTCCCCAGCACCACCACCGGCCGCGCCGGCACCACCCCCGCCCGCACCCTCACCTCCAGCACCGGCACCCGCGCCGCCTCCGCCGGCTCCCCCCGCACCCGTGCCTCCTCCCCCACCCACCACCGCGGCGCCCGCACCATCTCCACCAGCACCGCCACCGCCGACCACCGCGGCCCCCACGCCGCCGCCACCGCCGCCGACCACCGCGGTGACGACCACGACCTCCACCACCAGCACGACGCTGCCGCCGATCACCACGCCGAGCGGATGACGACCACGGCGGCCCTGCGCCTGCACGAAATCAGCTTCCGCGGCCTGGGGTCATCGTGCCGGATCGTGGCCGACCTCGAAGCGCCGCTCGTCGGCGCCGTCCACCGGCTCGAGGACATCGAAG
The DNA here is from genome assembly GCA_938041035.1 of uncultured Acidimicrobiales bacterium. Taxonomy (GTDB): domain Bacteria; phylum Actinomycetota; class Acidimicrobiia; order Acidimicrobiales; family SHLQ01; genus CALHYX01. The sequence continues at coordinate 97,505 of CALHYX010000010.1, read as the reverse complement.
CCCGGTGGAGTCGTTTTCGACCCACCAGTGAAATCTCCCAACTGAACGCTGCCGGCGGAGCTGCTGTCGCGGTGTCGGAGGTGACCGCCCAGCTGATCCGGAGGGCGATCGAGGCGAGCGAACGCACCGCCGGAGTGTTCAACCCGCTGTTGTTGAACGAACTGAACGCCCTCGGGTACGACCGCACCCACGAAGATCTCGAGAAGCCCGTCTCGCCGCCCCAGCGATCGGAGGCCAACGCGGCGTCGCCCGATGTCGCGCTCGCCTCCGAGGTCGTCTTTGACGGCGCGTCCGTGCGTCTGCCCCACGGCGCCGCCTTTGACCCGGGCGGTCTCGGCAAGGGTTTGGCCGCCGACCTGCTGGTCGAGGACCTCCTCGACGCCGGTGCCCGCTGGGCGATCGTGTCGCTCGGCGGTGACATTCGCTTCGGCGGCACCGAACTCCACGAGCGGGGCCAGCTCGTGCGGATCGACGACGCCCGCAACCCCGGTGCACCGTGGGCCACCACCCACATCGCCGGTGGCGCGCTGGCGACGAGCAGCACGATGGGTCGTCGGTGGAACCGGAACGGATGCACCCACCACCATCTGCTCGACCCGGCCACCGGCGCTCCGTCGCAGTCCCCTCGTCTGGCCGCGACCGTCTTCGCCGCCGACGCCTGGTGGGCCGATGTCGTCGCCAAGACGTTGGTCATCGATCCCACGGTTGGCCGCGACCAACTCGAGGCCTGGCAGGCCCGGGCCCTCGTTTTCACCGACGACGACATCGTCGACCTCGGCCTGGCTCACCGCGTGGACCAGAGCACGGCCGACGCCGGAGGCGCGGAAGTTGCGCCGACCGCCGGTGGTCACCGGTGAGCGCGCTCGCCCAGGTGGGCATACCCGGCGTCGACCTCGTCGACCAGATCTGGTGGTTCACCAGCCGGGCGGCCGGCATCATCGCGTGGATCCTGCTCAGCCTTTCGGTCATCGCCGGCATGACGATGTCGACGCGGGATTCGCGGCTGCTGCCCACCGGCTGGCCGATCGACCTGCACCGCTTCCTGTCGATGCTGTCGCTCACCTTCCTCACGATCCACATGCTCGCCCTGATCCCCGACAACTTTGTCGAGTTCGGGCTCCGAGAGCTCTTCGTCCCCATGGCGTCCACGTGGCAGCCGGGGTCGGTCGCGTGGGGCATCGTCGCGTTCTGGCTCGTGGTCGCCGTCGAGGCGACCTCGCTGCTGCGATCGCGGATCCCCAACCGGGTCTGGCGCGCCATCCACATGCTCAGCTTCGTCGTGTGGGCGACCTCCACCGTGCACCTGTTCATGGCGGGCACCGATGTCGGTCACCCCGCTTTCCGGGTGACCCAGTTCGTCGTGATCGCCACGGTGCTGGCGCTTTTCGTGCGCCGCGTCCGAGTCGCTCGAGCCCGAGGGGCGACGAAGCAAGCGGCGCGCTCCGCCGCCGAATCGGGAGCCGACGAAGCGGACACCGCCCCCGTGTCCAACTCCCCCGTGTCGTTCGACGACGTACTGAGCTCCCAGCGCTAACCGGCGGGGGTGACCTCCACCGGAATCCCGTTCACGATCGCGTTGCCCGACAACGGGTCGACCAGGTGGCCCGGGGCCAACAGGTTGCTGTTCACGCCCGCATGTTCACGAGCGACCGACAACCGGGTGCCCTCGACATCATGGCCCCACCCGTGGGGCAGGCTGACCACGCCGGGCATCATTTCATCGGTGACCTCCACCGGTATCTCCACCTCGCCCGACTCTGAACTGACCCGAGCCTTCGCACCTGCGGTGACCCCCGCCGCCTCGGCGTCGTCCGGGTGGATCATCAAGGTGCAACGATCCTTCCCCTTCACCAAAACCTTGATGTTGTGCATCCAGGAGTTGTTCGACCGGAGATGGCGGCGGCTCACCAGGACCAACCCGTCCTCGGAGCGACCCAAGCGGGCGCGCAGGCGCGGGAGGTCGGCCAGCAGGTAGGCAGGGGCGATGTCGATTCGGCCGTCCGGAGTCTGCAACAACTCCGGCAGCCGTGACTCGAGTGGTCCCAGGTCCACGCCATCGGGATGCTCCTGGAGCCGGGCCAACGTCCAACCATCGGGGTTGGCCCCGTAGTGGTCGCCGTGCACCCCACGCCGGATCGAGAAGTCCGCCAACCGATCGGGTCCCCGTCCCGGCGTGGCCGCCACGATCTCGGCCTGGTCGCGACCGTGGATCGGCGACGTGGGCTCGGCCACGACCGTGCCCACCACGCCGCCGAAGAACAGGTCGTCGAGGAGTGCGGTATCGATCTCGTCGGCCGCCGCCCCCATGAACAATCCGGCGACCGTCAACAACACCTCCCATTCGCGCGGGTGATCGTCGGGCGGCGGAAACAACGCGGGCGACCACTTCGCTGCGTTCCGGATGGCCCACGACCAGATCATCTCGTCACAGTGGGACTGTTCGAGGTGCCCCTGGCCGGGCAGGATCACGTGGGCGTGCTTCGTCGTCTCGTTCAGCCAGTTGTCGATGCTGATCATGCAGTCGAGCATCGGGAGTGCCTGAGCCAGGCGGGCCGACTCCGGCGCCGACAGCACCGGGTTGCCGGCGATGGTGATCAAGCCATGCAGCTGACCCTCGCCCGGCGTATCGATCTCCTCGGCCATGCAGGACACGGGGACCTGGCCGAGCACTTCGGGAGCACCGCGAACCCGGCTGGTCCACCGGCCGAACGCCGCCCGCCCATCCGGTCCGTTCTGCGATGGTCGAGGGAGATGGGCCAGCGGCTCGGTCATCGGACTGGAGAACATCAGTCCTCCGGGTCGGTCGAAGTTTCCGGTCAACATGTTCACCACGTCGACCAGCCACGACGCCAACGAGCCGAACTCCTGGTTGCAGGTGCCGATCCGGCCATACACGACCGACGTCGGTGCCTCGGCCAGCTGATGGGCGAGGCGGCGGATGCGGTCGGCGGGGATGGCGCAGGTCTCGGCTACCGCCTCCGGCGTGAAGTCGGCCGCGGCCGCCACGACGACGTCCACCCCGTCGACAAACTCGGCCATCCGGCCGAGGTCGATCAGTTCGTCGGCGGCGAAGACGTTGATGACGGCGAGCAACAACGCCGCGTCGGTACCGGGGCGAATCGGCAGCCACTCATCGGCGTGATCGACGGTGCCCGTGCGGCGGGGGTCGACGACGACCACCGTGCCACCGCGCTCGCGAATCGCGTCGCAGCGGCCGAGTACATCGGCGGCGGCGAGCAGACTGCCCTGCGACGCCTGGGGGTTCGCGCCCATGATCACGAGCATGTCGGTGCGATCCAGATCCGGGGTCGGGATGACCCACGGATTGCCGTACAGCAACGCCGACGAGACGTTCTTGGGCCATTGGTCGACCGTGCCGGCCGAGTAGATGGGTGAGATGCCCGACATGCCGGTGAAGGCGCCCACGTAACGCGACAGCGAGTAGTTGTGCACCGTCGGGTTGCCGATGTAGGCCGTGAACGCCTCTTTGCCGTGGGTCTCGACGACGCCCCGGATTAGCCGCTCGCATTCGGCGAACGCCTCCGGCCACGTTGCTTCGCGCCAGGAATCGCCCGTACGGATCATCGGCATGGTCAACCGATCCGGGTCGTGATGCATGTGTCCGAGGGTTGTGCCTTTGGGGCACAGATAGCCCTTGCTCCACACGTCGTCCTGGTTGGCCCGGATCAGCTTCACCTGCTGACCGGCTTCCACGGTGATGCGCAGTCCGCACATCGCTTCACACAGCGGACAGGTGCGCGTATGCGTCTCGGTGGTCGTCTGGTCGCTGGTGGTCTGGTCGCTGGTGGTCTCGTCCTCGGCGATGGCCATGTCTCCCCCGGTCTCCCCTATCTCCCCTGGCGGTCCCCGTGTGCTCCTTGCTACCCGAAAGGCCGTCGACCTGTCAGAACCGGTGGTTCGCCCCGGACGCGACGATGCCGCCACCGGGGACGGTGACGGCATCGACGATCACCCAATCGAGGGCGATGGATGGAGCGGCGGGATCAGCCGGCGGGGATGACCTGCACGATCGGGGTGAACGAGCCGTTGGCGAAGTCGCCGACCGCGTAGACCACCGTGACGGTGTCGGCAGCGAAGGCCAGGTCGGTCGCGGGCAGCGCGACGATCGAGTTGTCGGCGTCGGCGACAACGCTGACCGAATAGGTACCGGCCGGAACCACGGCCTTGCCCTGACGATGGCCCGGGGCGTTCGTGAGCGTGAAGGTCTCGGCCCCGTTTACGAGGACGTCCACCGTGGGAGCCAGGGCGAGGTGGCGCACGATGACCCGTGCCTCACCATCGAGGGCCCGAATGTCGTTGCGCACCCGGTTGATGCGAGGAGCGCCGTCGGCATTGAGGAAGGCGGTGATCGAGTAGTTGATGTTCGATCCAATGACCAGCTTCTTCTGGATGGCGGGCGCCGAGGACGCATCCGCTCCGGCCGGACGGATGGCGATGGTGCGGCGACCGGCGGGAAGGTCGATGCCGGCGGCGACCGCACCGAACGTGACGCCCGGAAGTGCGAGGGCGTCATCGACGTAGACGTCGACCGGGAAGTCATCGGCGCCGGGGATGCCGTGCACGACGTTCACCGTGCCGGGGCCCGAGGAGATGTCGGGACCGGCGTCGAGGTCGATCGTCTGCACGATCGGCGTGAACGAGCCGTTGCCGAAGTCGCCGACGGCGTAGACGACGGTCAACGTGTTGGCGGCGAGAGCCAGGTCGGTCGGCGGCAACGCCACGATGGAGTTGTCGGCGGCGGCGACAACGCTTACGGAGTACGTGGCGGCGGGCAGGTCGGCACCGGCGACCCGCTGACGGCGGGCGTTGCTGATGGTGAAGGTCTCGTCGCCGTTAACCAGCACATCGACGGTCGGGGCGGCCGCGAGGTGGCGCACGGAAACCCGGGCTTCACCGAGACCGGGGCGCACGTTGTTCGAGATGCGGGACAAGCGGGGGGCGCCGGTCTCGCTCAGGTGGGCGATGACCGAATAGTTGCGGCCGGCGCGGAAGTTGAGGTTGGCGGCCAGGGCGGGGGCGCTGGCTGCATCGGCGCCCGCGACCCGAATGTCGATCTGGTGGGGGCCGGCGGGGAGTTCGACACCCGCGGCGACGGCGCCGAAGGTGACGCCCGGGAGAGCGAGCGCGCCATCGACGTAGATGTCGACCGGGAAGTCATCGGCGCCGGGGATGCCGTGCACCACATTGACGACCGAGGGGGCGGAGGACCTCGAGGATTCCGTTGATGGGGACGACTCCGGCGAGGCCGAGGCGCCGACCGGGGCGAGGAAGAGGGAGAGGGCTGCGAGCAACCCCAGAAGCAGGCGTTTCATGACGAGAGTTCCTTTTCGATGAGTGATGACCACTCAGTGACCGAGCGGTCGATGAGTGGTGGTACGGAGCGGACCCGCCGGAGCGGAGGCGACGACCCCGAGCCGGCGTTCGGAGGCGTCTGTGTGGTCTCTACGTGCGCATCACTCGTCTGGATGCGCGCCACGAAAAAGTCCTGCGAGACCCGCGCTTCAGCTCACCCGGACGCGGGCAACGTCAGTCCAGGGCGGCCAGGTGGTCGCGCACCAGAGCGAGCCAGAGTTCTTCATGGCTCCACTGCGGGCTGTGATACGCGCCTTCGATCTCGTGGAACACGGCGCCGTCGATCGCTTCGGCCAGTTCGCGCGATGTCTCGACGAACGGCCCGTCGTTGGCCCCGGCCATGACCGTCGTGGGCTTCCGGATCGAGCGAGCGGCATCGAGAATCGACTCGTGGGTGAACACGATCGGGGCCAGATGGGTGATGACTCCCGGATCCATCGCCGCGTAGCGGCGATCCTCGTCGGCCTGCATGACCTCGGGCCCCCGGAGCTCGTCGAGCAGCTTGCGTTCCGGGTTGTCGCGGTCGCTCATGATCGCTCTTGCCGCGTCGACGCCATGTTCCTCGACGGTGCCGACGACCAGCGCCATCAGGTCGTCGTCGATATCGAACGGCATCTCCGGGGCGCGCGCACCGGTGTCCATGAAGATCAACGATCGCACCAACTCGGGGTGCGCGATCGCCAACCGCAGGGTGACCATCCCACCCATCGAATGGCCCAGCAGGTCGACCGGTTCGTCGGTCACTGCGGCGAGAAAGCCGGCCAGGTCGGTGGCGAGCTGTTCGAGCGAGTAGTCGGCGGGATCCGGCGAGGCCGAGGTGTCGAGGTGACCGCGGTTGTCGACGGTGATGACCCGGCGATCCGCCGCCAGCTTGGGGGCGACGTGGGCAAAGTCGGTGCGCGCACCGGTGATGCCGTGCACCAGAACCAGCGGGGGGAGGTCTTCGCCGGCACCGAACGTCTCATACGCCATGGTGAGGTCGCCCACCTCGACAAACTGCGGTTCGTTCATGAGTAGTTGACCCCTGACCCGTTGTGCATCCGCTGCGACGCCGCACCGTATCGCTTCTTGGGCCGATCACCCCAAAGTCGTTGGCGCAGCTCGATCGGTCCGCGTGACACTGGGCGCTCATGCACCGATTTCGTTTCGTCATTCTTGCGTCGGCGGCGTTCGTTCTGGCGATGTCGGTCGGTCAGGTCCTTCCCCTGCTGTCGGATCTACAGGATGCGCACGACCTGCCCACGAGCACGTTGGGAATCGTGGCGGCAACGTCGTTCTTCGCGTCGATGCTGGGCCAACTACTCCTCGCTCCCGTCGCCGACCGCGGCCACACGCGGGCCCTGCTCGCCGGCAGTATGGCCGTGGCCGCGCTCGGCAACGCGTTGTTCGCGCTCGCCAACGGTCTGGCCCTGCTCGTCGTGGCCCGGGCCGTGATCGGACTTGGCCTGGGTGCCTACCTGCCGGCCGCTCGGGCATTGGTGGCCGACCACGACCGGGACCGGGCGGGTGAGCTCCTGGGCCGGCTGACCAGCATCGAGGTTGCCGGATTCATCATCGGCCCCCTCTTCGGGGTTCTTCTGGTGGATTGGTTCGGTCTCGACGGGCCCTTCGTGTTCTCGGCGCTCACGACACTGGCCGCCGTCCCCGTCTTGTTGTTCTTGCCGCTGCCGACGCTCTCGCGCGGCGACGAGTCGGACTCGGTGACCACCGCCTGGAGACTGCTGCGCCGCCGCGAAGTTCTCGTCGCCGTGCTCTTCTCGGTGGCGCTCCAGGCCCCGGTCGGCATGTACGAAGCGGTGTGGGACATCTACCTCGACGACCTCGATCTGGGGAATTATGCCGTCGCTACCACGCTGGCGCTGTACGGCATCACCTTCGTGGCCGTCGCCCCGATCGGTGGGCGTATCGCCGACCGCATGGGAGCCATACCCGCGGCCACCGCCACGGTGCTGGTGATCATCCCCGTCACCGCGTTGTACGGCCAGGTCGCCAGCCTTTTCACCATCCTCGTGTTGTTGATCGTCGAAGCGTCCGCCAACGGTGCCGGAATACCCGCCGCGCAGGCCGCTATGGCCCGCGCTACCGAACCCGGTGAACTCGCTACGGGGCAGGGGTTGGCCGGCGCCGCCGGGGTGGCCACCGCCGGTGTCGTGGCGCTCGCCGCCGCGCCGATCTACGCCCGATACGGCGCACAGACGCTGTTCGCGGCCACCGCGGCAACGGTGGCCGTCTTCGGTATGGCCGCCCTCGGGTTGGCGCGCACGGTTTCGCCGGTCAACCCCAACGCCGACACCAACCCGCTTGGCGCCGATCGATAACGCCTACTCGCGGCGTTTTCGCCGCGACGACGTGTCGATCGGGTTCTTCTTGGCTTTCGCGCCGGCCTGGCGAAGTTTGGACTTCTTGCCGGTGGTCGCGTCGCGCACCCGCCCCGAGGGTCGGCCGGGCCGTAGCGAACCGACGTTCTCGCCAAACCCGCGCAGCCGACCGGCGATCGAACCGAGTTCGTCGGCCACTTCCTTCAACTCATCCATGTCGAGTCCATCGGTGCCCGCGAGAACCTTGGTGACACGAGCCGAGGCGGCGCCCGCCGCCTCGACCACCTCGCCGGCCTCGGCCAGCAGTTCCGGCACCCGCTGCACGAGTTCGACGATGTCCTCGCCCTGCTCTCCGAGGAACTCGACCACATCGGTGATCCGCTCCCGACTGCCGGCGAGTTGACCGAGGAGCTCCTCGATCTTGTCCCGATCGGACCACAGCTTTTTGGCCAACCGCTGGGCGCGGCGTCGCTCCTCGGCCCTGCTCATCGCTTGGCCGGCTTCTTGGCCGCCGAGCCGCGGGCCGGCTTCTTCTTGGCCGCGGTCTTCTTCGCCGGGTTCTTCCTGGTTGCCTTCGTGGCCGCGGTCTTCCCGGTTGTCGTCGAGCGCTTCTTGGCGGCTGTCTTCTTCGCCGCGGTCTTCTTGGCGGCTGTCTTCTTCGCTCCGGTCTTCTTCGCTGCGGTCTGCTTCGACGGCTTCTTGCTGGTTCTCTTTTTCGCCGGTTTCTTCTTCGTTGCCTTCTTGGCCGGCCTCTTTTTGGCCGACCTCTTCTTGGCAGGGTTCGTGGTGGTCCGCTTCTTTGCGTTGGATGCGCGGCGGCGCCCTCCGGTCAGGTTCTGTAGCGTCGACCCGCTCGCGCCCAGCAGGGTGCCGACATCGGCGAGATCCTCCCCCGCGCCCTCCACCATCGATCCCAGCGATCGCAAGGTTGCCGCCACCGTGGCGAGATCCTCGGCGACGGATCCCACCCGATCGGCGCCGTCACCCAGCCGCGCGCCGGCCATGGCCACGAGCGGCAGGTCGTCGATATCGACTCCGGTGACCACCTTGACGCCCATTACCTCCGACGTTCGCGGCACGAGGCTCGGGATGCGGAGTTTGTCGATCTCACCGCCCAACCCGGCGAGCAACGTACCCACCTTGGCCAGTTCGGCCTCGGCCCGATCCAACGCGTCGGCGGCCACGTCGGTGACCACCGTGACGTTGGACGCGTCACCCGCCAACATGTTGCTGGCCCGCGTCGATGCCTCCCCGGCTGCGGCCAACCCATCGCCGGCCTGGGCGAGTAACTCGGGAAGTCGAGCGAGCAGATCGAGCATCTCGTCACGGTGCTCGGCGACAAACTCGACCGCATCGACCAGACCGTTGCGGTTCTCCCAGACGAAGTTGACCACATCGACGATCTTGTTGCGGTCCTCCCACAACTGATCGGCGAGGGTGATCGCCCGCCGGGGGTCGAGCGCGTTCGCGGCGCCGAAGAGATCGTCGATTCCCATCGGATCAGTGTGTCATGTCGTCGGCGCCACCAGCGGCCAGGGCTGCATGCGTTCCATCGCCAGCGCGAGGTCGAAAAGCAGTCGGTCCTGGTGCTGCACCGCGATCATCTGGAGCCCCACGGGCCGACCATCGACCGTGCCCACCGGGACCGACACAGCCGGGTTTCCACAGATGTTGGCGGGGATGGTGAGCGCCCCGTTGTTGCCCGGCGGAACCCGTTCGCCGTCGACTCGATTGTTGGACCGGATTTCGGCGGGGAAGGCAACATCGGGATTGCTGGCACAGATGACGACGTCGACCTGATCAAAGATCGCAGCCATCCGTTCGTTGGCGTCGGTGCGCTGTTGTTCCACTCGGACCGCCGTGTTGATGTCGTAGCGCTCCTCGGCCATGCGGACACCGAGCGCCATGGCGGCGGTCATGTCGTCCTCGCACGCCGGCCACAGTTCGCCGATCTCGCCGCGCAGCGAAACCTGGTTGGCGAGCGCCCATTCCAAGTCGATGGGCGGCATCTCCACGTCGATGTCCACGAGCTCCAAGCCGACCTCGGCCGCGAGCGCCCGACCCGCCGACTCCACCCGCTCCACGACGGCGTCGGCCACGATCGCCGAACCCAGCGTGGGGGCGATCACCGCCTTCTTGCCAGCGAGATCAATGGTGCCCAACCGGGCCTCCCATTCGGGCTCGGCGGGCAGGCTGTACGGGTCGCGGGCATCAAACCCGGCGCAGACGTCGTACCAGCGGGCCGCATCGCGCACCGACCGGGCGAGACAACCGGCGACGACGGTCATGGGGTGGATCGCCGCATGGGGCCCGCGGGGAATACGTCCGGCGGTGCCCTTCATTCCCACGAGCCCGCAGAAGCCGGCCGGGATCCGTATCGACCCACCTCCGTCGCCGCCGGTTGCGATCGGTACGAGCCCACCCGCCACCGCGGCCGCACTGCCACCGGATGATCCGCCGGGCGTTGCGGCCGTGTCCCACGGGTTACGAGCCACCCCGTTGAGCTTCGTGACGCTGACATTGAGGCCACCGAACTCGCTCGCCGTGGTCATGCCGACCAGCACCGCGCCCGCCCCCCGCAGCCGCTCGACCATGGTGTCGGTGTAGGTCGCGATACGACCGGCAAAGATGAGGCTCGCTTCGGTCGACGGCCACCCCTCGACGTTGTTGAGTTCCTTCACCCCGACCGGTACACCGCCCAGGGGCAGCGACACGTCGGCGGCAGCCGCCGCGGCCCGTGCTCCGTCGGCATCGATGAACGAGAAGCAGTTGAGATCGGAGGCTTCGATCGCGGCCAGGGTGGCCTCGAGTTCGTCCACCGGTGTGCGCTCGCCCGACCGGTAGGCCTCCACCAGTCCAACCACGTCGCCCGGCCACGTCTGCATCTTCGGTCCCCCATTCGTCGGTGGGGTCACGGTAGGGCCGCGGTGCGCAGTCGTCCAGAGACCGAGCGCTAGGACGAGAGCAGCACACCGGCCCCGAGGGCCAGAGCAAAGCCCACCGCCTGAGCGCTGGATAGTCGCTCCTTCAAAATCGCCCAAGCGAGCACCGCGTTGGGTGCCGGGAAGAGAGCCACGAGGGCCCCGACGACGGAGAGATCGCCGCGTCGACTCGCCCACAGGAACAGCCCGTTGGCAAGCATGTCGAGCGAGCCGCTGACGAGCGCGAGGGGCGTGATCGCGTGCCCCAGGGCCCGGGCCCGCCCGACGAGCGGCGCGAGAACGCCGACCCCGGCAACCTTCACCAGAATGAGAGGCGCGGCGCCCGAGTCGTCCGAGGTCTGGGCGAGCAGGCTGAAGAACAGCCCAAACGCCACACCCGCCGCCATCGCGGTGAGCAGCGCACGACGGTGCGAGGTGTCGAAACCGGAGAACCCGCCCCCGGCCAGAAGCCAGACCGCGGGGGCGGCGAGCATCATGCCGGATACGGCAAGCACTCCAGGTCGCTCGCCGAGCCCGAACCCGACGACCACCGGCACGACGCCGCTGAGCACCGCGGCCAGCGGGCTCACGAGCTGGAAAGGCCCACTGCTCAACGCGGTGAACAACAGGGTGAGACCGGCCGCGGCGGCGAGCCCGGACAACAACCCGAACGCCACCGTCCGTACGCTCCATTCCCCGCCGACGATGGCGAGCAGCACCAGCGCGGTGAGGAGGCCGGCGAGGTTCGACCCGAGCGCCACGGCGATCGCATCGACCTTGCGCGACGCGTAGCCGCCGACGAAATCGGCGGTGCCAAAGAGCGCTGCGGCACCGAGGGCGAGGAGGGAAGCCACCGCTGCACGCTACCGGCGCGCCGTTCCCCCCTCCCCACCCGCGACCGCTCTGGTGCCTGGCACCAGAGTGACCGCGTTCGTCTTCAGCGAGCCTTCAGCTGCGATTCGTCATGGTGATGCCAGACCTGAACCGATCAGGTCGCAACCCCGGAAGGACACTCACCATGGACAAGAAATCCGCTCTCGGCGCTGCCGCAGGGATCACACTGACGGTCGCAGGCGCCGTTTCGGCTCTGACGCTGGGCTTGGCCCCGTCAGCCGGAGAACCCGTCGCCGACGATCCGGCGGCCGTCGAGTACATCGACCAGTACGGAAATCCGATCGTCGCCCCCCTTCAGCAGGTGGCCGAAGGCGGCGAGACGACGAACGAAACCAGCGAACCCGAGACTCCCGAGCAGGGGGAGCAGCCGTATGCCGGGGACGAAAACGGCGAAGAAGGGTACGAAGCCGAAGACACCGACGAGGACGAGGACTACACCGAGGACGAAGCCGAAGACACCGACGAGGACGAGGACTACACCGACGACGCAGGCGACGACGAAGCCGACGAGGACCACGCCGAAGACGCAGGCGACGACGAAGCCGACGAGGACCACGCCGAAGACGAAGACGACGATGACACCGACGAGGACCACGTCGACGACCAAGACACCTACGAAGAGCGCAGAGAGGCAACCCCGGAGACCGGCGCTTCCTCCTCCGCCACCGCCGTAGGGTAACGACATGCGCATTCTGGTCGTCGAGGACGAGCCGGCGATGGCCGAATCCCTCCGCATCGGGCTTCAGGCGGAAGGCTTCGCCGTCGACGTTGCCGCCGATGGCGAAGAGGGCCTCTGGTATGCGGCCGAGGTCGAGTACGACGCGATCGTGCTCGACCTCATGCTTCCCAAGGTGAACGGCTTCGTGGTGTGCCGCACGCTCCGGGAGCGAGAGGATTGGACACCGATCCTGATGCTCACAGCGAAGGACGGGCACCTCGACGAGGCCGAGGGACTCGACACCGGAGCCGACGACTATCTGACCAAGCCCTTTGCCTTCGTCGTGCTCCTCGCCCGACTACGGTCGTTGCTCCGCCGCCCCGGGCGAGCTCGCCCCACGACCCTTCAGGCGGGCGACCTCACCCTCGACCCGGCGACCCACACCGTGCGTCGAGGTGAGACCGAGGTCGATCTGACGCCGCGCGAGTTCGCCATTTTGGAGTTTCTCCTGAGCCGAGCCGGGACGGCGTGCTCCAAACCCGAGATCCTCGAGAACGTCTGGGACTTCGACTTCGATGGTGGCCCGAACATCGTCGAGGTGTACGTCGGGTCGTTGCGCAAGAAGATCGATGCGCCGTTCGACCGGCAATCCATCGTCACGGTGCGCGGCGCCGGCTATCTGTTGGAGCAACACGGTGGCTGACCTTCGCTGGCTGCGTCGGGCCGGCTCGTCCATACGGGTCCGGTCCACGGTTTTGAGCGTCCTGCTCACGGCGTTGGTGCTTTCGCTGGGCGCCGCGCTGCTGTTGTTCACGTACCGCGCCGGGCTCGTCGGCAACCTCGACGCGACGCTGGAGCAACAGGCGGCCGATCGCGTTCGTCTGCTCGACAGCGGAAGTGAGCCGCAGTCGTTGACCGTTGTCCAACGCGAGGAGTCCTTCGTCTGGATCGGTACGGCTGACGGTGACCTGGTCGCGCAAGGGGGTTCCCTGCTGCCGCTCGAAAATCCGGTGCGGCAACCGGTGGGTACCACCGTCAACGCGGAGCTGCGCTTTGTCGAACTTCACGATGGCGAGTCCGAGGAGGAACGCCACAAGCTGCGCCTCACCTCCGCCTCGACCACCGACGGGCTCGTGGTGGTGGCCGGCTCCGAACTCGAGGGGGTCGATGGCGATCTCGGCGCCCTGACCCGATTGTTCGCCCTCGCCGTCCCCATCATCGCTGCTCTCGTAGGTGCTCTGGCGTGGTTCGTCACCGGCCGCGCTCTGCGACCGGTGGCCAACATTCGCGCTCGCGCTATGGCCATCGATGGAGCGACGCTTTCTGAGCGAGTCCCCGTTCCGCCGGCCGAGGACGAGATCCACGACCTCGCGGTGACGGTCAATGCGATGCTCGAACGCATCGACTCCCACGAAGTGAAACTCCGTCGGTTCAGTGCGGATGCTTCCCACGAACTCAAGAGTCCGATCGCCAACGTGCGGGCGATGGTGGACACCGCGGAGATCGACGACCCCGCGTGGCCCGCGACCCGCGATCGGTTGTCCGGCGAGACGGATCGTATGCGAGACGTGGTCGACAACCTCCTGTACCTGGCGGCTCACCGGGACGGCCCCGAGGTTTCCTACGCCGACGTGGTCCAGCTCGACGAGGTCCTGTTCGCCGAGGCGGAGATTGCGGTTGCCACGGGCGGGATGCGGCTGGACCTCTCGGGTGTGCGTCCAGCCGAGGCGCTCGGTTCGACCGCTGATGTGTCGCGCCTGGTGCGCAACCTCGTCGACAACGCCGTCCGTCACGCCGACACCACGGTCTGGCTATCGAGCTTTTCGCACGGCGCCGGCGCCGGCATCGTCGTGGCCGACGATGGAGCTGGAATTCCCTCGATCAGCCGGGACGAGATCTTCGAGCGGTTCACCCGGCTCGACGAAGCCCGCGACCGCGACGGCGGCGGCTCCGGACTCGGCCTCAATATCGTGCGGCAGATCGCAGTGAATCACGGTGCCGAAATTTCGGTGGCGGACCACCCGACGGGCGGCGCCGAGTTCCGGGTTACCTTTCCACCAACGCCCGAATAGTCCCGGGACCAAGCTTCCTAACCGGGCCCTCCGCGACCGCGCTATTCGGGTGGGGGTGGCGGCGGGGCCAGCGTGGATCGCCGGGTTGGTCGCGGGCTCGGCTGCTTGGGTGCCGCTGCGGTGCGGCGGCGCTCGGCCCGGTCGGTGAGCAGGCGGAGCGTCTCATCGAAGCGGGCCAGCACGTCGACCGCATCCGGTCCGCTGCGCTGCGCCATCGACCGGAGCTGGTCCGAGATACCGCTGACCGCTCCGGCGACGCGAACCATCGGGTCGTCCTCGGAGCCGCCCATCAACTTGACCCGCTGATACGCCGCCCGGATCTCGTCCCAGCGCTCGGTTTGCTCATCGGTCATCACGCCGCGCAGCTCGGCCAACTTCAACAGGTTCGCCTCAGCTCCCGTCGTCAGGGTCTGCGCCTCGCCCGAGTAGTGGTCGTCGACGAGCGCCTCGATCTCCTCGGGGCTCATCACCGGCAGAACCTTCTCGGCCAACCGGTTCATGTTGCGGTACGAACCCTGGAGCTGGAAGCGAGGTTCCGTACGGAACTCGTCCTCCTGAGAGGCCGACGAAATGTAGGTCTGGTTGACCGCCAGCAGGATCTCCTGCACCCGGATCAGCCGGGTGAAGGTCGCGACCAGTTCGTCGATCTCGACCGCCGAATACGGGTGGCTCAGGTCGTCGGGCGACACGCTGTCGCCCCGGGCCATGCCGATCAGCTTCAGCGTGTCGGCCTGATCGCGTGTCGTGAGCGCCGCGAGCGCCGGGTTCGACGTGAGCGAGTTCTCCAGATAACTGAGCGCGAACAGACCGTCGTTGCCGGTCAACACATCGCCCAGGTTGTAGGTGTCGGCGCGGTTGGCGAGCATGTCGGGGATCTGGAAGCGATCGCCGGACTCGGTGTAGGGGTTGCCGGCCATGCAGACCGCAAACCGCTTGCCCCGCAGGTCATAGGTGCGGGTCCGCCCGTTCCAGACTCCCTCCATTCGGCGCTGAGCATCCGACATCGAGATGAACTTCTGCAGCAACTCGGGGTTCGTGTGCTGGATGTCGTCGAGGTACAGCAAGACGTTGCTACCCATCTCGAGGGCGAAGTTGATCTTGTCGACCTCCTGGGCGGCCGTAGCGTTCGGCGCCTCGGTCGGGTCGAGCGAATCGACGCCGTGGCCGAGCGCCGGCCCGTTCACCTTGACGAAAACCATGCCGAGCCGGTTGGCCACGTATTCCATGAGCGTGGTCTTGCCGTAACCCGGGGGCGAGATGAGCAGCAGGAGCCCCATCTGGTCGGTGCGACCGCCGTCGACCGTGCCGAGCTGTTTGGCGAGGTTGTCGCCGATCAGCGGCAGATAGACCTGGTCGATCAGCTGATTGCGCACGAAGGCGCTCATCACCTTCGGGGTGAACTCGTCGAGGCGCAGCCGGTCGCGAGCCTCAGCCAACAGCCGGTGTCGAGTGGTCTGGTACTCGCGGAACCCGGGCACAACCGTGCGGCGGTAGGCGTCGCCCGCGGCCATGAGCTCGTCGTAGCGAAACCGCAGCGTCTGGTCCGAGATGCGTCCGTGCTGGCTGAGCAGATTCGACACCTCGCAGGTGAGGTCCACCGCTCCGGCCTGGTGCGGAAGCCCGTCGGCCACGACGAGCGCAACCGCTTCGGGCACGTAGGCGAGTGCTTCGGGGCGCTCCGCCTCGGCGAAGGCGTTGAACCAGGCGGTCAGGAGCCGATGCCGGTCGACCAGGTCGTCCAGTTCGGCCACGGTTGCATCGATGCCGACGGTGTCGTGGTGCAGGCGGAGCGCGTCGCGTAGGTCCGACGCCGCGCTGCTGACCACGAAGGCGAGCGGTTCCTCAGCCAGCTCCTCGAACAGATACCCGGCGGTCGCGGCCGGGTCGACACCGTCGCCCACCGTGGGACGGTCGGCGACGAAGGCCTCGATGCGTGCCTGGAGGTCGGCGACGAAGTCGGCGATGGCCGGCGACCTGGCGAACGTCGAACGCAACCGGCCCAGGCTCACACCGCGGGCGAGGAGGTCGCGGGCGATCTCATCGTCGAGCCCGTGGGCCCAGAAGATCTGAGCCAGCGCTCGAGCATCGGGCTCGTAGCGAAGCAGGCCAATCTCATCCCAGCGCGAGACCAGAACGCCGAGCAGCAACGCCACATCGTGATCGTGGACCCCGCGGTCGTAGCCCTCTTCGACCCGCTGCTCGGCGATTGACCGGACCAGGGTTTCGAGTTGCTGCGGGCTCCCGGCGGCCGCTCGCAGGTCGGCGAACGTCACCGGCCCCGTTCCGTCGGCGGCGCCGGCGAGGATCGTGGTGGCGAGGTACTCGATACGGCTGAAGTCCGGTCGCTCGGACACCAGCGTCTGGTCCCAGAACGGGCGCAGCTCGTCGAGGTCGATCTCGGGGTAGTGGTCCGCACGAACCTCCTCCCGGAAGTCGGTTCCGGTGATCACCACGTTGAGGTGACCATCGATCGCGGCAGTGGTGAGTTCGAGCCGTTGGCTGTCGACGCTGAACCGGTGCCGGCCGAGGCGGATGACCTGGCCACCGTCCTCGAAGATGTCGGTGCGGTCGCGCAGCGATCGGGCGGCCTCTTCCTTGGCGGTATCGAGGTTGCGTAGCATCTCGTCGGCGCGTACCTGCTCGTCGAGGTCGCGGAGGTCACCGGCGATCGAGCGCACCTTGGCCACGAGCGGGTCGCTCACGAAGAAGGCGTTGATCTCGTCGGCCGACTCGAACCCCTCGACGCGTCGATTGACGCTGGTGAGGATGCGATCGGCGGCGTCGACGAGTCGACGAGCCGAGCTCTGCCGGTCGTCGATCAGGGTTTGCTTGCGCGAGGAGAACGCCTCGTAGACGTCCTCGCGTTTTGTGGCGATCTGGTCGAGGTAGTCGTCGGAATCGCCGAAGCGACTCTCGAGGTTCTCGAGCTGCACGAGCAGTGTGCCGAGGGCGGCATCGGCCTTCTCCGGCGAGGTCGAGCGGCTCAATTCTGCGGTGACCGACTGCGAGAACAGGCCGAACTCCACGCCGAAGGCCGCGCTGCTCTCGGAATCGCGCAGGCGCGATCGGTGGTTTTCGGCCACGGCCCGCGTGCGGTTCAACGCCCCCATCACCCCGGATACCCGTTCGAAGATGCCCGTGCGGACGGTGGCGTCGTCGATCTCGAGACCGCCCACGACCTCGGCGAGCAGGTCGAGGCCCGACCCGATGTCGTCCAGCGTTTCGAGGTGCGGCTCCACCTCGGTGACCTTCTCGGTCGCCTCGATGGTCGCGGTCAGCTGTTCGACGTCGGTGTGAAAGCCCGCAAAGGCGGTGTCGGCCGCGAGGAAGTCGACCGCGTTCGCCGAGAGATCGTCGAACGATTCCTGCACCTGCTGATCGAGGGCGTCGAGCCGGCCGTGATCGATGTACCGGGTGTCGCGAATCGTGAGGAGGTGGCCCTGCTGGCGGCGGAGTTGCTGCAACGCATCGACGAATGCCTGGGTGGTGGCCGGTCGGTTCTGCCGGATGCCATCGACCAGCTCATCGATGTCGTTCGTGGCGCTCTCGGCGACCTCGATGGCGGTGGCCTTGAGCGCCTCGGCCTTGTCGAACTCATCGATGATGAGCTCCGACGTCGCCCGAATCTCGCGCAGCGGTGCTGCGAGATCGCCGGCGCCATCGTCGACCAGCCACGTGTGGGCATCGAGCACCCGCACGGTGCTGGTCGCGAGGTCTTCGAAAACGGCGCCCGAGGGTTCGACGTCGGCGACGAGGCGCCGAATGTTCAACGCCTCGCTGACGCCTCGAACCAGCTCGGCGTTGCCGATGCGCTCGAGCAGGCCGTCGCCGAGCGGCTGGCGGGCCTGAAACTCATCGCTCACGAACGGGGTGGCCCAGATCTGCATCGGGTGCACCCGAGTGGGCTCGCCGCTGTCGCGGAACACCACCAGGGTGCCGTCCTCGAACAGGCTGTAGCCGTGGCAGTTGATCGGCGCGGCGACATGGCGTCGGATCAGGTTGTAGCTGAGCAGAATCGTGCGGCCGCCATCGCGTTCGTGGAACGCGTACAGCACGTCCTCGCCGTTCGGCGACCGGATCTCGACCTTGAATTCCATACCGGTCGTGTCGAGGTCGAACACCTTGGTGTCGCCCTCGCGCAGGTAGTAGCCGCCGGGAAAGATCACCCCGTGGTCCTCGGGCAGGATCTGGCACGACTGGCCGATGGCGTCGACGCGTAGGGCCGACCGGTTGAACAGGTTCACGACGTAGTAGCGGTCGTCCTGTTCGAGATACGGGCGCACCCGCACCAGCACCAGGTCGCCGATCACCGCGAAGGCCATCGAGGTGTCGTCGACCGATTGGTCGGGGTTCTCCACCGGCTCGCTCAATACGAGCAACCCGGTCTCGGTGTTGTCCTCGAGCCGGATTTCGAGCTTGCCGCCCCGCGGATCGAGGAACACCTTGTCGACGAGGTTCACGTGCGGGTTGCGTCCACCCACGTGATGTTCCCGGGTGACCGACTGCCAGGTGAAACCAAACTGAGGCGGGTAATCGTGATCCCGCTCGCCCCGGTTGTCGCGGTAACTCGCCACCCCATCGGGGCTCACGTCCCAGCGAAACACCCGGATGTCGTCGATCGACTTGCCGATCTGGAACACGGCGAGCAGCCGGCCGCCGGAACGGCGCAGCTGCAGAAGTTTGTAGTCCTTGTAGTAGGTCGTGAGCTCGCGGAAGTCATTGAGGAAGCCCGGGTCGTGCAGCCAGGCGGTGGCCTCGCTTTCACTCGCCTCGGAGAGCGGGGAAAGGGCGTAGGCCGCAGGGGCGCCGCCATCGTCGGCGTCGGCGCCACCCGTGCGTTCGAGCCGATGCAGGCTGAGCACATCGTCGATCGTCGTCTCGGTCCGCAGGCCGATGAACACGTTGTAGCCGAACAACATCTGGTCGCCGACGGCGACGATGTCGCGCGACACACAGTTGTTCTCCGTGCGGATCCGCTCGCTGCCGACCAACTCGAACCGGCTGGTACCGAACGTTTCGAGGCGGTCGAGGTTGAGCTGATTGGCGCGCCGACCCAACTCGTCGGCGTGCTCGACGAGGCGAGCGCGGAGCAGGTCATAGGTGCCCGCGCCGACGGCATCGTCGGTCACGCCGGCCGCGTCGGCGGTGTCGACCACCTGATCGCTTGGTGTCTCGGTATCGGTCACGACCGAACCGGCCTTACAGCTCGCCGATCGGCAGGTCGCCGATGCCTTCTCGGGCAACCGCTTCGATGATGTTGTTGAGCTTGCCGGCGTTCTCGCCGCTCGACGACCGCATCATCTGGGCGAGGAACGCCGAGATGGTGAGGTCGCGCACGCCGTTGCCGCCCACTCCGGCGGCGAGCTCGGTGAGGTCGGCGACGAGGTCGCCATCGCCGTCGAGATACTTACCGAACACCTTGTTGGTGGTGCCGGAATTCTCGACGAAGGCATCGACGGACTTGCCGCCCGCCACCGCGCCGACGAGACGGTCGACGAAGATGTCGGACCCACCGACGATGTCGATGTCCGCACTCTCGAGACCGGCCTTGAGGGCGTCGGCCTGGGCGTTGGCAATGCCGACCTGGGCGCCAACCTTGGCGAGGTCGACCTCTTTCTGGGCTTCGAGCCGGCGGGTGAATTCCTCGAACTCCTGGCCCACCCCTTCGAGCTCGCGCATGGCCGCGGCCTTGTCGGTGAGACCGGCTGCCTCGCCCCGCAGTTTGGCTTCGGCCGACTCGGCCTCGGCGAGGCCCATCTCGCGCACCACCGACGCTTCGGCGGCGCCTTCCTTCTGGGTGGCTCCTGCATCGGCTTCTTTGACCCGCACCTCGGCGAGGCCAACCTTTTCGATGGCGATGGCGTCGGCCTCGCGCACCTGCACCTCGGCGAGACCCGAAGCGGCCGCTTCGGCCTGGGCACCCTCGGCCAGGCGAGCCATCGCCTTGGCGTCGAGGTCGCTTGCTTCGAGATCGGCCTTGGCCACGGTGACCCGTTCGGTGGCGCGATGCTGGGCGGCCTTTTCGGCGGCCTCGGCGGCCTTGATGTCCTTCACGAACGCACCCTCGGCCTCGGCCTCGGCGGCGATCACGGTGGCGTCGCGGTTACGGGTGGCCTCCTCGACCACGCGCAGGGTGGCGATCGCTTCCTCCTCCTCGGCGACGGTCTTGTCGACGGCCGTGCGATTGCGCACGATCTCGGCGACGGCCGCCCGCTCGGATTCCAGACTCTTCTGGGCGCCGGTGGTTTCGAGTTCGCGGGAGATCTCCTCGAGTTCGCGGGCCTTCTTCACCCGTTCCTCTTCGATGGCGATGATGCGCTGGCGATTCTTCTCGGCGACCTCGACCTCGCGCTGCAGGTTCTCCTGCTGCACGCCGACATCTTGCTCCATGGTGAGCCGGGCGGTCTCGGCCCGCAGCCGCTCCTCGGCCTGCACCTTCATGGTTTCGGCCTGTTCGCGGGCCTGCATGGTGGCGATCTCGCGAGCCTGGCGGGCTTCGGCGTCGGCCTGCTGGCGATGCAGTTCGAGCACCGCTTCCCGGGTCTCGACGTCCTTGGCGGTGATCTGCTTTTCCTCTTCGCGGCTCGCCACGTTGGTGGCCACGTGTTCGGTGGCGGTCAGCTCGGTGATCTTGCGGATGCCCTGGGCGTCGAGGATGTTGGTGTCGTCGAGCTGCATCAGCGGTGTCTGCTCGAGGTAGTCGATGGCGGCGTCTTCGAGCACGTAGCCGTTGAGGTCGGTCCCGATGACCTCGATGATCTCGTCGCGGAAACGGCGGCGTTCGGTGTACAGGTCGATGAAGTCGAGCCGCTTACCCACGGTCTTGAGCGCCTCGGAGAACTTGGCGGTGAACAGCTCTTCGAGCGTCTCCTGCTGGCTGGCCCGGTCGACGCCGATGGCCTGGGCAACCTTGATGACGTCCTCCTCGGCGTTGTTGACCCGCACGAAGAAGTTCACCTTGATGTCGGCCCGGATGTTGTCCTGACAGATCAGGCCCTCCGCGCCGCGCCGGTCGATCTCGATCGTCTTGACCGAGGTGTCCATGATCTCGGCCTTGTGGATGACGGGCAGCACGATCTGGCCGGTGAACGACACCACGACCTTGTTCATCGTACTCACGACGAGCGCTTTGCCCTGGGGGACCTTGCGGAACAATCGGCTGAACATCAGCGCGACCAGCATGGCCACGGCGACGAGGATGACTATCAAGACGAGGACAACAGACAGGATCGTCATGGGGAATCGCTTTCTTTGGCCGGTGATGGCCACTCAGGGACTGCTGGTTGTGACGGGGAAGGGGCAACGTTGGTTCAGATGCGGGGCGAACTGGCCGGTGTGGTTAGGCGGTGCGGTTAGGCGGTGAGCTCCGGATCCTGGGGGGTGACGTAATAGGCGTCGCTGTCGGAATCGCGTTCGAAGATCAGCGCGGGGTCGCCGGCGGTAAGGGTGGTGGGTTTGAGCGAGCGGACCTGCACGAGCAGGGTGCCGCCGTCGGGGTCGGGCACCTCGGCCTGGCCGAACGAGTCGGTGACCTTCAGCGTGGTGATGGTGCAGGCCCGGCCGAGCAGGTCGCCGCGCCGGCGGTTCTGGGTGGCGTTGAAGGCCCGGCCGACCGGTCGGCCGATGACCCCGGCCGCCACGACTCCCACGATCAGGGCGAGCACGATCACGATGACCGCGTAGACGGCAACGATGCCATCGCCGCCGTCGTCGAGCAGTTCGGTCATGACGACGCTGGCGAACCAGGCAAACAGGGAGATGAGGGTGGCACTCACCGCTATCGGGACGCCGGCCAGTCCGATCGATGACAGCAGGCTCGCACCGAGGTCACCGTCGATGTCGGCGTCGAAGTCGAAGTCGGCGTCCATGCCGGCGCCGAGGAGCGTGGTGATGGCGAAGAAGGACAACGACACCGCGAGCGCGACCGTGAAGATCACGGTGGGGAAGCTGAGAATCGCGTCGACGAACTCGCTCACCGAGTCCAGGTCCTTTCGAAGAAGCCGCTCGTCCGAAGGGCCCGGCCAACCTCGTGGGTGCCCGGGCCTTTGGGACAACTAACTACCTCTCCAATCGGTGAAAATAGTGCGACTTTCAGTAGTCGTCCACCAAAATCGGACCATCGGTCAAGGCTCGCCATAGCCATCATCTTGACCCCATTCCCGCCCACCCGCCATGGGGTGCCCACCCCACCGCGAACCATCTGGTGCCAGGCACCAGCGTGACCACCTGGCCGGGCTAATCGTTGAAATTTCACGAGATTTCAGCCCCGAGACGCCTCGCGCGAACCATCTGGTGCCAGGCACCAGATGGTTCGCGGACGGTGATTAGCAGTTGGCGGTCGTGCCTGCCGGAGCCGGTTCGTAGCGTTCGCTGTGGTCGCCTGCGGTCACCGTGAGGCTGGGCGGTGATCCCGCCGCAAGCTCGATTTCGGCGCGAAAGAAGTCGCCGGAACCGGCGGCTTGCGTCCACTCCGGCGGCGGGTTCGCACTCAGGTTCGGCGTCGTCGCCCGCCACACGATGTTGTTGATCGGGCCGATCCGGTCGAATCTGCATTCGAGGCCAATTCGGTAGTGGCCGGGTCCCGGCTCCATGTAGCCGCCGGCCGCGATGACCGGCCCCGCATTGGGCTCAGCTCCGGCGGCCCGTCGCTCGTCGCGAGCGACTTTGTCCGGGTTCGGTTTGATGTCACCCGGGGTCGCTAGTGCGCCGGGCACGGTCAGGTCGGTGTCCACGAGGATCCGCTGGCCGTAGGAACCCGCCCGAGGTTTGGTTCGATAGAGCTGCAGAAAGAACGGCCCAGCGGGCAGCCGGTCGCGCGATACGGCCACGACGTACGAGCGAATTCGCAGCGCCGTATCACAGTCCGCCGGCGGCGGGCCCACCAGGACCGTCTCGGCGTACACCACGGCGGGATCGACTTGCACCACCACGTCGGTGAACCGCAGTTGTTGCGATGTGCACGGGAGCGAGAGGCCGAAACGGATAGCCACCTCTGTCTCGAAGTCCACCGAGACCTCGGAGGTCGAGGTCGCCCAGTTCATTTGGTCGAGATCGTCCTGGCTGGTGTAGAGGTTGGGTGACTCGCGGCCGTTTTCGACCGTGCCGAGCAAACGCCACCCATCCCCCGTCAGGGCCTGTGGTCGGTCGGGGTTCACCGTCCTCGGATCAGCTCCGGTCAGGCAGATCGGCTCGCCCGCCACCGGTTCGAGCGCTTGGACCGTCTCGACGTCGAGCACGCCGATGTCGACCGACACGATCCCTGAAGCGACGCTGCCGCCGACCGAGTACGACTGCTCGCCCGCGGCGTTGAGCAGCTCGATTACCTCGGCGCTCAACCGGTCCAGATACGCATTGGTCGTCGACACCGAGGCAACCGCGGCACCCGTTGCCGGGAACTCGGCTTCGACAGCTGACTGCAGCCGCGTGATATCGCCTTCGGAGAAACCCAGGACAAACCAGTTGTTGTGGTCG
Source organism: uncultured Acidimicrobiales bacterium (assembly GCA_938041035.1). Classification (GTDB taxonomy): domain Bacteria; phylum Actinomycetota; class Acidimicrobiia; order Acidimicrobiales; family SHLQ01; genus CALHYX01. Next base: position 73,798 of record CALHYX010000010.1, on the reverse strand, counting down.
CCGTCGATCCAGATCTCCTCGAAACCCGGTTGGCGCTTCGCCCAGTCGACCAACGCTTCCGGGGGTTGCTCGCCGAGATGCACCGGCTCGTCGCGATAGAACGACGGGTCCGCGGAAACGAGCCCGGTGCTGCGCGAGCAGCGGTCGAACCCCAGCTGAGCCATGAGGGGGTCAGGAGAATCGGCGCGCTCGGACGCCGGGTGGCCGTCATCAGCGCCGCCATTGGTCGGGTCGAGCTCTTGGGCCGAGACCGTCGTATCGGCGGGTGCCGAAGTGTCCGCGCCAGCCGTGTCCGTCGGTGCCGAGGAAGTACAGGCACCGGCGAGCAACGCCAGCAGCCCGATGAGCGCCCCGTACGATCTCATGCGATCCAGGGTAGCTTTCGCCGTCCCGCCGGAACCCGCGCCCTCCGGGTGGATGGACGGGGCTCGGGAGCTGGGGGGAATCGCGGGCGTTAGGGTGGCCCGATGCCTCTCGTCGAGCCCTCGCTGCTGCGGTTCCTCCCCGACGAGGCCACGCCTGGAGCGCTCCTGGACGGGTTCATCGACCACGCCGCCGATCAGGGCATCGAGCTGTACGACCACCAGGAGGAGGCGATCCTCGAGCTGCTCGACGGATCGAACGTCATCCTCGCCACCCCGACCGGGTCGGGAAAGTCACTGGTGGCCGAGGCCGCCCACTTTGCCGCCCTCGCGGCCGGTAAGCGCAGCTGGTACACCGCGCCCATCAAGGCGCTGGTGAGCGAGAAATTCTTCGCCCTCTGCCGCCGCTTCGGCTCCGACAACGTCGGCATGATCACCGGCGACGCGTCGGTGAACGCCGACGCGCCGATCATCGCCTGCACCGCAGAGATCCTCGCCAACGCCGCCCTCCGCCACGGCGCCGACGCGCCCGTGGACGTCGCGATCATGGACGAGTTCCACTACTACGGCGACCCGCAGCGCGGCTGGGCCTGGCAGGTACCGCTGCTCGAACTCCCTCACACCCAGTTTCTGCTGATGTCGGCCACGCTCGGCCCGACCAACCTGTTGGAGGCCGATCTCACCGATCGCACCGGCATCCCCACCGTCACGGTGTCGAGCGACCAGCGCCCGGTCCCGCTCGAGTTTGAATACCGCCAAACACCCATCCACCAGTCGCTCCAGGAGCTGCTCGACCTCGACCGGGCGCCCGTGTACATCGTGCACTTCACCCAACGCGCCGCAACCGAGGCGGCGCAGGCACTCACCAGTCTCGACGTGCTCACCAAACCCCAGAAGGCCGAGATCAACGAGGCGATCGGCGGGTTCCGCTTCGACAGCCCCATCGGCAAGGACCTTCGTCGATGGCTGTCGCACGGCATTGGCGTGCACCACGCCGGTCTGCTCCCCAAGTACCGACTGCTGGTCGAGAAGCTCGCGCAACAAGGCCTGCTGAAGCTCATCGCCGGCACCGACACGCTCGGCGTCGGCGTCAACGTGCCGATCCGCACCGTGTTGTTCACCCAGCTGTGCAAATACGACGGCGTGAGCACCCGGTCGCTCCAGAATCGCGAGTTCCAACAGATCGCGGGGCGGGCCGGCCGGCGCGGCTTCGACGACCAGGGCTACGTCTGGGTCCAGGCACCGGCGCACAACATCGAAAACCTCGTGGCCGAGGCCAAAGCCGCCACCGACCCGAAGAAAAGGAAGAAGCTGGTCAAGAAGAAGCCGCCCGAACGCGGCTACTCGCACTGGGACGAGAAGTCGTTCACCAAGATGATGGATGGACAGCCGGAGCCGCTGCAGTCGCACTTCAAGGTCGGACACCAGTTCATGCTCGAAGTGCTCGACCGGCCTGGCGACGGTTGCGCCGCCGTGCGCCACCTGCTCACCGACAACCACGAGACCCGGAAGCGCCAGCGCGGCCACATCCGTCGCTCGATCGCCATCTACCGTTCACTCCTCGACGCCGGGGTGGTCGAGCACCTCGACGAACCCGACGAACAGGGCCGCCGCGTGCGGGTCACCATCGACCTCCAGGCCGACTTCGCCCTCCACCAGCCGCTGTCGTTGTTCGCGGTCGAAGCCGTGGAGGCTCTTTCATCCTCCGGACTCCCGCCGGAGCTCGCTGGAGGCGCCAACGTGGCCGCCGTAGACGAACCGGAAGGGGCCACCGCCGACCATCCGGAACCGGCCACTGCGGACCAACGAGCGAACTCGGGCGGAAGTCCCGAGAATGAAACAGGGGCCATCGCCGACGAACCGGAACCGGCCACTGCGGATGCAGAATCAACGGCCCCGCCGGACCCGCTCGAGAGCTCGGGCGGAAGTCCCGAGAATGAAAACAGTCCCGAGAGTGATCCCGCGCTGGACGTGCTCTCCGTCATCGAGTCGGTGCTCGAGAATCCCGGCGTCATCCTGCACGCCCAGGTGTCCAAAGCCAAAGACGCCCTCGTGGCCGACATGAAGTCGCGCGGCATCGAGTACGAGGAACGCATGGAGCGCCTCGACGAGGTCACCTACCCCAAACCGCTCGCGCCGTTCCTCTACGCGGCGTTCGACACGTTCCGAGCGGCCCACCCCTGGGTCGGGTCGGACAACGTCGCGCCGAAGTCCATCGCCCGCGACCTGTACGAACAGGCGATGACCTTCCGCGAATACGTCAACCACTACGGGCTCAAGCGCTCCGAAGGAGCCGTGTTGCGCTATCTCTCCGACGCCTACAAGGCCATGGTCCAGAACGTGCCGGAGGCCGCCAAGACCGACGAGGTCATCGATCTCACCGAATGGCTGGGCGAAGTCGTGCGCCAGGTCGATTCAAGCCTGCTCGACGAGTGGGAGCGCATCCGCAACCCCGAGGTCGACATCGCCGAGGTGCGACCGCCCGGAATCGACGACGACCGCCCGGACGTCACCCGGAATGCCCGCGCCTTCCGGGTGATGGTGCGCAACGAGACGTTCCGATGGGTCACGATGCTGGCCCGCAAGGCCTACATGGGGCTCGCCGAACACCAGGCCGAGATGAACGGCATCTACCGGGCCGACGACCTGCGCGAGGCCATGGAGCCGTATTGGGAAAGCTACGACGCAATCCTGCTCGACGCCGATGCCCGATCGGTGCGCAACGCGATCATCGACGAGGCCGCCACGGTTTGGAACGTGACCCAGATTCTCTCGGATCCCGACGAGAACAACGAGTGGCGGCTCATCGGTGAGGTCGACCTCGACGCCAGTCGAGAAGCGGGCGCGGCGATCGTGAGGCTGACCGACATCACCCGACTCTGAATCGGTCGATCCACCACCGGCGGGATTTCTTCGAAAAGTTTGGAAGGATCGGGCAGGTCGCGCGGTCGAACGGGTATGCGACAAGCTCTCACGACATCCGAGGAAGGGCGACGAGTGACCGAAACCGCGCACCAGAAGCGGTTGATTCAGCAGGCGCAGGCGGGCGACCCAAACGCCTTTACCGAGCTGCTCCAGCTGCACGACAAGCAAATGCGCTCACTTGCGTACAACCTCCTCCAATCCGCCACCGCTATGGACGACGCCCTGCAGGACGCCTATCTGAAGGCCTACAAGGGCCTCGGCGGGTTCCGCCAGGACGCTTCGTTCGGCACGTGGCTCCACCGCATCGTGCACAACGCCTGCATCGACCATCTGAAGCGCAGCTCCCGCCGTGCCGAGGTGTCGCTCGAAGCCGTCGCCGACCAGGCCGACACCGGCACGGCGTTCGACCAGCGCATCGCCCACAACAACCAGATGCAGCAGATCCTCACGACCCTGCCCCATGACCAACGGGCCGCCCTGCTTCTGGTCGACGGCGAGGGCTACAGCTACGGCCAGGCCGCCTACGTCCTCGAGACCAACGCCGGCACGATCGCCAGCCGCCTCAACCGGGCCCGAACCACCGTTCGCGCCGCACTGGAGACGAACCGATGAACGATCAGAACCAGAACCACGACTCGCCCACCTCAAACGACGCAGCCGATCAGAACCAAGGCCCCGACCCCATGATCAACAGCGAACTCAACAACACGCCGGCCCCGCCCGAACACGCACCGAACTTCTGGACCGACCTGGTGCAGGACATGCACGAAGCCGGTCCACCAGCGGCCGCCTCGGCGCCGGCAACGATCCAGACCGTCGCTCCAGCCGACCCGGAGCCACAGCCCGAGGCGGCGCCGGTGAGCGACTACGCCACCGTCACCGACCTCAGCTCCCGCCGCCGCAATGGCGTGATGCTGGGTGCCATGGCCGTCGCCGCGGCGATCGTGGCCGTCATCGTCGGCGTCGGAGCCCTCACGGGCGGCAGCGATGACGAGGGCGGCATCGCCACCATTCCCACGGTCCCGGCGACGGACGTCGACCGCGAACCGGCGCCGACCCCGACCACCGACGGCTCGGCTCCGGTCACCGTCACCGTGCCGGGCGAAACGGTGCCCGGTGATTCGAGTTCCGGCCCCGCCGAGAACCAGTGGGTCGAGCTCGGTCCGACCCTCGACGACAACAGCATGTACGTCGGCCTGCTCAATTTCCCGGAGGACATCGCGGACGATCCCGACGCCGCCGAAGACGCGACTATGACACTCGCCGTCGTCAGTGATGGTGAGCTCGTGCTCACCTACCCCGACGTCGAGTCGTGCGAGCTAGCGGTGACCAACGGCCCGCAGGGCACCCTCGCCGTACTCGGCCGCTGCGCCGACCGCTACGACCAGCTCTGGGGCGGGTCCACCGTGGCCGGCGGGCAGGCCGTCACCGAGTGGGGTGCGGTGGAGGAGCTCGACCCCGTCACGTTGTCGCCGCAACCGAACGACCTCTACGACATCCGCTGGGACCTGACCGAAAACGCCATTCTCGCCACGGCGATCGCCGCCGAGTTCGGCCCCGATCCAGTCGACGTACGCATCGCCGAAAGCGGCGCTCTCATCCCCGACGATCGGTCGGCGGTCGATGGGTTGACCGACCGAAACACCGTCTGGCAGTACAGCTACCTCATCCCGAACGGGTGGGAGGTCCAGCGCAACGATGGCTGGAGCACCAGTCTGGCCGCGACCGACATCGCCGACGGCTCACTCACGATCGCCGGCCGCTTCGCCGACGACCCCGACGTCGAGGAGATTGCGCCGCAGTTCGATGACAGCGCCACGATCAACTCCGACACCGTCGTCGACCTGCCGATCTACAACCTCGACGGCACCGAATCCCGAACCGTCCCGGTACGAGTCCTCGACATCTCGTACGAGGACCAGAGCCGCCAGATCGCCCACTTCTACGAGCTCGACGACCGACGGGTCACCGCCTGGCTCAGCTGGGGTGCCGGTACGTTCACCGCCGCCGAGGCGGCCGAGGTCATCGGCCAGGTCCGCCTGTTCGACGTCACCGTGACGCCGCCCACCGAGTGCTCGGCGGCCCAGCTTCCCGACCCGGGACCCCAGGACGGCCTGTCACCGGAGGTACAGGCCACCCGAACGGCGGTCATCGCCGCTGCCCGGGCCTGCGACTTCGACGCCCTGCTCGAGCTCGCCGGCTCACCGGACTTCACCTGGAGTTTCGGTGGCGGAGATCCCACCTGGGAGCAGGATGAGCGGTACCGAGGTGACGGCGATGGCCCGACGGCGGCTCTGGTGAAGCTGCTGTCGGTCTCGGCCGGCGACCAAAGCGGGATCACTGCATGGCCCGCCGCTTCCGCGGTGCCCTGGGATGCGGTAACCGAGCCGATGTTGGACGACCTCCAAGCCCTCGGTTACACCCAGGCGGACTACGACTCGTTCGCCGAGATCGGCGGATTCATTGGGCTACGCGTCGGCATCGACGCCGACGGCACCTGGCTCTACTTCGTCGCCGGCGACTGACCGACTTCGACATCTCCGCCCGACGGCCCCGGCACTGCTCCCTCCAGCAGCTCCGGGGCTGCGGCGCGCTCAAGTACGGGCGATCGCGACCGACGGATGGCCAGCTACCCCGAGGAGCATGCCGTGCGGGCGGAATCGAAAATCGACGAACTGAAGAACGACCAGGCGGCCATGGCGGCGCTGGGCGCTGCCAGCGGGATCACTTCGCCTCTGCAGTCGGCCCGATTCTTTGGCGCGAGCGCCACCGAGGTCGTGCGGCTCATGCAGGAGCACGCCACATCCCCCGACGGCCTGGAGAGTCTGGTCACTGCCGCTTCGGCACTGTCATGGACCGAACGTGAGCACCCGGAACAGCTGTTTCGCGCCGATCAGGAGGCGCACAGCGAGGACATCGCCCGCACCACCCTCGGGCGGTCGCTCGATGACCTGGTCCAGAAGCTCGCTACCGCGGCCAACATCACCCCCGCCCAGTCGGCCCGGTTTGTCGACGCCACCACGAGCTCGGTGCTGGCCTGCCTCGCCGGCGATCCGAATCAAGAGGTCCGTCCCGAGGTCTTCCTGCCGGCCGGTCACCAACCCACGGACGCTTTGCACGCCACTCCCACCCAGGCTGCGGCCCCGGGTTCAGCGCGCCCCGCAGTTGCCCCCAGCCCGTCGTCGTCGGCCACCTCGGCGGCTGCGGATCAAACCGGCTCGGGCAAACGGGGACTTCTCCTCGCAGCCGGGGCCGCCGCCCTGGCAATCCTCGCGATCTTTGGCGTGACCGCCCTCAGCGGCGGCAGCGAAGCCGATCCGGTGACCGGACCGACCGACGTCGCCACCACGGACGCAACCCCCAGCGAACAGACGGTGCCCACCACACCGACAGCGACCTCCGCGGCGCCCGCCACCACGGCTGCACCGCCGGTCGATACCACCGCAGAGAACGAACCCACGGATGCCCCCGGCTCCGGCCCCGAGATCGTGACGTTGAGCGTGCCCATGCGCGACATCGAGAACATCAACGGCGAAGCCGAAGGCACCCTCACCTTCGACTTCAACACCGTCACCGGCGACGTCTGCTACGAAATCGAATCGATCAACATCGACGGCCCCTACCGCTCCCACATCCACGTCGGCACCGCCGACGAAAAGGGCGGCATCGTCGTCGACCTCGGCCCCCAACAATCCGGCGCCACCGGCTGCGTCGAAAACCTCCCCGTCGACACCAACGCCATCCTCGCCAACCCCAGCGGCCACTACGCCGAACTCCACGACGTCACCGAAGAATTCACCATCCGCGGCCAACTCTCCGAAGCCATCGAAACCGGCAACGACTCACCGGATGCGGTCGTCGACACCGACGGCGGCGGCGCGAGCATCCTGCTCGACAGCGGCACGATCTACCTCGAGGGCGAGGTTCCGAGCCAAGCGATCGCCGACGAACTCGCCGGCTCGCTGTCGGACATCGGAGGCGAGACCCCGGTGGTCAACAACCTCGAGGTGGTCGAGGGCGCGCCGTTGCCCTCGGGTCGCGTCGTGATCGCCGACGCGGTCTTCTTCGATGTTGGCAGCTCGGCGGTCAAGTCGATCGACGACGAGACGCTCGAGGCCATCACCGCCCTCGCCGCATCCCGGCCCGACTGGGTGCTCACCGTCGTCGGCCACACCGATAGCGTGGGCTCAGATGTCTCCAACCTCGAGCTTTCGCTGGCTCGGGCCACGGCATTGCGTGACCTGCTGGCCGCGCAGGGCATCGCCGACGAGAACCTTCGCGTCCGAGGGGCGGGCGAAACCGCACCGATCGGCGACAACGCCACCGATGAGGGTCGAGCGCAGAACCGTCGCATCGAGTTCGAGTTCACGCCGAACTAGGCCAACGGCGCCGGCGAAGGCCTCAGCGGCACCCCCGAATCGAAAACTCACCAATCGAAAAAGCACCAATCGAAAAGGCGAGGACGGCAGACCGGGAAACCGGCCTGCCGTCCTCTTCTTCGTTTTGGTTCGCTTACCTGTTGTCCTGATTCAGCCCGGGTTGGGCGCCGACGCTTCTAGAGATCGAAGCGGTCGGCGTCCATCACCTTGGTGAAGGCCGCAGCGAAGGAGTGGGCGAAATGCTCCGCTCCGTCGCTCGAGCCGTAGACCTCGGCGATGGCCCGCAGGATGGAGTTCGAGCCGAACGCCAGGTCGTTGCGGGTTCCCGTCCACTTGGCGGTGCCCGAAGCCCGGTCCTTGCCTTCAAAGACGTCTTCGGCACCCGATGCGGCCGACCACACGGTTTCGCTGTCGAGCAGGTTGACGAAGAAGTCGTTGCTGAGGGTGCCGACGTTGTCGGTCAGCACTCCGTGGCTGTCGTTCGACACACCGAGGACCCGCAGGCCGCCGACCAGAGCTGTCATCTCCGGTGCGCTCAGACCGAGCAGTTGGGCCTTGTCGACCAGCAGGTGCTCGGCCACGTGGCTGACACCCTTGCCCAGGTAGTTGCGGAAGCCGTCGGCCTGGGGCTCAAGCCAGGCGAAGGACTCCACATCGGTTTGTTCCTGTGTCGCATCGCCACGACCGGTCGAGACCGGCACGCTGACCTCGGTGCCGCCGGCCTTGGCCGCGGCCTCGACGGCCGCGGCACCGCCGAGCACGATGAGGTCGGCCATGGAAACGTCGACGCCGCAGCTGCCCTGCACGCCTTCGAGGGCGGTGAGCACTCGGCGCAGTTCAGCCGGGTTGTTGGCTTCCCACGACACCTGGGGCTCGAGGCGAAGTCGACCACCGTTGGCACCGCCTCGCATGTCGCTGTTGCGGTAGGTGGAAGCCGACGCCCAGGCGGTGGTCACCAGATCGCTGATGCTGAGACCGGAATCCATGATCGCAGCCTTGACCGTGGCGACATCGCCGTCGCTCAACGCCGAGCCGGCCGGAATGGGATCCTGCCAGAGCATCTCCTCGTCGGGAACCTCGGGGCCGACATAGTTGACCTTGGGCCCCATGTCGCGGTGCGTCAGCTTGTACCAGGCCTTGGCGAAGGCGTCGGCCAGCTGATCAGGGTTGTCGCGGAAGCGCTGGGAGATCGGGCCGTAGATCGGATCCATCTTCATCGCCATGTCCGCGGTGCTCATCACCGGAGCGTGGGTCAGGTTCGGGTCGTGGGCATCGGGCACCGTGCCCGCGAGCGCCGGGCAGGTCCACTGCTTGTGGCCCGACGGGCTCTCGGTGAGCTCCCATTCGTTGTCCATCAACCCTTCGAGGTAGTCGTTGTCCCACTGGGTCGGGGTCTTGGTCCACGCCCCCTCGAAACCACTGGAGGTGGTGTGCACGCCGAAACCGGACTCAAAGTCGTTCTTCCAGCCGATGAGCTGTTGCTCCATCGGTGCCCCTTCGGGCTCCGCGTTGACCATGTCTTCCGGGCCGGCACCGTGCATCTTGCCGAAGGCGTGACCGCCGACGACCAGGGCCACGGTCTCTTCGTCATTCATGGCCATGCGGCCGAAGGTCTCGCGAATGTCGGCACCCGAGGCCACCGGGTCGGGGTTGGCGTTCGGGCCCTCCGGGTTGACGTAGATCAACCCCATCTGGACCGCGCCCAACGGACGCTCGAGCTCACGGTTGCCGCTGTAACGCTCGTCCTCGAGCCAGACGTTTTCGGGACCCCAGTAAATGTCCTCCTCCGGCGCCCAGACATCGACGCGGCCGCCGGCGAAGCCGAAGGTCTCAAACCCCATGGATTCGAGGGCGACGTTGCCGGCCAGGATCAGCAGGTCAGCCCAGGAGAGCTTGCGCCCGTACTTTTGCTTGACGGGCTGCAGAAGTAGCCGGGCCTTGTCGAGGTTGACGTTGTCGGGCCAGCTGTTGAGCGGCGCGAACCGCTGCGTACCGGTGCGACCGCCACCGCGACCGTCGTGGGTGCGGTAGGTGCCGGCACTGTGCCAGGCCATGCGGATGAAAAAGGGGCCGTAGTGGCCGTAGTCCGCGGGCCACCAATCCTTCGAATCGGTCATCAGCGCGGTCAGGTCGGCCTTCACGGCGGCGAGGTCGAGGGTCGCGTGTTCGGCTGCGTAGTCGAAGTCTTCGGCCATCGGGTTCGAGGCGGCCGAGCCCTGATCGAGAATGTTGAGATTGAGCTGGTTCGGCCACCAGTGCTGGTTGGCCGAGCTGCCGGTGCCGGTATGCGGGTTATGCGCTACCGGGCACTTTCCTGCTTGTTCACTCATTGGGGTGTGCGTCTCCCGTAGTTGGTTGTTCTAGTGGGTTGGTCATGGCTGGTTTTCGATTCGAACCTGAGGTCAGGAGTCGACGGTGTCCACCCGCCCGGCCGCAGCATCGCTGGCGGCGCACGTGGGACAGAGTCCGGACACCATCACGCTGGTGCCGGTGGGTTGGAAGCCGCCGAGGTCGCCGAGTTTGATGCCCGACACATCGAGATAGGTGTCGATCATCAGCCCGCAGGAGTCACACACGAGGTGATGGTGCTCGTCGAGGTTGGCGTCGAAGCGCGATGCGGTCGACCCCAGATCGATGCGGCGGATCTCTCCCATTTCGGCCAGATCGTTGAGCGTCTGGTACACGGTCTTGAGCGAGATCGATGGCATATCGGCCACCACGCTCTGGTAGATGGACTCGGCCGTCGGGTGACCCGGCTGCTGGTCGGATGTGCCGGGTGACCCGGCCTGCTGAGCGCTGCTGTGCAGGGCCTCAAACACCGCCACTCGCTGGGGCGTGATGCGCAGACCTCTCGCCCGAAAACTGTCGGTGAGTTCGGCTGGGCTGCGCACAGTCGGCAACCTAGCAGAGCGCCTGAGAGTGTCAACTACCAATCATTGTTGTTTAGAACGTCTCCATGCCGGTCCGCCAGCAGCTCCGGGGATGTTCGTAGGGTGAGCCCATGGGCGCGCACGGCGGACACCTCGTTTTGGCCGACCTCGAGAGCGCGTGCGGGTCGAGCCCCAACCGGCTGTGCGAGTGGGTATTCGAGCGAACCGACTCCGACGGCTGGGCCACCGCCGCCGACCTGATCATCGACAAACCGCTGCGCGTGATCTTCATTCTGGTGGTGGCCTTCGTCCTCACCCGCCTAGTGCGGCGGGCCATTCGTGAGTTCGGCGAACGACTCGCCGACAGCCAACACCGCGAGTCGGTGCGGGCCCTGCGCAAAAGTCGAGCGTCGCAACTGCTCAGCGACGGCGAGTCCGACGGCCGCTCAATGGCCCGGGTGCAGACGTTGGTGTCGGTCCTGTCATCGCTGGCCAACGCCGCGATCTGGCTCATCGCCATCCTGTTGATCCTGGGCGAGTTCAACATCAGCCTGGCGCCGCTCCTCGCAGGTGCGGGCATCTTCGGCATCGCCCTCGGTTTCGGCGCGCAGACCATCGTCGCCGACTTCTTGTCCGGGCTGTTCATGGTGATCGAGGATCAGTTCGGCGTCGGCGACGTGATCGACGTCGGCGAGGTGTCGGGCACCGTCGAGGGGGTTTCGCTGCGCACGACGACCCTGCGCGACGTGCACGGCACCGTCTGGCACGTGCCCAACAGCGAGATTCGCCGGGTGGCGAACAAGAGCCAGATCTGGTCGCGCGCGGTGCTCGACATCGAGGTCGCGTACGACACCGACCTCCGGCGCGCCGAGGGCATCATTCAGCGCGTGGCCGACGACCTCTGGCAAGACGACGACTTCGCCGCGGCCGACATCATCGACCCGCCCGAGGTGTGGGGCATCGAACGGCTCGGCCCCGACGGTGTCGCCATCCGTCTCGTCGTCAAAACGGACCCATCGGAGCAATGGGTCGTGGCGCGCGAGCTACGACTACGGCTGAAGGAGGCCTTCGAGGAGGCGGGTATCGAGATCCCCTTCCCCCAGCGCACCGTCTGGCTGCGCAACGACGCGCCTACCCCGCGCTCGGAACGGCCGGTGGTCGACACCTCCGAACCGCGCCCACCGGAGACCACCGACGAGCTCGTCGAGAACCCGGGCTGACGATCAGTCGCTGACGTCGGCCAACGCCGTGATCTTCGTCGGTGTCAGCCGGACGATCCGTTCGCCCGGCACCCCGTTGCGCTCGCCGAATTCGATCGCCCGATCCTCACCCATGTAACGCCCGCCGATCTCGGTGGCCACGGCGCGCACGCGGTCGAGGTCGGCCTCGAAGGAGATCGTGCCGTCGACCTTCACGAACGAGTACGGCGGCGCCTGGTCGTCGACGACCAGGCAGGCCCGACCCTCCCGCTCCATGGCTTTGGACTTGCCCGTGTCGACGTGGGTATTGAACACGACGTCGTCTCCGTCGAGGGTGAACCACACCGGCGCCACATGGGGTTGGCCGTTCCCGGCCACCCACGCCAGCTTTCCTGTGCGGGTCCCCTCCAGCAGAAACGAGCGGATCTCTTCAGGGTTCATCGGGCGCATGGATCGACCAACCTCCGGGCGCAGGACTTCTATTCCCTGCCGGGTCGCGATTCCGGCTCGCGCGACTAGCGGTCGAGCCAGACCGGTTTGTCGGTGGCCCCGGTGGCGGGCGCTGACCAGGCCCGGTCGATGCCGCCGATGCGGCCCGGCGGGGCGACCACCGCGTAGGTGGCATCGGCTCCGTCGACGTCGACCATCTGGGGCGCGACCTCGGCATCGGTGAGGTCGGGTTGGGTGAGTCCGCCCGGAATGGAACCGAGGTCCTCCAACCATCGGCCGGTGCCGGCGAGCGATGCCTGCCCGTACCAACCGCTGCCGTCGATCATGCGCCGGGTCAGCCCGCGCATTGCGAGCATCGCCGCGAAGTAGCCGGTGGCGTGATCCAGAGCCTGACACGGCAGCGGCTTGGGTCGATCGCTGTCGGCGGCGACCATGCCCGCGTGGGCGATACCCGAGGTCGTCTGCACCAGGCTGTCGAAACCGCGGCGCGGCGCCCACGGTCCGACGGGTCCGAACGCCGAAACATCGACGACGACGAGCCCGGGCCGCAACGCCGCCAGCTCCTCGAGCCCGAAGCCCAGCGCATCGAGCGCGCCCGGGCGGTACCCGCGCAACACCACATCGGCCTGTTTCACCAACGACCGGAAGATCTCCGCATCGCCGGCGCGGCGCAGGTCGAGGTTGGTAAACCGCTTCGACAGGTTCGTGTCGGGCAACGCCGCGCCGATCACCGGAAGATGCTCCGCCCCGACCCGCAACACGTCGGCGCCCCAACCGGCGAGCGTACGCCCCGCCACCGGCCCGGCGATCACGCGCGTGAGGTCCAGCACCCGCAACCCGCTCAGCGGACCATCGGTACCTGGGCGACGCTCCGCCGGTGCATCGTCGAGCCGATCGAGCCGGACGACGTCGAGGTCGTCATAGACCTGACCCTGCGGGTGCGATCGCCATTCCTCGGTGGAGCGCAGCACGAAGGCCACCCCGCCCTCGGCGGCGATGTCGACCTCCAAGTCAAAGGCACTGCGCGACGCGATCGCCCGCTCGACGTCGGCTCGATCCTGGCCGGCATCGATGGCGCGCACCGCCGCCTCGCGGTGATGCGCGAAGTTGGTGTGCAGCTGCATCCACCGGCCGTCGGCGGCCTCATAGTGCCCGGCCAGGTCGTCCCACAGAGCCGGGGGCGACTCACCGTGCACATGCAACAGATTCGTGCTCAAGAACGCGACGCACGCCTCCAGGGAGTCGACCGCCACCGGTGGCAGCACCGCCGCCCCGCTGCGGTGGCTGTGCAGCTCGGCCGCGGCGAGCGTGGCCCCGGCGATCGACGCCGTCGCCGCGGTCGTCACGTCGAAGATCGAAGGAAGTACGTGGGCCGACCCGCTGAAGGTCACGGTCTCGATCGCTTCGTCGGCGCCACCGACCAGCTTCCACAGCCCGGCCAAGGCGGCGCGAGGTGCGTCCGTCATCGGCGGTCCTGGAGAAAGCGGAACCGGTCTCGCACCGCGACCACCTCGGACGGGTCGACGTCGGCGAGGATGGTCTCCTCGGCGCCCGGTGTCGCCGCCGCGATGGTCCGACCGAGCGGGTCGATGATCACCGAGTCGCCGGAGTACTCGAGCGACTTCTTCGCGCCACCGAACCCCACCCGGTTCACCGCCACCACGTAGCACTGGTTCTCGATCGCCCGGGCCACGAGCAGCGAGCTCCAGTGATGGCTGCGAGCAGCCGGCCAGTTGGCGACGATCACAAAGCAGTCGGTGTCGGGCCCGACCGCCCAGAACTCGTCGGCGAAGCGAAGGTCGTAACAGACGAACAGCGACAGACGAACGCCGGCCACCTCCTGCGCCACAAACGAATCACCCGCTCGGTAGTGCTCGTCCTCGGCGGCGAAGGTGAACGGGTGAATCTTGTCGTACGTCGTGGTCGAACCATCGGGCGACACCAGGTGGAAACGATTGGCGGCCAACCCGCCGTCTCCCGGATCGGTCGAGATCGAACCCGCGATCCACACCCCGTGCTCGGCCGCCTGGTCCGCCAAAAACGTCGCCGACGGACCGGCGACCGGCTGCGCGATCACCTCGGTGTTCATCGAGAAGCCGGTGCTGAACATCTCGGTCAGCACCACCAGCTCGGCGCCCTCGGCCGCCGCGGCGGCGATCCTCGGAGCCACGCGGGCATGGGTGGCCGCCGCGTCCTCCCACACGATGTCGTGCTGTATCCCGGCGACCTTCATCGGCTCGCTTCTCCCATGGCCCGCAGCCGGCGGACCCCTTCGTCGAGCACCTCTGACCGCTTGCAGAAGTTGAACCGCACGAACGGCGAACCGGCGGCTTTGTCGTCGTAGAACACCGCGTTGGGCACGGCGACCACACCGCACCGCTCGGGCAGCGAGCGGCAGAAATCGAGGCCGTCGGTCACCCCGAACGGGGTGATGTCGGCCGTCACGAAATACGTGCCCGCCGAGGGCAGCACCGCAAAACCCGCCGTTTCCAACCCGGCGCTCAAGTGGTCTCGCTTCGCCTGAAGCTCGGCGGCGAAGCCCTCGAAGAACGCGTCGGGCATGGCCAGGCCCGCGGCGATCGCATGCTGAAACGGTGCGCCGTTCACGAAGGTCAGGTACTGCTTCGCGGTACGTACGGCGCCCAGCAACTCCGGCGGGGCGCACGCCCAGCCGATCTTCCATCCGGTGAACGAGAACGTCTTGCCGCCCGACGAGATCGTCACCGTGCGCTCGCGCATCCCGGGCAACGTCGCGATCGGCACATGTCGGCGACCGTCGAACACCAGATGTTCGTAGACCTCGTCGGAGACGACGATCAGATCGTGTTCGATCGCCACCTCGGCGATGACGGCGAGCTCGTCGGGGGAGAACACCTTCCCGGTGGGATTATGCGGGGTGTTCAACAACAGCACCCGCGTGCGGGGGCCGATAGCGCTTCGCAGTTCGTCGGCGGCGAAGGAGTAGTCCGGCGTACGCAGCTGCACGACGCGCCGGGTGGTGTCGGCCAAGGCGCAGGTGGCGGCATAGCTGTCGTAGTACGGCTCGAACATCACCACCTCGTCGCCCGACTCACAGGTCGCGAGGATGGCCGCGGCGATCGCCTCGGTTGCTCCGGCGGTCACCAGGACCTCGTCCGCGGGGTCATACGCCAGGTCGTAGAACCGGCGCTGATGGTCGGCGATGGCCTCGCGGAGCACCGGGTGGCCCGGCAGCGGTGGGTACTGGTTGTGGCCGGCCCGGATGGCCTCGATGGCGGCGTCGGCCACCAGCGCAGGGCCGTCGGTATCGGGCATCCCCTGCCCCAGGTTCACGGCGTCGTGTTTGACCGCCAGCGCCGACATCTCGGCGAAGATGGTGGTGCCCAGCCCCTGAAGCCGGTCGACGAGGAAGGGATTGTTCGCCATCGCCGACCACGGTACCGGTTCGGGTTGAACCTGCCCGCCGGCTCAGCCGACGCCAAACTCCGGCCGCAGCCGCTCCTGCTCAGCGGCTCGCATCTCCGGTGGGATCGACATCGCCCGCCGCTCATCGATGTTGAACGCCAGATTCACCACCTCGAAACTCACCAGCAGTTCGCCGGTCGCAACATCGAAGGCCCACATCACCATCTGCGTGGTTTTGTCGCGGATGGCGACCGTCGCCGAAAAACTCTGAATTCGGGAGCCGAGGGCGGGCAAATGGTTGACGCAGACGCGGGTCTCCATCGTCGCCCAGCCCATGTTCTCGCCGTTCGGGCCCACATGGTGGTACTCCGGTTCGGTACCCGCGAGGTTGTCGCCACCCCAGATCAGGTGCGGCACCATGTGGGCCGCGACCCGATCCGATCCCTCGCAATCGACCTCGTCGACATCACGCTCGCGCCGGATGGCCAAGCTCGACGCGCGAGCGACGTCGAGCGTCGGCGCGAGCGCCAGCGGGTCCATCGCGAGGGAAATGCTCCGAGGCCCGCCGTGGGCGGGGACGACGACCGACGCACCGGTAAAGGTGGGCATTTCCTCCACGGGCACGCCGTGCACGAAGCTCGCAGCGAGGGCGCCCGATTCCGCGTTCGCCAGCTCGTGGTAGAGCCGTACGCCGCCGGCATCCGCCTCGATCACGCCGGAACGGACCTCCAGTCGACTCCCGAGCAATTGCTCCTGGTGATGGCGGGTGTAGGTATCGGCCACGAGCAGGTCCCCGGGTGGGACCGCACCGAGATCGGCGAGCATCGCCGCCGTCGCTTCCCGGGCATTCGCAGCGTAGAAGCGCACGTTCATGTGGCCGAGGTGATCGATCTGGTCCTCGGTGACCGTGCTCGTATGGGTGACGCGTAGTTCTGACATCTCAGCCGAAAGGCTACGGGCCTACGCTGGCAATCGATGACCTTGACCTACGAACGCCATGTGGCCGAGCAGTATCTCCCCCACCCCCGCGCCGCCGTATGGGAGAGCATCGTGGCCCACCTCGGGGTCGGCTCGCTCGACGACCGGACGCAGCACACCGTCGGAACCGAACAGGTCACCGCCCGCGTCATCTCCTACGAGGCACCCTGGCGGGTCGTGTTCACCGTCGACGATGCCCCGGTCGGTTTCCACGAAGAAGCCGTGATCGTCGTCACCGACCCCGGCGGATCCATAGCGATGTGGCAGGCGCTGATCGAGACACCCGATGCCGACGACGCCGAGCTCGCCACCTACCGGAAAACCGTCGCCGAGAGCCTCTCGGGCCGTCTGCAAACCGCGGTGGCATCCTCCGGCTGAACACGGTTCACCCGCTCCCCTTTTTCTCTCAACCGGGCCCGCGCAAGCGTCGATGATCAGTCCATGTACGCATTCGCAGGACTCCTGGCTCAGGAGGACGTCGAGGCCGCCGCGGGTGGACTCAACACCAGCCTCATCGCCTGGCTGGTGTTGCTGATCGTCGTCTGCGGTGTCCTCGCGCTTTTGTTTCACTGGGCCCACGAGAACCTGCTGGGCCGCAAGCGTGAGATTCGACGGGCGGTGGCCCAGGCTGGATACGACTACGTCGACGAAGACGTTCTCGGCGCATCCCTGCTCGTCTTCGACGCCTTTGGCAAGGACAACCACGTCGAGATCACCAACATGGTCGTCGCCGAGAACGCGGCCGGCGCAGTCATCCACGCGTTCGACTACGAGGTGCACCCGAACGTCGATGAGACCGAGGACGACCTCCACATCGGACGCCGCATCGAGCAACCACTTCCTCCGGTGCACGCCCATTACGGGACCGTTCGCTCCGCCGCGCTGACCAGGGTCGACGCCTATTTCCCCCGCATGGTTATCGAGAATCGGAATCGCAGCATCGACTACCGACCGCTCCCGATCCAAAACGTCGACGTGTACGACCCCGAGCTGCTCGAACACATGACCATTCGGGGCCAGCACGAGGGGTTCTCCCAGGACTTTCTCAGCCCGAACATGGTCGACTTCATTCTCGACGCCGACGAAAACGTCGAGTTCGAGCTCGCCGGCAGCTGGTTGCTCTGCCACCGCCCGTTGGCGCCGGGCCCGCAGTTCGCCGACCTGCCCCGCCTCGCCGCGGAGTTCTGGTCCGCCGTCGCCCCCGAGCTGCTGTACCGCTACCCCGCCGGTATGGACTCCAAGGTACTCGTGCACGGCTCCGCCGGTGCCGAGATCGAAAAGCCGGTATCCACCCCCGTTCCGCAACTGATCGAAGGGCAAAAGGCGCTCCCCGCCGGCGATCCAAGCCACTGAACCCCCCTGATTTGGCCAGGTTTTTCCCCGCCGGGCCAAAAGGAACAAGTTGCTCAAGGTCGCGAAGGGTCGCGTCGATAGCGCAAGGGTGGGAACATCTTTGGGGAATCCGTTTCAGAAGATAGCCAAGTCGTTGCTCGGCATGAGTTCCATGCCCGGACCGAACGACCTCGAAGCATTTCTGGCCAAGGCGATCGACAAACCCGGGGGCGGCAACGTCGCCTTTTTCCTCATCGCGGTCGAAGACACTCCCCGCATCGCCGATCAGTTCGGCAAGGCGGCCGCCAAAGGCATCGGCGGTGCCGTCGCCAGCGCCGTGAGCGAACTTCTTCGCGACGACGATCTGGTGGCCCCGGTCGCCGACGATCGCGTCGGCATCATCTTGACCGCCCTACCCAGCGACCCCCAGGTGCTCGACACCATCGCTCAGCGCATCGGTCGCCGTCTCTCCGAAACGGTGAAGGCCGGTGGCGCTCAGGTCGTCGTCCGCACCCGAATCGGCATCGCCGTGGCGAGTCCGCAATCGACGCCGGGTCAGCTCCTGCAGCGAGCCCAGTTTGCCCTCGACCAGGCCCGCTGGACGATCCGCCCCTACGCGGTGGACAACGGCGAGATCCGAGAGTCGATCGACGCCGCCCGGGCGCCGGATCCCGTGAACCTCAAGTGGCTCCTCGCCCCCCGCTTTGAGACCGCGACAAGCAGGCTCAGCAGCGCGGAAGTGCTCGTCGATACCGGCCTGCGTCCTCAGGCGCTGTTCGCCGGCGGGCTGGCATCGATGGCCGATGCCCTCGACCTCGCCCTCGGCGCCCTCGCCCGGCTCGCCGCCAGCGAAGAGGCGGCCCGGTTCGAACGCATCTGGTTGCCGGTTCCCGCCGCCGTGCTTCGCGTCTCCGGCGCACCGGAGGACATGCGCAGCATCCTCGCCGAAAACGGTGTGACCCCCGGCTCGATCGGGCTCGAACTGTCGGGCCGCGAACGCAGCGACATCGATGCCGTCGCCGATCAGCTCGACCCGATGCGAGAAGCGGGTATCTCGGTCCGGCTCAGCACCGTGTTCGATGCCGGCGCCACCCTCTCCGATCTCGGTTCCCTCGAGACCGACGTACTCCGCCTCCAGCCAAACCTGACGAGCGGCATCTCGACCGACCCGGCCCGCCAGCAGCTCGTAGCGGCGGTCGCGACCGTGGCCCGAGCGCTCGACATCGTCACCCTCGCCGTGGGTATCGACGATGCCGACGACCTCGACGCCCTCACGATGGCACGCGTCGATCTCGCCCAGGGCGAGTTCGTCGGCAGCGCCGTCGCCGCAACCCTGTAGCTCAACGACCAACGAGTACGGTCGGCGCATGCCCGTCGGCCGCTACGCGCCCAGCCCCACCGGCGACCTTCACGTCGGCAACCTGCGCACCGCCCTCGTCGCGTGGCTGTTCGCCCGCTCGACCGGCTCCCGATTCCTGATGCGCATCGAAGACCTCGACGCGGTCGCGGCGAAGGCCGCCTACGCCGAGAGCCAACTCGCCGACCTCTCGGCGCTCGGCCTCGACTGGGACGAACCCGTCGTCCATCAATCCGGGCGGCTCGACATCTATGCCGAAGCGGTCGAGACGCTGCGCGATGCCGGCTTGACCTACCCCTGCTACTGCTCCCGACGCGAGATCCGCGAGGCCGGCGCCGCCCCCAACGCTCCGCTCAACCCGGACGGGTTCTATCCCGGCACCTGCCGAGGCCTCACCGCCACCGATCGACGCGAACGCGAGCGCGACGGGCGTACCCCCGCCCTGCGCATCCGAGCGGAGGGCCGATCTTTTTCATTCGATGATCTGATCGCGGGTCCCTACACCGGGACGGTCGACGACTTTGTGATCGAACGGAAGTCCGGCGAGCCGTCCTACAACCTCGCCGTCGTCATCGACGACGACGCCGCCGGCGTCGAACAGGTCGTCCGGGGCGACGACCTCGTGTCGTCGACACCTCGGCACCTGCTGCTCTACGAGCTGTTCGAACGGACCCCTCCGAGCTACGCCCACGTGCCGCTGGTCCTCAACGCCGCCGGAGACCGGCTGGCGAAACGCGACGGGGCGGTAACCCTGGCCGACCGGGCCGAGCTCGGCGAGGACGCCACCCAGGTTCGCTCGTGGCTGGCCCGGAGCCTGGGCCTGGCGGGGCCGACGGAGACTCCCGATGTCGCCACCCTGCTCGAACGGTTCGACGCCGCCGAGCTCCCCCGCGAACCATGGCGCCTGCTCCCCGCCGATACCGCCGCGGCGTCGACCGGGTAGATTCCGGGCGTGTCCGACGACGACGATCTCCGCGAATGGTCATTCGCCGTGGGCGACAGCGCCATGGCCGAGCGGGTGCACGGGGCGACCCGATCGTTCATTCGCAGCGCGATCTTTCCGTACTTCAGGGTCACCGTGCGCGGCCGGGAAAAGCTGAACCTGCCCGGCCCACTGCTCGTGGCCCCGGTCCACCGTTCCAACCTCGACAGCCCGTTGGTCGCCGCCCTGAGCGAGCGTCGACTGCGCGTGCTGGCCAAGGAATCGCTCTTCTCGCTCAAACCGTTCGCCTGGTACATCTCCTCACTCGGCGCGTTCCCGCTGAAACGGGGCACCGCCGACCGCGAAGCCACCCGGGCAGCCCGCCTCGTGCTCGATCGGGGCGAGCCGCTGCTCGTGTTTCCCGAGGGCACCCGGCAGGCGGGTCGTCAGATCGGCGAGCTCTTCGACGGCACGATCTGGCTCGCCAGCAAGACCGACGCCACCATCGTGCCCGTCGGCATTGCCGGAAGTGGCGAGGCGTTGCCGAGCGGCACGAAGGTACCCCGCCGCACCACCATCGCCATCGTGGTCGGCGAACCCCTCCCACCCCCGGAAGGTCGTTTGAACCGCCGCGAACTCTCCGAGCGCACCGAGGAGTTCGGGCGTCGGCTGCAGGCGGCCATGGACCAGGCGTACGCCGACTTCGACCAGGCGGAATCGGGCTGATCGCGCCAACGCCGGGCGATCAGCCGGCTCGACGTCCCCAGGCCGCGATCGATACCGGGCTCAACATCACGAATCCCGGCGCCCGTACCTCCGCCATGGCCTGCTCACCCTGGGCGGCATCGATCAACCCGAACTCGACCAGACGGGGAATCGCCCGTTCGAGCGCCAGGAACCACCATTCACCCCCGGGCTCACCCGGCCGCATCGCCCACAGGTCGCCGTCGACGTCGAGGTCGGTGAGGCCCGCGTTCCGAAGCCGATCGAGCAACTGAAGCCCGAAGTCGGGGTCGCGCCACTCCTCCTGGGACCCAGCGCTCACAATCGCGTGGATCGGGGCGTAGGCGGCCGGCACCGACTGCTGAGCGAACCCGAGGAACGAACTGTCCTCGAGCACCAACCACCCCTTCGGTGCGAGCCGTGAGACCAACGCCGCGATGACGGACTCGCGCTCGGGGAGGTGCTGCATGACGGCCCGGGCGTGGATGAGGTCGAACCGCTCGTCGGGCAGATCGTCGTTCTCGACGTCGTGGCGCAGCACGGTGACGTTGGCCGGCATATCGGCGTGGAACTGTAAGTCGATGTCGGTGGACAACACCGTCGCCACCCGCCCGGCCAACCAAGTCGACACCGACCCGGAACCGGCGCCGATCTCCCAGCACCGGGCCTCGGCGGGCAGGTCGAGCCGCTCGAGTACGCCGATGGTGCGCGGGTCTCGGGCTGCCGCCAGCATCTCGAGCCGCACCCGCTCGATGTCGACCTCCTCGTCAGCGGTGCCGTAGCGGTCACTCGACGCCGAGTCAGTCATTGTCGTTCCCCTCGATCGCGTTCCCCGTACCGTCGAGGCAACCACACATCGGTTCGACCATCCACCGCGTCTACGGTGACGCGATGGAGTCGCTCACACAGTCCCAGGCCCGTCGACTCGCCCTGAACGCCCAGGGGTTCAACGACGCGGTGCCGAAGGGCCGGGTCGACCGCCGGCATCTGCGCCGGGTGATGAAGCGGTTGAACCTGCTGCAACTCGATTCGGTGCCGGTCATCATCCGTACGCAGTACATGCCCGGCTTCTCCCGGCTCGGGCCGTACGACCCCGACCTGCTCGATCGGATCGCCTACCGCGACGACGAGTGGTTCGAGGCGTGGACCCACGAGGCATCGCTGCTGCCGGTTGCCGACGAACCGCTGCTGCGCTGGGCAAGAGCGCGAAGTGCAGCAGGCGAGACCTGGAAGGGATACGTCACCCTCGCCCGTGAGGATCCCGCCTACATCGCCTCCGTGCTCGCGCAGGTGCGCGAGCGCGGTCCGATGTACGCCCACGAACTCGACGACCCCCGCCCTCGCTCCGGTGAATGGTGGGGCAGCCGATCCGTCGGCCAAATGGCGCTCGATTGGTTGTTTCGCATCGGTGAGGTCGGCATCCGCCGGACCGCCGGATTCGAGAAGCAGTTCGACCTTCTCGATCGGATCATCCCCGCCGAGATCATCGATCAGCCCACGCCGACCGAAGAGGATGCGCACCGAGAGCTTCTCCTACGCTCGGCGACGGCCCATGGGGTGGGCAGCGCCGAATGCCTCGTCGACTACTATCGGCTGCCGAAAAGACCGGCGAAAGCCCGCCTCGCCGAGCTCGTCGAGGACGGTCAACTCATCGAGGTCGACATCGAAGGCTGGAAGCGCATCGGCTACATGCGTCCCGACGCCAAAGTCCCGCGCTGGGTCAAGGCCCGGGCGCTCCTGTCGCCCTTCGACCCGGTCGTATGGAACCGCCCGCGGGCCGAAGCGCTGTTCAACTTCGAGTACCGCATCGAAATCTATGTACCCAAGGCCAAGCGCCGGTACGGCTACTACGTACTCCCGTTCCTCCTGGGCGAAAACCTGGTGGCTCGCGTCGATCTCAAGACCGACCGCGCCGCGGGCGTTCTTCGCGTGATCGGCGCCTATGGCGAACCCGGTATCGACGCCGCCGAGGTCGCTACCGAGGTGCGCGCCGAACTCGACCGACTCGCCGAATTCGTGGGGGTCAGCGGCCTCGAAATCGGCTCGCGCGGCGACCTCATCTCCCGGCTGCACTGACCCTCTACCGCAGGGATTTCTCTGCCGCACGGATTTCTCTACTGCAGGCACCCCCACCGGCAGCGTGAGCGGCGCTCAGCCACCGGTCACCAGGGCGTCGAGCTGGCGGTACACCTCGGGGAGGAAGTCGGCGACACCCTTCAACCGGTGCACGACATCCGGGCCTTCCCGAAAGTACGTTGCCAGCCCGGCGGCGACATCGGGCCGACCCCGCAGTTCGGCGAGCGAAATCTGCTGCGTACGGATCGTGAACACCACGGCGTCGGTCCGGGGCAACCGGAACATGCACTCGCGCTCGCTGCGCAGAAACAGCGGCCGAGCGTCGGTGGCGGCGCCCACCAAGACCGGGTCCGCGGGCTGGAACCGGTCCGGATTGTCGTAGACGAACCAGTTGCGCCGAAACATCGGACGATCGACGGTGAGCGCATCGAAGAACCGGTCGACCTTGCGCTCGAGCTCATCGCCATAACGCTCGATCGGTTCATGGATGACGGCCAGGTTGTGACCGAGCTTCTTCCGCACGTACCAGCCCGAGGGGAAGCAGACCGTTCCGCCCACCAGGACGTAACCGTCGGGTCCCGGCCGCAATACCGTGAGGTCTTCCTGCACGATCCGGCCGGCGGCATCCAACGGATGGAGGTCCGTGCGGGCCGTGACCTCCAGGCCGTGGTTGGTGGCGAGGTCGGCCACGAGAACGTCGAGCAACTCCTGGCTCGCTTCCTCGACGCGGTGGTCCGGATCGGGTGAGATGGCCACGATTTCGTCGGGGTGCGCCGCGAGCAGTCGCTCCTTCAAGTCGAGTTCGGCGTCACGAGCGTCGTCGACCACCAGCAAGTGCCCCTCGGGCAACGCCCGAACGCCCATGTAATGCACCGGAGGACCCCCCGGGGTCACCTCCAGCTCATCGAGCCAGTCCGCCACGGACTACCCCCCGATCGGGGGCGGCAGGTTCGGATCCTCGTCAGCCGCGGCCTCGATCTCGGCGCGCCGCACCCCGAGCAGAAACAGGACCGCGTCGAGGTAGGGAACCCGGATTGCGGTGTCGGCCGCCTCCCGCACGATCGGTTTGGCGTTGAAGGCAATACCGTGCCCGGCCAGGTTCAACATGTCGAGATCGTTGGCGCCGTCGCCGACGGCCACGACCTGCTCGACGGTGATGTCCTCCAACTCGGTCAGCTCGACCAGGAACCTGGCCTTCATTTCCCGATCGACGATCGGTCCGCAGAGTTCGCCCGTCAGCTTTCCGTCGACGAACTCGAGCTCGTTGGCCCGCGAGTAGGTGATTCCCAGCTGCTCACACAGCCGGTCGGTGAAGACGGTGAAACCGCCGCTCACGACTGCGGTCGTGTACCCGAGCTGGCGAAGTGTGCGCACGAACGTTCGAGCGCCCGGGGTCAGGGTCAGGTTCGACCACGCCCGCTCGACGGCATCGCGGTCGAGACCGTTGAGCAATCGCACCCGGGCCCGCAGGGACTCCTCGAAGTCGAGGTCACCCGCCATGGCAGCTTCGGTGATGGCCGCGACCTCAGCGCCCACCCCGGCTTCGTCGGCCAGGAGGTCGATCACCTCGTTCTGGATCAGCGTCGAGTCGACGTCGAGCACGACGAGGCGGGCCGCCCGACGGGAGATGCCCTCGCGTTGGAGGGCAACATCCATGCCGGGATACCGCATGGCGGCCTCGAGGAGGTTTACCCGGATCGCGGCCGGGTCACCACCGACCACGGTGAGTTCGTAGCTCATCACCGGGTACCTGCTCAGCCGATAAATCCGGTCGATGTTGCCGTCGCCGGCCGCGATGGCCTCGGTCGCGGCGAGCAGCTCGGCAGGGGTGAGCTCGGGCCCGAGCAGGGTCACGACGTGGCCGGGTGGACGATCGCTGGGCAGGTCGGCCACCACGTCGAAGTCGATGTCGAGGCCCCGCTCCCAGCCGTACAACAGGAGCTCCTTCAGCGAATCCTGGTTCGGCGGGACGGCGATGAGGATGCCGAGCGTGAGGCGGCGACGAATGACCACCTGCTCGATGTCGAGCACATGGGCGCCGACCTCGTCGAGTACGCGCAGGAGGCCCGCGGAGATTCCCGGCCCGTCCGGTCCCGACACCTGAACGAGAATCGTCTGCAAGTCGCTCATCGCCTTCCGATGCTAGTTGGCCCGACGCCGAGGTTGCCCACCATGCGGGAAATGAATCGGCGGTGGATACGGGGCCGGAGCGATCGACCTACGCCCCGGAATCCGGTGCGGCGGGTGCCCCGCGCTGGTGGGGAGACATCACCGCGATCGGGACCGAGATGCCGAGGGCCCGGCCATCGATGGTCGAGATCTGCCGGCCACGTTGCACGGCATCCTTCGCCGGACTGGTGCGGTCGCCGAGATGGTCCACGGTGGCGTCGAGGTCGGGGGCGGTCAACGCCAGTCCCCACAGCTGCGGCTCGCCCTCACCGTGCGCCTCGTCGTCACCCACCAACTCAAGAATGACGTCGCCGAGCCAGAAAAAGGTCTGGCGCGTGGTGCGATCGCCGGTCGGGAACCGACGGCTGCGTCGAGCCTCCAACCCGGCCGCCTCGAACGCCGCGGTGGTTCGGTCGCAGTCGGGCGTCATGACCACCAGGTGATCGATCGCGTTGATCCCGTTCGGATGATCGGCGGGCTCGGGTAGGTGACCGGCAACCTCATCGTCACCATCATTGGCACCGTCGACCCGGTGGGGATCGACGAGCGCGAGCCCATCGAGGTCAGCCGATTCCGCCAGACCGGCGATGTGGACGCCGGTGATGCCGCGGGCCCGGGCGTCGCGACCGTGAGCGCCGTTCAGCACGATCGCAGTCGAACCGATGCGCACCCGGGCATCGGCGACGACAAACCCGGCAGCCGACCAGGCTTCGGGATCGTCAGCGACGTCCACGCCGAGAAGTTGGTACTGGGCGGAATCGGTGGGCATGGGTCCATGATGGCCGCGGTGGCCTGACGACGCCCACCAGATGAGCATCGGTGAGCGAGGCGGTTACGGTGACCGCCATGCGCATCCTGGTAACCAACGACGACGGCATCGATTCGGTGGGCCTGCACGTGCTCGCCCGGGCCATGCGACCCCACGGCGAGGTCATCGTCGCCGCCCCCGACTCGGAATACTCCGGCAGCGGCGCATCGCTCGGATCTCTCATAAACATGGCGCCCGAACTCCACACCGCCCATATCGACGGCATCGACGAGGCATGGGCGATCGCCGGGCCGCCCGCCCTGTGCGTGATGTTCGGCCGTCTCGGCGCCTATGGCGGCCCGATCGACCTCGTCGTCTCCGGCATCAATCCGGGCCTCAACGTCGGTCGCTCGGTCTACCACTCGGGAACCGTCGGCGCCGCCCTCACCGCCCGCAATGGCCTCATCAGCGGGGTCGCGGTCAGTCAGGCCGTCGATCAATGGGGGGTCGAGGGTCAGGGCTGGGGGCCCGTCCTCGACAACCAACACTGGGATACCGCCGCCGACCTGGCCGCCGTGGCCGTCGGCGCGCTCGTCGCCGACCTCCCGGCCGACGCCCAGGTGTTGAACATCAACGTTCCCAACGTCGAAATCGACGAGGTCAAGGGATGGAAACGCTGCCCCGTCGGCAGCGAACCGCCGCGCAAGATGGGCGGCATCGAGGTCGTACCGAAAGCCGGACACGAGGGTGCCTTCGAAGTGAAGATGAACTGGGGCGAAGCCCGAGAGCTGCCACCCGAGAGCGACGGCGGCGCGGTCATGCACGGCTTCGCGGCGCTCACCTGGCTCAGTCGTCTCGACGACGTGACCGCGAGCACCGACGCCGATGTCGTGGCCGCCCTCGACGCCCACTTCGCCTAGCCGCCTGGGCCTACTTGTCGGCTACGCCTCCGTCCCTACTTGTCGGCTACGCCTCCGTACTCACTTGTCGGCTACGCCTCCGTGATACGGGCTGCCGGCGGCCTTGTACTCCTCCCACAACGTAAAGAAGTTCTCCCCGAACGGATCGCGTCCGGTTAGCGGCATCGCCGCCCGGCGAATGGTGAAGTCGTGGGGTGCAAGCTCGCCCGCCGCATCGAAGTGCGCCCGGGCCGACTCTTCATCGCCCGCCCGCATCAGGTGCAGCGCCAACCGATACTCGAGCCGGGCATCGACCTCGGCGTCGTCGAGGTCGTCCACCTCGACCTCCGCGGCGCTCTCGGGCACCACGCCCTCGCGCACCCAGGCGCGCAATGCGTCCATGTGCGGTCCTCGGCTCACGCCGGAGAACTCCACGAACGTGTCGGTACCCACCGCGGGCATGTTCGGCCGCACGATCTGATTCTCCTCGTCGATCCACAACACGGTGGGGACGTTCGAGATGGCGTACAACTCGGTCAGGAGATGGTCGCGGTCGATCAACACCGGGTAGGTGATGCCATCCACCGCGGGCTCGACTGCGGCGGGATCCTCATCGAGGGCGACGGCGATGACGGTGAAGTTCTCATCGGCCAGTTCTTCGTGGAGTTCCTGCCACCCGGGCAGGTCAAAGATGCAACCTCACCAACTCGCGAAGGCGACGAGCAGCTTCTTCTTGCCCCGCCACTGTTCGAGCGAATGCAGCTCGCCCTGCAGATCCGGCAGCGCGAAGTTGGGGGCGACTCGGTCCCGCAGGGCCTGGCGGCGCTGGTCGGCCGGCAACGCCACGGCGACAACCCCAGCCTCGGCGTTGACCCGGCTGCGGCGCCCGAGTGCCGCGGCGGCGGCGATCAGGTCGATGCCACCGTCGACATCAACCCCGGAATCCGCCGACACCAGGACGCATACGTCCTCTCGACACAACCCCTCCGGCTTTCGTTCGTACCCGACCGCATCGATGAGATGTTCCGGGGCAATCACCACCGAACCGTCGTCGATCGTCGCGGGCACCGTTACCACCGATTCGCTCAGCACCGTGATCTCGGCCATGTAGGGCTCCCCTCTTCGGCCCGGAACGGGTTCCCGGCCATCGCTGTGCGTCACCCTAACCTCCGGTTCCCCGCCCCGTCCCGTCCGTCAACGGGTCGCGGCGAGCGACGACGCCATGGCCGCGAACGGGGCGACGAGCTAGCGTCGCCGCATGGGTTTCCTCGATCAGATGAAGGGCTGGTTCTCCAAGGAGTCGGCCGAGGCCAGCGACGTCATGGACGGTGTCAAAGAGCGCGTGGGGCTCGACCTCGCCGCTCGGGAGCGTGACCTCAAGGCGACACCGGACCAGAAGATGGACGCAATCCAGGACGAAATCGACTCGAGCAGCGCGTTCGACGACATCGCCGCCAAGATCGATGCCACCACCGCCAAGGCCGACGCCAACGCCGACCTCGCCGAGGTCGAGAACGCCGAAACCAGCACCGAAATAGGCACCGACGCCGACGAGGACGCGACGACCACCGATCCCACCGACCCGGAAAAGTAGGACATCCCCATGGCGAACAACCGGCAGATCGTAGAGCGGTACTGGGACGCCCACTTCCAGCGCGACTGGGACACCATGGCGACCTTCTTCGCCCCCCATGCGCATTACACCGATGTCGGTCTCGACGCGACCGGCGCCACCGGGCCCGAGGAGATCATCGCCCGGCTCCGACTCGGCATCGAACCCCTCGAGGACTACCTGCACTACCCCAAACACATGGTGGCCGAGGGCTCCATCGTCGTCACCGAGCACATGGAGGAGTGGCGATTTCATACTGGCGAACGCGTCGAGCATCCGTTCACGTCGGTGATGGAGGTCGAGGATGGGTCGATCGTGCGCTGGCACGACTATTCGCACCTCGGGAACCTGTTGGACCAGGCTCCGGCGTGGTGGATCGAACACATCTCCAAGGGCTTTCGCGGGTGATCCCCTCCCCCGGGCCCCCGCCCGGGGCGGCGACCACTAGCCTCCAGCGGTGATGAACGCCCGGCGAATCCCCGCGCTCTTGTGCGTGCTGTCCCTGCTGGCGGCCGCGTGTGTCACCGACGCGCCGGTCCCGCTCAACGAAGCCACCCCCCCGACCGTCGTTCCCCCGTCGTCGACCGAGGCGCCCCGGACCGGCGACATCGACGAGGTCACGATCGACGTCGTCTCGAGCGACCCCACCCGCATCACCGGAGGCGACGCCCGCATCCGCATCTCCGGCGCCCGCTCCGACGCCACCGTCGAACTCAACGGCGAGGATGTCACCGCGGCGTTCTCGGTCATCGACGGCGGTGAGCTCGAAGGTGTGGTCACCGGGCTCGGGCTCGGCAACAACGCCTTGGCCGTCACCTCCAACGAGGCCACGTTCGTCGAAAGCCTCGTCAACTACCCGAGGCGCGGGCCGGTGTTCTCCGGTCCCCAGACCGATCCGCTCGTGTGCTCGACGGCGTTGTACGGGCTCGGCGGCGCGGTCGACACCGACTGCAGCGCTCCCACGCAGACCTTCTGGACCTACCTCAACACCGAAGGCGGGCTCGCGTCGCTCGACCGCCCCATCGAAGAGATCGACGACATCGCCACCATCACCGTCGACGGTCAACCCGTACCCGCGGTGATCCGCAACGAGGTCGGCACGATCAACCGGGGCATCTACTGGATCCACATCCTCGACGATCAACCGGTGCTCGGGCCGACGATCGAACCCTGGGCCGGGTCGGCCTGGAATGGCCGCCTCGTGTTTCGCTACAGCGGAGGATGCGGCGCGACCTACAGTCAGGGGCTCACCACCGCCGGGTTCACCCCTGCGGCGCTGGGTGGTCCGGTCGATGTTGAGCTGCTGCGCCAGGGTTACGCCTTGGCCACCTCGACCATGACCACGTTCCAGACCCACTGCAACGATGTCGTCGCCGCCGAAACCACGATGATGGTCAAGGAGCGCTTCATCGAGGGCTACGGTGCCCCCGATCTGACGATCGGGTCCGGCGGTTCCGGCGGTGCGATCCAGCAGTTCCTCATCGCCCAGAACTACCCCGGCCTGCTCGACGCGATCTATGCCCCGTTGCCGTTCGCCGACTGGCTCACCACCCAACCCGGCATCAGCGACTGCGGCCTGCTCACCCGCTACTTCGCGTCGGCTCGAGGCTTTGGATGGACGCCCGAGCAGATCACCGCCGTCTACGGCCACCTCAGCGGCGCCACCTGTCCGTACTGGGATCTGTCCTTCGTGAACACCATCGACCCGGCCGTCGGGTGCCAGGAAGAACTCGAGGGGCAGGCGTTCGATCCGGTCGACAACGCTCGGGGCCTCCGCTGCACCATCACCGACGCCAACCCCGGCCTGTACGGCGTCGACGAGCGCACCGGCGTCGCTCGGCGGCCACTCGACAACGTAGGCGTACAGTACGGACTCCAAGCCCTGCTCGATGGGGAACTACCCCTCGACCAGTTCCTCGACCTGAACGAGTTCATCGGCTCGTGGTCGATCGACGGCATCGTCATCCCCGGCCGGGTCGAAGCCGATGTCGAAACGCTCGAGCGCATGTACGCCGAGGGTCGGGTCAACCAGGCCGGTGGCGACCTTCGCCGCATTCCGATCATCCTGCACGACATCTACACCGATCCCGCCGGCGACATTCACGATCGGTGGCGTTCGATGTCGATCATGGAACGTATCGGCGGAGGGTCGGAGCCACCGGTGAACGTCGCCTTGTGGACCGAGCTCACCGGTCTCACCGAATTCGAGGCGCTGCTCGCCTACAACGAGACACCGCCGGCGGTCGTCGGACGCAGCTTCGAGCTCCAGGCGGTCGACGCGCTCGACGAGTGGGCCACCGCCCTGATCGGATCCGACGGCGACTCGCTGCGCACCGAACTGGCCGAACAACGTCCGGCCGCCGCGGCGGACCGGTGCATCGGTGTCGGCGGCGGATCCGCCGGCGCCGACGCCACGAGCGGCCAGTGCGACCTTCCCGTGGCGGGCGACCCCCGCACGGTTGCGGGCGACAACGTCGAGGCCCTTGTACTGAAGTGCGCGCTGCAACCAACCGCTGACTTTGACTACGGCGACATCGTCTTCGACGCGGCGCAGCGCGCCCGACTCAACGTGGTTTTCCCCGACGGTGTGTGCGACTACGGCCGCCCGGGTGTCGGCCAGACCCGCCTGGGCGAACCCTGGCAGACCTACGACCCCGAGCAGCCCTAATCGGCCGTCAACCCCGCCTCGACTGGACCGGCTCTATTCGACGGCACTCTTTTCGAGCTAGCTCGATTCGACGTCGCGACCGTCGGCGATGCGGCGCTCACCCATGAGGGCAACGCCACCGAGGGCGAGCAACGCCAGCGCGGGAAGCACGATCCGGTTGGTCGTGGCCCCGGTGTTGGCGAGCTGGTCGCCGTCGTCGCCGACCGGGTCGGGAGGCGGCGGTGAATCGGCCGGGGGCGCTGGAGCGGGCGGAGCCGGCGGTGCGGCCGGCGGAGCCGGGGGTGCGGGCGGCGTCTGACCGCCGCCGCTGATGCTGGTCCCCGACGTGCGCACCGTCGCCGTTGCGCTCGCGCTGGGGTTGGCGAGAGCCGGCGCGTTGGCGACCACCGTGTTGGTGATCGGCGCCGATGCGTTGGTGATGCGCGACCCGATCGTCACGGTGAAGGTCGCGCCGACGGGAATCGGTTCGGCTCGAGCACAGCTCACGGTCGACCCCTCCAGGAAACAGGTGAAACCGTTGGACTGCGTGTAGGTGTGGGTGACACCCGCGGGCAGGGTGTCGGTCACCGAAATGGTGCCGGGGATGGGCTCGGGGCCCGGGTTGCTCACGCCGATGCTCCAGACGACCTCGCCGCCGACGGCGAAGTTCGACACGGTGGCCACCTTGCCGACCGCCAGGCGACTCTCCGCGCGGGCCGTGGTGACATTGGCCGATGCCGCGTTGTTGCCGGGGTTCGGATCGGTCTCGTTCGAGGCGACGCTCGCCTGATTGGTGACGGTGCCCGGGGCCGTATCGGAAGTCACCTGGGTGGTCAGGTTGAACGAGGCCGACGCGCCGACGGCAAGCGTGCCGACCGAACAAGAGATCTGGGTGAAGGCCACCACATTGCAGTTCGAGTCGATCGCGACATACCGGAGTGACGGCGGAAGGTTGTCCGTGAGTACGACACCCGTCGCGGGCACCGGACCGGCGTTGCTCACCGAAAGGGTCCACGAGGTGTTTTCACCGATGGTGGCGGTGACCCCGGTGCCGGACTTGGCCACCGAGACGTCGGCGAAGCGAATGACCGCCGCGCTCACCGACGCCGAGTTGTTGCTCGGGTCGGTGTCGTTGTCGACCGCGGCGGTGGCCGTGTTGGTAATCGTGCCCGCGGCATCGATCGACAGCGGGCCGCCCATGCCGAGGGTCACGGTTCGGCCGGGAACCATGTCGCCGATCGCACAGGTAATGGTCTGGGTGCCCTCGCCTTTGCACAGGCCGTTGACGATGCCGGGACCTCCGGCCACCATGCCTGCGGGCAACGTGTCGGTGAGCACCACTCCGGTGGCGGTGCCCGGCCCGTTGTTGGTGACGGTCACCACGAAGTTGACCACCTCACCGGCGACCGCGTCGCCGACGATCGCCTTGCTCACGACGACATCCGCGCCGTCCTGAGCCTCGGCGCTGGGCGCCGCAGTCAACGCCACCACGCTGGCCAGCAGGGCCGCCAGCGCCAACATGGCGTACCGCAGGGTGTGGGTCCTGCTCATCAAAGTCTCCCGATTCTCGCCGGTCGGCGCCGGACGTAGTGAAACAGAGCCTCTACGAGGCCCAGTTCCTGTGAGTGTAGACGGTGCTATTTGATGTATCTAGCTGTCGTTTCAATATGCGTGAGTTTCAATACGAGCGAGCGTACCGGCCGGATCCGGCGGGCGAACTATGCTCGGGACGCATCAGGACGCAGGAGGAACGCCCGTGAAGGTCGTGGTGCTCTATCAGAGCCGCACCGGCAAGACGAAACATTGCGCCGAGCTCATCGGCCGCGCCGCCCTGGCGGCCGGAGCCGAGTCGGCGGGCATGTGGCCGGTGACCAACGTCGACCACCAGGCCCTGGCCGAGGCCGACCTCGTGTTCGTTGGGACCTGGGTCGGCGGCATCGTTATCGCCGGTCACCATCCCGGCGATACCGGCAAGTTGGCCAAGATGCCGGCCATCTTCGACAAGAAGGTCGCCGCCTTCATGACCTATGAGTTCCATGCCGGCAGCGTGTTGTCGAAGTTCAGCGGGTGGCTCACCCGCCAGAAGGGCGCCGACGTCATCGCCGCCCGGCAGTTCCGCAACGCGAAGCTCGACGAGGAAGCCGCTGCCGCGTTCTTTGAAGAAGCCGCCGCCGCGATCGGCGTCACGATCACGGGTTGATCAGGCGCGAGTCAACCGATCACACACGGTTCACAGCACCAACCGGCCGGACCGTTCGGCACCCGCACCAATCCGAACGTCTGACCGATCGAGATGTCGGTTCCGCAGCGAGCGCAACGCGTTTCGCGGGTGGACACCGCCAACTGCACGTTCGGGTCGGCGAGGGCGGACGCGGGTTCCTCCACCGGCGTGCGGCTGGCAATCCAGTGCGGTATCGGTAGCTCGGACAGACCATCCGGCGACTCGGTGAGCCACATTTCGCCGTGCTCGACCCACCAGGCGAGGGCGGTGCGAGCTTCGGCGACCGAGCCCATGGCGGTATCGATTCCGGGGCCCAGGTCGACCGCACCGACCGGTTCGGTGGCCAGGCGCCAACCGAGTTCGGTGACCCCTGGGTGCCAGGGCGTTCCCCAGATCGACAAGCTGACCGACTCGAGTAGGTGACGCAGGGCGAGCGAGGCCGGCCGAAGGGGCCGCTCCGCGGTGGGAACCGTAGACATGACGGACCAGACTACTCAGCTCCGCCGCCCGCGACCGCTCTGGTGCCTGGCACCAGAGTGACCGTCGGTCGGGGGACGGGTTGGGAAGGGTTGCGCGGTCGACGGTGGCGGCGGAAACGGACATGATGGCGGCGATGTTGTTGCACGACCTCGTCGAGACCTCGGGCCGGGTAGCCGCTACCAGCAAGCGGTCGGAGAAGACGGCTCTGCTCGCCGACCTGCTCGGCCGCGTCGAGCCAGCCGATGTGGAATCGGTCGTGGGCATGCTCACGGGCGAGCCCCGCCAGGGCAAGATCGGTGTGGGCTGGGCCCTGCTGTCGGGCCTTGACGTCCCGCCGGCCGCCGGCCCGAGCATCACCATCGGTCGACTCGACGCCACCATCGACGAGGTCGCCGCCGCGAGCGGGCCGGGGTCCACCACCGCGCGCGCCGACCACCTCGCGACCCTGTACGCCGACGCCACCGCCGCCGAGCAGGAGTTCATCAGCCGGCTGCTCATCGGCGAGCTCCGCCAGGGCGCACTCGGCGGTTTGATGGCCGACAGCGTCGCCAAGGCCGCCGGAGTTCCGGCCGCCGTGGTTCGGCGAGCCGCCATGTTGTCCGGCGACCTCAACCACGCCGCCGTGCTGGGACTCACCCAGGGCCGGGAGGCACTCGAAGCCGTGGGGCTCGAAGTGCTCCGCCCCGTCCAACCCATGCTGGCCGCCACCGCCGCCGACGTGGCGACCGCCATGGCCGAACTCGGCCGGGTTTCGATCGAATGGAAGCTCGACGGCATTCGCGTGCAGGTGCACCGCCGGGGCGACCAGGTGCTGGTGGTCACCCGCAATCTCAACGACGTAACCGACCGGCTGCCCGAAGTGGTCGCGCTCGCCCGTAACTTCACCGCCGACGCCTTCGTGCTCGACGGCGAGGCGATCGGGCTGAACGAGGACCAGCGACCGGAACGATTCCAGGACACCGCCAGCCGGTTCGGCACCGAAGACCGCGGCGCCTACGAACGTTCCCTCCACGCCCGGTTCTTCGACCTGTTGCACCTCGACGGTACCGATCTCATCGACCAGCCGCTCGCCGACCGGCTGACGGCGCTGCGTACCCTGGTCGGCGATCACGCCATGCCGGGTGAGATAACCGACGACCTGGCAGTCGCGCAGCGGGTCGAAGCCGACGCCCTCGGCCAAGGCCACGAAGGGGTGATGGTCAAGGCAATCGACTCGCCGTACCTGGCCGGGCGGCGGGGTAAGACGTGGCGCAAGGTCAAACCGGTCCGCACCCTCGACCTCGTGGTGCTCGCCGCCGAATGGGGGCACGGGCGCCGCACGGGATGGTTGTCGAATCTGCATCTGGGTGCCCGAGCCGAGGATGGGTTCGTGATGGTGGGCAAGACCTTCAAGGGTCTTACCGACGACCTGTTGCGATGGCAGACCGACGAACTCCAGACCCGTCAGCGCGAACCCGACGCCGACGAGCCCGAGACGCGCACCAACGTCGTGTTCGTCCGGCCCGAACTCGTCGTCGAGATCGCGGTCGACGGCGTCCAATCGTCGACGCGCTACCCCGGAGGCGTCGCCTTACGGTTCGCCCGGGTGAAGGGATATCGGCCCGACAAGAAACCGGCCGACGCCGACACCATCGAAACGGTGCAGGCCCTGCTGTAACGCGACGCGGTGCGTCGAGCGGTTACAGGTAGACGCCGCCCGGCGGCGGACCCGAAGCGGTCTGGCCACCACCTTGTTGGGCGCCCGGGCGCAACTCGGCGAGTTGCTGCGCGGCCATGGCCTGCTGGGCGGCAAAGCTCGCCTGCAGTCCCTGCATCAGTCCCTGTAGCCAGCCGACCAGCTGAGCCTGGGCCACGCGCAGCTCACCGGCGCTCGGGACGCCGTCGTCGTCGCAGCACGCGGTGAACTCCTGCAGCTCCTCGATGAGGTCGGGGGAGAGCACGGTCTCGAGCTCCTCGCGGGTCTCGCGATGAATCCGGGCCAGCGCCAACCGGCCTTCCTCGTCGTCGGGCATCTCCCGAACCTCGGCCATGAGCGTCTGGGCCATCGTGCCGAGCCGGATGAGCTTGGCGGGGTCGCTGATGGAGTTCGGCGCGGCGGCCGGGGCCGGAGTGGTCGCGGCCGGAGCGGCAGCGTTTTCGGCGGCGGGCTGAGGGGTGTCGGACATGATTCTCCAGGGGTGGGACTCGGCGGGCGCTCGACGCGCTTCTACGACGATAGAGCCACCGGCAACGCTTTGAGGGAGTTGTTCAGATTCGACCGCTGGCGCAGGGCGGGTCCCCGCTGTTCGATCGCGCCAAACCGGCCGAACAGTTCCTCGAAGAAGACCCGTCCTTCGAGCCGAGCCAGATGGGCTCCCAGGCAGAAATGTTGGGCGACACCGAACGACAGGTGCGGATTCGGGTCCCGGGTGATGTCGAATCGGTGCGGGTCCTCGAAGACCTCCTCGTCGCGGTTGGCCGACGTATACATCAGACCCACCTTCTGACCTGCGGCGATCGCCACGCCCCCGATCTCGGTGGCTTCGGTAGTGGTGCGCCGGAAGTAGTGCAGCGGGTTCGCCCACCGCAGCACCTCTTCGATCGCGCCGGGGAGCAGCGTGAGATCGGCCCGCACCGCCGCCATCTGCTCGGGGTGATCGAGGAACGCGTGCAGCCCCGAGGACAGCATTGTTCGGGTCGTATCGTTGCCAGCGGTAACCAGCTGCACGAAGAAGCTGCCGAACTCGACGTCGTTCATGGGGCGCCCATCGACCTCACTTTCGAGCAGCAGCGAGGTGAGATCGTCGCGTACGGGTTCCTGACGGCGTCGGTTGGCGTGCTCGATGGCGTACATGGCCATCTCGATCGATGCGCTCGAACCGCTGTTGGCTTCACCCGCGTCGGGGTTGATGTCGGGATCCTGCCCGCCCGAGTTCCGTTCGGCGAGGGCGTGAATGCGCGGCCAGTCCTCCACGGGCAGACCCATCAACTCACCGATGACCTGCGCAGGCAGATGGGCGGCCACGTCGTGCACGAAGTCGACTTCGCCGCGCTCGGCCTGCAGCGCCGCGGCCCGATCCATGATCTCGCGACAGATCTGGCGGATCCGTTCCTCCATGGCGGCGATGACGCGCACCCGGAACTTGGGCGAAACGTTGCGCCGATGATCGATGTGGCGAGGGGGATCCATGGCCAACAACATGTTGCGCATGGCGGCAAGACTCGAAGGATCGAGGTCTTCGAGCACGACGCCCCCGAGCTCGGCCGAGAACACCTTGGGGTGCTTCGAAACCTCGACGACGTCGTGGTGGCGCAGCACCGCCCAATAGCCGTCGCCCCGATGCTCGCCGTCGGTCGGCATTGGATGCCACACGACCGGCTCGCTCGCCCGCAACTGTTCGAACACCTCGTGCGGCGGACCCTCGACGTAACCGTCGGGATCGTAGAAGTCGAAGTTGTTGGTGTCGGTGCTCGGTGCCCCCACGTCAGTGCCCCCGTGTGGTGTGGTGTGCGCCCGTAGTTTTCGGGCGCCTCGCGAGGCTAGATCGAGCCGGTGAGCCCCGTCACCTGCAGGCCACCCGACATCGTGGCGAACGCCTCGCCGAGCGTGAGCCCGGCGTGGGACGCCAGGCGGGTGTCGTCGACCACCATCGCGGCGGTCCATCCAGCGAATTCGGCCTGCGCCACCGCCCCGAGGCGGGCGTAGAGGTTGCGGAGGTCGTCGCCGCCGACCCGCTTGCCGTATGGCGGGTTGGTGACCAGCCAGCCCGATGCACCGGCGGGCGCGGTGAGGTCCGACACCGCCGCTTCGGCCACATCGATGACGTCGGCGACCTCGGCCGCATCCGCGTTGGCGGAGGCGGCGGCCACCGCACCGGCATCACGATCGCGGCCCACCATGGCGAACGAGATGGCTCGCGGCTCGGCCGTCGCCGCCGCGATCGAAGCGTTGACGCTGGCCCAGGTGCCGCCCTCGAACGTCGGCCAGTCCTGGAACCGATAGCGGCGCGAACCGGGTGGGAGTCCGCGGGCCCAGCGCGCCGCTTCGATCACGATCGTGCCCGAACCACAGAAGGGGTCGACGACCGGACCGGACCCGTCAAAGCCTGCGGCGGTGAGCAGTGCTGCGGCCAACGTCGGTCGGATGGGGGCCTTGGCCACGGGACCGCGCCAACCTCGGCGATGGAGTCCTTCGCCGCTGGTATCCATGCTGACGGTGAACCGATCCTTGTACGCCCGCACGATGACGGTCTGGGTCATCGAGGCCAGGTCGGCGGCGACTCCCGGCGAGTGCTCGACCAGCCGTTCGGCGATCGCACCGGTGTGGAAGAGCTGGGACTGGGCCGACGACACGCGGAAGTCGATATGGGTGTCATCGCCCACCCAGGGCGACCAGTCGAAGCCGTCGGCCCACCGGGTGAGCTGATCGAAATTCTGGGCGGGAAAGCTGTCGACGCGCACGGTGATACGGCTCGCCAGGCGACTCCAGACGTTGGCGTCGTATATCGCCCGAGTGGTCGCCCGCGCTTCAACTCCGCCCCGGATGCGTCGCCCGGTAAAGAACCCGAGGCCCCGCAGTTCGTCCTGGAGCATGCGCTCCAGACCGGGGGCGCAGACGGCCAGCACTTCGTGTTCGGACGCCCGTTTGGCCATCGCCGGAAGCTAGTCGCAAACCAACGGGCGATCGCCGCCGGCCGGAGAATTCGCCGCGTGAACCCGATTTTCGGGCATATCGTGGTTTGCTATGTTACGAATCTGGGTCTTTTCACCCTGGCGGTGAGGAGCGATCCGGTGGGATCATGTCATACCGGAGAAATCTCGATGACGACGCTACGGGAATAGATCAGGTCACCAGCAGGCTGAACAGCTCCACGCAAGACGGGAGGTAGAAGCGAACATGTCAGCGGTTCACGCGACGAGAAGCTCTACGATGTCTCCGCTCTACGCGCGCTGGTGGCGGGGCCGTCTCGGCTACCGCTTCCTGTGGGAAGTCATGCTCATCGGGTCGATGATCCTGTCGTACAAGTACGTGCGCTACCTCGCCCGCGACGCCGCCGGCCCGGCCTACGAAAACGCCCGCAGGGTGATCGATTTCGAGCGGTCGGTCGGCCTCGCCTTCGAGCACAAGCTGCAAGAGCTGGTGTTGCAGTCCGACCACCTGATCCATCTGATCAACCGCTACTACGTCGCGTCGCACTTCGCGGTCACCATCGCCGTCATGTTCTGGCTGTACCTGCGCCGTCCGAATGTCTACAGCCGGATCCGGCTCGTGTTCGTCGGTGTCACCATCACCGCCCTCGTCGTGCACGTCGCCTTTCCCCTCGCCCCGCCGCGGATGTTGTCGGGGTACGGCTTCGTCGACACGCTCAAATCCTATGGCCCGGCCATCTACGGCAGCCCCGACGTCGGGGCGGCCAACCAGTTCGCCGCCATGCCGTCGTTGCACTTCGGCTACGCGGTCATCGCGGCCTGGGGTGTGCTGCTGGCGTTCCGTTCGCGGTGGCGCTTTGTCGCCGTGCTCCACCCGGTGCTCATGCTGGTCTCGATCATGGCGACTGCCAACCACTACTGGCTCGATGCGGCCGCCGCCGGTCTTGCCCTGTTGCTCATCGGCGGGGCCGTGTTCACCTTCCGCCGCGAGAACGAGCGGCCGTTCGCCTCGCCGCCGACCGAGGACGAGACCATCCTGCCGTCGATGTTCACCGACGATGACACCGGCAACGCCGACGATGACACCGGCAACGCCGGCGAGGACACCGACCACCTGGTCGACGCCTAGGCGACGTAGGAAACCCGGCGCTCAGCGCAGTTCGCGGTACCGGCGGATCAGCGCGTTGGTCGAACTGTCGTGGGGCAGCGACGCACCGTCGGCGAAGTCGGCAGCGGAAGCTTCGAGTTCCGCGGTGATCGCCGTGGCGAGCACCTTGCCGAGCTCGACCCCCCACTGATCGAACGGATTGACGCCCCACACCACGGCCTGGGTGAACACCTTGTGCTCGTACGCGGCGATCAACATCCCGAGCGTGTGGGGTGAGAGCTCCACCCCCAGAATCGTCGACGATGGTCGGTTCCCCCCGAAGGCCTTGTGGGGCACCAGTTCGGCGGCGACGCCTTCGGCGGCAACCTCCGCCGCGGTGCGACCGAAGGCCAACGCCTCGGTCTGGGCAAAGAAGTTGGCCATCAACTGGTCGTGGTGCCGACCGCCGGGGTCGGCCACCGGGCGGGCGAAACCGATGAAGTCGCTGGGGATGATGGTCGTGCCCTGATGGATGAGTTGGTAGAACGCGTGCTGGCCGTTGGTGCCCGGCTCGCCCCACACGATGGGACCGGTCTCGACCGAAACGACCCGGCCGTCCAGGGTGGTCGACTTGCCGTTGCTCTCCATGTCGAGCTGCTGCAGGTACGCCGGGAACCGAGCGAGGCGATCGCTGTACGGCAGCACCGCCTGGGTGCCGAAGTCGAAGAAGTTCCGGTACCAGATGCCGATGAGACCCATCAGCGCCGGCATGTTCTCGGCCCACGGCGCGTCGCGATAGTGCTCGTCCATGGCGCGGAAGCCGGCGAGAAAGTCGGCGAACGCCGGTGGACCGATCGCCAGCATCAGGCTCAGTCCGATCGCCGAATCGACCGAGTAACGGCCGCCCACCCAATCCCAGAATCCGAACATGTTGTCGGTGTCGATGCCGAAGGCCGCCACCCGCTCGGCGTTGGTCGACACGGCCACGAAGTGGTTGGCCACCGCTGCTTCGTCGCCAAGGGCGGCGAGCAACCACTCGCGACAGCTCTGCGCGTTGGTGAGGGTCTCGATCGTGCCAAAGGACTTCGAGGCGACGATCACCAGCGTCTGTTCCGGGTCACACACCGCCAGGGTGCCCGCCACGTCGGCCCCGTCGACGTTCGACACGAAGTGCATGTCGAGCGAGGGGTCGGCCACGTGGGCGAGCGCCTGGTAGGCCATCGCCGGACCGAGGTCGGAGCCGCCGATACCGACGTTGATCACGTGCCGGACCGGCTTGCCGGTGAACCCGAGCCATGCACCCGAGCGCACCCGCTCGGCGAATGCGCCGAGGCGAGCGAGCACGTCGTGTACCGCGGGCACGACGTTGACGCCATCCACCTCGATGACCGCGTCGGACGGGGCGCGCAGCGCGGTATGCAGTGCCGGTCGCCCTTCGGTGGGGTTGACCACGGCACCGGACATCATGGCGGCGATGCGCCCCCGCAGATCCACATGGTCGGCGAGGTCGGCCAGCAGTCCCACCGTCTCGGAGGTGAGCCGCTGTTTGGCGTAGTCGAAATCGATCGCGCGATCGGAGCTGCCGACCGTGAACCGCATGGACTCACCGCGGGAGGGGTCGACCGCGAACAGCTCGCGTAGGTGCTGAGGCTTCAGCTCAGCGGCGTGGTCGGTGAGCGCCGCCCAGGGTGCGGACGCGGCGATGTCAGAGGAGGTTGCGGGAGAGTCGGCCATGCGCCCAACCTAGTGAGGCGGTGACGGCCGCGTCGCGCCGGACGGGCGGGGTGGGAAGCCGATGCGCTAGCAGGTCGGGGCGGCGGCCGGGCGGTGCCAGACCGCCCCCGTGGCCGTGAACACGGCGACGGACCCGTCGGCGTCCGCCTCGACCGAGGCGATCGCATCGACCAGCAGGCTCATCGACGCATCGTCGCTTCCCGGCCACAACAACGTGACCTCGGCGCGGTCGGCGATGTTGTTGGCCGTACCTTTGCCGACCGGTGCCCGCATCGACCCGTCCTCGGCGACCGACAAGGGTACGTGGGTGATCTTCGGGCCCCCGGTGGCCGAGGTGGTGGCCAGGAACGGCTGACCGTCCAACTCGGCGAGCACGCCGGGCAGTTCTTCGACGGTGACCTTGATGCTCATCAGTAACCATCCCCCTGGTCGGTGCTGGATTCGGTGCCGCGCATCCGGGCGAGCTCGGCGGTCGCCGCGGCACGAAGGGCCACCGCGTCGGACGACACGGTCACGAACCGGTACCCCTGCTCGAGTCGGAGGGGCGCGACGTCGACGTTGGAGTGGATGCCGGCGAAGACCCCGGCGTTGGCCGCCGCGGTGGAGATGGCGGCGATGGCCGCGGCGAATGTCTCGTCGTCATCGTTGTTGCCCGGTGCCAGACCCAGCGAGATCGACAGGTCCGACGGGCCGACGTAGAGGCCGTCGATCCCCGGCGTCGACGCGATGGCATCGACATTGTCGAGCGCTTCGGCCGTCTCGACCATGGCGATGCACAACAGGGCCTCGTTGGCACCCGCCGGCGTGTAGTCGTGGGCGAGCTTGGCCCGGGTGGGGCCCCAACTACGGGCCCCGAGGGGCGGGTAACGAACCGCCGATGCCGCGGCGGCGGCTTCCTCGGCCGAGTTCACCATCGGTACGATCACGCCCAACGCCCCGGCGTCGAGCACTTTGCCGATGAAGGACGGCTCAT
Organism: uncultured Acidimicrobiales bacterium; assembly: GCA_938041035.1. Taxonomy (GTDB): domain Bacteria; phylum Actinomycetota; class Acidimicrobiia; order Acidimicrobiales; family SHLQ01; genus CALHYX01. The sequence continues at coordinate 31,642 of CALHYX010000010.1, read as the reverse complement.
TCCACGGCACCCGCACGAGCGGGCACGATCCGCCCACCTCGATCGCCTGGATCATGTCGGCCGCCGCGGCGTAGTCGATGACGCCGTGTTGTGCGTCGACGCACACGTAGTCGAAGCCGCTCCGGCTCATGATCTCGGCGCTGAAGGCTCCCGGTATCGAGCTCCAGGCGCCCAGCGCAACTTCATCGGTGCCGACCAGGCGACGGAGGGGGTTGTGGATCATGCGGCATTCTTGCCCGTTTTGGATCTGGAGGGAAACGATGCGATGTCGCTGGTCAGCCCGGCCGACCGGTCGGCTTCACGCGGGGGCGCAGGCGTGCTTGGCTGGTGCATGGCTCAGAACGTGCTCGGCGACGAACTGGCGGTGTGCTGCACCTCCCCGATGACCGGCTTCTACCGGACCGGCTGCTGTGACACCGGCGCCGAGGACAGGGGCGTCCACGTCGTGTGCGCTCAGGTCACCGCCGAATTTCTGGAGTTCTCCAAGGCGGCGGGCAACGACCTGTCGACCCCGATGCCGCAGTACGGCTTCGACGGGCTCGTTCCGGGCGACCGCTGGTGCCTGTGTGCAAGCCGCTGGAAGGACGCCTTCGACGCCGGCATGGCACCGCCCGTCGTCCTCGAAGCCACCCACGCTCTGGCGCTCGAATGGGCGAGCCTCGACGAACTTCGGGCCCACGCGGTCGACGCCTGACCGCGACCGGCGAGCTCAGCTCGATGCGATGAGCGCGTCGGGGTAGAACTGCTCGACCATCGAGCGCATCCCGTCGCGCCACGGCACCGATGTCGGGCCGATGAGCTCGACCATCCGCGTCGTGTCGACAGCCACGCTCTCGAGGGCATCGTCGGTCTCGACGAAGGTTGGCGACTTCCCGGTGAGCTCCCCGAGATACCCGCACCACTCTTCGATGCTGACCTCGTCGACCCCTGCCCAGTTGACGATCGTCGGCGACGTCGACGCCGCCGCAACCAGCGCCGGAACGGTGGCGAGAATGTCGTCGTCGTGGATGGGGTTGAAGCGACTGGGTGAATTGGTGTGAACCGCTATCGGGTCGTCGGCGAGCACCTGGGCCAACTGGAAAAGCGGCCACCCGCCCGAACGGCCATACGGCACGTTCAGCCGAGCGATGGTTACCGGCAGGTCGAACGCCCGAGCACAGAACCGCGCGACGCCTTCGGCGGCAATCTTGAGAATGGAATAGGTCGGCATAAAGGACATGGCCGGCACCCGGTGGTTGTCGCCGAGCGGGTCGGTTTCCGCGAAGCGCCGATGCCCGTCGGGCTGGTACACGGCGGTCGACGAGCAGTGCAGCACGGCCCGCGCATTCCGGCAGTGTTGGTACAACAACCCGGTGCCCTCGACGTTCGCCCGCTGGTCGGCATCCCAATCGGCGGACTTGGCCACCGCGAAGTGCAGCACAACGTCGATATCGCTCGGCAGGGCGCCAAAGTCCCCGGCCGCAAGGTCGGCGGTGATGCATCGAACACCGGCATCGGTGAGCTCATCTCGCCGCGTCGGATTCGAGAACCGGGCGAGGCCGTAGACCTCGTTGTCGGCCGCCAGCGCGGTCGCCACGGGTCCGGCGACCTGACCGGTTAGCCCGGTGATGGCGATCTTTTGGCCGAGGAGTGGGGTTCGCGCGTGTTCCGCCACGTTACGCGGGTACGACCGTCACCGGAACGGCCTCGTAGCCGCGCAGGGTCATGCGTTTGCGCTGGTGTAGTTCGCCGTTGAGCTCGATCGAGGAGAACCGGCGGATCAGGCCCTCCAGTACGACCTGGCCTTCCACTCGGGCGAGGTTGGCACCGAGACAGAAGTGAATGCCCGACGCAAAGCTCATCGGGGCGCCCTCATCGCGGGTGACGTCGAACCGGTCGGGGTCGGTGAAGCGCAGCGGGTCGCGATTGGCGGCACCCAATAGGGTGAGAACCCGCTGGTTGGGTTCGACCGTGCGGCCGGCGACGTCGGCGAGCTCCATCGACGAGCGGCCGTCGAGCTGCACCGGACTGTCCCACCGCAGAATCTCCTCCACGGCCGAGGGCACGAGGCCGGGATCGGCGCGCACCTTGGTGAACTCGTCGGGATGGGTCAACAGGGCGGCGACGCCATTGCCGATCAGGTTGGTCGTCGTCTCGAAACCGGCCGCAAACATCAGCACGGCCTGGGCGATGATCTCGTCGTCGTTCAGCCGATCGCCGTCCTCTTCGAACGTGGCTTCGATCATCCCCGACATCAGATCATCGGCGGGGTTTTTGCGCTTCTCGGCAACGAGATCGATGAAGTACTCCCAGACCTCCCGGCCGGCGGTGTCGGCGGCTCGGAGATCTTCGATCCCGGCGCCCGCTTCAAGGGTCGCGGTCATCGCCGTCACCGAGGAGCGGAACGACGGCCAGTCTTCGCGCGGCACCCCCACCAGTTCGCCGATCACCGCGACCGGGAGCGGGAACCCGAGCTCCTCGAGTACATCGAACTCGCCGAGCTCGGCCATGACGTCGAAGCGTTCCTCGGCCAGGTCCTCGATGTGGCCGCGCAGCTTGTCGACCCGGCGCGGGGTGAACGCCCGGCTGACCAGCCCCCGAATTCGGGTGTGCTCGGGCGGGTTGAGGCCGAGCATGGATTGGGGCCGGCCCTTTTGCTCCTCCGCCCGTTTGCGACGAAAGGCAATGACCTCGGAGTCGTTCTCGCCGGTTCCCGGCACCTCGCGATCGGGATCGAAGTTCTTCCCGAAGCGGTTGTCGCGCAACAGCGCCTGGCAGTCGTCGAAGCGCGACAGGATCAACGAACCGTCGAGGCTCGGCAGGACGGGAGCGACCTCGTGCAGCACGGCGTAGCGGCTGTACGGGTCGGCGATCCCTTCGTCGGTCAAGAAGATCTCGGCGAGCGCACCGAGGGCCCGCTGATGGTCCTCCGGCGACAGCTCGGCGGCGGTGGTGGACGGGGTTTCGCTGGTGGTCACGGGTCTCCTCGCTCGTCGCGCCACCGTACGCCCAGCGGGAGAATCCCCGCCATCTCGGGTGATCTCGCCGATTCCCATCGGGGCCCTCTCAAGTTCACGCCCACGGTTCCGATTGAGCCTTATGTCTCGTGTCCGCCCTTCTCGCGCCCTGCGCCTGCTGCCGATTTTCATCGGTCTGCTGGTGCTGCTCGCGGCCTGCGGCACCCAACCTCGCCTGACCGCTCTGCCCGACGACTCCAACGTCGGGTTCTCCGACGCGACGGTCCCCGCGGGCGATGGACTTCCTGGCGGTGCACCTCCGACCACCGAGTTCCGACTCGGTCCGGCGACCACGGCTCCACCCGCCCCCACCACCACCGAGGCACCGGCACCGGTGTGGTGTGACGACGCGGCGGCCCTCGCCGGTCTGGGACCGAACGAAAACACGATCGCACTCGCCAGCGTGCTCGGGCCGCTCCAGCGGGCCGACGACCCGGTGATCGTGGCCGGAGCCCTGGCCATCGACACCCTGGTGATGGACTTCAAGATCGACCCGTCCACGGTCGCCACCGACCAACAGCGATCCCAGATCTCGGACTTCGACGACGCGGTCGACGCCGCCTGCGGATTTCGGGTAACCGCCGACTTCTTCAGCTAGGGCGACACCGAGGCGACTACGACGACCCCGAGCCTGCCGGGTACCGTGTCGGCATGCGCCGAATCGCCATCGCCCTCGGTCTTACGTTCGCCCTGTTGGCCGGAGCCTGCGGCAGCGACGACCCGAGTGCGACCGGGCCCGCCGACGCCGAGGGCGCTGACGCGGGCGAGGCCGGAGGTACCGATGACGGTGCACCGGAGGACGACGGCGATGCGAGCGGGGATGACGACGGCGAGGACGGTTCTGATGAACCGGTCCGCACCACGGTGCCGCTGGCCGGGGACGACGGGTCCTCCGACTCCGAACCCGACTCCGGAACAGACAACCCGGACAACGGCGACAACACGGACACCGGTGACGCCACGAATGACGGCGACGCCGCCGAGCCGGAGACACCCGACAACACGGCTCCGCCGACCAACACCACCGACACCGGCTCCACCACCAGCACTGCCGGCGCCGACGCGACCCCACCCGCCGCTCCGCCCGCACCTAACCCACCACCGGCCCCCGACGCGCCACCACTCGACACCGACCCCGCGATACCTGCCGTCACCGCCCCGACGATCGACGAGGTCATCGCCCGCGGCGACGTCCTCAACCTCGCTCATGCCGGCGGCGATCAGGATGCTCCGCACTCGACGATGTTCGCCTTCCGCCAAGCGGTGGCCGCCGGAGCGGACGCGTTGGAGCTGGACGTGTTGCTCACCGCCGACGGGGTGCTCGTGGTGCAACACGACGACACCGTCGACAAGACGACGGAGACCACCGGCCCGGTCAACCAGTTGACGCTGGCCGAGATTCAGGCCCTCGACAACGCCTACTGGTTCTCGCCGGAATGCTGGCCGTGCCAGGACCGGCCCGAGAGCGAGTACATCTACCGCGGGATTCGCACCGGCGAGGTCGAACCACCGGCCGGCTTCAGTGCCGATGACTTCCGGGTGCCGACCTTTCGGGAGGTCGCGACCGCCTTCCCCGACTTCATTCTCGATGTCGAGATCAAGGGCGGTGATCGAGCGGTCGCCATCGCCGTAGCCGAAGCCCTCGCCCGAGAGATCGAGGAGCTCGGTCGGACCGACACCGTGGCGGTCGCGTCGTTCGACGACGCGGTGATCGACGCCTTCCATGCGGCAGCGCCGGACGTGGCGGTCAGCCCCGGACTCGATCGGCTGGTGAGCTGGTTTTTGAACGGTGCCACCCTCGAACCCCATTTCAAGATCCTGCAGGTGCCGCCGTTTCAGTTCGGAATCGAGGTGGTCAACGCGGAGAACGTCGCCCGGGCCAAGGCCGAGGGATTCGTCGTGTGGGTCTGGCCCGACGACGCATCGACCCAGGAGAACGAGGCGTTCTACCGGACGCTGATCGGGTACGGCGTCGATGGTGTCATCGCCGGCCGGCCGGCCGCCATGACGGCCGCCCTCAGCTAGCCGGCGCCACGTGTTCGCCCGAGCTGCAGTCACCATCGCTCTGGTCGTCGCGGCCGTCGCCGGCGTCCTCATCCTCACCGAGGCGCCGGTCGACGAACCGACTCTGGTCGCTCCCGGCCCGGCCGCGACGAGCTCGACCATCGGCTCGACAACGCTGGTACCAACCCTGCCGCCGACCACGACGACCCCTCCCCCAACCGAGGACGAATTGGTAGCCCAGGTGCTCGCCGGACTCAGCGTCGAACAAAAGGCCGGCCAGTTGCTGGCGATGCAGTTCAGCGGATCCCCCGACGCCAACGTCTTGAACCTGGTCGGTTCCGGCACGGTCGGCACGGTGTTTCTCACCAGCCGGTCCGGCAACGTGACGACGATCGATGCCACCGCCGCGCTCACCGGCCAACTGCAGGATGCCGCGGGCGGGGTAGGGCTGCTCATCACCACCGACCAGGAGGGTGCGCCCGTCCAGCAGGTGAACAGCCCCGGCATCACCGTGTTCCCACCCGCCCAGCGGTACGGCCGTCTCGCCGAGAGCCTGGGGCTCGACCGAGCCGTCGCGCTCGTGGAGGCGAGCTACACCGCGATGGGCGCCGAGCTGGCGGCCCTGGGGTTCAATGTCGACCTGGCACCGGTGGCCGACGTGAACGTCGTGGGAAACCAGGGCGCTATCCGCAACCGATCCTTCAGCGCCGACCCGGTAATCGGCGCGGCGCTCACCGCAGCGGCCACCCGCGGCCTCCAGGCCGTGGGGGTGGGTGCCACGGCGAAGCACTTCCCCGGCCACGGTCCGACCGCGGTCGACAGCCATCGCCAGCTCCCCATCATCGAGAAATCCCGCGAGGACTGGGACGCGACCGATCGGCTGGCATTCGATGCGGCGATCGCTGCCGGCACCGAACTGGTGATGGTGGGGCACCTGTACGTCACCGGCCTCGACTCCGCCGACCCCCGACCGGCAACGCTCTCGCCGGAAGTGATCACCCGGCTCCTGCGCGGCGACCTCGGCTACGACGGGGTGGTCATCACCGACGACCTGGCGGGGATGCGGCCGGTGCAGAATCTGTCGGTCACCGACCAGGTGCTCGGCGCTATCGATGCGGGCGCCGACATCCTCCTCACGCCGCCCGACCCGGCCGCTGCCCATCAGGTGATCGTCGACGCGGTGGCGAGCGGCCGGATCTCCATGGAACGGCTCGACGCCAGCGCCCACCGAGTGCTGCGCCTCAAGATGCGCCTCGACCTGGTCAACCCTCCCCCGCCCGACTCCGCCGCCACCACCGCACCCCCGACGACCACCCCCGCCGCCCCGCTCGATCCCTCCGCCGCAGTCGCAGCCGCCAACGGCGCCGCGGTGCTCGCCGACGTCCAGGCCGCCTGCACCGAAGCCGGCTTCACCTGCTGACGACGGGCACTCTGGTGCCAGGCACCAGAGCGGTCGCGGCGGGGGAAGACAGGGTCAGGTTGGGTTGGCTAGCGCTCTTCGCGGCGGTAGGGGATGCCAATGGCGGCGGGAGCGGGCGAGGGGCGGTTGCGCGAACGGATCGACAACAACAACAGCGCGGCGATCGTCAGCAGGTAAGGCAGCATCGACAACAGGATCGGCGAGATGTCGACGCCGAACGTTTGGAGCCGGGGTTCGAGCGCCAGCGTGGCACCGAACAACAACGCGCCCAATGCCGCCCGCCCGGGGCTCCATGCCCCGAAGATCACCAGCGCCACCGCAATCCAGCCCCGCCCCGCGGTCATGCCCTCGGTCCAGCCGGGCGCCAGCGACAACGACAGATAGGCCCCGGATGCCCCGGCGAAGGCGCCGCCCACCATCACCGCACCGACCCGGAGACCAACCACCGAGTGCCCCGCGGCGTCCGCGGTGGCGGCCGACTCCCCGGCCGCTCGCAGCCCCAAGCCAACGCGTGTGCGGTTCAGCACGTACCACGCACCCAGCCCCGCCAACGCCGTCAGGTACACCACCGGCGGTTGCTGAAAGAAGATCTCGCCCACCCAGGGAATCTCACTCAACCCGGGCACGGGCAACGGCTCGAACGTGCCTTCCGGCGGTGTGCCCACCTTGTCCTTACCGATGAACGCCGCCAGCGCGAGCCCAAAGATGGTGAGGGCCAGGCCGCTCACGACCTGGTCCGCTCCGAGCACCACCGACAGCAGGGCGTGCAAACCGGACGTCAGCGCGCCGACGATGATGCCGGCGATCAGGGCCAGCCACGGGTTTCCGGTCTCCAGGCCTACGAGAAAACCCGACACGGCACCCATCGCCATCATGCCCTCGACCCCAAGGTTGAGCACACCCGCCCGCTCGGCTATCACTTCGCCCAACGCCGCGAGATACAACAACACCGCGAAGCGGATGGTGAAGACGAACAGCCCGATGATCGACGCCTCAGACACCGGCCACCGCCTCCAGCCCATCGCCCGACGGGTCCTGCGCCCGGGTCGACACCCACCGCACGCGGTAGGCCATCAAGACCCCGGCGATCAGGGCGCCGGCCAGGATCAGCGCCTGGAGAATGTCGGCCACCGACGCCGGGACGCCGAGCGTCTGGATCGAGCTACCACCCACCTGCACCGCGCCGAACACGACCGCCACCGCAGGGATCGCCCACGGCCGCATCAATGCCAGCGCGGCGACGATGATCCCGGCGAAGCCGTACCCGTTGGAGATGCCCTCGGTAATGCGCTCCGCGTTGCCCGTGAGTTCGATGGCGCCACCCAACCCGGCGATGGCACCGGAGACGAGCAACACGGTGAGAATCTTGCGCTTCAGCGAGATCCCGGCGTACGCCGCCGCAGGGCCCGATGACCCCGCGATGCGCAACTCGTACCCCCACGCCGAACGGTTGACCACGACGGCCACGAGGGCGATGACGACGAGCGCGATCACGACACCGAGGTGCGCTCGACCGAACAGGCCCGGCAGCCGGGCGGCCTCGGGCAACTTCGGCGCGACCGGGAAATTCAGCGACGCCGGGTCCTTCCAGGCACCGTTCAGCAGATAGCGAACGACCCGAACCGCCACCTCGTTCAACATCAGCGTGGTGATGATCTCGTTCACCCCCAGCCCGGCCTTGGCCAGCGCCGGGCCGAGCGCCCAAACCAGCCCGGCGATCGTGCCGGCGACCAACATCGCGGTAATCAACGCCGGGCTCGACCAGGTCTCGCCGATGCGAGCAACCCAGGCCGCGCCAAGAGCACCGGCCAGAATCTGCCCCTCGGCCCCGATGTTCCACAGACCCATCGTCCCGGCGATGGCGACCGCCAGACCGGCCAGGGCGAGCGGCACGGCGCGGTTGAAGGTGCGCCCGAGACCGTTCGTGCTGCCGAACGAAGAACTCCACATGCGCCCGTAGACCTCGATCGGGTCGTGACCCGACGCGATGAGCAGGATCGCCCCGAACAGCAGCGCGACCACCAGCCCTGCGACGAACGCGAACGCCTGGCTGCCAGGTAGGACCCGGTCGCGTCGGACGAGCACCGGCCGCTTCACCGCATGGCTCCGTCGGCACCGGCCATGGCCGCGCCGATCTCCGCCCGGGTCGCGGTGGTGGGATCGAACTCGGCCAGAAGACGGCCCTCCGACATGACGAAGAGGCGATCCGCCAGCGTCAACAACTCGTCGAGATCCTCACTGATCAACAACACCCCGGTGTCGGCGTCTCGCTGGTCGACGAGTAGCTGTTGAATCGCCCGAACACCCTGCACGTCGAGCCCGCGGGTGGGTTGGGCGGCCAAGACCAGCCGGGGTTCGCCCGACAGCTCCCGCCCCAGCAGCAACCGCTGCAGGTTGCCACCCGACAGCGAACCGATGCGATCGTCGACGTTGCCGACCTTTACGCCGAATTTTTCGACCAGCCCTTCGCAGAACCGCTTGCACCGCTCGACCGCCAACAGCGGCCCGCGTCGATGCGCTCGGTAGCTGCGCAGGATGGCGTTGTCGACGACCGAAAGTGCGGGTGCGAGCCCGACACCGAGGCGGTCCTCGGGGATGTACGCGAGGCCGGCTTTGAAGCGGACTCGAGGCGGGCGGCCGGCGACGTCGACGCCGGCGAGGACGATCGAGCCCGATGTGGTCGGGGTGAGCCCGGCCACCACATCGGCCAGCTCGCGTTGGCCGTTGCCGGAGACGCCGGCGATGCCGACGATCTCGCCTTCGTTCACCGTGAGATCGGCGTCGATCAGCGCGGGCAGCCCCCGCGAACCGAGCGCGTTGACGCCCCGCAGTTCGAGCACCGGTTTCCCGACCGGGTGCGGCGCCGGGCGCTCGGCCACGCTGGCCCCGGCGTCGCCCACCATCAGTTCGGCCATACGCGTGGGTTCGATCTCGCGCACGTCCAGCGATTCGGCGACGGTCTTGCCGCCGCGCAGCACGGTGGCTTCGTCACAAAACGCCTTGACCTCGTCGAGCTTGTGGCTGATGAAGATCACCGAGCGGCCCTCGTCGGCCATACGACGGATGATGCCGCCCAGCTCGTCGGCCTCCGCGGGCGTCAGCACCGCCGTTGGCTCGTCGAGGATCAGCACCCGGGCATCTCGCCACAGCGCCTTCAGAATCTCCACCCGCTGCCGTTCGCCCATCGACAGCTGCCACACCGGTCGGGTCGGGTCGGCTGCCAGGCCGTACTGGTCGGCGAGGGCGTCGACCCGGGCACTGATGTCGCGCTTGTCGATGCGCAGCGGCGATGCGCCCAGCACCACGTTCTCGGCGACCGTGAACGTCGGCACAAGCCGGAACTCCTGATGCACCATGCCCACCCCGGCGGCGATGGCATCGGCCGGCGAGGAGAACCGACGTGCTCGGCCATCGATCACCAGGTCACCCTCGTCGGGGCGATATACCCCCGACAACACGTTCATGAGGGTGGATTTCCCGGCGCCGTTCTCGCCCAGCACCGCGTGAATCGTGCCCCGCCGAACCCGGAGGTTCGCCCCGGCATTGGCCACCACTCCGGGGAATCTCTTCCAGATTCCCCGGAGCAGTACCGCATCCTCTGATGCTGCATCGGGCATCGCCTCCGATGCCACGCTTACCGTTCCCTCACTACGTGCCCCCGGCTCCCCACTTCTGCCCCACGCTGATCGCGGGTCAGCCGGCGGCAGAGCCGATGACACCCTCGACGAAGTAGTCCATGCCGAGCAGGCTTCCGTCGTCCGGCGTCTCCCCGTCAGCGATCACCTCGTTGCCGTCCTGGTCGTTGACCGGACCGGCGAACGGGTGGAACGAACCATCGACAATCTGGCCCTTCAGGTCGTCGATCTGGCCTGCGACATCGGCGGGTACATCATCGGCCAGTGGTGCCAGGTCGACCACGCCGTCGGAGAGACCGCCCCAGTACCCACCCGGCGTGTAGCTACCGTCGCCCACCGCTTCGATGAGGGCGGTGTAGCGCGGGCCCCAGTCCCACACGGGTGCGGTGACGAAGGCTTCGGGAGCGAAGGCGCTCATGTCGGAGTTGTAGGAGACCCAGCGAACCCCGGCGGCCTCGGCCACCTCGCCGGCCGCGGTCGAGTCCTGGTGCATGGCGATGACATCGGCGCCGGCGTCGATCAGCGCCTGGGCGCTGTTGCCTTCGACCGGCGGGTCGAACCAGGTGGCGGTCCAGTTGACTTCGACGGTGGCGTCGGGGTTCACGGCACGAGCGCCGAGGGTGAAGGCGTTGATGCCCCGGATGACCTCGGGGATCGGGAACGCGGCGACGTAGCCGAGCTGACCGGTCTCGCTGACCGAGGCGGCCGCCATTCCCGAGAGGTAGCGGGGCTCGTACATACGGCCGAAGGTGTTGCCGAAGTTGGAGTCGTTGCTCTTGAAGCCCGAGATGTGTTCGAACACCACGTCGGGGTATTCGCCGGCCAGTGTCTCCATGTCGTCCATGTAGCCGAACGACGTACCGACGATCAGGTTGGCCCCTTCGTTTTCGATGAAATCGCGAGCGGCGTTGGCGAAGTCCTCGGTGCCTTCGGGCACGTTCTCGATGAACAGCGTCGTGGCGCCGGTGGCCGCTTCGGCCGCCTTGCGCCCCTCATCGTGAGCAAAGGTCCAGCCCGCATCGCCGGGGGGACCGATGTAGATGAACGCGGCGATGACGTCAGCCGCTCCACCGGAGTGACCTTCGCCATCGTCCTCGGCCATCGCATCGTCTTCGGCCATGGCGTCGTCGTCTTCGGCCATCGCATCGTCTTCCGCGGATTCGTCGGTGGCGCCGTCATCGGTCGATGCCGAGTCGCTGTCGCCGCCATCGGAGCCACAGCCGGCCGCGATCATGGCGAACACGGCGAGCAGCAGCAGTAGCCGTCGTAGTTTGGTCATGGGAACCCCTCCAGGTTTCTTGCGCTGGCAGCTCACGCTGAGGCGGAGCAACCACCCGGCTTAGTTCTCACCCAGCGCCCGCGCCAACGCGGCGACAGCCTCGGTTTACCGGACCGGTAGGCTGCCGCAATGGCTCTCGAACTCGTGTGCAGCTGTGGGGCGGTGGCACCCGCTGACGCTACGGCCTGCACCCGGCGCGGCTCGGACAATACCGACCACGTTCTGTTCCTCCCGGCCCCGCTCGAGTGGGTGGTCGAGGACGCCGACAATCCCTTCGTGCGCTACCGGCGAATGCTCACTTCGTGGCAAAGCGCGCTGGCCGATGGCCTCAGCGATCAGGAGTTCGTCGACCTCGTCGTCGGGCTCGACGATGCCATCGCTGCGATCGATGGCCGAAGGTTCCTGGTGAGCCCGCTGCACGACGCCCCCGCTCTCGGCGATCACATCGGTGCCCGCCTGTCGATCAAAGATGAGACCGGCGGGGTGTCGGGGTCGCACAAGGCCCGGCACCTGATGGGCATCATGGTGCACCTCCTCGCCCGGGAGAGGGTCGGCTCGCTCACCGAACGGCCCCCGCTCGCCATCGCCAGTTGCGGCAATGCCGCCCTGGCGGCCTCCGTCGTAGCCCGCGCCGCCGACTGGCCCCTTCAGGTCTATGTGCCTCCCACCGGCGACCCGCTCGTCCTCGATCGCATCCGCTCGTTGGACGCCGAGCTCGTGGTCAGCGAACGCACTCCCGAGCTGCCACCCGGCGATCCCTGCTACCTCGGTTTCGGGGCGGCGGTGACCGGAGGGGCGATTGCGTTCGGCTGCCAGGGCCCCGACAACGCGCTGGCGATCGACGGAGGCCGAACGCTCGGCTGGGAGATCGCCGAGCAGGCGCCCGACGTCAGCCGGGTCGTCGTGCAGGTCGGGGGGGCCGCGCTCGTGTCCTCGGTCGGGCAGGGCCTTCAGATCGCCGCCGATCTCGGGGCGATCGGCGCCATGCCCGAAGTCGACACGGTGCAGACCCAGGGATGCGCGCCCCTGGCCCGCGCGTTCGCCGCCGTCAACAAAATCGGCGACCTCACTGCGGCCATCCACCAACGCGACCAGATCATGTGGCCCTGGGAACAGGAGCCGCACTCCGCCGCCTATGGCATCCTCGACGATGAGACCTACGACTGGCAGTCAGCCGTTCGGCTGATGCGCGGTACCGAAGGCGACTCGGTCGTCGTGGGCGAAGATCGGGTGATGGAAGCTCACGATCGCGTCAGGGACACGACCGATCTCACCCCATGCGTCACGGGCACGTCGGGCCTGGCCGGCGTGCTCGAGCTCGCCGCCGACGGCCGGATCGCCCCCGACGAGCACGTGGTCGCGCTGATCACCGGCATCGACCGAACGGTCGAAGCCGAGCAGCGAAGTCGCGTGTCGAAGTCCGGTCGTCGATGACCAGGCGGGTTCTGCGCGGCGCCCGCACGGGCGACATCGCGATCGAGGACGGGCGAATCGCCGCGGTCAGCGAACCCGGGTCGCCCATCGCGGCGGCGCCGGGCGACGACGTCGTCGCGGTCGATGGCGACATCATCACCGGCGGGCTCGTCAACACCCACCACCACCTGTACCAGTGGATGACCCGGGGCCGGGCCGTCGGGTGCGACCTGTTCAACTGGCTGGTGGAGCTCTACCCGGTCTGGGGCCAGCTCGAGGTCGAAGATGTCCACGCCGCCGCGTTGGTCGGTCTTTCCGAGCTCGCCCTCACCGGGTGCACCACCGCCGCCGATCATCACTACCTCGTACCCAACGGCGACGACGCGGTGTTCGATGCCATCGTCGAAGCCGCCGGCGCGGTGGGTATCCGGCTGCACCTGTCGAGGGGATCCATGGATCTCGGCGAAAGCCGCGGCGGCCTTCCGCCCGATCACGTGGTCGAGGATCTCGACGCGATCATGGCGTCGACGGAGGCGATCATCGCTCGCCACCACGACGGCGACATGGTCCACGTGGTCGTGGCGCCCTGCAGCCCGTTCTCGGTCTCGACCGAGCTCATGGAGGCCTCGGCCACACTGGCGCGCTCCCACGGGCTCCGATTGCACACCCACCTCTGCGAAACGGTCGACGAGCAGGAGCATTGCATCGAACGGTTTGGCCGCCGCCCGGTCGAGCAACTCGAAGCTTGGGGCTGGTTGGGTGACGACGTCTGGCTGGCCCACGGCATCCACATCGCCGACGACGAGATCGCCCGGCTCGGGGCCGCCGGGACCGGCGTTGCCCACTGCCCGTCATCGAACGCCCGACTGGCGGCGGGCATGTGTCGCGTCACCGACCTTCGAGCAGCCGGCGCACCCGTCGGTCTCGGCGTTGACGGCGTCGCGTCGAACGAGGTCGGCGGGCTGTTCCCCGAGCTCCGCCAATCGCTCTACACCGCTCGCCTCCGCGTGGGCGACGCGGGCGCGTTCCGCGCCGCCGATGCCATCGACATCGGCACCGTGGGCGGCAACCGCTGCCTGGGCCGGCCCGATGTCGGCCGGATCGAGGTCGGCGCCGTCGCCGACCTCGCCGTATGGCCGGGCGAGCGACTCGGCGACATCGCCGACCCGATCACCGCCCTGGTCATGGGTCCCGATCAGCGGGCGCGCCACCTGTTTGTCGCCGGCGTTCCCGTCGTGACCGACGGGGCGCTCGTCGGTGTCGACTACGACGCTGCACACCGCGCGTTGGCGCAACGTTCCCGCCGCCTCTGGTCCGCCTGACCAGCAACTTCGGCCGAGCGGTCGCCCTATCGCTAGGGTCATCGAATGGTTCGACTCAGTGACCTCCACGATGAAGAGGCCGCCCACCTGCTCGCCCGAGCCGAGGCAATGGCACCGGTTGCCGCGGCCCCCTGGGTACATCCGAAACCACTGGCCGAGTCCACCGTCGCCATCGTCTCCACCGCCGGGCTGCACCGGCGCAGCGATCCGCCTTTTCAAGCGGGCGCCGTCGACTACCGAATACTGCCCGGCGACGTGGATTTCGCCGACGTCATGCTGTCGCACATCAGCACCAACTTTGACCGCAGTGCCTTTCAACAGGACCCGAACATCTCCTTTCCCGCCGACCGCTTGCGCGAGATGGCCGACGCCGGGGAGATCGGCGGGGTGTCGGATTGGCACTACTCCTTCATGGGCGCCCAGCCCAACCATGAGGCGCTGCGCGACACGGGCGAGGAGGTCGGCCGCCTACTCGCCGCCGGCGGCGTCGACGTCGCGCTACTGATACCGGTTTGACCGATCTGTACGGGTGCGGTCGGCGCCCTCGCGAACTACATCGAACGGGCGGGAGTGGCCACGACCTCGATCAGCCTCGTCCGCGAACAGAGCGAGGCGGTGAACCCGCCGCGCGCCCTCTGGGTGCCCTTCGCGCTCGGCCGTCCTCTGGGCTCCGCCGCCGACCCCGGCTTCCAGACCGACGTGCTTCGGGCGGCGTTTGCGATCCTGGAGACGGCGGAGTCACCAACCATCGTCGACTATCTCGTCGACGCGCCGATGGAAGCCGGCCCGGAAGCCTGGGCCTGCCCGGTGAACCTTCCCGTCGCCGACGACCCCTCCCACACGGGGCGACTGCTCGCCGAGGTCGCGCGGCTGCGGCCGTGGGCAGCCGAAACCCGCACGGTGCGCGGCCGGACGATCTTCGGTGTCACGGGCGCGGGCGCCGACCAGGTGGACGAAGTGGCCCGGGCACTGGGAGGCATCGCCGATACCGGCGACCTCGAAGCCGTGCCGCCCGGCGACGTCGACTGGGCGTTCGATATGCCGTTGCTGGTCCGACACCTGGCCGAAGATCTCCGCACCTTCTACCACGAGGCGGTTGCCGCTCAGCCTGGTCCGAACGCACCGAACCATGCCGCGCTCAACGACTGGATCTTCGGTGGGACCGCATTGGGCGACACCCTCCAGCAGGTGGGTCACCATCTCACCGCCGCCGACGATTTCATCCTGACGATGGTGCGCGGACTCACGATTCCCGAAGGTCGCTACGACGACCCGCGCGACGACGCAGACCACTGGGCCGCGGGCTCGGGCGTCTAGATCCAGATGTCGCGATCAGCCGGGGTTTCGCAGCTCGCGCAGGGTTGCGATCTGGCCGCCGTCGGCGTCGAAGTTGTCCGGCGCCAACCAGGTCCGAAACACCGCATCGATCTCGGGCCAGTCGTCGTCAACGATCGCAAACCAGGCCGTGTCGCGACTGCGCCCCTTGTAGTGCGTGGCCTTGCGGAACACCCCCTCGAAGGTAAATCCCAACCGTTCGGCGGCGGCGATGGAAGGAGCGTTGAGGTGGTCACACTTCCATTCGACGCGGCGATAGCCCAGCTCGAACGCGTGGCGGATCAACAGGTAGAGGGCTTCGGTGGCCGCGGTGGTGCGTTGCAGCGCCGGCGATAGGACGATCGAACCGACCTCGATCGAGCCCACGGTTTCCTGGATTCGTAGGTAGGAGCAGAACCCGAGCGGTTCGTCGTCAACGATGACGGCAAACGGCTGCCAATCTTCGTAGCGGCAGAGGCTGCGGAACAGCGCTTCGACCTGATCGACATCGGCGAACGGGCCGAACGGCAGGTAGGTCCACAGCGAGCCGTCGACGTTCTCCAGAAGTTCGAACAACGGAGGAGCGTGGACCTGTGGCTCGAGCGGATGCAGGGCGACCGCCGCACCGTGGATCTCGCCGGGGGGCGGATTGCCCGGCGCGGCCCATCCGGCGAGGTCGGGGCCGATCGGCTGGCCGAACTCGTTGGTCCGCGGAGGGGTTGGATCACTCATCGGTGCGCTCACTTCGTCGGCTGGGTCTACTTCTGGAAGATCATGTCGTCATCGGCGAAAGCCTTAAACTCGAGCGCGTTGCCGCTCGGATCGAGAAAGAAGCACGTGTGCTGCTCGCCGGCTTCGCCGCCAAAGCGTACCTGCGGCTCGATGATGAATTCCTGACCCGCGTCGGTCAATCGCTCGACGAGCCGGTGCCACGCGTCGACGCTGAGCAGGACGCCAAAGTGACGCACGGGCACCTGCTGTCCGTCGACGTCGTTGGTCGGACCGGTAGCAGTGCCGGTCGCCGCTTCGACCAGATGGGCGACGATCTGATGGCCGTAGAGGTCAAAGTCGACCCAGTCGGCGGCCGACCTACCCTCGCGACAGCCGAGCACGGTGCCGTAGAACCGGCGGGCGGCGTCGAGGTCGTCGACGGGAAAAGCGAGATGAAATCGGGGGTGGCTCACCACCCCAGCCTAGGCAGCGAGGCGGTGCGTGCTGCTCGGATCCGGGTCGGTCGGCTCGACGCCAAAGCGGATCGCGTCGAGACGGCGGCGGGACTCGGCCAGCTCGCCGACCGACGCGCCGGTGCGGCGAAGCTCCTGGTGGTCGTTCCACGCCGCGGTCAACCGGGCGAAGCGCGCTTCATCGACCGATGGGGTCGCGGCGGCACCAAAGCACGGGTGCAGCGAGTTGGCGGGGTCCCGGAGGGGGGCAGCGAGAGAGGTAGGACGGGGGGAACTGTTCATGACTCGATGGTGCACCACTTCGCGCCACAGGTGGCACTGTTTTGACCGCTGCGGAGCCTTGCTACAGTGGTTTTCTCTGTGATTGATGATCTTGACCTCCGAATCATCCGCGTTCTCCGAACCGACGGCCGAATATCGCACAAGGACCTTGGCCAACGGGTCGGGCTCTCGGCCAACGCCACCGGTGTGCGGGTGAGCCGCCTGGTCGAGCGCGGCGTCATCCGCAACTTCCGAGCCGTTCTCGATCACGGTGCCCTCGGCCGCCCCATGGAGGTCACCATCGATCTCCACATGACCGAACCTCATGATCGGAGCGCCTTCGTGGACTACGTGCCCACCGATGATCGAATCGTCGAGGCCTACCACCTCACCGGCCGGGTCGACTTTCGGGTCCGGGCGATGGTCGCCACCCCCGCAGACCTCGACGACCTCCTCACCGAACTGCGCAAGGTCGGGGTGGCCCAGACCGACAGTCGGCTCATCCTGCACCGCCTGCCCGTCGCCGACACGGCCGTCTGAGTTCACCCGGCACCGCGGTTTTACAAAGTGTCAAGCGCTAAAATCGACGGGTGACCGATCACGCCCGCGCCGAGTTTCTCGTCGAGCCGTTCGAAGAGGGCACCCCGGGACCGCATGTCATCGCCGCGATCGAAGCCTGTCGGAGCTGCGGGCTCGAGCCGGCCTTCGGCCCGTTCGGCTCGATCATCAGCGGAGCCGCCCCCGTCGTCAGCGCCGCCATCGCGGCGGCGACCTCGGCGGCTCTCGAAGCGGGCGCGTCGCGGATCCACGTCCAGATCGAGCAGGGCGAGCAACCCGGCAACACCCAACTCGACAATCTCCACGGCGCTCTCGAACGGCTGATCGCGTCGGTCGAACACGAACTCAAAGCACCGTTGGCGGACCTCGACCGGGAGCAAAAGCAGGTGGCGGTGCGGCGCCTGGCCGAAAATGGAGCCTTCCTACTCCGCAAATCGGTGGAGGAAGTTGCCGACCAGATGGGGGTGAGCCGCATGTCGATCTACAACTATCTGAACACCATCGCGGATCCAGCCGTTGGAACCGACCTCGAAACGGACGCTTCGTGAGCGCAGCTGTCATCGCACCGAGATCGCTTGCCGACGCGCTCGCCCATCTCCATGCCAACCCCTCGCTCGAGCCGCTCGCCGGCGGTACCGACCTCATGGTGGAGGTCAACCACGGTGGTCGACGCCCCGAGACGATCCTCGCCCTCGATCGAGTGCCCGAACTCCAAGGCTGGCGCCGCGACGGCGATCGACTGGTCGTCGGCGCCGGCTGCACCTACACCGAGATGCTGGCAACCGACTTCGCCGGTCTCGCTCCGGCGCTGGCTCAGGCCGCCCGTACCGTCGGGTCACCTCAGATTCGCAACGCCGGCACCCTCGGCGGCAACATCGCCACCGCCTCCCCGGCCGGCGATACGTTGCCGGTACTCATGGCCCTCGACGCCACCATCGTCATCGCCGGCGTGGCGGGCGAACGTTCCGCCACCCTCGACGAGGTGATCACCGGCGTCAAACGCACGTCGATCGCTCCCGATGAGCTCATCGTCGCCGTTTCGGTGCCGGTCGCGGCCGGCCCGCAGGAGTACCTGAAGATCGGCACCCGAAACGCCATGGTGATCTCGGTGGCCGGGTTTGCCCTGGCGCTCGACACCACCGCCCAGACCGTTGGCGCCAGCGTCGGCTCGGTCACCGCCACCCCGGTGCGGGCCAACGAAGCAGAGGAGTTCGCCGTGAACCACATCGACTGGTCCAACCCGACCGACACCGACCCCGGTGTCCCCGCCCGATTCGGCGAGCTGGTCGCCACCGTCGCCCGCCCTATCGATGACCACCGCTCCACCGCGGAGTATCGCCGCCACGGCATCGAAGTCATGGCCCGCCGAGCGATGGAGCGGTGCCTGCGATGAGTACCCACTCCTACCGGCTGAACGTGAATGGCACCGAACATGACGTCGCCGAGGCCTGGATCGGCGAAAGCCTGCTGCACGTACTGCGGGACCGGCTCGGCCTACCCGGCGCCAAGAACGCCTGCGAGGAGGGCGAGTGCGGCTCGTGTTCGGTGCAGATCGACGGAACACTCGTATGTTCGTGCCTCGTCCTCGCCGCCTCCGCAACGGACCGTCAGATCCTGACCATCGAAGGGGTGGGATCGGGCGACCCGGATGCGCCCGACCTGTCCGATGTGCAACAGGCGTTCATCGACGCCGGCGCAGTGCAATGCGGATTCTGCACCCCCGGCCTGATCATGGCCGTCCACGATCTACTCGATCGCGACGATGGCGCCTCGACGACGGATGAAGCGCCCCTGGGTGACCTCGAGATCCAAGAAGCCCTTTCGGGCAACCTCTGCCGATGCACCGGGTACGGCCGCATCCTCGAAGCGGTCGAGCTGGTCGCCGGGCGACGAGCGGGAGACCGGGCATGACCGATACCGACACCCCGACGCTGCCGGCCGACGACATCACGGTAACGCCGACGGCTCCCCGTATCGGCGAATCGGCCCCGCGCCCCGACGGCATCGCCAAGGTTCGCGGCGAGTTCGCGTTCTCGTCGGATCTCTGGGCCGATGGCGTGCTCCACGGCCACACGGTTCGCTCGCCGTACGCCTCGGCGAGCATACGGTCGGTCGACATCACGGCCGCGGTGGCGATGCCCGGCGTGTACGCGGTACTGACCGCCGACGATGTTCCCGGATTGGCGACGTATGGGCTGGACCACGCCGACCAGCCGGTGCTGGCTCGCGATGTCATCCGCTACGCCGGCGAGGCGATCGCCATCGTCGCCGCCGATCACCCCGAGACCGCTCGACGGGCGGCCGACGCGGTGGTGGTCGACCTCCAACCGACCGACCCGCTGGTCGACCCCGAAGCGGCCGCGGCCGCCGAGCCCATCCATCCCGACGGCAACGTGTTTCGCGAACTGACCATTCGCCACGGCGATATCTCCGCCACCGGAGAGGTCACCGTCGAGGGAACCTACGAGGTCGGGATGCAGGACCAGGCGTTCATGGGCCCCGAATCCGGCATGGCCATCGCCACCGACGACGGCGGGGTCGAACTGTTCATCGCCACCCAGTGGCTCCACGTCGACCGCGACCAGATCGCCGCGTGCCTCGGCCTCGATCCCGAACGGGTGCGGTTGACCCTTGCAGGGGTCGGCGGGGCCTTCGGCGCGCGCGAGGACCTGAGCCTGCAGGTCCATCTCTGCATGCTGGCGATGCATACCGGCCGACCCGTGCGCATGTGTTACTCCCGCACGGAGTCCTTCGTCGGTCACGTACATCGCCACCCCGCCCGGCTGTGGTATCGCCACCACGCCAACCGCGACGGAACCATCGTGAAGGTTGAGGCTCGGGTACTCCTCGACGGTGGCGCCTATGCCTCGTCATCGCCGGCGGTCATCGCCAACGCCACCTGTTTCGCGGCCGGGCCCTATCGGATTCCCAACGCCCACATCGAGGGCACGGTCGTACGGACCAACAACCCGCCGTGTGGCGCGATGCGGGGCTTCGGTGCCGTGCAGACCTGCTTTGGCCACGAGGCCCAGATGGACCTCCTCGCCGCCGAACTCGGCATGGACCCGGTCGAGCTGCGCGTCCGCAATGCGCTCGCGCCGGGCGATGCGCTGATCACCGGCCAGGTAATCGCCGGCACCGCCCCGGTCCGCGAGGTCATCGAAGCCTGCGCGCAGCACCCGGAGCCCGAACTCCCCGACGATCACTGGCTGCAACGACCCGGCGGGGTCGGTCGCACCGCCGATGCCCACCACATCAGCCGGGGTCGCGGGTTCGCGCTCGGCTTCAAGAACCTGTTGTTCTCCGAGGGCTTCGACGACTACTCCTCGGCCGTTGTGCGCCTCGATGCCGGTGTCGCGACCGTCGTCTGCGCGTGCGCCGAGGTCGGCCAGGGTTTCGTCACCCTCGCCCAGCAGATCGCCCGCGAGGAGCTCGGCGTCTCGAACATCGTGCTCGCCCCGGCCGAGACCGCCACCGTCGGTTCCGCCGGATCGACCTCGGCGAGTCGCCAGACCTGGATGTCGGGCGGCGCGGTGCAAGCGGCGTGTCGCGAGGTACGCAACGAACTCCTCGCCCACGTGGGGGCCCAGTACGACGTCGACCCGGAGACGCTCGTCCTGCGCGACGACCGGGTGACCGCTCTCAGCCTCGACGGCACCAGCGACTTCTCGATGGCCATCGCCGACGCGGTCGGCGATCGAACGTTCGAAAGCGAGGTCGAGTTCCACCACGAACCCACCGACGAGCTCGACGAAAACGGCCAGGGCAACGCCCACGTTTCGTTCGCCTTCTCCGCTCACACCGCGGTCGTCGACGTCGACCCCGAGCTGGGTCTCGTCCGGGTGCTCGACATGGCGACCGCCCAGGATGTCGGCCGGATCCTCAACCCGCTCCAGGCGATCGGCCAGATCGAAGGCGGCACCGCTCAGGGCGTCGGTCTCGCGGTCATGGAAGAACTGGTGACGGTCGACGGCGTGATTCGTAACGCCAGCTTCACCGACTACCTGATCCCGACCACGCTCGACATGCCGCCGGTACGCATCGCCGCCCTGATCGAGGAGCCGGAACCGAATGCGCCGTTTGGCGCCAAGGGCATCGGCGAACCTCCGACCATCTCGTCGACTCCGGCGGTGGTGGCGGCCATCCGCGCGGCCACCGGGCTCGCCCTCCCCCGGGTGCCCGTCCGTCCGGCCGACATTGCTCTACCGGATACTGCTTAACCGAGCACTGCTTTACCGAAGCCCGCGGCCAACAAGTAGCATGTAGATACCTGGCGGAAAGCGCACTTTTCGCGCGGTACCGGATGCAATGGCGGAAAGACAAGACCGATCATGGCCCGTTCGAGGGCATTTTTCGCGACGCCGTCGCGAGCATCCAATCCGGCGCGCCCCGGTGAGCGCCGCGGCGACCACCCGGACCGGCGTCGCGTTCCTCGCGAAGGCGAACGCCGAGCGATGACCGCTCGCGATCTCCAGCCGTACGTGCCGCGCATCGCCCTGGAACTGGCCGACCGGACCGGCAATGTCGGGCTTCCTGTCGAAGGCGCGTTGCTGTCGGCCGACATCTCCGGCTTCACCGCCCTCAGTGAACGCCTGGCCGCCAAGGGCAAAGCGGGGGCCGAGGAGATCACCGACCTCATCAACCGCTGCTTCAGTGCCTTGATCGAAGCCGCGTACGAATTCGACGGCGAGGTGGTGAAATTCGGAGGCGACGCCCTTCTGGTGCTGTTCCGGGGTGATCGCAGCGAGCGACGGGCGCTAAACGCCGCCCAGAGCATGCAACTCGCCCTGACCCGGTCGACGGCCGCCAAGCGGGCCTCGCTCACCATGACCGTCGGCGTCGCCGAAGGCCCGTTCGATGTCTTCCTCGTCGGCACCAATTATCGGGAGCTTTTGATCAGCGGCCCGGCCGCCACCGAGGTAATCCGGCTCGAGAGCGCCGCCGCCTCCGGCGAGACCCTCGTCAGCGAGGCGATCGCCCGGTCCTTCACCGAGGAGACCCACGACGGTGGCTTTGTCGTCGGCGGTCCCTGGACCGACGTCTCCGGCCCTTCACCGATCGCCGACGGTCACACCGATCTGACATCGTTCGTACCGGTGTCGGTGGCCAACGAGCTCGCGGCCTTCGAAGACCTCGGCGGCGAACACCGCATCGTCACCGTCGGCTTCGTGATGCTCACCGGGATAGCGGAGCTTCTCGCGGCCGAGGGTCGTTCGGCGGTGGCCGACGCCCTCGGCGACTTCGTCGATCGGTTGATCGCCAACTGCGACCCGTTCGCGGTCACCTCGCTGCACACCGACATCGCACCCGACGGCGTGAAGTTCGTCCTGGTCGCGGGCGCGCCCACCACCATTGGCAACACGAGCGACGCCCTCGCCCAGGCGGCGCTGGCCATCGCCGCCATCGAGACGCCATTCGTCATCCGCCAGGGCGTCCAGCGCGGCCGGGTGTTCGCCGGTTTCCTCGGTGCCGATTACCGCCGCACCTACACGTTGATGGGCGACCCGGTGAACACCGCCGCCCGCATGCTCGGTCCTGCCGGCGACGGCGAGATCGTTGTCGTCGACGACGTGCTCAGCGATACGCGCACACCGTTTGTGACCGAAGCTCTGGAACCCCTCATGGTCAAGGGCAAAACCGAGCCGATCCAGGCGCATCGCCTGGTCGCCATGGGCATCGGCGGCACGGCCGGCGAAGAATCCAACCGGTTGGTCGGCCGCGACAACGAACTCGACCACCTCGATCGGCTGCTCGATGCGCCGGGCCGGACGACCGAGCTCAGCGGTGGAGCCGGGTCAGGAAAGTCCCGACTGGTCGAAGCGCTGCGCAGCCGAGCCGAGCGCAGCGGGGTCGCATCGATCAGTGCCTCGTGTACGCCGTACGGCGCCCAGGCGCCCTACGCGCTGATGCGGCCACTTCTCCGTTCGGTCATCGGATGCGCCGCGGTCATCGACCGCCGCGCCGTCGGTGCTCGACTGGCCGAGGTGGTGGCCGAACACGCCCCCGAGCTCCGGGCCCTGTTGCCACTTCTCGCGGTGCCCATCGGCGCCGAGGTCGACGACACCGCCGAGGCATCGGCCATCGAACCCGACTTCCGCCGCGGTCGGACGCACGACGCGACGGTCTCGCTACTGCGCGCCGTGCTCGACCACCGAGTCCTCTTCGTCTTCGAGGACCTCCAATGGGTCGATGAGGCCTCGGGCGAACTCCTCCACCTGATTCTCCGCACCGCCAAAGACCAACCCTGGTCGGCGATCGTCACCCGGCGCACCGGCGACGACGGCTGGATGATCGACACAGCGGTGGGCGAAACGACCTCCGTCGAGCTCGGTGCGCTCCCCGACGACGCAATCCACCAACTCGCCATCGATGAGTGCAGTCGAGCCCTCTCGGATCGTGAGCTCGAACTCGTCGTCGAACGAGCCAGTGGAAACCCGTTGTTCGCGATCGAACTGGCCCGGGCAATGGATGTCGGCGACAACTCGGCGCTCCCCGACTCGGTCGAACAGCTCATCGCCACCCGCATCGACGCACTGCCCCCCGCGCAGCGGCGCTTCGTCCGCACCGCGGCGGTATTCGGCCGCCGGTTCTCCGGCGACGACGTGGGCGCGGTTGTCGCCGCCGAAGGCGATGGGTCAAGCGTTGACCCGGCCGAGCTTCCCGACCTGCTGGAGGGTCGGGGCAACGGCGTCTGGGAATTTGCCAACGGCTTGTATCGCGATGCCGCCTATGAGGGCCTGCCCTTCAAGCGCCGGCGGAATCTGCATGAACTCGCCGGACTCCGGCTCGAGGAGCGCCAGGCCGACCCGAACGCAATCGCCGACCTCCTCACCGTGCACTTCAGCGAAGCTCGCGACCACGAGCGCACGTGGCGCTACGGCGTCGTTGCCGCCGACCAGGCGGCCGCCCAGTCCGCTCACGCCGACGCCGTCGCCAACTACGAACACGCCCTCGCCGCAACCCGGTACCTGTCGATCGACGACGGCGACCGCGGGCCCATCGCCGTGCGCATGGGCGATGCCGCTGAACGGTCCGGCTTCTACGAAAAAGCCCGGGCGGCCTACAAGCGGGCACAGGGTTGGCTGCCCAAGGGCGAGTTGAAGCACCTCGAGCTGTTCCGCAAACACGGTGTCGTCTGCGAGCGCGAAGGCAACTACAGCCGGGCGCTTCGGTGGTACGGGCGCGGGCTCGACGCGTCGGCGGAGACCTTCGGCGCCGGGTCGATGGGCGAGGTCTACGAGCTCGAACTCGCGATCGCCGGAATCCGTTTCCGACGAGGCGAGTATGCCCAATGCTGGGACCAGGCGGCGCCGATCGCAAAGGATCAGGCGGCCGGCAAACGGTCACAGATGCGGGCCAACTACCTCATGCAACTGGCCGGCACCTATCTCGGCCGCGAGGACGCCGAGAAGCACGGCGCGCTCGCTCTGGCGCTGGCTCCCGAAGTCGACGACCCCGTCCTCGAGGGCAACCTGCTCAACAACCTGGGCATCGCGGCGTACTACGCCGGATCCTGGGACGATGCGGCGGCGCTCTACGACCGAAGCCTCGATATGCGCGAGCGGGCCGGCGATGTGGCCGGGAGCGTCATGTCGCTGAACAACCTCGGCGAGCTGCGCTCCGACCAGGGCCGGGTCGAGGACGCCGAACAACTCCTCACCGATGGGCTCCGGCGGGCCGAGGCGGCCGGTTATGCGGTCGCGGTCGCGTTGTTGATCTCAAACCTCGGCCGCCTCGCGAGACGGCGCGGCGACCTGGATTCGGCCCGGGATCTCCTCGACGATGCCCTCGCCCGGTTCACCGAGCTCGGCTCCGAAGAGTTCGCGACCGACACGCGCATGCGTCACGTCGAGCTGGCGATCGCCGCCGGCGACTACGGCCGGGCCCTCGAGGGGGCAATCGAGCTGCTCGACGAAACGGAGACGCCCTCGACGGTCGCTCCGCTGCGGCGCCTGATCGGCACCGCGCGACGACTCTCCGGCGATGCCGTCTACGCCCAGGCCGACCTCCGCGAAGCTGCCGAGGTAGCCCGCGAAGCCGATCTGATGTTCGACGAAGCGCTGGCCCTCGACCAACTGAGCCGCGCCGGAGGCGGCGATGAATCGGGTGAACGTGCCCAGGCCACGTTCACCCGGATCGGGGTCACCGGCACCCCAGCCGCGTGGCTGGGGGCCGAGTAACACCCTCGTTGCTATATCTCGCAGGCCGTCGTGCTGTCGTTGCCCGGGCCGCCGCGACACTTGTCGGTACCCGAACCACCGTCGAGGTCATCGGACCCCCGTTGGCCGTACAGGACATCGTCGTCAGCATCCCCGAACAGGTCATCGGCGCCGGACCCACCGAACAACAGGTCGACCCCGTCACCGCCGCTGAGCATGTCGTCGCCGTTCTGACCGTTGATGGTGTCATCGCCGTCGCCGCCGCTGAGCATGTCGTCGCCGCTCTGACCGTCGATGGTGTCATCGCCGGCACCGCCGTCCACGACATCCGAGCCGTCGCCACCGAACATCCGGTCGTCGCCGGATCCTCCGGAAAGGTCGTCATCGTCGTCATTGCCCTCGATGCGATCGTTGCCGGCGGCGCCGTCGATGGTGTCGACGCCGTCACCACCCCACAAGATGTCGTTGCCGGCGCCACCGTCGATGGTGTCGTCACCGTCGAACCCGGCAATCACATCGACACCGCCATTGCCGGAAATGGTGTCGTTTCCTAGCCCACCATCGATGTAGTCGGTGTTGGACCCACCGGTGATCACATCGTTGCCATCGAAGCCCCACACGATGTTCACCCCGTCACCGGCGAAGATCTCGTCGTCGCCGAGGCCACCGTTGATGAGATCCCAGCCGTCGCCACCATCGATGTAATCGTCGCCGCCGGACCCGAGGATGCCGTCGGAGCCGTCGCCGCCGATCAGGCGATCGTCGCCGCTGGCGCCGCGCAGCTGATCGTTGCCCTCACCGCCGAGCAAAATGTCGTTGCCACTGCCGCCGAGCAGTACATCGTCGCCGCCGAGGCCGCAGATGACGTCGTCGCCGCTGGTACCGGTCAACACGTCGTTGCCGGGGGTACCCGTGATGGTGCAACCGCCGACCACGACGGTCGCGACCGCGGCGTCGGGACCATCGCCGGCGACGGTCACCGTCACCGTGTAGGTGCCGGGGGCCGCATAGCTGTGGGTACCCGTCAGCGTGCTCGCGGTGATGGTGCAGTCAGCGCTCGGTGTGGTGCACGTGGTTCCATCGCCCCAGTCGATAATGCCGACCACGTTGGCGCCACCGGTGTAGTTGGCCGTGACCGTCACGGTCTCGCCCGGAAGAGCGGCGCCGCTGCTGGTCACATCGGTGATCACGATCGGGTCGACCTGCGGGCCGGGATCGACGACGGTGAAGTTCACCGATGTCGACGCCGAGTTGCCGAGCGAGTCCGAGGCGCTGACCGCCAGCGTGAACGAACCGACGGTGTCGGTGACCGGGTCGCCAAAGTCGATGGGTGAACCGTTCAGCGTCGCGTTGCACGAGGCCACTCCCGACGCCGCGTCGGCACACTGGAACACCGCCGACACATCGCTGTCGAGATCGAGTACCGACCCGTTCGCCGGGCTGGTGATCGTCGCCACCGGGCTCGTCGTGTCGAACACCACGAACTCCGAGAGGGTCGAGTCGCCGGCGAAGAAGGTCACCACGTGGCTGCCGTCGCCGATGACCGCCGGGTCGAGAACCACCGAGGCGGCGGTGCCGCCGTCGATGATGTCGCCACCGTCGACCTGATAGTCGATGTCGGCGCCGCTGGCGTCCGCGGTCACCGTGACCGCCGAACCATAGAGCCCACCGAAGTCCGGCGGACGAGACACCGACACATTGATCTCGGTCGGGGGTTGCGGATCGGCGACCGTGTCGTCCACGAAGAGCCGGCCCTTGTTGGTCGTCATGGCCACGTTGCCGGAGCCGTCGGCCGCCTGAAGCAGGAACTCGACCTCGTTGCCCGTGAGCACGATCGATCCGCTCCAGTCGTCGCCGCCGGTGTTCACCAGTTCGACCGGGGTCCACTCGGTGTTGGTACCCGGATCCTGCGCCACGAGCGCGAACACCCGATCGACGTTGCCGGCGATGTTGTCGGTCACCCGGGCATCGATGATCAGCACGTTGGTGCCGCCACTGGACACGATCTGGGAGTCGACCACGACGAAGGTCGGTTCGACCTGGTCGGCGTCGTTGGCCGGATCCCGGTAGAGAACCTCGATCGCCACCTCTTCGAAGAGACGTTGGGTTCCGATGCCGTCGGGCTGGGTGGTCTGGAACGTGCCCGCCAGGACGGTGACCTCCTGGCGTTGCCCCTCCGGCGAAAGGTACGTCGAGACATAGAGGCCCGGATCGGAGAACACCTCGGTGATCGAGGGTTCGGCCTCCACGTTGGAATCGTCGACGATCGGCCGGGCAAGATCCGGGTCGATGCCGGGGACATCGGTCGTGACCAAGCCGGTGATGAGCGCATCCTGGGCGATGCTCGCCGGTTCGCCCGTCACCGGATCGATGTCGGTGACCTCGTAGCTGATGGTCGGCTCGATCTGGGTGAACGGCGTGCTCTGCTCGCCGGTGGTGCCCGGGTCGAGCACCGGCAGGTCAGCCTCGTACTGGGTTCCCTCCGGCGTCACGATCGGCGTAAAGGCCGGATCGGAGACGATCGTCGAGAAGTCGATATTGGGGCTCACCGTCGGGAAGGTGATCGGTTGTGGTGGCAGTGGAGCCGGAGGCGGCGTGGTAGCCACACCCATCTGGAAGAACGGGATGCCGTAGAACGTGGCCTGCTGGAGGACCTTCTCGTCATAGGCGCCGTACTCGGCCTGCTGGGTTCCGATGTAGGTCTGCTTGGCGTAGAACAACGCCTCGCCGACCGAGACCGATCCGTCGAGTCGACCGGCGAACAGCGCCATCAGCCGCTCGGAGAGTTCAACCCCTTCGGTCTCGCCGTAGCCGTAGCCGGTGTTGCCCACCCAGATGGCGCCCTGGCGGGCGTAGGCCTGGGCCCAGTCCAACGCTCGTTGGTCGGCGCCGGGGAACAGTTCGTCGGGAACCGAGAGGCCGCTGTGGCAACCCATCGAGAACAACAGCGAACCTTCGAGGTCGCCGGCCCGAGCCGGGTCGTCCACGTCGCCGGTGCTGAACAGATCCGACTCCACCCCGGCTGCGTTCTGGTCGGCGGGCAGGCCGCGGTAGTGGTCAAAGTGGGCGTTCACCGCACCGATGTTCGGCGAGTCGGCCCCGGAGGGGAACAAGCCGTCGATCAGGTCGTCATCGGTCCAGGTCTCGTTGATGAGCACATCGACCGAGTCGGTGTCCGGGAGACCGGACAGCTCGTCGACGATGGCCTGGGCGCCGTCATCGAGGAAGTCGTACCCGGACACAAAGGCGGTCGACGGGTCGACGAGTCCCTCGAACCCGACGAACGTGGCCACCTGGCCGGCGATCTCGTCCGGGGTCTCGACCATGCGGCCGAGCGCCGTGTCGGTGATGTACAACGCCCGGTCGCCAAAGACGATCGGATCGACGTCGCCGTAGGGCTCGTCACTCAGGAAGTACGCGCCGGCCGCCGCGCCGAACAAGCTGTTGGCCTCGGAGCCGATGAACGTCGTCGCGTACGACGACTCGTTCGCGATCGTGGTGCTGTCGGCGAGCCGAGCCATCGGGA
The DNA here is from genome assembly GCA_938041035.1 of uncultured Acidimicrobiales bacterium. GTDB lineage: Bacteria > Actinomycetota > Acidimicrobiia > Acidimicrobiales > SHLQ01 > CALHYX01. Next base: position 2,571 of record CALHYX010000010.1, on the reverse strand, counting down.
TCACATCGTCGTCACCGACGATCATGATGTGTTCGATCTCGGTCGCCGGGTCGGCGGCGCGGAGATCATCGACCAACTCGGCGATCTCGCGCACGACGTTGTTGGCCGTGTCGGGGTCACACGATGCGGCGTCGAACGAGGCGTAAGCCGCTCGCACGCCACCGTCGGCCTCCACCGGCACGACCACGGCGTTCACGCCGAGCGCCGGGTTGGTGACGTTGGTGTACGTGACCAGATCGTCGATCGCATCGAGCGCCGTGGTGGCCGCCGCGCCGTACTTGCCGAACAACCGTTCCTCGTTGACGAGGATCAGCGTGTTGACACCGGCCATTGCCGCGTTGGACGGCAGCGGACCACCGACGTTGCCCGGGCTCTGGTAGCTCTGGGCGACGCACGTCAGCGGACCGGCGGGCGGCTGATTCTTGACGAACAGGGCGTAGGGCTCGGGGCTGCTCGCACCGCTGTAGCCGGAGACCTGGATGTAGTAACGACCGGTGGTGCGGACACCACTGATGTCGATCACATCGGATTCGGTGTCGCGCCGCTGCGAGACATCTACCAGGGGCAGATCCTGGAGCGGGATGTCCTCGAGGACGGAGCCACCGTCCTCGTTCGCCGAGGGATCGAGACCGATGTCGGGCTCGTCGGTCGGGCTGATCTGGCGCAACGAGAGCGGCACGATCGGCGAGGCGGGAGGCCCGAACACGGCCAGGTCGTAGTCGGCCGGGAGGTTCGACAACGACACCGACAGCCGGGCCCCGGCCACCAGGTCGACGGCGAAGAGGTCGATGTCGCCGGCCTCGGCGATGTGGGACACATAGATGTTGTCGGTCGCTGCGGTGATCACCCCGGCGTCGCCGACCTGATCGTTGGGCTCAAAGCCCTGTTGCACGCTCACCGAGGAGGACCCCGACGCCGAGGCGTCGGTTCCGGGGATGGCGCCGTCGACCCCGACCTCGTTGGAGCCGAGGGTGAGCGAGGGCGCCACGGAGAAGTCGAGCTCGTAGGTGACGTTGGGCAGTACTTCGGTGAGGGTCCAGGTCAGCTGATTGCCCGAGACCTCCGGCGTGTCGACGCCCAGCGGTGCCGGGGCGCCGCCGCTTGCGGTGATGGCCGACGAGCCCTCGACATAGGTGCCGTCCAGCGGCAGGGTCGCGGTGACCCGCACGGTGCGGTCCTTGGGCAGAGGTGAGGTGACATCGAAGGTGGAGGTGAACTCCACCGCGCCGACGCTGGAGTCCAGGTCGATGGCGCCGAGTTCGATCTCGTGCCAGTCATAGGCGAGGGCATCGACCAGGCTCAGCAACAGATCGGCCAGCGTGAGTTCCGCCAGGACGTCCGCGGGAAGGTTGGCGATGAGCTGCGCAAGCGAGGTGCCGTTGAAGCTGGCCAGTTCGCCGAGTGTGACATCGCCCCAGTCGCTGAGGTCCTCAGCGTCGGCGGTGCCGAAGTTGGCGTCGCCGTCGGAAAGGCCGGGGTGCAGATCGACCAGGTCGCCGATGCGGAGGTTCTCCATGAAGGGAAGGAGATCGCCGATCGTCTGGGCGAGGAACTGCGGGTCGTCGGCCGGCAGGTCACCCAGGACCATGCCGTCGGTGTTGATCAGGTCGGCCAGTTCGGCGAGACCGGCGTTGGCGAGGGCCAAACGGAGCTGGGCCTCGGTGACGCCATCGAGCGACTCGAGCAGCGCACCGATCGTGCCTTCGCTCAACGCCGCGCCGAGCTGATCCAGCACGGTCGCGTCGAGTTCGGCGAGGCCGGCCGGAAGGTCGGCGAGCGCCATGTTGTCGTAGGTGAGGAACTCCGACAGCTCATCGGCCGAGGCGGGCAACGTGGCCAGCTGGGCTCGAATGGCGCCCTCGGTCAGCCCGTCGATACCGATGAGATCGGTGAGCCGGGTACCGGTGTCGAGACCTTCGAAGTCGGCCAGTGTCGCCGTGTCGAGGATCGCGCCGGCATCTTCCGCGTCGGCGAGGGTGAACTCCTCACTCGCACAGTCGATCAAGGTGCAGTCCACGATGGAGCCGATCGCGCCCAGGGGAATCGCGCCCAAGGGAATCGCACCCAACGGGATGGCACCCAGAGGAATCGCACCCAACGGGATGGCGCCAAGCGGAATCGCACCCAACGGAATCGCCCCAAGCGGAATCGCACCCAACGGGATAGCGCCAAGCGGGATAGCGCCAAGCGGAATCGCACCCAAGGGGATGGCGCCGAGCGGAATCGCACCCAACGGGGAGGCGGCCAGGTCGATCGCGCCCAGCGGGATCGCACCGAGCGGGATCGCACCCAACGGCGTGCCGTCCACCGAGATCGCCCCAAGCGGAATCGCACCCAGAGGAATCGCGCCCAGAGGAATCGCGCCCAGAGGAATCGCGCCCAGAGGAATCGCGCCCAACGGGATCGCGCCCAACGGGATGGCACCCAGAGGAATTGCCCCCAACGGGGACGCAGCAATGGATGCCTCGTCAAGGTCACCGAGTTGGATCGCGCCCAACGGAATCGCACCCAGAGGAATCGCACCAAGCGGTGTGCCGTCCACCGAGATCGCCCCAAGCGGAATCGCACCCA
>CALHYX010000009.1 GCA_938041035.1 uncultured Acidimicrobiales bacterium | reverse complement strand
ACCGGCGGTTGTTCGGTGTCGGTCACCGTGATCGTCTGGCCATCGACGAGATCGGTGCTCGGTGCTGCCTGCAACCGCCCGGCCTCAGGCGTCTGGCCGGGGTCCGCGTTGGCCGCGGGCGCGAGCAGGCCGATGATGAGCACGGCCGTGGCCATGGCCCGCATCACGTCGCCCACGGATCGCACCAATCGCCCCTTCCTTTCGACCCTCCTTCGACACCAGCCCCGTTCCGATGATGCCACAGCGTCACGGGCGGGGGCTTCCCGCCAACGACGGCGATTTCGGAGGAACAACACCTAGTCCGCCGCGGTGGCCTCGATCTCGAACAGCAGTCCGGGAATGGCCAGTCGGCTTACGCCGAGCAGGGTCATCGGTGGCGTGTTTTCGACCGGTCCGAATCGGGCGCCGAGCACGTCGAAGTGCTTCATGGCCTCGTCGACATCGGTGGCGTGGACCCCCAGGCGGGTCACGTTGGCCAGACTCATGTCGGCGGCGCTCAGCACCGCCTCGAGGTTGTCGAGGGCGAGGGCGATCTGGCCCCGCATGTCGTCGGGGTGTTGCGGGTTGCCGTCACCGTCGACCGCGGTTTGGCCGGCACAGATGAGTTGGCGTGTGGTGCCTTCGAGCACTTCAGCCTGGTTGTAGCCGAACTGCAGCGACCAGGTCCAGGGGTTTACGGGCGTGCGTTTCATGGTTGCTCCTGTGTGGTGGATTTGCCTGAATCCGCACGGTAACGACTATTCATGACAGGAACTGTCAGTCATTATTCCTATGCTGGAACCGTGTCGCTGATCGAACGCCACGATCAACTCCTCCGCCTCCTGCGGATGCGGGCCGACTGGCGCGCCGACGATCTGGCGCAGGAGCTCGGCGTGTCCACCCGCACGATTCTGCGAGACCTCGACCGCCTCCGCGACCGGGGCTTCGAGATATCGGCGATGTCGGGACCTGGCGGCGGCGTGCACCTCGAACCCACCTCGGTACTGGTCACCTCCCAGCTCGCGGGCGAAGACGTCGTCGCCCTCATTCTTTCGGTGGCCATCGCGCAATCGATGCCCTGGATGCCGTTCGCCACCGGCGCCGAGTCCGCTCTCTCCAAGATCGAAGCGTCGCTGCCGTATGAACGAGCCCGCCAACTCCAGGCCCTGATGATGCGCATCATGATCGGCGACCCGGCCCGAGGGCGGACCCAACGCGAGGGTCGGATCAGCCCGCTTCTGGCCCGCCTCTTCGAAACCGCGTTCAACGAGCAGCGTCTCCTCTCGTTTGGTTACCGCGACCGGGTCGGCAACGAGACCCGCCGGGTTGTCGAACCGCACGGACTGCTCGTGCGGGCGCCGATGTGGTACGTGATCGCCTGGGACACCGCCATCGAGCAGGCGCGGCTGTTCCGGGCGGACCGCATCCGCTCGCCTCACGTCCGCGCGGGCACCTTCGTTCCCCGCCCTCACGACCTCATCCGCGATATCGCTCCCGACGCCCGCCCCGTGCAGGCGCCTGCTTCGGGTCGGTGGGCTTGATGTCCACGTATCGTCGATCGATGAGCCCTGTGCGCCCGGCGGTTACGTCGCCGCTTGGCCGGTTGCCAGGACGCCGGCGGTCACCAGGTCGACCATCACGCGATGTACGTCTTCGGAGGAGACCTCGGGGTCGATCAGCGATTCCAGCATCGCCGCGATGCTCATCGCCACGAGGCCGGCGGCAAGATCGTCGGCGTCGCAGCTCAGTTCGACTTCCGCGTCGGCCGCCCGAGCCCGAATCGCGTCTGCCACCCGGCGACGATGAGCTCGGCGGATGGCGACGAACCGCTGAGCGAACTCCTCGTCGTGCACGGCCTCGACCCACACGGCGGTCAGCAGGCGGAAGTACCCGAGAGCGCCGTCCTCGCTTTCGCCGGCCCGGGCCCCGATCACCGTGCCCAGTTCGTCGAGCGGGGCGGTAACCGTGAGCTGCTGATAGTCGCCGCCCACGTCGGTGAGGTAGCGCTCGAGCACGGAGAACAACAGGTCGGTCTTCGAGCTGAAGTTCGAATACACGGCCCCCTTGGTGTAGCCCGCCGCCTGGGCGACGTGGTCGAGACTCACGTCGACCACGCGCTGGGTCGTGAACAGTTCGTGGGCCACCGAGAGAATTCGTTCGCGGGTAGCCGCCTTCGACTCGGCACGGGTGGGTGACACGCCCGCGAGCTTAGGGCGTCGAAAAAATTGCCCCTTGTAACCCGCGGCGCTGCTCACTAGGTTGACGCCGCAGTCGCTCGCCGACCGCAAACTCCCCCGGATCCGAGCCGCATCGCCGGTCCGGCCGCACGCCTCTTCGTGCGCACTTCCCCCAGTGCACCCTGGCCCAGGAGTTGGCCACATGTTCATCTGTTGGTCCGTCAAGGGCGGCGTGGGAACCTCCACGTTCGCCGCATCGCTCGCTCTCGCTTCGGCTGAGACCGAACCCACGCTGCTCGTCGACCTCGCCGACGAACTGCCCAGCGTGCTGGGGGTCGACGAGGCGGGTGCGCCCGGCGTCTTCGACTGGCTTGGCGCCGACGGCGATGTGCCGCCCGAAGCACTACGACGGCTTGAACTGCCGGTGTCGGATTCCCTGGCGCTGCTGCCGAGCGGCGACCGCTCCGGCCCCTTCCTCGGCGACCGCGCTCAGTCGCTGGCCACGGTCCTGGCCGCCAGCTCTCGACGGGTCGTGGTCGACGCCGGTTGCTGGATCGACCCCGATATATCCGTGGCCGGACTACTCGCCGAAGCCGACGATCGGTTGCTCGTGACCCGGCCGTGCTACCTCGCCCTTCGTCGCCAGCGGTCGTGTTCGGTCGAGCCCACGGGTGTCGTACTCATCGACGAGGAGGGGCGGAGCCTGCGCCGCCACGATGTCGCCGAGGTCGTCGGCGCTCCCGTCATCGCCGCGCCGCCGCTGGACCCCGCGGTCGCCCGGGCCGTCGACGCCGGACTGCTCGGCCACCGCGTGCCCCGTTCGCTGGCTCGCTCCTGCCGGCGCATCCTCGCCCTGGCGCCGCAGCCATGACCGCAACCTCCGCGCCCACCTCCGACCACCGCATCGCCACCGTCGTGCAACTCGTCCACCGACGCCTGCTCGACATCGACCCGCTGCCACCGCCGTCGCGCCGCCGTCAGTTGGTCATCGACCTCGTCCACGACGAGGCCCCGCTGCTCGATACCGCCACGCTCACCGCCGCCGTCGATGCCGTCACCGCCCGGGTCGACGGCATGGGACCGCTCGAACCGCTGCTCGACGACCCCACCATTGCCGAGGTGCTGGTCAACGGGGCGGGGCCGGTGTGGATCGAGCGCCACGGCCGACTCGAACGCACCGACATCGTGCTCGAGGAAGCCGCCGTCAACCTGCTCATCGAGCGGGTGGTCGGCCCCCTCGGCCGGCGCGTCGATCGCTCGTCGCCGACTGCCGACGGACGCCTGCCCGATGGCTCGCGGGTACACATCATCACCGAACCCATCGCCGTCGACGGGCCCCATCTGTGCATTCGTCGATTCGGCACAGTCGACATCGGCTTGGATGAACTCACCTCGCCCGACGGTGTGGCACTACTCGCCTGGCTGGTGGGTGCCCGCGCCAACGCTGTTGTCAGCGGCGCGTCGAGTAGCGGCAAGACCACCCTGCTCAACGCCCTCGGCGCCCGGGTCGACCCCGGCGAACGGGTGCTCACGATCGAGGATGCCGCCGAGCTGCGCTGGCCCGGCGATCACGTCGTTCGCCTCGAAGCCCGCCCGGCCAACGCCGAAGGGGTGGGCCAGGTCACCATCCGCGAACTCGTGCGTCATGCGCTGCGGATGCGGCCCGACCGGCTGGTGGTCGGCGAGATCCGCGGCGCGGAGGCGCTCGATCTGCTCCAGGCCATGAACACCGGCCACACCGGGTCGTTGTCCACCGTGCACGCCAACGGACCGGCCGACGCCCTGCGACGACTCGAATCACTGGCGCTGTTCGACGGTGCCCCGCTGCCGCTCGAGGCGGTGCGGGCGCAGATCGCCTCCGCTGTCGATGTTGTCGTGCAGATGGATCGCGGTGCCTCGGGCGTGCGGCAGGTGCGCGAGATAGCCGAGGTCGTCGGCCACGGCTCCGACGGATGGCGGTTGCATCCGCTGTTCGTCGCCGGCCGACTCGTCGGAGAACCGCAGCGACCCCTGCGCCACCCGGCGGCCCCGCCACCCCCGGCTCCGGTGGACCCAACGCGATGATCGCCGCCCCGTTGACCGTCGCCGCCGTTCTGGTGGTCGCCCGCGCCGGGGCGCCACCCCCGCCGGCCCGACCGCTGCGCCCCATCGACCGCAGCGCACCGGCGCGGCGCCGCAGTGACGTCGCCATCGCCCGTCGGCTGGCCACAGCCGATCTCGACCTCGGTGTGGTCAGCCCCACCATGGTGTGGGCCGCCTTCATTGGCCTCGCCATGCTCGCCGGATTCAGCCTCGTCGGCCCGGCCGCCGGCGTGGTCGGTGCCACGGTAGGGCTGGTCGCTCCGCCGGTGGTGGTGCGGGTTCGCGGCGATCGCCACCGGGCGCGCATCGAACGAGCCCTGCCGGGGCTGCTCGATGAGGTGGCCATGGCAATTCACGGCGGCGATGGGCTCCTCGGCGCACTGACTTCGGTGACGGGAACCGGCCCCCTCGAACGCGATCTGGCCAACGTGCTCGCGCGGGTGGAGCGGGGCCAGACGCTCGCGCACGCGCTGCGCGACTGGGCGGCCTCGCTCGGGTCGCCCGATGTCGACCTCGTGGTGATGGCCCTCGATGTCGGCCTTCAGACGGGTGGCTCGCACCGCAGTGCGCTTCAGGGGGTGGCGCAGTCGCTGCGCGACCGGGCGGAGGTCGCGGCCGAACTCCGAGCGTTGGTGTCGCAGGGTCGAACCTCGGCTGTCGTCGTCGGGGTGGCTCCGGTGGGGTTCGCCGCGGTCGCCGCCGCCGTCGACCCGGCCACCATGGCCTTCTTCACCCGCACGCGTGTCGGCCCTGCGGTGGTTGCGGCTGGCCTCGCCCTCGACGCCGTCGGCGTGTGGTGGATGCAGCGCCTGGCCAATCCGTCATGAGCGCCGCGGCCGCTCTCTCCGTCGCCGCCATCGGCTGCCTGGCCATAGGCCACCGGCCTCGCCGCGGCCGCCTGCTCACGCCCGCCCCGGGCTCGATGCCGCCGACCCCATCGCTCGCCCGCGCCCTCGGGCGAGCCGTCCGGCACCGTCGGGGCAACGAACCGGATGCGGCGGTCGATCACCGGCTCGGCGCGGCGCTCCTGTGGGCGCTTGTCATGGCGCCCATCGAACCGCTGGCCGCGCCCATCGTCGGTCTCGTCCGCTGGTACGGGCCCATCGTTCGGCTGCGGTCGACCCGTCGGCGTCGCGATCGGGCCGTGTGGGCGAACCTCCCCGAGGTGGTCGATCTGCTCGCCCTCGCCTCCGGTGCCGGTCTGGCTCCCGGCGCCGCGCTCGTCGCAGTGGCGCCCCGGTGCACCGGCCCGGTGGGCGATGCCCTGCGGCGCGGCGCCGCCCGCTGGTCGGCGGGCGAGAGCTTCGTCGACGCGTGCGCGGCGGTCGGTGCCGACATCGGCCCAGCCGCCGAGGGCGCGGTTCGGGCGCTCGTCGCCGGGCATCGCCACGGTGGCCCGGTCGCCGACGCCCTCGTCGGGGTGGCCCAGAGCCTGCGTCACGACCGGCGCCGCCGGGCCGAGGAAACCGCCCGACGCGTGCCTGTCCTACTGCTGTTTCCCCTGGTCACCTGCATCCTCCCGGCATTCATCCTCCTCACCGTCGTCCCCCTGGTCGCCGGATCCTGGTCCTCGCTCGCCGCCGGCTGACCCGCGCCGGCTGCCTCCTTCATCTGCACCTCCCTTCTGTTCTCCTTCCCCTTCCTCACTCCTTCCCTTGCGACAACCGATTCACCTCAAGGAGGAGCACCATGCTCCGTTTCATCATCCAGATCCAGACCCAACTCGACGCCCTTATCGCCGCCGGCGGTCGCCGCGAGCGTGGCCAGGCCACCGTTGAATATGTGCTCCTGCTGCTCGGCGCCGCCGCCGTTGCACTGCTCGTGGTGGCGTGGGCGACCAAGACCTCCAAGATCAGCACGCTGCTGAACAAGGTCATCGATGCCGTCGCGGGAAGGGTCGGATGACGGTGCGGCGGGTTGGCGGCGGTGCCCGGGCCAGCGCTGCCGCGCCCGCCGGCCAGCGCGGTCAGGCCACGGTCGAATTCGCGCTCGTCCTCCCCGTGCTCATCGTCTGTGTGCTCGCGGTCGTACAGTTCGGATTCGTCGCGCGCGACGAAGTGCTCACCGTGCACGCCGCCCGCGAAGCGGCGAGGCGAGCCGCCGTGGGCGGCACCGCGGGCGAGATCCACGCCGCTGCGGTGTCGGGTTCGGGTCTACCGGCCGGGCGCGTCGCCGTGACCCGTTCGGTGGCCGGCGACCAGGTGACCGTCACGGTGACCTATCGCCAACCGATCTCCATTCCGCTCATCGGCACCGGGCTCGGAGTGGTCACCCACCGCCGATCGGTCACCATGCTCTATGAGCCCGCGGTGCTCGAATGAAACTCGTCATGACGCCCGTAGGATGCCGATCCCGGTGTGCTCGGCCGCGTGCAACGTGCCCGGCACATCGGGCGGGTCGACCCGGGCTTCGACGAGCGCGGCGGGGTCGACGACGTACCAGAACGCGCGGGTCATCAGCGCCGTCGGCGGCAGGTCTGGAGGTCAGCCGACGAGCGGGCCTGGGTGAACGTGGTGCCGTCGGCGTCGGTCACGATGGCCGCCCGATCGGCGAGATCGAGATCCACAACCTCATAGGACCGGCCCCGGTGCAGGTAGACGGCCCCGGGGTGCCCACGTGTAACACTGATCCGATGGATCGAGCCGGAACCCCGACTATGTCGAGGTTGTTCGCGTTCGCCACGGCGCTGACCCTCGTGCTCACCGGTTGCAGCCGAACTGGCTCGGATGGTGCCGAAGACTCCGCGCCAGCTGAGGCGGCGGAAACAAGCACGACCGTCACCCTCGAAGAAGTCGACCTGGAGCAACCCACGACAACCAGGCCCGCGACAACCACGACAGAACCGCCCAACCGCCCGGACATCGACTGGGACGAGTTGCCACCTGTCGATGCAACGCCCGACCTCGTGCAAGAAGGGTACGAAGGCAGGCTCCTGGTCTATGGACTGGTCATCGACGAAGGCAACGGCCCCGTTCTGTGCGGGATGGGCATCCGCACGTCGGATCCTCCGCAATGCGAAGGCATCCCAATCGTTGGTTTGGATTGGGACACAGTCGACCACGAGTTGAAAAGCGGTACTCGCTTCGGTGACCTGACGTTGATCGGCAACACCGACTACGACACCTTCACGCTTTCCGAACCTGCGTTCAACATCAACTACTTCAAGGCTCGTCAGACAGGCGGAGACGCTTCCGAGTCCGAGTCGACGCCGCCTCCGTGCCCCGAACCGGAGGGTGGGTGGTGGTCCGATACCACCGACGGGACCCGCGTCGGCTCCCAGGACTACAACGAGGCCATCGATGTCGTGAATAGGCGTGAGCTCATCGATATCGACATCTATGAACCTGACGAGCCCCGCCCGGACCACGTCAACGTCAGTCCGTCTGACACCGGGTGGACTCCCGGAGTGCTCGTGATCCGCATGCCGACGGTTAGGCCCGACGATGAAGAGCGGATTCGCGCCAGCTGGGGAGGTCCGTTGTGTTTGGTCGCGGAAGACGCACCGACCATTCGAGATCTCGATCGATTGGTGGACGAGATCTTCGATCGTTGGACCGAGCTGGTGTCACCGCATCCTGGCGCAGCGTTGTACCGGG
>CALHYX010000008.1 GCA_938041035.1 uncultured Acidimicrobiales bacterium | reverse complement strand
CCGCCACCGCCACCGCCCCCACCTCCTCCGCCCCCACCTCCGCCGCCGGGGACGGATCCGCCGGGTGGCTGACCACATGGGTTCGCGCCCGCGCAACGTTTGCGCGAGGGTAGGGAGATGAGCCGTTTCGACGCCTTGCTGGCGCTTCAGGATCTCGACACGTCGATCGAGCAACTCGAACACCGGCTCGCCGGGCTGCCCGAGCGGGCCCAGATCGCCGAGGGCGAGCGTCTCGCCGAATCGCTCGCGGCAAACCGGGCCGAGGTCCAGGGCCGCCGCGACGACATCCAGCGGGTTCAGAAGCGCCTGGAGGACGAGGTCGCCATGATCGAGGCCAAGGTCGTCGCCGAGAACGACAAGCTTTACGGCGGCGGAGTCACCAGCCCGAAAGACGCCCAGGCCCTGACCGACGAAATCGCTTCGCTCAAACGCCATCAGGAACACCTCGAGGACCAGGTCATCGAGCAGATGGAGGCGGCCGAGCCCGTCGATGCCGAGCTGGCCAGCTCCGACGGGTCGATCGCTGAGGTAGCTGCCCGCCTCGACGCGCTCCGGGCCGCCCTTGGCGAGCAGGAGGGCGAGATCAACGCCGAACTCGCCACCGTGCAGACCGAGCGCGAGAGTGCCCTCGGTGGGGTCGACGAAGAACTCGTCGCCAAGTATCAACGCATGCGCCCCCGTCACGATGCCGCCACGGTCGTCGTCTTCGACGGCAAGGTCGGCTGCCCCCTGCACAGCTCCTCCATGGAGCTCGATCGGTGCAAGAAGGCCGACTCCGATTCCCTGCTCGAGTGCCCCGAATGCGGGCGCCTCATCGTAATTCCGTAACCCGAGGCCATCCGTTGTTGCTCTGGTTCGCCGGCCTCGCGTTTCTCGGCGTGGTCCTCATCTTTTCGAGCCCGGCGATCGACTATCGGTTGGTGATGGCCGGCGCGGTTCTTCCGGTCATCGAATGGCCCCTCGCCGGACCGTGGATCGCTCACACGCTCATCGGCAGCGTGGTGCTGCTCGCCGCGGTGATGCTCGTACTTCGGGGCCGGCGGCTGCTGCAGCGCCGCTGGCTGGGGCTGCCCATCGGTACCTTCATGCACCTGGTGCTCGACGGAACCTGGGCGACCAAGGAACTGTTCTGGTGGCCGGCGTTCGGGTTCGGATTCGGCGAGTGGGCGGTACCCGAAGCCAATCGTTCACCGGTGGCCCTCATCGCCATGGAACTGCTCGGGGCGGCCGCTCTGCTGTGGATCGTGCGCAACTACCGGCTCACCGACCCCGAGCGACGGAGGGCGTTTTTCGCTACCGGCCACCTCGACCGCAAGCTGGTGGCCTGACCCGGTGAGATGGTGAGACGGTGAGATGGTGAACCCCGGATGCTGATCATCGTGCGCCACGGCCGCACCGAGGCCAATGCCCGCGGCTTGCTGCTGGGTCGCCTCGACCCCGACCTGGACGAACTCGGGCGCCGCCAGGCGGCGGCGGTCGCCGCGGCCATCGGGCCCGTCGACCGAGTTATCGCCAGCCCGCTCGCCCGCACCCGTCAGACCGCTGCGGCCTTTTCCGTCACCGGCGATGTCGAGATCGACGAGCGGTGGATCGAGCTCGACTACGGCGAGTTCGACGGACGCCCGATGCGCGAGGTTCCCGCGGCGGTGTGGGCGGAGTGGCGCTCGAACCTGGACTTCACCCCGCCGGGCGGAGAGTCGATCGCCGAACTCGGTTCCCGGGTGCGCCAGGCGGCCGACGATCTCTTCGCCGATGCGGCTGCCCGTACCGTCGTCGTGGTCACCCACGTGTCGCCGGTGAAGGCGGCGTTGGCCTGGGCGCTCGGCGTCGGCGATGAGGTGGCATGGCGTTCGTTCGTGACCCCGGCGTCGGTGATGCGCATCGGCTGCTCGGGCCCGGTTCCGTCGCTCCAGAGCTTCAACGAAGTGACGACGGTCGAGCCCGACGATTTGTCCTAGCGTGGGCCACCACCGTTCCGAGGAGACCCCATGGCCGCCGCTCAACTTCCGTACGACTCGCTGCCCGAGGTACCGGGTTTCTCATTGACCAGCACGGACACCGCCGACGGCGCCATGCTCGCTACGCCCCAGGTCAGCGGCATCTTCGGCGCCGGGGGCGAGGACGTGTCTCCCCAGTTGCGATGGGCGGGCTTCCCGAGCGAAACGCAGAGCTTTGTCGTGTCGTGTTTCGACCCCGATGCGCCCACCGGTAGCGGTTTCTGGCACTGGCAGGTGCTCGACATCCCGGTATCGGTCACCGAACTGGCGACGAACGCCGGATCCGCCGATGGTGCCCTCCTGCCGCCGGAGGCCGTCGTCATCGCCAACGATGCCGGGCTTCCCGGGTATCTCGGAGCGGCCCCGCCCCCGGGCCACGGACCGCACCGCTACGTCTTTGCCGTCCACGCCATGGCGGTGCCCTCCGTCGGGGTGGACGACTCGGTCTCCAACGCGGTCGCCGGCTTCAACATGTTCACCAAGGTGCTGGCTCGGGCCACGATGGTGCCGGTCTTTGAGCGGTAGCATCCCGCGCTAGTGCGCGCGCCCGTGCTATGCGGGTGAATGTTGCGAACGTGTGACGGATTACACACGGCAATTGCATGAAAATACTTGGAAGTAGGCGTTGGTTCCGTAAGACTGACGCTCGGAAGTCCCACAACCGTAACAACGGGTGTGGGTTTTTCTTTGTCCGCTCCCCCCGTGTCGGACGAGTCCAAGACCCTTTGGAGGGGTAACACCATGACGACCCGTATTCGGGCCTTCTTCACCCTGGCGGCGCTGGCCATTCTCGCCACCACGCTCAACCCCGTAGCCGCAGGCGCCGAACCGCCGCCGGAATGTCACGGCCGGGCGGTGACGATCGCCGGAACCCCCGGCGACGACGTCATCACCGGTACCGATGGCGACGATGTCATCGCCGGCCTCGGCGGCGACGACACCATTCGGGCCGGAGCCGGCGACGACATCGTGTGTGGTGGGCCCGGTTCCGACACCATCTACGGCGAGTCCGGCAACGACTGGTTGTCCGGCTCCGGCGGGTTCGACGAGGTGTGGGGCGGCGCCGGCCAGGATCGCATCCGCGACCGGCGAGCGCGCTGTCACGGCGAGCACACCGTTGGCTGCGGCCCGTGGAGCAGCAGCCTGAGCGGCGCCGAGCCGCCGCCGACGACCACGACCGCTCCGCCGGTCGCCGAGGCCCCGGTTCCCGAAAAGTGCGGTAACGAGCCCCAGTGGGTCTTCGACGCCATCAACGCCTCGTTCTCCGACACCCCGCACGTCTGTTACTTCGCCGAGTACATCTCCTGGCGCGAGTCGCGGTGGACCGCCGACATCATCGGTGGTCCGAACCGCAACGGCAGCTACGACTACGGCCTGCTCCAGCTCAACTCCGGCTACATCCGCACCTGGGCCAACTGGGCCGGTGTGAGCTGGCTCGACTGGTCCGACCCGGTCATCAACGCCCGCATCGCCCGAGCGCTGTACGACCGCGCCGGGGAGATCTGGGGCGATCCGCTCCGCCCCTGGCGCGTTCGCTAGCGCCGGGTTCTACACTTGCCGACGGTGGTGAGTTGGCCGGGTGACCGCGGTATCGCTTGACGGTGCTGAGGAAGGTCGGGGCTCTCCAGGACAGGATGCTGGCTAGCGGCCAGTCGAGGCGACTCGCAGGAAAGTGCCACAGAAAACAGACCGCCGATGGCCCGGAGACGGGAACAGGTGAGGGTGAAACGGTGCGGTAAGAGCGCACCAGCACCCCGGGCGACCGGGGTGGCTAGGCAAACCCCATCCGGAGCAAGACCAAAACGGGAGAGGGCGGTCCGTCCGCAGACACTCCCAGGTAGGTCGCACAGATGGATGGTCACCGAAGGGACCACTCGAAAGAGTGCCCGGTACAGAACCCCGCCTACAGGCCGACTCATCACCGCCAAGCCTAAAAGTCGAGGGAGCTGAGGTCCTCGTGCCAGTTGCCGGCCCGGCCGACGGCCTCGCGCCAGCGGTCCCGGTCGACGGGGCCGTTTGGTTCCACGATGGCAGCCGGCTGCCAGGCCGCGTCGATGTCGCTCCAGCCCGACCACGTGTCGACGGCGAGGCCGGCGAGATAGGCGGCGCCGAGCGCGGTCGCCTCGACGATGGGGGAGCGCTCGACCGGGCGGTCGATGGCGTTGGCGAGCGCCTGAACGAACGTGGGGTTGGTGCTCATGCCGCCGTCGACCCGCAGTGACGAGACCGTCGTGCCGGTATCGCCCTCGGCGGCGGCGAGCAGGTCGGCGCCGCGCATGGCCACCCCTTCGAGGACCGCCCGCACGATCTCGGCTCGACCGGTGCCCCGGGTGAGCCCCAGCAACGTGCCGCGCGACCCGTAGTCCCACTCCGGAGTGCCGGCGCCCAGCAGGTCGGGGACGAACATCACCCCTCCGGTATCCGTGCATTGCGATGCGACAACGTGGGACTCGGCCGCACTGGAGATGAGCCCAAGGTCGTCCCGAAGCCATTCGACGTTCGTGCCCGCGGCCAGGATGATCGCTTCCACCGCCCACGTCAGCTCGCCGTCGCGACGCCAGGCCACCACGGGGTAGGAACCGTGTCCGCCCCGCAACTCGAAGTCGGGTCGGGCATCCACCACCAGGTTCAACATCGCCCCGGTGCCAAAGGTGCATTTCGCCGTTCCCGAGGCGACCGCACTTTGCCCGACCAGCGACGCCTGCTGATCGCCCACGAGCGCCGCGATGGGAGGCGCTCCGGTCAACGCCTTCGCCTCGCCGACCACGCCCGTCGTGTCGCAGATCGTCGGCATCATGGTGGCCGGGATGGTGAGGCCGTCGAGTACCTCGTGGTTCCACGTCGCATCGAAGCGGTCGACGAGGCCGGTCACGCCGGCGTTGGAGGCATCGGTGACATGAACCGATCCCGCGGAGAGGTTCCAGGCAATCCAACTGTCGACGGTGCCGAAGCACAGATCGCGGCGGCGGTCAGGATCATGGCTGTTGAGTACATGCTCGAGTTTGGTCGCCGATTCGTTCGGGGCGAACGAGAACCCGGCGGCCCGGTGGGCGAGACACTCGCCGATCGTGCGGAGGTCCTGCCAGCCAATGCCGGGGCCAACCGGTTCGCCGGACGCTCGATCCCAGACGACGGTGGAGGCGCGCTGATTCGAGATGCCGACCGCCGCCGGGGTTTTGACGCCTGCCTCACGCAGCGCCGCGTTGGCGACACCGAGCGCCGCGTCGGCCATCGCGGCCGCGTCGAACTCCACCAGCCCGGGAAACGGCGTATCGGGGAGGAACGGCTGCCCGACCTCAGCGGTGACTCCGCCATCGGGGCTCACCACCAGGGCGCGCACGCTACTTGTGCCCACGTCGATCACGAGGATGCTCATCGAGAAGTTCCTTCGGTCGTCTCCGGTCGGCGGAACCGTTTGGTCGCCGACAACATCGCCCCCATCATCGCCGTAGTGGTGAGAAGCATGCCGGCAAAGACCACACCGAGAACCGACGCGGCGTCGAACTCGCCGGAACGGACGATGAGGACGACGGCGAAGACCACCTGGGCTCCCAGCCAACCGAGCAGGCCGGCGGCGGCCCCGTGCTGGTGGGGACGCCGGGGTGCGTCCCGGCCGGCCAGAAAGCCGCCGATGAAGAACCCGGCGAGCACGCCGAGAAACCCGAGCGAGCGGGCGAGTCCCGAATCGGAGAGGGCGGCGGCGATGGTAATGGTGACCGCTGCGGTGAAGGCCACCATGGCTCCGCCGAAGATCGCCGACCAGCGAAGGTCCGTCATCGGTGTCGGGGTGCGTGGTCCATGGTGGGCTTGGTTTACCAGACCCGCGACGAGTCGTCTCGCCGCCGGCGCCGCATCCTTGTTGGGGCGCGTTGCGGGGACCGCAACCTGATGGTTTCTGCTGCCTTCGGCGCAGTTTGCATTTCCTTCGGTACTTTTGGACAACCCTGGGCGGGTCGGGCCATGATGCCCGGGATCGACCGCTGCCTTCCCTGGTGAGCCCGATTGCCCGGCGCTTCGTCGGGCCCGTACCGGTTAGTACAAGGAGTCTTCGCGGCAATGAGCGCGCGTTGGCAAGACAAGGCCGCCTGTCGCGGTCTAGACGCTGAACTGTTCTTTCCCGAGACAGATACCGAGGCCTGGGAGGCGCAGCGCATCTGCCTGGGCTGTGAGGTGCAGGAGGAATGTCTCGCTCACGCCCTTGGCTTCCGGGAGAAGGCCGGGGTCTGGGGTGGTGCCACCGAGCGGGATCGCCGGCGAATCATCCGCCGCTCTCGGCGAGCGGCGTCGGCGGCGGCCGCCGGCTGAGCCGAGGCCGACGACGTAGAATCACGCCATGACGATCGATGATGTTGGCGGGTGGCCCACGGTTCTGAGCACGCTCAGCTCGGGTGGCGACCTCAGCCCCGTCGAAACCGAGGCGGCGTTGGCCACCGTTCTCGCCGGTGATGCGACCGACGCCCAGTTGGCCGCCTTCATCGTGGCCCTGCGGCAAAAGGGGGAAACGGTCGACGAGCTCACGGGCCTCGTCCAGGCGATGCGGGGTGCGGCACTCGGGTTGGAACTCCCCGACGCCACCATCGACATCGTGGGCGCCGGAGGCTCGCCGGCCCGGCGCCAGGCTGCGTTCAACGTGTCGACCATGGCGTGCTTCGTCGCCGCCGGGGCCGGAGCGACGGTGTGCAAGCACGGCAACCGCAAGGCGTCGTCGACGTCGGGTTCCTTCGACCTCCTCGAGGCCCTCGGCGTCGCCATCGAACTGGGCGCCGACCAACTGGGTCACTGCCTCGCCGAAGCGGGTGTTGCTTTCGCCTTCGCCCGCACGTTTCATCCCGCGATGCGCTTCGCCGGGCCGGTGCGCGCCGAGCTGGGCATACCGACGGTGTTCAACATTCTCGGGCCGTTGTCCCACCCCGGATCGCCGCGCCGCCAGGTCGTGGGGGTGGCCGACGAAGCGATGGCTGATCTGATGATTCGGGTGTTGCAGTCCACCGGTTCGGTCCACGCTCAGCTGGTCACCGGGGACGGCGCCATCGACGAATACTCCGTCACCGGCCCGACTCGGGTACTCGAGCTACGCGACGGCGAGGTGAGCGAACAGCGGATCGACCCCGCCGACCTCGGGTTCGCACCGGCGACCGCCGCCGATCTCGCCGGCGGTGACGCGGAGGCGAACGCGGTGCTCGCCCGTCGACTGTTCGCCGGTGAACTGCTCGGGCCCAAGCGCGACATGGTTGTCCTCAACGCCGCGGCCGGTCTGGTCGTGGCCGGTCAGGCCGACACCCTCGCTTCGGGAGTGGCGGCGGCCGGCGCGGCGATCGACGATGGGCGGGCCGAGCAGACGCTCGAACGGCTCATCGCCGCCTCCAACGACTAGCCCAGGTCGAAGTCCACCGGCGCAACCGTGTCGGCGCACGAGAGGTCCAGCGGGCTGACCGGGTCGGCGATGAACGCCTCGACCAGCTCCGTCCCGCAGTCGTCGAACGATGGCGCGTGCCCGGCGCTGGGGATGAGTACCAGTTCGGCCTCACGGAGATCGTCGGCGGCGGCGAAACCCCACTTTGGGGGAGTGATCGGGTCGAACTCGCCCGCCAGGATCAGGGTGGGCACATCGGACACGACCGGAAGCTGGGTGGAGGGGTCGGCGGGGTCGACCTCGAGCACCGTGCACACCTCGCGCTGGAACGGCAGGTCGGCGAGCAGGGCCGACGCATAGGCCGAGCCGTCGATGGCGGCCGCGGCGGCGTTGGTGTCGGTGTAGGCCATCTCCTCCCGGCACTCGGGTACCCAGTGGGCAAGTTCGGCATCGAACAATTCGTTGTAGTCGTCGTCCTGGCGGCGGTTGGACGAGTAGCCGTCGAGCGGCGCGAGGAGCTGCATGCCGGCTTCGACGTCGCCGGACGAGATGAGGCCGATCGCCAACGGGATCGAGGCGAGGGCGGTGGAGCTGTACATCGAGCCGAACAGTTCGCCGGCGAGGCCGAGGTGATCCACATCGATCTCGACCACCTCGCCGTAGAACGGATCGTCGACCTCGACGGTGACGGGCTGCTCGCGCAGTTCGGCAAGCGCGATCTCGAGCAGAGGCTCGAGGTCGCCGAATCGCGTCGCGCACGCCGGCTGGGCCGCGCAGGCTGCAAAGAGCGAGCGCAACGCCGCCGAACCGTTCACCGCCTGCTCCTCGAAGGCCTCGACCTCGGGCGGGTAGGCCGAGTCGAGGATGACCGAACGAATACCGGTGTCGTTCTGGGCGAGCGCCGTCAGCGCGACCCGGGTGCCGTACGAGACGCCGTACAGGTTCCACTCGGCGTAGCCGAGCGCCCGCCGCAGATCGTCGACGTCGGCGGCGATCTCCGCGGTGCTGAACCGGTTGACGTCGAGACCGTCGGCGGCGACCCGCTCTCGGCATCGGCGTAGTGCTCGCACCAGGTTCACGGCATCGAGGGCTTCGGGGCAGTTCAGCGATGGCACCGAGTACCCCGAGCCCCGCTGATCGATGAGGATCAGATCTCGCTCGGCGAGTAGGGGGTGCTCGGGGAAGAGCCAGGTGTCGTGGTCGAGCAGGGCAAAGCCTCCGGGGCCGCCATGGAGATACACCACGGGGTCGGAGGCCGGTTCGGCCGCCGCCGACTTCACGATGGCAACGGCCAGTGCCACGTCGCCGTCGTCCGGGCGGGTTCGGTCGACGGGCACCACGAGCGTGCCGCACTGCACTCGGTCGACGTCGTCCGCGAACACGTCCATCGGACAGTCGTTGGTCTGCCAGGTGGCCGAGTAGCGGGGGAGCTCAGGCGGGGTGGTTACGGGTGGAGCGTCGGGGGTCGTGCCGGCCGGGGGCTCGGTTGGCGGGGGCGGGGTCGCGCGCGGAACGACCGGGGGGATCGTCGTAGGCGCCGGGATGTCGGCGATGACGTCGTCGGGCAGCCAGGGTTGGGAACAGGCGGCGACGACGAGCGCCAACACCACGAGGATGGCCATCCGGGAGGTGGCCGCGCGTGAACCCACCGCCGTAACACTACCGGGCGGCTGCCGGGGGTCGGCGAGGCGAGAAGTTCGGTAGCGCCGGCGGGGTCAGCGAGAGCCGGTCGGCGCCCTCGACCACGGCGTACTGGTCGCGGTAGCGGGCGAGCCAGGCGTGCACGCAGAGCAGTTCGGCCACCTCGTCGGCGCTACCGGGGGCCGGCCGGTCCTGGGTGCCGCCGGGAAACGGCAGCATCTGGTCGGCGTCGCCGCCTGGCCCCCAGGACCGGGTGAGGCACCCGTCGATCAGTTCGGCCCCGCCGCGCTCGCCCAGATCGAGCACGACGGTACCGCTCTGGCGCAGGCGATCAACTCGCCCGCGGCGCTCGAGCACGTCGCGCAGGGTTTGGGCCCGATGGCGCATGTCGCCCGCCTCCTCGAACCGCTCGGCCGCCGCCAGGTGGTGCATCTTGGCCTCGAGGTCGCGCAACAGCAGTTCCGGCTGCGCGGTGAGCCCGAGCACCGCCCGGTCGACGACCTCGCGATAGCCGGCCTCGCTCACACCACCCGAACACGGGCACATCGCGACCCCCAGCTGCGCCGAAGCGCAGGGTCCCGGCCGGTCGTCGTCGGTGCCGGCCCGGGGCACGCGCTGGGTGCAGCGCCGCAGCGGGGCCGCGGTGTGAATGGCTTCGATCGCCGCCTGGGCCTGTCGGTGAGAGCCGATGGGCCCGAGGTACAGCCCGCCGTCGGCTTTGACCTTGCGCACGATCGACAGTCGCGGGAACCGTTCACCGAGGGTCAGCTTGACGAAACAGGGGGCTCGCCGCTTGCGGCCCTGACTGTTGTACCGGGGCTGGAGTTGTTGGATGAGCCGTAGTTCGCGCACCGAGGCCTCGAGCGGATGGTGACACCGCAGGTGGTCGATGCGGGCGACCTCGCGCAACAGCGCGCCGACCTTGCGGCGGGTGTCGGTCGAAAAATAGGAGCGCACCCGGGACCGCAGGTTGGTGGCCTTGCCGACGTAGAGCGGGTCGCCGCGCCGATCGCGAAACAGATACACGCCGGGACTGCGGGGGAGGTCGTCGGTGAGCGAGAGCTTCTTGGCCTGCGGATGATTGATCATCTTGGGGACCGCGACGAGATCGTCGAGTCCGTAAACACCGTGCCCGGCCGCCCGCTCGAGCAACACGTGCAGCAGGTCGCCGGTGGCCAGCGCGTCATCGAGGGCGCGGTGGTTGGGTTGATGGTCGAGCCGAAGCCGGCTGGCCAGCGTGCCGAGCTTGTTGTTTGGCACCTCGCCGGCCAGAAGGCGCCGGGCGAGCGTGCACGTGTCGACCACCGTGTTCTGCAGCGGAGGCCGGTCGTCGCGCTCGAGCGCCGCGCCCAGGAACCCCATGTCGAACCGGGCGTTGTGCGCCACCAACACCGCGCCGCCGACGAACTCGAGGAACGCCGGCAGGACGGTCTCGATGCGCGGCGCCGTCGCCACCATCGACTCGGTAATCCCGGTGATGACGGTGATGCGCGGCGGAATCGCCGCCCCCGGATTCACCAACGTCTGAAAGGTGCCGACACACTCGCCGCCGCGCAGCTTCACCGCGCCGATCTCGGTGATTGCGCACTCGGTGGGTGATCCACCCGTCGTCTCGAGGTCGACCACGCAGAACGTCACGTCGCACAACGGCGTCCCGAGCTCGTCGAGCGTGCGTTGGCGCCCGACCAGATCGGTCGGGTCGAGGCGAGCCCGTGAACTCGAAAGGCGCGGCTCGGTGAGGCTCATCGGGCTGAATGGCGCAAACGAGGCACCAGCCCGGCTTCGCTCAACATGCGGACCGCCCGCAGTTCGTCGAGGTCGATGATCACCGCCTCGTCCGGTTCTCTCGAACACAGGAACGTGACCACGCAGTCATCGCACACCGGGGTGTGCTGCATGGTGCAGGTCGCGCAATCGATGGTTACGGGCTCTCGGGGAAGGGTTGAATCGGTCACCCAAGAACCGTACGAACCCCCTCGGACAGTTTTGTTCTGGGCACTTCCGGCCCAGATTTCTCGTGGGTTTCCGGGCGCTTTTGGTTGGGCACTTCCGGTCCAGATTTCTCGTGGGTTTCTCGTGTTACCGGTCGGCGAGGCGGTAGGTGTACCCGGCCCGGGTGCGACCGGTCTGCACGAAGTACTCGAGCGCCCGGAAGCAGTACGCCATCCGTTGCGCTATGTCGCGGCCCACACCCGCGCCGACGGCGATGTCGGCGGTCGTGAACTCCGCCGGCAGATCGGCGGGCAGCAACGCCACCAGGTCCGACACGGTCGCGAACCGGTGTTGCTGGAGCACCTCCACCAACCGACGATCCACCGTACGCCAGCCGCCCCGACCCCGCCGTTTCGTCGGGTCGGCCTCCAGTTGCTTCTCCTGAGCCACCACCGCAATCTCCAGCTCGAGGTGCGGGTGGTCGAGCAGGGTGGGGATACTCACCAGTTCGTCGAACAGGTTGTACACCGACCCCTTCTTCGGTGACTTCCGCCGCGAACCATCGGGCTTCACCAGGTGCGTGCTCGCAGCGATCGGGTGCACGAGCAGCACTCGATGCGCGGCCAACAGCCGGTCGAGCTTGTTGCCCATCGCCGCGAACGAGCCGGTCTGAATCTCGACCAGGAGGTCATCGCGGACGACATCGATCACGAAGCCGTCGAGGTCGACCTCAAACCGGTCGCCCGAGCGCGAATAGTGCTCCTTGAGCGCAGCGTGAAGGGAACCTTCGTTGAGCGTTCCGATGTGAGCGATGGGGAGGCCTCCGGCTCGGCGGTCGAGATCTTGGCGGCGATGTCGGTTCAGGCTAGAGGCCGTGAGGTAGACAGGTCCGGATGACCAAGCCGGTGCGGGCCTCGGGTGAGGCCGCCTCCCCCGACCCCCCGACCGCCCCTCCTTCCGACCCGCCGGCCCCGGATGCCGGGTACACCGACCGCCTCGTACGGCTGGCCGCGGCGTCGGGCATCGACCGGGTGGGCGTTTGTCGGGCCGAGCCGTTCACGACCACCGAACAGGCCCTGGTCGAGCGAAAGGCCGAAGGGCTGCACGGGGGGATGAAGTTCACGTACCGACGGCCCGAGGTGGCCGCCGACCCCACCCGGTCGCTGCCCGACGCCCGGTCGTTGATCGTCGGCGCGGTGTCGTACAACCGGCACGTACCCGACGCTCCCGACGGCCCGAGCGCCCGGGTGGCCCGCTACGTCTGGGAGCCCTACTACGACCGGCTGCGGGCCTCGTTTCGAGTCGTCGCCGACCAGCTGAAGGCCGATGGCTGGCGCGCCCGCATTCTCGTCGACGACAACGCCCTGGTCGACCGGGAAGCCGCGTATCGGGCCGGGCTCGGCTGGTACGGGAAGAACGCAAACCTGCTCCTGCCCGGCGAAGGCAGCTGGTTCGTGCTCGGATCCCTGCTCACCGACGCGCCGCTCGTGGCCGCCGCCTCACCGGTCCCCGATGGCTGCGGGAGCTGCACCCGATGTATCTCGGGGTGCCCCACCGAGGCGATCGTCCGTCCCGGTGTCGTCGACGCCCGGCGGTGCCTCGCCTGGCTGGTACAGGCCCCCGGGGTGTTCCCGGTCGACTACCGCGCCGCGCTCGGCGACCGCTTGTACGGCTGTGACGACTGCCAGGAGGTATGCCCGCCGAACCGACGCCAGATCGCCGAGCTGGATGCCGACGCCGCCGCAGCCTGGGTCCCGGTGGTCGACGTGCTCAACCTGACCGACGACCAACTACTCGAACGGTTCGGCGCCTGGTACATCCCGAGGCGCCAACCCCGCTTCCTGCGGCGCAACGCCCTCGTCGTGCTCGGCAACACCGGCCGGGGCGACGACGTCGCGGTCGGCGCCGCACTCGCGGCCCACCTGGCCCACGGCGACGGGATGGTCCGCGCCCATGCGGTCTGGGCGGCCAAACGGCTCGGGCGCACCGATTTGCTCGCGGACGTCGAACCCGACGCCGACGGGCTGGTCGAGGCCGAACTCGCCCTCGCCGTGGACGCCCGCTGATGCCCCGTCATCTGCTGGTCACCAACGACTTCCCGCCGAAGGTCGGCGGCATCCAGTACTACCTCTGGGAGCTGTGGCGTCGGCTTCCACCCGACGACGTCGTGGTCTACACCACCCCGCACGCCGGCGCCGCGGCCTTCGATGCCGAGCAACCCTTCGAGATCCGCCGGTCTCGCGAGCCGGTGCTGCTGCCGAATCCCGTGCTGGCTCGCCGGATCCGCGAGGTCGCGGCGGCGGTCGGCGCCGAGTTCGTCGTGCTCGACCCGGCGCTGCCGCTCGGTGCGATCGGCCCGGGGCTCGGCGTGCCGTACGGGGTCGTGCTGCACGGGGCGGAGGTCGCGATCCCCGGACGTATCCCCGGCTCGCGCGACGCGCTCCGGCGCGTGCTGACCAACGCGGGTCTCGTGATCGCCGCCGGCGGCTACCCGGCGGCGGAGGGTGTGCGCGCCGCCGGGCGATCGCTGCCCACGGTGATCGTTCCGCCGGGCGTCGACACCGATCGGTTCCGTCCGCTCGACCCGGGTGAGCGGGCCGTGGTTCGGGCTCGCCACGGATTCGGCGACGGGCCATTGGTGGTGAGCGTGAGTCGACTGGTGCCGCGCAAGGGCATGGACACCCTCATCCGGGCATCGACGCGTCTCGCGGGACGACACCCCGGTTTGCAGGTGGCGATCGCCGGGGCGGGCCGCGATCGTTGGCGGCTTCAGCGCGAGATCGATCGGTCGGGCGCTCCCGTCGAACTGCTCGGACGCGTGCCTGGTGATGACCTGCCCGGTCTCGTCGGCGCGGCCGACGTCTTCACCATGTTGTGCCGGGTGCGGTGGGGCGGGCTCGAACAGGAGGGGTTCGGCATCGTGTTTGTGGAGGCCGCGGCGGCCGGCGTCGCCCAGGTCGCGGGCGCCAGCGGGGGAGCGGCCGAGGCCGTCGAGCACGGCGAGACCGGATTCGTCGTCGATCCGGGCGACGACGTCGAGGCCGCCGAGCGGGCGCTCGACGAGCTGTTGGCCGATGACGCGCTGCGCGACCGGTTCGCCGCCGCCTCCCGGGTACGCGCGGTCGAAGAGTTTGGCTACGACGTGCTGGTCGACCGGCTGGCGACGGCGCTCGACGACTTCGCCGGGTAACGCACGACGGCTACCGTCCCGCGCCCTCCGACCCGGGTTTGCCCGGGGTGCAGCGCTACCGTCGCGATGTGATTCCGAAGGACCAACCGGGAACGCCGATCATCGTCGGCACGTGGGTCTCGACCGCCATCTTCGTGGTGTCCAGCGGCCTGGCCGTGGGGGTCGAGGGTCTGCGCATCGCCGGCGCCGTCGTCAGCCTGGTGCTCTTCGCGGCCGGAATTGTCGCCTTTCTCATCGCCTTCGCGATCGCGGTCGGCCGCAGCCGAATCGACGCCATCGGCATCGGCGGCCTGTTCTTCCTCGCCGGTTCCTCTCCCAAGCCGGTGCAGCGGTCGATGATGGCGGCTCTCGCCCTGCAAACCGTCGTCGCGTTCGGCGCGGCGTTCGCCCGCCCCTTCACCGCCCTGGCCTTTGGGATCCTGGTGCCGATGCTCGGGATCGGGCTCGCGGGACTGTGGGGCGCCCGCTACGGCCGGTTCGACCCGCGGCGAGCAGCGGCCGCCGACGAGCCGTCCGGTTCCGATGCCGAACCGCAACACGGATGACCCGCCGCGGTCGTCTACCCTGACTACACGCTGTGAGCATCGGATCCATCGACGCCCGGGAAGAACTACTGCATGGCTGAAACCGCAACCGTAACCACCACCGTCTCGGCGTCGCCCGAGAAGTGTTTCGAGATCGCCCGCGACTACGCGAGCTATCCGGAGTGGGCGGCCGACATCAAAGAGGCCGTGGTTCGCACCCATGACGAGCTGGGCCGCGGCGGTGAGGTGGCGTTCCGGGCCGCGGCGATGGGCCGATCCACGTCGTACGTGCTGCGCTACAACTACGGCTCCAACCCGTTGCGGATTTCCTGGCGGCTGATGGAAGGCGACGTCATGGTGCGCCTCGACGGCGAGTATGAGTTCTCCCCGGTCGACGGCGACCCCGACGCCTGCCAGCTCACGTACTACCTCTCCGTCGACCTGGCGGTGCCCATCCCCGGGTTCGTGCGCCGCCGGGCCGAGGGCAAGATCGTCCACACCGCCATCGACGAGCTGAAGACCCGTATCGAGAGCGCTTCCTAGCCGGCCCCACGAAGGGTCGGCTGGCAAAAAACCGCCGGGATTTGCTGCAAACCGCCCGGGCGCGGCCGACGGGAAGGTCATGCGCATCGTTCGTGTGACCACCAGTGACCAACGCATCGACTTTCACCCTCGGCTGACCGTGCTGTACGGGCTCGATGCCGCCGCTCGGGCAAAAGTCGTCGGGGACATCGTGGAGATCACGTCGGGACGAGCGCCGAGCACGCCCGCGCTGGTCGAGGCGTTTGGTCTACTGCTCAACGCGGACGGCCGGGGTCTGGCGATGCTCGACCTCAAGAGCGAACACGAACCGGTGATCGCCGAAGGTGACCTGACCTGGCACTCCGGTGACTCCTCCCACGGGGGTCGCGAGGACACGGCGGCGCGCCGCGAGCGGATCATCCGTGAAGCCGCCGAAGCCGAGTCCAAGATGTTGCCCCTGCGCGACGAAGTGCGCGACTGCGAACGCCTGCTCGAATCGTTCGACGACAAACTCGAGCGTATGCCCGCCGACGGACGGCCCGACGACTCGTCGCTGAACCACGAGTCGGCGGAGCGTATCGAACCGGCCGTCACCGCCATCCTGGCGATGGAAAGCGAACACGATCTTCCGGCCGGCTCGGCGCTGTTCACCAGCACGGACGAACTCACCGGCCGCCTCAAGCGGCTGGTCGGCTACCAGTCGAGCCTGGTCCGATACGTCGACTCCGCCGGGGCCGACCAGCGCAACCGGGTCGCCACCGCGCTCACCGCGGCCAGCGATGCCATGGTCGACGAACCCGGACCGTCGCCGGTCGCCTGTGCGTTGGCGACCAAGATCGAAGACCTGCGGACCCAGCTCATCGAAGCCGAGTCGCGCTTCGACAGCGACGTCCCCGTGGTCGAGATTCGCCGCTCCGTTCGCATCGCTCGCGCTCGAGTCGCCGCCGCCGAATCCGAGCTGGCCAAACCACCGAACGATCCGGCGGATGTGGCCGAACTGGAAGCGGCCCACGATGCCGTGCTGGATGCCAGCGACGACGTCGGCGGTCGGTTCAACAACTCCAAGGCGACGAAGGCGCTCGCGGACGCTCGCGAACGCGAACAGGCCATCCTCGACAAGATGGGCTTCCCCACCTGGTCGTCGTACCTGCTCGAGACCTCCGCGCACAACACCAACCTGGCCGCCCAACAGGAACTGACCGACGCCCAGGACGAGTGGCTCAAAGCCAAGGGTGCCTGGGACGAAGTCAACAAGGCCATGCAGGAGGACGAGGGGTTCGCCGCCCTGCTCGCCGAGATGGGCGCGTGTCGGGAACAGGCCGTGGTGATGACCGGCCAGCAGGCTGATCTTCCCGCCGCCCTGCGAGCGATGCGCACGCCGCCGCCGACCGAGGAAGCCAGAGCGGCGGCCATCGCCGAACTGCGCGAGGCGCTCAACGCCGCGCACGTCGAGGTCCCCGGCGAATCTCCATCGAACGAACAGGTCGTCGCCCAAGCCGCGGTCTGGCTCGCCAGTGCCGGTGCCCGTTCGTCGCAGGCCGAACGCCTCGAGGCCGCGGTCGCTCAGATCCGGGTCGAGGAGAGCCGGGTGCAAAAGCTGCTCGACCAGTACGGCACGAGCCAGCCCGCGGCGGCGCCGGCGGACTTCGAACCGCTCGTCGTCGATTTGGCGGCCTGCGAGGCGACCTTCGACGACTACATCGAACGGCTGATCGATCAGGCCACCAGCGTCCTCGAATTGGCCGCGCTGGAACAGCAACGCTCCGCCACCCACGACCGGTTGCAGGCCGCCCAGGGTGAGCTGCGCGATGCCACCGACAAGTACACGATGCTCATGGGACGCGTAACGGCGCTGACCGAACAGACCAAGGGCCGGCGTCCCGACGCGGCGATGTCGCGTTTGGCGGTGAAGCCGACCGTGGATCCCCATGAGCAGGTCCGCAAGCAGATCTCGGACAAGACCACGACCCTGAAAGAGGCGACCTACGCCGGCTCGCTGCCGCTCGTCGCCGACCACTGTCTGAAGAGTTTCCCCGACGAGGCGGTCTTCACCGTTCTGACCGCGCTCGAGTCGATGTCGACGGTCACCCAGGTGATCCTGCTGACCGACCGGGTCGACGTCGTAGAATGGGCCTCGCACCTCGGCACCGCCCGAGCCCTGCTCGTGCGTCCGTCCCGAGCCACCGCCGAGGCCGCAGCATAGGGTTAACGCAGCGTAGGGTTAACATGGCCTCTCGTTTGGCGACCGCCACCCACCGGTGGCGGAACAGAGGGTCTGCAACATGTTGGTTGGGTTTGATGTCGGGGGCACGAAGGCGCTCGGCGTGGCCGTCCACGCGGGTTCCACGACCCCGCTGGTAAGCCATCGCCAACCCACGCCTGCGTCCGGCGACGAACTGGTCGAGACCGTCGTATCGATGGTGGCGAGCATCTCTTCGGAGGTTGATGAACCCATCAAGGCCGTCGGACTGGGTGTCGCCGGGCTGATCGACCGCGAGGGATGGGTGCGATACTCACCCAACATCGCGGGCGTGGTCGACTACCCGTTGCGGGATCGGCTCGCCGAGCGACTCGAAATGCCGGTACACGTCGACAACGACGCCAACACCGCGACCTGGGCCGAGGCCCGCCTCGGCGCGGGGGTCGGCTGCTCCGACATCGCCTTCGTCGCCCTCGGCACCGGTATCGGTACCGCCTTTGTGCTCAACGGCGAGCTGTACCGGGGTGCCCACGGCTTCGCCGGCGAGTCCGGCCACATCGTGGTGGATCGGCACGGCCCCAAGCACCTCACCGGGGTACAGGGCCCCTGGGAGATGTTCGCCTCCGGCACCGGCCTCGGTGTTCTCGGTCGCCAATGGGCACTCGAGGGGCGGATTCCCGCCGTGGTGGCCGAGGCCGGAAGCGTCGAGAAGGTGCGCGGCGAACACGTCAGCGACGCCATCGCCGCCGGCGATGCCGACGCGCTCACCCTGCTGGGGGAGTTCGCCGAGGACGTCGTCATTGGCCTCCACAGCCTGATTTACATCCTCGACCCCGAGCTGATCATCCTCGGTGGCGGGCTCGTCGACATCGGTGAGCCGCTGCGCGAACGCGTGCAGCGCAACCTGGACGAAACCCTGCTCGGCGGCGACTACCGCCCGAGCGTGCCGGTCCGGTTGGCCCGGTTGGGGAGCCAGGCCGGCGCATTGGGTGCGGCCCTTCTCGCCGGTGAGGCGACCGCGGGCTGACGTCCTAGGATTTGGCGATGGACTTCCGTCGCATCAACGCGCTTCCGCCCTACGTTTTCACGATAATCGACACCTTGAAGGTGGAAGCTCGCCGCAACGGCGAGGACATCATCGATCTCGGGTTCGGCAACCCCGACCTCCCCTCGCCCGACATCGCCGTCGACAAGTTGTGCGAGGCCGCCAACAACTCCCGCAACCACCGGTACTCGTCGAGCCGGGGCATCCCGAAGCTCCGCGAAGCCGCCGCCGAGCTGTATCGCCGGCAGTTCGGCGTCGAACTCGACCCCGGCACCGAGGTCATCAACACCATCGGGGCGAAGGAGGGGTTCTCGCACCTGATGTGGACCCTTCTGCAGCCCGGTGACGCCGCCCTGGTCCC
The DNA here is from genome assembly GCA_938041035.1 of uncultured Acidimicrobiales bacterium. GTDB lineage: Bacteria > Actinomycetota > Acidimicrobiia > Acidimicrobiales > SHLQ01 > CALHYX01. The sequence continues at coordinate 91,932 of CALHYX010000008.1, read as the reverse complement.
GGCCCCGTCGTACCCCATTCACCTCTATGCGCCGCTGTTCGCCGGCGGTGAAGTGCGGGAGCTGCCCCTCGGTACCGACGCCGACTTCTTCGACTCGCTCGCCGAGCGGTGGGAGTACTCGTGGCCCAAGCCCCGGGTCATCGTCTTGTCGTTCCCGCACAACCCGACCACGACCTGTGTCGATCTCGAGTTCATGCAGCGCGTCGTCGATTTCGCGCGCGAAAAAGAGGTCCTGCTGGTGCACGACTTCGCCTACGCCGACCTGGGGTTCGATGGTTACCAACCGCCGTCGATCCTGCAGGCCGAGGGGGCCAAGGACGTCGCCGTCGAGTTGTACTCGATGACGAAGAGTTTTTCTATGGCCGGGTGGCGGGTGGCATTCATGGTCGGCAATGCCGAGGTGGTCGCCGCCCTCGCCAAGCTGAAGTCCTATCTCGACTACGGCACGTTCCAACCGATTCAGATCGCCGCCACGGTCACCATGAACACCGAGCCCGACTATCCGAAGCTGGCCTGTGGGATCTACCAGGACCGCCGCGACGCCCTCTGCGACGGGTTGGCCCGGATTGGTTGGGACATCCCGAAACCCCAGGGCACCATGTTTGCCTGGGCACCGATCCCCGAGCAGTACCGCGACGAGGGCTCCGTCGCCTTTGCCTCCCGGCTCGTTCGCGAGGCGGGCGTCGCCGTCTCGCCCGGGGTGGGCTTCGGCCCCGGCGGTGAGGGCCACGTGCGCTTCGCGCTCATCGAGAACGAACAGCGCATCGGCCAGGCCGTGCGCGGCCTGCGCGAGGCGTTGACCGAACTGGTGCCGAGCGACTGAACGTCAGCCCTGGGTCAGTTCGTCTCCCAGTTGCGGGAGCGCTCGACGGCCCGGGTCCACATGCGGTGTTGGGCATCGGCCGGTGCGCGGTCAGCCGCCGGTTCGAACCGGCCGGTGGCGGCCCAGTTGGCGGTGACGTCCGCCGTGCCGGACCACACGCCCTCGGCGACACCCGCCATGTATCCCGAACCCATGGCCGTGGTCTCCTGAATGGCCGAGCGCACCACCGGCACGCCGAGCTGATCGGCCTGAATCTGGAGAAGAACATCCATCACCGCGGCGCCGCCGTCGACCTTGAGCTCGGCGATCCGGGTGCCGGAGGCGGCGGTCATCGCGTCGAGCACGTCGCGGGTTTGAAACGCCATCGACTCGACGGTGGCGCGAGCGAGTTCGGCGCGACCCGATCCGCGGGTGAGCCCGACGATGGTGCCTCGGGCGTACGGGTCCCAGTGGGGGCTTCCCAGACCGGCGAACGCAGGGACGAGGTAGACACCGCCGGTGTCGTCGATCGATTCCGCGAGCGGCCCGACCTCGGAGGCGTCGGCGATGATGCCGAGCCCGTCGCGCAACCACTGAATGGCTGCCCCGGTGACGAAGATGGCGCCCTCGAGGGCATAGGTGGTGACCCCGTCGATCGTCCACGCAACGGTGGTGAGGAGCCCTTCGACCGGGTCAGGGCAGGTCGACCCGACGTTCATCAACAGGAACGAGCCGGTGCCGTAGGTGTTCTTGGCCATCCCCGGTTCGAAACAGGCCTGACCGAAGAGGGCGGCCTGCTGGTCGCCGGCGATGCCGGAGATGGGGATGCCGGCCGGTATCGGGAGGTCGGTACCGGTGACCCCGAAGCGGCCGCTCGACGGCATCACGTCGGGCAGGATGTGGCGGGGGACGTCGAACAGGTCGGTCAGCTCGTCGGACCAGTCGAGCGCACGGATGTCGTACAGCAGCGTGCGGCTCGCGTTGGAGGGGTCGGTGCCGTGAACCGCGCCGCCGGTGAGGTTCCACAGCAGCCAGGAGTCGACGGTGCCAAAGGCCGTGTCGGCGTTCGGGGTCACGCCACCGGTCGAGAACAGCCACTGCAGCTTCGACCCGGAGAAGTACGGGTCGAGGACGAGGCCGGTCGTATCGCGCACCATCGGAAGGTGGCCGGCCGCCTGAAGTTCGTCGCATTTCGCCGCGGTGCGGCGGTCCTGCCACACGATGGCGCGATGGAGTGGCTCCCCGGTCGTCTTATCCCACACCACGACGGTCTCTCGCTGATCGGTGATGCCGATGGCGGCGATGGGCTGATCGTGGGTGGCGACCAGTTCGGCGAGCGTGACGGTGACCGCTTCCCAGATCTCGTTGGCGTCGTGTTCGACCCACCCGGGTTGGGGGAAGTGCTGGGTGAACTCCCGGTAGGCGGTGCCGAGCGGCTGGCCGTCCTCGGCGATGGCGAAGGAGCGCACACCCGTGGTGCCCGCGTCGATGGCGATGACGATTCCCATGGCGAGGCAGGTTACCGCTTGCGCGCCCCGCACCCGGACGGAACGGCAGGACCCGGTCGATGAACCGGCGAGGGGTGGCCGATAGGATCAGCCACCATGCGCGTAGGAGTTTTGACAGGTGGTGGCGATTGCCCGGGGCTGAATGCCGTCATCCGGGCGGTGGTTCGCAAGGCCGAGAAGGTTCACGGCGACGAGGTGGTCGGCTTTCTCGACGGTTGGCGCGGGGTGCTCGACAACGACACGATGCCGCTCGACATCCAAACCTGTCGGGGCCTGCTGCCCCGCGGGGGCACGGTCCTCGGCACGTCGCGCTACCAACCGTTCATGTACGACGACGGTATCGACCGGGTGCGGGCGACCTTCGCCGAACAACGGCTCGATGCGCTGGTGTGCATCGGCGGCGAAGGCACGCTGTCGTGCACCAATGAGATCCACAAGCTCGGGTTTCCGGTGGTTGGCGTGCCCAAGACGATCGACAACGACGTCGGCGGGACCGAGATGACCTTCGGGTTCGACACGGCCGTCCATATCGCCACCGCCGCGATCGACCGGCTCCACACCACCGCCGAGTCCCACGATCGAATCATCGTGGTCGAGGTCATGGGTCGTCATGTGGGTCACATCGCCACGTGGGCGGGAATCGCGGGCGGTGCCACCATGACCCTGATCCCCGAAGAGCCGTTCGACATCGAGAGTGTCTGCGCGGCCCTCGTTCGCCGTCATGAGAAGGGCAAGTACGCCTCGATCGTGGTCGTCGCCGAAGGGGCCCGACCGGCGGAGGGTACGCTCGACATCCCGGAACCCGGCGTCGACCAGTACGGCCACAAACGGCTGGGTGGAATCGCCAACGTCGTGGCGGGGGAGATCGAGCAGCGCACCGGGTACGAGACCCGCGTGACCATCCTGGGACACGTTCAGCGCGGCGGCACCCCGACGGCGCACGACCGAGTGCTGTCGACCCGGTACGGCATCGCGGCGATCGATGCCGTACACGATGAGGACTGGGGTGCCATGGTCGCGCTCGACTCGGGAAAGATCGTGCGCAAGCGGCTCAAGGACTGCGTCGCCGAGCTGAAATACGTCGATCAGGGTCTGTGGTCAGCGGCGAAGAATTTCTTCCCCTGACCCGAACGGATCCACCCCCGACTACGCTTTGCGATCGATGTTGGGCCGCACCGATTCCTCCCTCACCTGTCCTCACGACGCTTCTGCCGTGACCCCCCGCCGGTCGCGTTGGGCCTCGTTGCTCATCGCGCTGGTCGCCGGGCTGGTGGTGGCGTTGGGGCTCGCCGCCCCGATCGCGGCCCAGGCCAATTTTGCCGACGAGGTGGCCAACGGGCTCATCGACGGTGGTTTCGTCATCGAGGACGGCGCCGACGGCAGCGACGTGGTCACCTCGGCGGCGAGCGCCGCCGCCGACGATGGGGTCGGTACCGCCGTGCTGGCGGCCGAAGCCGACTCGACCGCCCGCGAGTTCGCCGCCGCGGTGCTGGACCGGCTGCCGGCGGATTCGCCGCTGCACACCGTCTTGATCGTGACGCCGAACAGTGTGGGCGCGGCGAGTGCGGAGTACCTCCCCAACGACGTGAACAGCGCGGTGACCGCAGCCCGAGCGCAGAGCGGCACCGCGGATGTCATCGGCGCGTTCACCGCTTCGGTAGCCGGACGCAGCTTCACCGCGTCGGGCGCTTCCGGCGGCACCGGCAGCGGTTCCGACGGCGGCACCGTGAGCCGCGACGACGGTGCCGGTACCGATGCCGACGAGCCCGCACCGGTGCCGAGCGAAACACCGGCGACCAGCTCCGACGGCGGTGGGGGATCCGGCCTCGGGGTTCTGGCGCTCTTCTTCGGCATTCCCCTGTTGTTCCTCATCGGGCTGGGCTGGTGGTCGCGCCGCAAGGTCGCCAAGCGCCAGGAGGAGAACCTCGAGAAGGCCCGCAACGAGGTCAAGGCCCAGGTGTCGGCGATCGCGCTATTGATCTACGACCTCAACGACCGGGTGAGCCTGTCCGACGACGACGAGCTGCGCGAGACCTTTGCGATCACATCGACGGACTACCAGGAGCTCGCAGCCGAGATCGACACCGCCGAGACCGGCCCGGAGCTGGCGGCCCACACCGATCGGGCCGACTACCTCCGCTGGCGGCTCGAAACGGTCGCGGCCAAGCTCGATGGGCGCGAGCCCCCGCCGGCACCGCAGAAGCCGGTCGCTCCGAGCAAGGAATTCGTGATCGAGCATGACCGCGAACCCGTTCCCGGTCGCCGCGGTCGCATCAGCCGAGGCACCTGCTTCTTCGACCCGCAGCATCGTCCCGGGATCGTGCCGGCAACCATCGAGATGAACGGCGGTGCGTTCGACGCGCTGTTGTGTCGGGAGTGCTCCCGTCGGCTCCAGGACGGCCAGCAGCCCGAACACCGAACCGTGGACATCGGCGGGCGGCGCGTGCCCATCGCCCGCGCTCCGGTCGGCTACGGCGGCCTGGGGTTGGCGCTCGCCGACCTGTTCCGGGTCAAGGCCCCGGGTATGAGCCAGGGCGTGCAGTTCGACTGGACGTCCAGTGGTGGCCCCCTGCCCAAGGGTGGCAGTCGGCCTCGGGCCCAAGCACTACCGACCCGGCCTCGCCGGCGAAGCGCTCGGCGCCGCAGCACCGGTCGGGGACGACGCCGCCTGCGTTAGTCGCCACGAAGGCCGCACCGCCGGCGCGGCGCTAGCCCGTCGTGGTGGTCGGCGAAGCCTCGGTGGTGGTCGGCGACGGGTCTTCGCCGTCCTCCGTGTCGGCGTCTTCGCGCTCGGGGTCGAGCGACGGAAAGTCCGCCTCAGTGACGAGGTCCTTGAGGCCCTCGTCCTCGGTCGGGATCGGCTGGGTCTCGCCATTGATCCTGATACCGACCCGGTTGACGCCGCTGTAGGCGAGGGCGGTGAACGCCAGCTGGGCAAACGCCTGCTCCAGGCCGACGAGGTCGCCGGGCAGGAATCCGCTGAGATCGAGGATCGCGGTGCTCGTTTGGCCCTCCGGCCGTTCGATTCCGAGTAGTTCGATGACTTCGCGCTCGGCGTCGGGGTCATCGGACCCGGAGCCGGCCAACGGGTTGAACAATCCTTCCTGAAGTTCCTCTTCGGTGCGCTCGCTGCTCAACAACGCCTCGATGGCGAAGCGAAGAATGTTGCGGCGGGCCGGGCGCTCCACCGGCTGTAGGATCGGCTCGGTCCCGTCGCCGCCGTCGCGCACGAAAAACACGATGACCGTTTCGGTGTTGACCGGCGCCGGAATGGTGGTCGTGGCCAGCCCGGCCTGGAGCTCCTCCGGCAGATCCTCGGAGTTGATCACCAGGGCCGCGTCGTCGGTCGGTACCGAGCAGGCGACCGCGAAGAGGGCCAGCAGGACGACGAACGCGGTTCGCCGGATCATCACTGAGCCACCTGGAGGTCGCGCGGTAGTTCGACGACGAATCGGGCACCCGGCGCGCCGTCGAGGCGATCCTCGACCCACACCCGGCCGTCGTGCAGACGCACGTGTTCGGCCACGAGCGATAGACCCAGACCCACGCCGGTGTCGCTGCCGCGCCGGCCGCCGGCACCGCCGCGGGAGAACCGATCGAAAATGACATCGCGTTCGGCGACCGGCACGCCGGGGCCGCCGTCCTCGACGGCGATCTGGATGGAGGTCTCGGAGCCGGTGACCTCGATGCGGGTGGCGCCATCGGCGTACTTGCGGGCGTTGTCGATCAGGTTCTGCATCACCTGGGCCAGCCGCCGTTTGTCGGCCATGATGATGGCTTCTTCGACCTGGCGGTCATAGACGACGGGAACGGGATCGCGCGACATGACCTGGGTGGCCTGGCGGACAAACTCGACCGCCTGGACGGCGTCGAGTTCGAGCGACGCCGTGCCCACGTCGAACTTGGAGATCTCCAACAGGTCCTCGACCAGTTGCTGGAATCGCTGCACGTCGTCGCTGAGCAGGTCGAGAGCGGTCGACGCCCGCTCGGGCATGGTCGAACGATGGTTTTCGAGCACCTCGACCGAGGCGGCCAGCGTCATGAGTGGCGAGCGCAGTTCGTGGCTCACCTCGGAGGCGAACCGGGCATCTCGTTGGATGCGTTCCTCGAGGGCTCCAGCCATGTCGTTGAAGGAACTGGCGAAGGATGCGAGCTCGGCGTCCGCCGGCGGTTCGAGCCGGGTGTCGAGCCGTCCGCCGGCGATGGCCTCGGCCGCGTTCGACACGCTGTAGAGCGGTATGAGGGTGCGGCGGCTGGCCCACTGGCCGAGGACCGCGCCGAGCGCGGTGATGCCCAGCGTGCCGCCCACGAGGATGAACGACAGCGTGCGCAGCGTGCTCTCGGTCTCCGACAACGACACGGCCTCGTAGTAGTCGGCGTCGAAGCCGGGAATCGGCACGCCGATGACCAGCGTCGGCACGCCGTCGAGCCGCACCTTCATGGTGGCCGCCGCCCCGTCGCTGACCTGCGAGCTGACGTCGGTCGGAATGTCGTCGGGCCCGAACTCCTGCACGTTCGAGCCCTCGGTGACGTCGCCCAGGCGCACGAGCGGGCGAGAGCCTTCGGTGGTGGAGAGGTTGGCGAGAATGGCGGTGAGGTCGACGTCGGGGCCGAGCCGGGCCTTCACTCGGATGGCGTTGTTGATGGCGATTTGGCGAGCACCGTTTTCGCGGGCGTCGACCAGCAGCTGGCGGGTCAGGGCCAGCGTGACAACCGCGAACAGCGCGGTGAGCAGGAGGGCGCCGAGACCAAACGCCAGACTGATCCGGGTCCGCAGGCTCGTGCCGGGCCGGGCGTCGCTCATGATGTCGCCGGGCTCAGGTCTGGAGCTTGTAACCGAGGCCGCGCACGGTCACGACATGCTTGGGGTCGGCCGGGTCGGCCTCGACCTTCGTGCGGAGTCGCCGGATGTGCACGTCGACCAAACGGCCGTCACCGAAGTAGCCGTAACCCCACACCCGTTCGAGCAGCACCTCCCGGCTGAACACCCGCCCGGGGCTCGAGGCGAGCTCGACGAGCAGGCGAAACTCGGTCTTGGTCAGGTGCACCTCTTCGCCGCCGCGCCGGACGACCCCTTCTTCGGGGATGATCTCGAGGTCGCCGAAGGTCATGTGGCTGGAACCGGTGTCCGAGGTGCGGACCCGGCGGAGCAGCGCGCGAATGCGGGCCGAAAGTTCCTTCGGGGCAAAGGGCTTGGTGAGGTAGTCGTCGGCCCCGGCTTCGAGCCCCGCGACCACGTCGTGGGTGTCGGCCCGGGCGGTGACCATCACGATCGGGACATCGCTCGTGCGCCGGATCGACCGGCAGACTTCGAATCCGTCGATACCGGGCAACATGATGTCGATCAGCACCACGTCGGTCGGCTGCCGGGAGAACGCGGCGAGCGCGTCCTCGCCGTTGTCGGCCTCGGTGACCTCCCATCCCTCGTCTTCGAGAGCCAGGCGGACCGCGGTGCGGATGCGTTCATCGTCTTCGACAGCAAGAATGCGGGTACCCACGACCAAGATTGTGCCTCATATACGACCCCGATGGGCGCCACTGGCACCCATCGCACGCCCAGGCGCCGTCAGCCCGCCGATTCGCCGGTGCCGTATTCGACGATCGCTCCGGCGTCGGTGAGCGCCGCGAGCAGCCACTCGTGGGTGCGCGGGGCGGCGCAGACGACCGTTCCGGTCCAACTCGGCGCTCCGTCGAGATCGGTCAACACCGCGCCCGCCTCGATGGCGATCAGCCCGCCGGCGGCGATGTCCCACGGCGACAGGCCGAACTCGAAGAACGCGTCGAGCCGTCCGCTGGCGACCGACGCGAGGTCGACCGCCGCGCCGCCGTTTCGGCGCAGATCGCGTATGCGGGGCAGCAGGCTCTCCAGCACGCGGGCCTGGCCCCGGCGACGGTCGCCGTCGTAGGAGAAACCGGACCCGACCAGGGCTGATCGCAGATCGGGCGGCTCCGCGACCGCAACCGGGGCTCCGTTGCGGAACGCCCCCCGGCCGCGCAGTGCCGTGTAGGTTTCGTTGCGCACCGGGTCGGCGACGATGCCAACGGCCATTTCGCCGTCGATCTCAGCGGCCACGGACACGGAGTAGCCGGGCAGGTCGTAGAGGTAGTTGGTGGTGCCGTCGATCGGGTCGATGATCCAGCGGACGCCCGAGGTGCCGTCGCGGCTCGTGCCCTCCTCACCGAGGATGCCGTCGTCGGGGCGGGCCGCCAGGAGTCGGTCCACCAACTGGTTCTCCGACCATTGGTCCATCTGGGTGACCAGGTCGGTGTCGGACGACTTGGTGTCGACCGTGATGGTGTCGTCGCGGCGGGCGCGCACCAGCTCGGGGGTGACGTCGGCCACCACGCCGAGCGCCAGGGTCAACAGGTCGGATTCGCGATCGGTCGTGCTCATGCTCTCGGTCCGGTCGGGGTCGGGCTCTTCGTTGGGAGGGGCGGGGGCGGTCAGTCGGCGCGTTCGGTGCGCTCTTTTTGGGCTTCCAACGCCGACCATTCGCCCATCGCCCGCAGGGTGAGTACCGCGACCACCGCGACGCCGAACGCACAGATCACCGCACCGACGAGCCCGCCCAGTGCGGCGGCGGTGCTGCAGCCATCGTCGCACTGGAGGTCGATGAACCCGAACCCGATGAGCCCGCCGGCGGCACCCGCGATGAGGATCGCCAGGATGGCCAGCGCCCGGGCGCCCGTCGAAGGCGCGGCCGAGGCCAGATTCGACGATACGGGTCGAGACGGCGGTGACGGTTCGGCTTCGTCCACCCGGCCAGCGTAGGGCGGAGAGCGCCGATCACACGAGGTCGGCCACTAGAGTCACCGACGTGCAAACCCTCGTCGTGCTCCCGACGTATCAGGAAGCGGAAAACATCGAGACGGTGATCCGGATCATCCGGCAGCACTCACCGGACGTGTCGATTCTGGTTGTCGACGACGGCAGCCCCGACGGCACGGCGGACATCGCCGAGGGCCTCAACGACGAGATGGGGCGCATCGAGGTCATACGGCGAGAAGGCAAGCAGGGTCTGGGGTCGGCCTACCGGCGGGGCTTCCGCCACGGCATCGAGCAGGGTTTTGACGTCTTGGTCGAGATGGACTCCGACCTGCAACACGACCCCTCCGCCTTACCGTGGTTGGTCGCGCCGATCGCCGACAACGCTTCGCTGGCCATCGGCAGTCGCTACATTCCCGGGGGCAGCATCCCCGCGTGGTCGCTGCGGCGCCGGCTGCTCAGCAAGTGGGGCAACCAGTACGCCTCGGCCGTGCTCGGCCTCGGCCTGAAGGACGCCACGTCGGGTTACCGGGCCTACCGGGCCGAAACCCTCGCCAAGGTCGACCTCGACAGCGTCAAGGCCGATGGGTACGGCTTCCAGATCGAAATGGCGTACCAGATCGACCGGCTGGGCGGTCGCATCGTCGAGGTGCCCATCGCCTTTACCGACCGGGTGCTCGGGACGTCGAAGATGTCCGGAAAGATCATCGTCGAGGCCCTCACCCTGGTCACCTGGTGGGGCGTGCGCGACCGCGTTTTTCGCCGGTCCTGACATTTCTCACGCCAGTCGCTCAACTTTGTCGGTCGACTCGCCGATAGGTGCACCGTGGGTGCAATGACGACTGACCTCATCCCGCCCGTTCGATTGGGCAAGATCCTCCGCCACCGGCGCGAGGAGCTGGGCTGGACCATGCCCGAGCTCGCGGAACTGCACGGTCTGAGCGCCACGGACCTCGATGCGATCGAGAGCGGCCTGTGCCCGCTGGACGAGGCCACGGTTGCGATGATCGGCGCGGTCTACGGCGTCGACGCCGACGAGATCGCCCCGTTGCGCAGCGAACTGATCATCGATGTCGGCGAGGGCACGATCGCCATCGCCGAACGCAAGGTGTCGCTGGACGAGGGTGAGCCGGGCGAGATTCTGCTCTCCCGCTACCTCGCCCTGGTCCACACGCTCCGCGACGTTCCCGTGGGCACCCCCGTTCCGTTGCGCCAGATCGACGTGGACGTACTCGCCCTCGCGCTGGAACGCAACGCCGCCCACGTCGAAGAAGAACTTCTCGACCTGATGGGCAACCCGTCCGAAGCCGTGACGACCAACGCTCGTCGCTTCAAGAAATCGCTCATGGTGCCGCTCGCCGGCCTACTCGTCGGGGTCACCGCCGTGGGTGGTCTGGTCATGGTTCGCAGCGCCGGCGACGCCGGTCCCATCGGTGGCGGCGGTCCGTCGCTCGAGATCAGCACCACCGCTCCGGTCGTCGCGTCGGTTCCGGCCGTGGACATCGGCGAACCGGTGACGCTCGAACGCGACTCCGTGCCGCGCGCCGACCTCGGCGTCGAGATCGGCGAAGCGGTCACCCTCGAACGCGAGTAACCCGCGCTGCTGCGGTCATCCGCCGCCGGGTGCTAAGCACGGGGTGTGCATCACTGGGCTGTAGCCGGAGCGATCGTCGAGTCCGACGAAGGACTGTTGTTGGTGAGCAATCGCCGCCGGAACGGATCCCTCGACTGGAGCCCGCCCGGTGGCGTTATCGATCCCGGTGAATCGGCGCTCGGCGCCCTCGGTCGCGAGGTCGCGGAGGAGACGGGGTTGACCGTCGATTCCTGGTCGGCGCTCGCCTATGTGGTGGAGGTCGACTTCGTGGATCTCGGCAGTCGCTTGGCCGTCGAGGCCTACCGGGCCCTGTCGTGGTCGGGCGAGCTGGCTATCGACGACCCGGACGGCATCGTGGAAGAAGCGCGGTTTTGCCCGGAGGACACGGCCACCGACCTGCTCGGCACCGGTCCGCAGTGGGTGCGCGAGCCGGTGGCGGAGTGGCTGGCCGACCCGTGGACCGAGCCGCGCACGTTCTCCTACGCCGCGTTGGGCAAGGACCCGGCGACCATGCGGGCTGAACGCCGCTGACGGTGGCGGACTCGAGCGGCCCTCCAGCCACGGCCGACCGGCCGGACCGGCTGCGGATTCTTCACGTCGACATGGACGCGTTCTACGCGTCGGTCGAGCTGTTGCGTCATCCCGAGTTGCGCGGCCAACCGGTGGTGGTGGGTGGTTCGGCCGAACGGGGCGTCGTGGCGGCGGCATCCTATGAGGCCCGGTCGTTCGGCATTCATTCGGCGATGCCCTCGGTGCGCGCCAAACGGCTGTGTCCGCACGCGGTGTTCCTGTCCGGCGACCATGCCCACTACGCCGAGGTCAGCGGTCGACTCATGGAGATCCTGCGCAGCTACACCCCGCTCGTCGAGCCGTTGTCGCTCGACGAGGCGTTTCTCGATGTCGACGGCGCCCGTCGGGTGTACGGCGAGCCGCCGCGGATCGCCCGGCTGATCCGCCGTCAGATCTACGAGCAGGAGGGGCTCACCTGTTCGGTCGGGGTGGCCAGTATCAAGTTTTTGGCCAAGCTGGCCACCGACCAGGCCAAGCCCAAGGCGAGCCCCGCCGGCCCGGTGTTCGGGTCCGGCATCAGCGTGGTCGCCCCGGGCGGGGAGCTCGAGTACCTGCACCCGCTACCGGTTCGATCGCTGTGGGGCGTGGGGCCCAAGACCCTGGCCAAACTCGAACGGCTCGGAGTTCTGACCATCGGCGACCTGGCTCGGCTACCGCAGGCGACGGTGATCAGCGCGCTGGGGGAGGGGCAGGGCCGCCACCTGTGGTTGCTGGCCAACGCCATCGACGAGCGCGAAGTCGAGCCGGATCAGGCGCCCAAGTCGATCAGTCACGAGGAGACGTTCGCGACCGACCGCCACGATCGGGCCGGCCTCGATGTCGAACTCGTTCGCATGGCCGATGCCGTGTCGAGCCGGCTGCGCCGCCACCAGCTCGCGGGGCGGACCGTGCAGCTGAAGGTGCGCTTTCACGACTTTCACACGATCACGCGCTCGGTGAGCGCTCGTGAGCCGGTCGACACCGGCCCCGCGATCCTGCGCGCCGCCCGCCAACTGTTCGACCAGATCGACCCCGCGCCCGGCGTTCGTCTGCTCGGCGTCGGCGTGAGCGGACTGGTCGACGGCGCCGTCCGGCAGCTGAGCCTGGACGACCTGATGGAACAGGACTGGACCCAGGCGACGTCGACGATCGACGACATTCGGTCGCGCTTCGGCGAGGCCGCGATCGGCCCGGCGAGTCTCGCCGCCTCGGGTGAGCTCAAGCTTCGCCGCCTCGGCGATCAGCAGTGGGGCCCCGACCGTCCGTCGACCCCCGCCGAACCCATCGACGGAGAGTGACCGGCCGGTCTCAATCCGTCGCTCCCTTGGCCGATTGGGTCATCAGCGCGTAAGAATCGCTGCGGTCACACCAGAAAAATGTGGCCCAACGCCGCCCGTGCGTTGTTGTAGTGGTCTCACTGTGCGATGATTATCTGTGTGTTGTGGTTCTTTTCGACCACACGCATTTGGCTTCGGGCGAAAGGACCAACCGAGCGTGCCGCTTTCCGAGGACGAGCAACGCATCCTCCACGAAATCGAGCAACAGCTGTACGAGACCGACCCCGGTCTCGCACGCGAGGTTGGCTCGACGACGGTGTACACCCACGCGTTCCGAAACCTGAAGTGGGCCACGTTCGCATTCATTCTGGGTGCGGGCCTGTTGTTGATGGCGCTGTCGGTGCACTACGTGCTGGCCTTCGGTGCCTTCCTGGTGATGTTCGCCAGCGCCATGTTCTTCGAACGCAACGCGCGGCGCCTGGGCCGGGTCGGCCTCGAGCAGATGACGCAGAACATGCGCGGCGCCGGCGTGCGCGACTACTTCGGGTCCGCCGGATCCAAGATGCGTGATCGCTTCCGCTCGGGTGAAGAGCCCGACAACTCCCACGACTGAAGCCTCGTTCCCACGACCGAAGTCTCGTCTCCCTAGACCTCGACCAGGTCCTCGTCCGGCGTAGGTCCGGAGTCCAGCGGCGTGTCGCTTTCGACGACCGATTGGCGCTGGGACACCACGAGGTCCCGCCACAGTGGGCGAGGGTCGAGTTCCCAGGCCAGGCGCCGTAGGGTGCCCACCCGGCCGACCGCCGCGGCGCGCATAGTGTCGCTCAGGTGTTGGGCGCGGACCGCCTCGGCATCGGTCGGGTCGACCGGTGAGTACCGAGCCTTCGTCGCCAGGTCGGCCAGCTCCTGAAGTTCGCCGCGGGTGATCTCGTCGATCGACCCGCCACCGCGCGTGGCGAACTCGCTCGGGGTCTCGTGCGGGCGCGTCGCCACATCGAGCAGCGATAGGCCGTCGAGGGCGTCGACCCAGGCATGGCCGATGCGCTCGCGGTTGGCGCCGCCGCCGGCGACCCGGGCGTGGCGTAGCCGTCGCTTCGTCGCCCACAGGGCGTAGACCAACGCCGCGAGCAGCGCGATCGAGAACACGCCGATGAGTATCGGGGTGACCAGGCTGCGCCACCAGGTCGGGGCGGCGACCGCGACCGGTTGGGGGGCGGCGTTTTCGTCGGGGAGCGGAGCCCGCTGCGCTTCGGGGACGGTCTGGGGGACCGGCGTCGTGACGGTCGGCGACGGCGATTCTTCTATTTCCTGCGGCTCGGTTTCGGTAATCGCCTCGTCGCCGGGAGCGCCGCGGCCGGGCGTGGGTTCAAAGCGGACCCAGCCGACGTTCTCGAACCACACCTCGGGCCAGGCGTGGGCGTGGGTGCCGCGCACCTCGTAGCGATCGGTCGTCGGGTTGTAGTCGCCGACGGTGAAGCCGACGGCGACGCGGGCCGGTATCCCGATCGAGCGGGCCATAGCGGCAAAGGTGCCGGAGAACTGCTCGCAGTAGCCGCGCTGGAACTCGAACAGGAACTCCTCGAGCCGGGCGTTGTCGTGGCCTTTGGCCACCTCGAGGTCATAGGCGAAGTTGTCGGTGAAGTGCTTCTGGAGGGCGAGCGCCTGCTCGTAGCGCGTCGTGGCGCCGGCGTCGTCGACCACCCGTCGAGCCTCGTTGGTGACCGCGGCGCTGAAGCCATCGGGCAGTTGCAGATACCGCTCGGCCACATCGGTGGGGATGGCGCTGCTGGCCGTTTCGACCTGAGCCCGTTGGATGTCGGGCAGGTCCGACACGACCGTGTACGTATCGCCAGGGCGGAGTTCGCGGTCGCTGCCGCGCAGGAGGGAACCGGTGCTCGGGCTGTAGGAGATCTTCAGATCCTCGGACTCGACCCGACTGGGTTCATACACCGCCGGCAGCCAGTCCGACGCCAGGTTGGCGATGCGGAACTCCGATTCGATTTCGGTGCCCGGGATGTTGGGCGGAACGTCGGAGGGCAGGTCGCCCTTGGCGTCATCGAACTTGGTGCGGGCGGTCCATTGATCACCGGTGAAGACGTCGAGGGCCGTCACCCGCCAGTAATGGGGCTGCGTCGACGCCACCGTGAAGGCGAGGGTGTCGGGCAGATCGACCAGTTGGGTGCGAATGTCGACGAGCGGGTTGAGCGCTACCCGGGTGCCGTCGCCGCTGCCCGAGTTGTCGAAATCGACGACCCCTTCGTCGCCGGCACCCGGCAGCGCAGGGCCGACGATGACGCCGATGAGCAGCGCCGCCAGGCCGGCGAACGCGCCACCGCGCAACAAGGCGATCCGCCCTTTGTCGCCGAGGTCGGCGAGCCAACTGCCGTCGATGTCGCCATCGGCGGTTCGGTGGCTGAGGACGAAGAACAAGACGGCCGCACCGAAAAGCGCCGCCGTCCGGATCCGGTCGACATCGCCGCCGACGAAGGTCTGGAACCCGAAGATCGCCGCCGCGGGAATGATCGCTTCGATCCGCGAGCCGAGGCGAAACGCCGCCCAGTCCAGCAGGTAGGCGGCCACCCACACCGCTATGGAGGACGCGACCATGAACCCGACCTCGGGCGCGGCCGGAGCGACGACGGTGCCGAACTGGTCCCAGCTGGTGTTGATGTCGACCCGCAGGGCGTCGAGCGTCCCGCCGGACGGGATGAGCCCGGCGCTGGTCGTATCGCCGTAATACAGGTAGGTGATGAAGACCAGGGCGCCAGCGACCGAAAGGGTGCCACCGGCGATCAGGCCGAGGCCGAGCCGGCGCACGGCGATGGCGAGCCCGTGCGACAACAACGCGGCGAGGGCCAGCCGGGCGAAATGGGGTGCCTCCAGCAGTCGGGAGAAGCCGAGCACCACGGTGAGGGTGACCAGCATGGAGGCCACCTCCACGACGGGGAGGAGTCGTCGGTCGAACGTCATCGCATCGCACCTCGGGAGCTACGTCGGCCGCGGGCTTGTTCCCACACGGCCGGGAACGGTCGGTCGCGCGTGACCGTGATGTGGGTTTGGGTCGACTCGACGGTGGCCGAAGGGGCCGACGGGTCGTAGGCGGAAGGGTCGACGACGACGACCGCGCACGCGCCGGACCGTTGGCGGGCGATGCGGACGGCAGCCGAATCGGATTCGCTGAACCCGGGCGAGACGATCACCAGCGAACTTCGGCCCGCATCGATCATGGCGGTGTCGATCGAGGGCAGCAGCGAGCCGGTTCGCCCGGGTTCGACCAGGGCGAGCGCCCGTAGGTGAGCGTCGGCGTGGACCGAGCCGGTGCCGAAGCCCGAGTCGAAGCCATCGGTGGTGACCAGGCGGGTCCGTTCGCGTCGCTTCTGTCCAGTCGCGAGCACGCTGGCCGCCACCGAGCTCGCGATGTCGAGGTAGTCGACGGTGGCGGGTTCCCGGATGTCGAGCAGCACCGTGATCCGGCCCTGACGGGGGCGTTCGTCCTGGCGCACGAGGAGCTGGTCGTGACGGGCGCTCGACGGCCAGTGAATGCGCCGCAGGTCGTCGCCCATCACGTAGTGCCGCAGCGCATGGAATTCGTCGCCGCTCACGTTGACGGGTGCGGTGCGATCGGCACCGGTGTTCGGGTCGGTGCCGTCCGGGTCGGGTAGCGACCGCAGGATGTGCACCTCGGGGTGCACGACGAGGTCGGACTTCGGTGCGGCGGTGATCTTGGCCCGGGTGAGCCCGAACGGGTCGATGACGGTCAGTTCGAGCGGCCCGACCTCCACGATGCCCCGGCGGTCCGTGGGCAGGCGGTAGGCGGCTGATCGCATGGCCTTGGGTTCGACGGGGGCGACGAGCAGGCGGGCGCCGCGGGTTCCCGACACGGGGTCTTTCACCCGCAGAACCGGCGAGGACCGTCGGTCGCGGTTGTCGATGCGAAGGTCGACCTGGGCGGCCGCGTTCGCCGGCACCCGTCGGGGTTCGATGTCGCGCGAGATCGCCAGCGACAGCGCCCGAAAGCGCACCGTCAGCCAGGCGACGAGCACCAGGCCGACGGCCATCGTGCCGAGCACGTAGAACTCGATGACGCCGAGGACGCGCCCGGCGATGAGCGCGGCCACCCCGAAGGCGACGATGATGAACCCGGCGCGGGTTGGCATCAGTGATGCCTTGGCGGCGTCACTGGCCCGCCGGCGGGATGGGTACTCGGGCGAGAATCTCCTGCAGCACCGAGCCGGCCTCGACCCCCTGGAGCAGCGCTTCGGGGCTGACGATGAGGCGATGGGCCACCACGTGGGTGGTCAGTTGTTTGATGTCGTCGGCGGTGACATAGGCCCGGCCGAGCGACGCCGCCTGGGCCTGGCAGACCCGTTGCAGACTGAGCAGGGCTCGCGGCGACATGCCGAGCGCCAGCGACGGATGGCGGCGGGTCGCGGTGGCGAGGTCGACCAGGTAGTTGTGCAACGACGGATCGACGTGAACCGAGCCGAGCGACCGGCTCATCGCCGCCACATCGGTTACCGCGACGACCGGCTGGAGCGCATCGAGTTGCTGGGCGCTGGTCGTGGCCCCATGGCTGGCCAGGATGTCGAGCTCGGAGGATCGGTCCGGGTAGCCCATCGAGATCCGCATGAGGAACCGGTCGAGTTGGCTCTCCGGCAGGGGATAGGTGCCCTCGTGCTCGATGGGGTTCTGGGTGGCGATCACCAGGAAGGGCTCGGCGAGCGGGTGGGTGGTGCCATCGACGGTGACCTGTCGCTCCGCCATCGCCTCGAGCAGCGCCGACTGCGTTTTGGGCGACGCTCGGTTGATTTCGTCGGCGAGGACGATGTGGTTGAACACCGCGCCGGGCCGGAATTCGAAGGCGCCGGTCTCGCGGTTCCAGACGCTGGTGCCGACGACGTCGGCGGGGAGCAGGTCGGGGGTGAACTGCACCCGGCCCAGCGTGCCATCGAGCGAGGCGGCCAGGGCTCGGGCCAGGGAGGTCTTTCCGACGCCGGGGGCGTCCTCGACGAGGATGTGGCCCTGGCTGACCAGCCCCAACGTGGTGAGTCGGATCGCTTCGTTCTTGCCCCGGATGACCTGGGCGACGTTGCTGCACAGGGCCCCGAAGAGGTCCGCGAACGTTCGAGACTGGGTTTCTGGCATCGTCACGAAACGACGCTCCTATTCATCATGATCGGTAGATGGATCCATCACGGGCCGAACCGGTAGTACCCCAAACCCCATAAAGCCGGGAGAAGCGACCGGAGGGCCAGCGTAGATGCCAGCGCGCTCCTTATGTTCATCGGCTTGGGTTGATTGGCGCGGTCCCCGAAGGGGGTTGTCGTCCTACCGACGACCCACCGGGCGAAATGGTTCGCCGGTGCGCCCATTCCGGTACGGTGACCCCAATGGGTTCGGACGTGGCGCTCGCCGTCGACATCGGTGGCACCAAGGTGGCCGCGGGCCTGGTGGATGACCGGGGCCGGATTCTCGAGCAGCACCGGGTGGAGAGCCCGGCCCACGCGAGCGCCGAGGAGATGTTTGGCGCGGTCACCGGGCTCATCGATCGCCTGGAAACCGACCGGGCGACGGCCTGTGGCGTCGGGTGTGGCGGACCGATGACGTTGGGCGGCACCACCGTTTCCCCGCTGAACATCACCGCATGGCGCGGGTTCCCGCTGCGGTCAGCGCTCGAACGGCACCTGGGCGAAACCCACGCGAGCGGGTTGCCGGTTCGGGTCGACAACGATGCCAAAGCGCTCGCCCTCGCCGAGGGCTGGCAGGGAGCGGCCCGGGGCCGGGAGAACTTTGCCGCCATGGTGGTGTCGACCGGGGTAGGCGCCGGGATCGTGGTCGACGGCCGACTGGTCGACGGTCACGACGGGAACGCCGGGCACATCGGCCACATCGTCGTGGAGCCGGGCGGTCGTCCGTGCGTCTGCGGCGCCGAAGGGTGTCTCGAGGCCGAGATCTCGGGGACGGCCATCGCCGCGGTCACGGGTGCACCGGCCGAGGAGGCCGATGCCGCTATGCGTCATCGAGCCGGTCGGCTGGTGGGGGAGGCTGCCGCGCAGGTGGCGGCGTTGCTCGATGTGGATCTCTTTCTCGTCGGCGGTTCGGTAGCGCTCGGATTCGGGCCGGACTTCTTTGACGCGGCCCAGGCGGCGCTGCACCGTCGGGCGAAGATCGCCCACGCTCAGGGGGCGACCATCGCCCCGGTCGGGTTGGGGCCCGACGCTCCGCTCATCGGCGCCGCCGCACTCGGTTTCGTGGCCGCCGGCCGCCCGATCCTCGCCGGCGAGTCTGCCCCGTGAGCGGCACCGACGCCCGATGGCTGGGCCGCAGTGTCATCGGTTTGGCCCGGCACCCCGGGCTGTGGGCGACCGCGGTGCGCCAGGTGTTCGTGCTCGCCCCTCCCGGCTGGTGGCGGACCAAACCGTTTTTGCCTCTGCCCGACGCCGACTACCTGCGGTTTCGGCTGCAAACCGCTTACGGCGACGCCGATTCCGCGCCGCCGACGCAGGATCTGATCAGCTATCTGCACTGGTGCCGGTCCTGGCCCCACCGGTGACCCCGGTGTCGGAAACCCCTCGTACGACCGGCCGGCGTGGTTTACGCTTCGGTCATGGCGAGCGTGTTGGTGCTGAACGCAACGTACGAACCCCTGTGTGTCGTGTCGCTCCGGCGCGCCATCTGTCTGGTGATCAGCGAGAAGGCGACGACCGTCGAGGCCACCGACCGCCCGGTGCGCAGCGAACGCCTCGCCCTCGCCGAACCTTCGGTGGTGCGGCTGAGCCGGTTCGTGCGCGTCCCGTACCAACGCCGCCGGTCGCTCAACCGGCGCGCGGTGTTCATCCGCGACGACAACCGGTGCCAGTACTGCGGCGGCAAGGCCGAGTCGATCGACCACGTCGTACCCCGCAGCCGAGGCGGCGAAAACACGTGGGAGAACGTCGTGGCCGCGTGCCGAGCGTGCAACACCCGCAAGCGCGACCGGCTCGTCAGCGAAACCACGATGCGTCTGGCCCGTCCGCCGCGGCCGCCCCGTCAGCACACCTGGTTCCGGGTGGCGGCCGGCACGCTGCCCGTGAGCTGGGAGCCCTATCTCGACGCGGTCGAGCAGCAGACGGCCTGAACGGTCCCGCTTCGGCCACGACATCATGAACGGACCCACCATCACCCGGATGGTCGGGCGTGCCCACGATCTGCACCATCGCGATCTGGGTGACGACTTCGGGGTGTTCCATCTCGTCGTCGATCGGCCCGCGCTCGTTCTGGGGTCGGCGCAGTCCACATCCGGTGTCGATCTCGGCCGCGCCGAACGAGCCGGGGTCGACATCGTGAGCCGGCGCTCCGGTGGGGGAGCGGTCTTCGTGGATGCGGCGTCGGTGCTCTGGGTGGACGTCGTCCTTCCTCGCACCGATCCCCGGTGGGTCGACGACGTGAGCGCGTCGTTCGACTGGCTGGGCGACGCCTGGATCACCGCGCTGGACGCGGTCGGCATCCGCGGGGTTCACGCCCATTCCGGGGCGATGGTGACGTCGCCGTATTCTCGGCGGGTGTGTTTCGCCGGCGTCGGCCCGGGCGAGTGCCTGCTCGACGGTCAAAAGCTGGTGGGTATGGCCCAACGCCGCACCCGAAACGCCGCTCGGTTCCAGACCATGGCGGTGCTGGATTGGCAGCCGGACCAGTGGATCGACCTGCTTCGCTGGGCGCCGGCTGAGCGCGCCGATGTCCTGGTCGAGCTCACCACCGGGGTCGCCTCGGTCGCCGACGTTGCCGCACCCGGGGCCTCGGGTACGGCGCTGCGAGGCCGGGGGGAGCTCGGCGAGAAAATTCTCAGCGATCTGGGTCGAGCCCTCCACCGTCACCAGTAGTCCGCTTCGGCGTTGACTTTTCTAGGGCCAGAGCGATTTGCGCGCCCGAAAAGCAATCGAACACTCGTTCGAAATGGGTCAAAAGTGGCTCAAAGTGGGACGAAAGTGTTGCCAGGTGGGGGGATGTGGTCTAATGTGGCGCCTCGTGGAGGAACAAAGCAGGATGGCCTCAACAAACCAAGCCCAACCCGGTGTGGTCATCTCGCTCGCCGCTCACCGCAAGAGCGCCACCGCATCCCGTTCCTCTGGCTCATCTCTCTCGTCTGTCCCGTCCGTCTCGAACGAAAGGCTCCCAACCGATGACCTTCGTGGGAACCTTCGAGCACACGCTGGACGCCAAGGGGCGTCTCGTGTTGCCCGCGAAGATCCGTGGGCATCTGGATGGGATTGCGTACCTGGCTCCTCAGGGCAGCAACTCGATCGCCCTGTGGTCGCCGGAGGAATTCGAGGACATGGTCGGGCGCATCACCCGCAAGGTGCGCAAGGGCAAGACGAGCCGGGCCGTGCTGCTCGGAACGACGGCGAACTCCGAGGAAGTGACCATCGACAAGCAGGGCCGGGTGCTGATTCCCGAGCGCCTGCGCGCCTTCGCCTCGTTGGATCGCGACGTGGTTCTGGCGGGCGTGGCGGACCACGTCGAGATCTGGAACGCCACCGAGTGGTCCAAGCAGGAAGCAGCGATCAACAGCCAGACGGCTCTGGGCCTGGAGGAGGGCCTGGCGGTATGACCGCCGCCTAGCGAGACCACGAGAACGCTCCCCCCGAAGCAACCCCCCGCACCGTCCCACCCCCCAACAGACACCACAACACCTACAGAAAGGAAACCCGCACCACCGCAACAAGCTCGTTCATTTGCAGTCTCCCGGTTGGCAAGATGGAAGCCCCTACTCCGCCCGCTTGCCATCCAGCTCGATCGGGGGAGAAATCCCGACGTGCGCTCGCCGATCGGGGGACTGCAAATGACCGAGATGCCCGGATCCCCACGCGTGGATCCGTCTCTGGTGCCCCGATCATGGAACCGCAGGACGCGCACGCCCCCGATGCCCGGTCCGGTCGCCCCGGCACCGAGTCAACGCCCCCCGAGCGTTGGGGATCGTCCCGCCTCGACCTCGACCTCGATGCCGAAACCATCGATCTGAGCGACCGGCGCCGCTGGGGCCAGCGGCGCGAGGATCTCGCCTCCGGCCGCCTGGGAGCCGAGGTGGACTCGGCGTACGGCGCCGCGATCGCTCCGGACGAACCGATCGTGATCGCCGATGCCCCCCGGTGGGGGAACCGCCGACCAGCGCGGAAGCGCAACCGGTGACCGCGGCATTTCTGCACGACCCCGTGATGGTCGATGAGGTCGTCGACGTCCTGGCCGCGGTTCCGGCCGGGGTCGTGCTCGACGCGACCGTGGGCGGTGGGGGACACTCCCACGCGCTGCTCTCCGCGCGCGACGACGTGCGGGTGCTGGGGCTTGACCGTGACCGTTCGGCCCTGGAGGCCGCCACCGAACGGCTTGCCGACTTCGCCGACCGGGTCGATCTCCGCCACGCCCGCTTCGACCGACTGGCCGACGAAGTTCGCACGCTCGGCGGTGATGGCCTGGCCGGCTTTCTGTTCGACCTCGGCGTCAGCTCGCCCCAGATCGACCGAGCGGAGCGGGGGTTCAGTTACCGGTTCGACGGGCCGCTCGACATGCGCATGGACGCCGACGCCAGCCGCAGCGCGGCCGACGTGGTGAACCAGTACGCCGTCGACGACCTCGCCCGCGTACTCCGGGAGTTCGGCGATGTTCGGCCGCACTACCGGGTTGCCAAGGCCATCGTCGCCGCCCGCCCGATCGAGACCACGGCGGAGCTGGCCGAGGTGGTGCGCGAGGCCACGCCGGCGCGTGACCGGCGCCGTGGCGACCCGGCCAAACAGATCTTTCAGGCCTTGCGCATCGAGGTCAACGAGGAACTCGACGTGCTGCCCCGGGCCCTCGACCAGGCGATCGACCTGCTCATCCCCGCTGGGCGCGGCGCGGTGTTGAGCTACCACTCCGGCGAAGATCGCCTCGTCAAGCGTCGGTTCCGTTCGGCCGCCGCTCTCGACGCCGACCCCCGACTTCCCGTAGCGCCGACCGGCGTCGCCAAGCTCGTCTTCGGCGGCTCCCGCCAGCCGAGCGCCGAGGAGCAGGAGCGCAATCCGCGTTCGGGCAGTGCCCGACTGCGCGCGATCGAGAAGGTGGCCTCATGACCGCGACCGCACGGGCCGAAAAGGGTCGCCAGCGGCAACGTAAACGGCGCCACCTCGCCCCCGCGACCCCCGAGCGGGCTGCCTACGGGCCGCTGTCGGTGCTGGCGGTCATGCTCATCATGGGGACGCTGCTCGCCACGGTGGCGGTGCAGACCGTGTTGGTCGAGGCCAAGGTTGAGGCCGATCAGCTCGAACGCGAGATTCGACTCGAGGAGGCCCGACGAGCCGAACTGGCGCTCGAGGTAGCCGCCCTCGAATCGCCTGGCCACATTCTCCAGGAGGCCCGAAGCCGCCTTGGCATGGTGCCACCCATCGAGCGGCGCTACCTCGCTCCGGTGGTGCCCGGCGACCCCGAGAACCCGATCGACGGTCCGGGGGACGACCCCTTCGTCGAGGCTGGCGGTGACGACCGGTGACCACCGTCGACATCCCCCGGATCGGTCTCGGCCACGCCAGTGCGCCCGCGAGCCCCCAGCGCCGTCTGTTCGTCATCGGCCTCGTCCTGCTCCTCGCCGCCTCCGGCCTGTCCTTTCGGCTCGTGCGCATCCAGGTGATGGAGCCGGACCGCTACCTCGAATGGGGCGAGTCCCAGCGGCTGCGGTCGTTGACCCTGCCGGCCGAACGCGGCGCGATCCTCGACCGCCACGGCGTGGTGCTCGCCACCTCGATACCGAGGCCGACCATCTGGGCCGACCCCAGCGCGGTGGTCGACCCTCGGGCGACGGCGCAGGCACTGAGCCCGGTCCTCGGCGTGGAGGTCGAGCGACTCGAATACCTGCTGTCGCGCGACAGCCGGTTCTCCTATCTCGGCCGCCAGGTGGACGACTCGGTCGCCGCCGCCGTGTTGGATCTCGGTCTCGCCGGCGTCTTCAGCTACGAGGAGCCGTCCCGCTTCAGCCCCGGCGGCGACGAGTTTGCTCGCAGCATCCTGGGCCGCTCGGATCTCGACAGCCTCGGCATCAGCGGCGTGGAACTGCAGTACGACAGCATCCTCACCGGCACACCGGGTGAGCTGGTGTTCGAACGGGCCCACTCGGGCGCCGTTATACCGACCGGGGAGTTCGATCGCACCGAGGCGATCCCCGGGTCGTCGATCGTGCTCACCATCGACCAGAACCTGCAGTTCGAGACGGAACGCCAGCTGATCGATCAGGTCACGGCGACCGGGGGCCAAAACGGCATCGTCTTGATCATGAACAACGCCACGGGCGAGATCCTGGCCATGGCGAACGTCAGCCGCGACGCCGACGGTGTGGTCCGGCCGTCCAGTGAAAACCTGTCGTTGACCTGGAATTACGAACCGGGCTCGATCGCCAAACCGTTCACGTTCGCGTCCGTCTTCGAGGCCGGTGCCGGAACGACCGATGAGTTCATCAACGTCGCCGACTCGATGGTCATCTGGGACAAGGAGTTCACCGACGATCACCCGCACGCGCTCGAATACTGGTCCCCGGTCGACATCCTGCGGGAGTCGTCCAACATCGGCACCATCTCGTGGGCGAACCGGGTGGGAGCCGACACGCTGTACGACACCTTGTCGGACTTCGGCATCGGGCAGGGTCCGATCCTGGGCTTCCCCAACGAAGCGGGCGGTGTGCTGCACGACACCGACGACTGGTCCGGTACCTCGCTGCCGACCATCGCCATTGGTCAGGGCGTGTCGACGACGCCGCTCCAGATGCTCCAGGCGTACGCCACGATCGCCAACGGCGGGATCCGGGTCCCCGCCCAACTCGTCCTCGGCGCGACGGGCGCCGACGGCACCTTCAACCCGGCCCCGGTCGAAGATCCGGCCCGCGTCATCTCCGAGGGGACGGCCGCTGACCTCACCCGCATGCTGACCGCGGTGGTCGAGGGCGGCACCGGCACCCGGGCCGGGATCCCGGGATACACGACGGCGGGCAAGACCGGCACGGCGTGGAAGCCGAACCCGGTCGACGGTGGCTACGAGTGGGCTGACGGCCGGCGATACGTGGCGAGCTTCGCCGGGTTCCTCCCCGCCGATGACCCTCAGGTGACCATCCTCGTGGTGATCGACGATCCGGTCGGCAACCAGGAGACCGGCGGACGGGCCGCCGCGCCACTCTTTGGTTCGCTTTCCCGGTATGCGCTGAGCGTGCTCAGCATTCCGCCGACGTCGAGGACCGCCGAAAGCGAGCAGGCCGACGTGCGGTCCAAGAGCCTGGACGAAATCGAAGCCGAACGGGCCGCGAAAGCCGCCGCCGAGGCCGCGTACATCGCCCGCCAGGAAGAACGGCAGGAAGAACACCAGGATGAGTCGGCGCCGGACGCCGACCCGGCCGCAGCGGACGGCTGAGCGTGGAGCTGAGCGACCTCCTCGCCGACGTTGGTAGCTCGGTCACGGTCGCCGTCTCCGGACCCTTGCCGGGCGTGGAGATCGCCCACGTCACCCTCGATTCCCGCACGGTTGCCGACGGCTCGCTGTTCGCATGCGTCCGGGGTGAGACCGCCGATGGCCACCGCTTCGCCGAACAGGCGGTCGCCGCCGGAGCGGTCGCCATCCTGGCCGAAGCCGATGGTGATCTCCCCGAAACCGTCACCGGCTCGGTTCCGGTGCTGCGCACGGACGGGGTGCGGCGCGCCCTCGGCCCGGTCGCCGCGGCCGTCGCCGGGCATCCGAGCCGGCAACTCCGCCTGGTCGGTGTCACGGGCACCAACGGCAAGACCACCGTGGTCAACCTGTTGGCATCGATCGGTGCACATGTCGGCGTCCGGGTGGACACCGTCGGGACGCTCACCGGCGTGCGCACGACCCCCGAAGCCCCCGATCTGCAGACCCGACTGGCCGAGATCGCCGCCGACGGGGGAGACGTCGTCGCCGTCGAGGTGTCGTCTCATGCCCTGGACCAGCACCGGGTCGACGCAACCAGCTTCGCGGTCGGGGCGTTTACGAATCTGTCGCCCGATCACCTGAACTATCACGGCTCGATGGACGTCTACTTCGACGCCAAAGCCCGTCTGTTTACCGACGGGTTCATCGACCAGGCGGTGATCGTGACCGACAACGCCTACGGGAGAGCGATGCAACGACGAGCGACCGCGCCGGTGACCGAGGTTGATCCGGGCGCGGTGGAAGCGCTCGACCTCGGTGTCGCCCACGCCGCCTTTTCCTGGCGCGGACTCGACGTGCGGCTGCCCATCGGCGGTCGGTTCAACGTGGCCAACGCCCTGGTGGCCGCCGAGTGTGCTCTGCTGCTCGACATCGAGGCGGCCGACATCGCGGCGGGCCTCACCTCGGCCGCCCCCATCGCCGGTCGGTTCGAACCGGTGCCGCTCGACGCCGACTTTGCGGTGATCGTGGACTACGCCCATACGCCGGACGGCCTCGAAAACCTGCTCTCGTCGGTTCGGGAGACCCTGGCCGAGGTCGCAACGGCCGAGCCCGGCCGGGTCATCGTGGTCTTCGGCTGCGGTGGTGACCGCGACCGCGACAAACGTCCGATGATGGGTGAGGTCGCCGAGCGGTTGGCCGACGAGGTCGTCGTCACGTCGGATAACCCCCGCTCGGAGGATCCAGATGCCATCATTCAGGGAGTGCTCTCTGGAATGTCGTCCTCCCCCCGGGTCGACGCTGACCGACGGTCGGCTATCGACACCGCGTTAACCGCCGCGCGCGCCGGCGACGTTGTCGTGATCGCCGGCAAGGGCCACGAGACCACGCAGACGATCGGTGACGACGTCATCGACTTCGACGATCGCCTGGTCGCCCGCGAAGTGTGGGAGGCCCGCCGGTGATCCGCCTCCTCATCGCCGCCGCCCTGTCGAGCATCTTGTCGCTGGTGGGCACCAAGTTCGTCATCGAACTACTGGTGCGCAACAAGATCGGTCAACCCATCCGCGAGGACGGCCCCGAAGGCCACGTCACCAAGGCCGGAACGCCCACGATGGGGGGCGTCGCCATCGTCGGCGGGGCGACGTTCGGGTACGTCGTCAGCGATCTCTACCGCGGCATCTACACCCGCACCGGCATCTTCGTGATGCTCGCCATCATCGGTGGCGGGCTGGTCGGGCTGATGGACGACTGGATCAAGGTCGTTCGCGAGCGCAACCTCGGGCTCAGCAAGCGGGCCAAGATGCTCGGTCTGCTCACCGTGGCGTTCGGTTTCGCCTTCCTCATGGTGCAGTTCACCGACGTGCACACCGAGCTGTCGTTCACCCGGTGGGGTGGCCTGGGTCTCGATCTGGGCAAGTGGTTGTGGATGGTGTGGGCCGTGCTGTTGATCGTGGGCAGCTCGAACGCGGTAAACCTCACCGACGGTCTGGATGGCCTCGCCGCGGGAAGCGCGATCTTTTCGTTCGCGGCGTTCGTGCTCATCGGCTTCTGGAAGTTCAACCCGGCCAACACCGAACTGGTGGTCGATGGTCAGCCGTTCTACGAGGTCAACCACGCCCTGGATTTGGCGGTCGTGGCGGCCGCCATGCTCGGCGCGTGCGTCGGCTTCCTGTGGTGGAACGCCGCCCCGGCGCAGATCTTCATGGGCGACACCGGTTCCCTGGCGATCGGGGTGGGCCTCGCCGCGCTGGCGCTCGCCACCAACACCCACCTGCTGCTGCCCATCATCGGTGGTCTGTACGTGATCGAGACGGTCTCGGTGATCATGCAGGTTGCCCGCTTCCAGCTCCGCGGCAAGCGATTCTTTCGGATGGCCCCGGTGCATCATCACTTCGAACTCGGCGGTTGGCCCGAAACCTGGGTCATCATTCGGTTTTGGATGCTGCACGGATTCTGTGTAGCGGTGGGCCTCGGCCTCTTCTATGCGGACTGGATCAGTTCGGGCGGTGAACTGTGAGCGAGCGCGCCCATCTGATCGTCGGTCTCGGCGTAACCGGCACCGCCGTCGCCCGGGCACTGCACCGGCGAGGCATACCGGTCGTGGCCATCGAGGACCGGCTCACCGACGCCCATCGCACGCTGGCGGCCGAGCTCGGCTTCACGCTGCACGAAGCGCCGGAAGCATCGGCCATGCTCGCCATCGTCGATTCGGTGGGCTTCCTCGTCCCGAGTCCCGGAGTCCCGGACTGGCACCCCGTGTTTGCCGCCGCAGCCGCCGCCGGTGTGGTGCAGGTGAGCGAATTCGATCTCGCCGCCCGCTGGGACGATCGGCCCATCGCGGCGATCACCGGAACCGATGGCAAGACGACCGTCACCACCATGGTCACCGAGATGCTCAACCAGGCGGGCCGGCGCGCTATCGATGCCGGCAACACCGCGGTGCCGCTCGTCGAGGCGATCGACGACCCGGACCTCGACGTCTTTGTCGTCGAGGCGTCTTCGTTTCGCCTGGGTCATTCCCGAGCCTTCGCTCCCCGGGTTGCGACCTGGTTGAACTGGGGTCCGGATCACCTCGACGTGCACGCTGATCTCGCCTCCTATCGGGCGGCGAAAGCGTCGATCTGGAACAACCTCGGCCCGGATTCCACCGCGATCGCCAACGCCGACGATCCCGTGGTCGCCGACCACGCTCCCGACACCGCCCTGCTGTTTTCGACCACCCGCCGGCCCGACGAGGCCGCGTACGTGGCCCACGACGGCAAGCTGCACGCGTTTGGCGACCCGTACTTCGCCATCGTCGACCTGGCCCGATCCCTGCCCCACGACATCGCCAACGCCCTGGCGGCGACCGCCACGGCCCAGGCCGCCGGCGCCGATCTCGATGCCATCGCCGCCGTGCTGCGAACCTTCGGCGGGCTCGCCCATCGCGTGCAGCATGTCGGGGAGTGCGGCGGCGTCCGATACATCAACGACTCCAAGGCGACCGTGCCCCATGCCGTCGTCGCCGCGGTGAACAGCTTCGAGTCGGTCGTGCTGATCGCCGGAGGCAGGAACAAGGGCATCGATTTGGCTCCTCTGGCCGAACCCCGCGAACGGATTCGATCGGTGGTCGCCATCGGCGATGCCGCCGCCGAAGTCGAGTCGGCCTTCGCCGGCATCCGCGACGTGGTCACCGCCGAGTCGATGGCCGAGGCGGTTCAGGCGGCCACGGCGGCCGCCGAGCCCGGCGACGTGGTGTTGCTGTCGCCCGGTTGTGCCTCCTTTGACTGGTACGGGAACTACGGCGAACGCGGGGATGACTTCATCCGGGTCGTCAAGGAGGAGCTCGGCCCATGTTGAGCACACCACGACAACGGCACCGGGCGGCGAGCAGGTCGAACCACCCCACCGCGAGAGTGAAGCCCGACGGCCGGGGCCCGCAGCGGCGTCGACGGCAGTACTCGCCGCTGTATGCGCTTTTGCTGCTGCTCGGTTTCGGCATGTCGCTGTACGGGCTGGTGATGGTGCTTTCGGCATCGTCGAGCGGAGCGCTCGGGGGCGGCGATCCCTGGCATTGGTTCCGGCGCCAGGCACTGTGGCTGGGGGCCGGATTCGTCGTCGCCTTCATCACCTCGAGGATCGACTATCGGTTGTGGCGAGAACGCGCGGTCGCGCCGTTGATGGGGCTGTCCATCGTGCTCCTGGTCGCGGTGTTCATTCCCGGCATAGGTATCAACGTGCTCGGATCCTCGCGTTGGGTTGGCTGGGGCTCGTTCACCTTCCAGCCCTCGGAGCTCGCCAAGTTCGCGCTGATCGTTTGGGCCGCCGACCTCCTCTCGCGGCCGCAGCGCAGCGTCACCGACCTCCACCAGACCGTGTATCCGTTGCTCGGCGTCACCTGTGTGTTCAGCGCGTTGTTGCTGGTCGAACCGGATCTCGGTACGGCGGTGCTCGTCGTCGGCATCATCTTGGTGATGCTCTACGCCGCCGGGGGAGCCCTGCACCACCTCGGCATCATCACCGCCTCGGCCGGCGCCGCCGCCGGCATCCTCGCCTATGCCGCCAGCTATCGCCGTCGGCGCCTGTTCGCCTTTTCCGACCCGTGGGCCGACCCGATCGACGTCGGCTACCAAACGGTCCAGGCCGGCGTGTCGATCGCCAACGGCGGGATCACCGGCGTTGGACTGGGTGCCGCTCGCGGCAAGTGGGGCTACGTCCCGTTGGCCCACAGCGACTTCATCTTCGCCATCGTCGCCGAGGAGTTCGGCCTGGTCGGCGGCATCGCGGTCGTCGGCTGCTTCCTCGCCATCGGCATGCTCGGGTACCTGGTCGCCCACCGCATTCGCCAAAGCGACCCCTTCGGCGCGTTTCTCGCCATCGGCATCACGTCCTGGATCGTGATGCAGGCGTTCATCAACATCGGTGCCGTGATCGGGGTGCTCCCCATCACGGGCGTGACGCTGCCGTTCCTTTCCGCGGGCGGTTCGTCGCTGGTCGTGACCATGGCCGCGTACGGCGTGTTGTTGAACATCGCGAGCCACGCCGATGGATGAAACCCCGGCGGTGCCCGCATCCTCGTGGGCCCTCATCTCCGGCGGTGGTACCGCGGGTCACGTGCAGCCCGGACTCGACATCGGCCGGGCCCTCATCGCGGGTGGGCGCCGCGTCGACGAACTCCATTTCGTCGGCAGCGAGCGCGGCATCGAGACCCGGCTGGTGCCCGAGGCCGGTTTTTCGCTCACGGTCCTGCCGGGCCGGGGTATCCAGCGCCGGCTGACCCCGGAGAATTTCGGTGCGGTCCTGGGCCTGCTCAGGGCCGTCGGCTCGTCGTTTGGTCTCGTCCGCCGGCAACGCCCGAGCGTCATCGTTTCCCTCGGTGGCTACGCGAGCGTCCCCTGTTCGCTCGCCGGAGCGGTGTTTCGGGTCCCCATCGTGGTCGCGGAGCAGAACGCCGTGCCCGGGTTGGCGAACCGGCTGGTCGGTCGGTTTGCCCGAGCCTGTGCCGTTTCGTTCCCCGACGTTGATCTGCCCAAGGCGGTGTGGACCGGAAACCCCGTGCGCGAGACCATCCGGGCGGTCGACCGCCGCGCCGACCGGGCGACGGCTCGCGCCACGCTCGGTATCGATCCCGACGCCTTTCTGGTATCGATCTTCGGCGGGTCGCTGGGGGCCCGCCGCATCAACAACGCCGTGCTCGCAGCGTTGCCCGCCTGGGCGGGACACGCCGACCTGGTGGTCCGCCACATCATCGGCGCCCGCGACTACGACGACATCATGACCCGCGTACCCGAATCCCCACCGGACGGTGTCGACTATCGGCCGATCCGCTACGAGGACGACATGGCATCGGTGTATGCGGCCTCGGACCTCTTCGTGTGCCGGGCGGGGGCGACCACCGTGGCCGAGCTGGCCGTCACCGGCTCGCCCGCCATCGTCGTGCCGCTGCCGGGTGCCCCCGGTGATCATCAGACCGCGAACGCCCGTGGCCTGGTCGAAGCGGGTGCCGCAGTGATGGTGGTCGATGCCGAACTCGACGCCGACCGGCTGGTCACCGAGGTGGAGCGGCTGCGCGCCGCCGACTCTCTCGGTGACATGGCGGCCGCCGCCGCCGAACTCGGCCGCCCCGACGCCGCTGAGGCGGTCGCCGACCTCGTCGAACGTCATGCCCGGCGTCATCGGCCCGGGGTTTCCCCATGACCGGGTCGACGGGTGCGATCGATCTCTCCCGGCCGACCTCGGTCCATGTCGTGGGTGTCGGGGGAGCGGGTATGTCCGCTATCGCCTCCGTGCTGGTCGCCATGGGCCATACCGTTTCGGGTAGCGACCTCAAAGAATCGCCCGGGCTGGACCGGTTGCGGTCCCTCGGCGTGACGGTGTCGGTGGGCCACGACGGCGATCAGGTCGGCGACGTGGCCGCAGTAGCCATCTCGACCGCGATACCCGACCACAATCCCGAGGTCGTCCGGGCGGGGGAGCGATCCATCCCGGTGTTGCGTCGCGCCGAGGTGCTGGCCGCCATTACCGAAACCCGACGGACGATCGCGGTCGCGGGCACCCACGGCAAGACCACCACGGCGAGCATGCTCGCGGTCGCCCTGCTCGGCGCCGACCTCGACCCCTCGTTCATCATCGGTGGCGAGGTCAACGAGATCGGGGGCGGCGCGGCCTGGTCCGCGGGCGACCTGTTCGTGGTCGAGGCCGACGAATCCGACGGGACCTTCCTCGAGCTGCACCGCGACGGGGCGATCATCACCAACATCGAACCCGACCATCTCGAGCACTACGGCGGCTTTCCCGAGTTGCTCGCCGCGTTCGATCGATTCGTACGGGAAACCGCTGGCCCCAAGGTCATCTGCCTCGACGATGCCCACGCGGCCGACCTGGTGGGCCGCCTCGATGCCGAAGGCGGCGAACTGCTGACCTACGGCACCGCCGACCGGGCCCGATTCCGGATGACCGAGGTCAGCAGCGGGCGCGACGGGGTGTCGTTCGTCCTGGCCGACGGCGACTCCCGGCTCGGCGTGATCGAGTTGGCCGTGCCCGGGATGCACAACGCCCGCAACGCGGCCGGCGCGACGGTCGCTGCGTTGGCGTACGGAGCCGAATTCGACAAGGTCGCCGCGACCCTCGCTCGGTACGCCGGAGTGGCGCGGCGCTATGAGTACCGCGGCGAAGTCGACGGCATCACCTTCATCGACGACTACGCCCACCTGCCCACCGAGGTCGAGGCGGCGCTGGGCGCGGCGGCCGACGGCAACTGGCCGCGGATCGTGTGCGTCTTCCAGCCTCACCGCTACAGCCGAACCCAGGCGGTTGGCGGGGAGTTCGGCGGCGCCTTTGCCGCCGCCGACGAGATCATCATCACCGGTATCTACAGCTCCGGCGAGGCCCCGCGCCCGGGGGTCTCGGGCAAGCTGGTCCTCAACGCCGTACTCGATGCCGACCCGCACGCCTCGGTGGCGTATCTGCCCCACCGGAGCGAGCTGGCCAGCTATTTGCGTCGACGATTGCGCGCCGGTGATCTGTGTCTCACCCTCGGCGCGGGCGACCTCAGCTCGCTGCCCGACGAACTCCAGGCGTCATGGGTGTCGGCGTCATGACCCGCACGGCCCCCGAATCGATTGCCGTCACCTCCCGGCTGCTCGACGAGCAGCTCCCGGGACGGGTGCGGCGGGCCGAGCCGCTGGGACCGTTCACCACCTATCGCGTCGGTGGGCCGGCGGCATTGTTCCTCGAGGTCGATGACCTCGACGAACTACAACGGGTGGCGCGGATCACCGCCGCGTCCGGAGTGCCCACGCTGGTGGTGGGTCGAGGTTCGAATCTCCTGGTGGCCGACCGCGGCTTTCCCGGACTCGCACTGGTGCTCGGCGACGGATTCGCATCGCTCGTGATCGACGGTACCGACGTCGTTGTCGGTGGTGCCACCGCGCTGCCGGTGGCCGCTCGGCAGATCGCTGCCGCCGGTCTGACCGGTTTCGAGTGGGCGGTTGGCGTCCCCGGCTCGATCGGGGGCGCGGTGTGTATGAACGCCGGTGGACACGGATCGGACATGGCGGCCTCGCTCATCGATGTGGAGATCGTCGACCTGGCCTCCGGCACCACCTCGCGCCGACCGGTGGCCGAACTCGGTCTCGGTTACCGCACCTCGGCGGTGGGTCCGGCGGCGGTGGTGACCGAAGCCCGGTTGGGGCTCGCCCCCGGTGATGTCGATGTCTCCTCGGCCGAGTTGTCCGAGATCGTGCGTTGGCGCCGCGACCATCAGCCCGGAGGCCAGAACGCCGGTTCGGTGTTCACCAACCCGGACGGCGACAGCGCCGGGGCGTTGATCGATCAGGCCGGCGGCAAGGGACTGCGCATCGGCTCGGCCGAGGTGTCGCCCAAGCATGCCAACTTCATTCAGGCCGACCCCGAGGGGCGGGCCTACGACGTGCTGGCGGTCATGGCTGCGGCCCGACGCCTTGTCGCCGAGTCCTTTGCGGTCGACCTGCACCCCGAGACCCGCCTCGTCGGATTCACCGCAGAAGAGGTGGCCAGCGTCGCCGGGGTGCCGCGATGACCGCCGCGACCAAGGCGCACCCTCGCCTCCAGGCCCGACGCGACGAGGTGGAGCGGGTCGCCGAGACTGTCGCCTGGCGTCGGTTCTCCTACCTCTGGATCCCGTTGCTGGTCATCGCCATCGGGCTCGGGCTGGCCCGAACCGATTTCGTCGACGTCGACGCGGTCGAGATTCGCGGCCTCGACACGATGGCGGAGGATCGCGTCCTGGTAGCGGCCGGCGTGGACCCGGGAACCCAACTCGTCGACCTCGACCTCGACCACATCGCCTCGCGCGTCGAGCGGCTTCCCCTGGTGGACCGGGCCTCGGTGCGGCGCGTCTGGCCCGACACGGTGCGCATCACGGTGGTCGAACGCCTGCCCGTCGCCGCGGTGCAGACCGCGGCCGGCGACTGGCTCACCGTCGACCTCGACGGTCGGGTGCTCGCCGCGGCCGAAACAGCTCCCGCCGGTCTCCCGGTCGTGATCGCCGCCGAGGTCGATGCCATCCCCGGTTCGGCCGAAGCGCGGGTGGTCGACGCGGTGCAGGTCATCGATGCCCTGACGCCCGACCTGTGGGAGTGGGTCGACACGGTGGAACAGTCGAGCGACCGGTCGGTCGTGCTGCATCTGGCCGGCGGCGCCGACGTCGTCATCGGCGATACCCGGCAGCTGCCCGACAAGCTGGTGGCCCTCGCCACCGTGCTCACCCGGGTCGACCCCTCCTGCGTGGCGGTCATCGACGTGCAGGCCCCGCGGGCTCCGGTGGTCGACCGCGGCTGTTGAACCGGTTTGGGTTGGGGTACGGGCGCCGGCCGCGAGGGGTTGGCGCCGGATCGCCGACCCGGGCGCAGAATTTCTTTTTCGCGACCGTGGGGCCGATGGGGCGCGTGTGGCCAAAGTGGCGTGCGTAAACCAGTGAGCTACAGCCCCAGACCTCAACCTCTACTTGAGGTTGAGGTCACCTCAACCTCTACTTGAGGTCGAGCCGAATTCGACCAATCCCGCGGATAGCGGTAGTTTGACTCCTCGGTGTGACCATCCGCGCGAAAAGCGGCGGTCGACGGCACCAGTCAGTTAGCAAGCCAGTCAGTAATGAAACCAGTCAGTAATCAAACCAGTCAGTAATCAAAACAGCGCACAGCAGCCGAACACAGGAGAACCTCATGGTTGCCAACCCCCAGAACTACGTAGCCGTGATCAAGGTGGTCGGCGTCGGCGGCGGCGGTGTGAATGCGGTCAACCGCATGATCGATGCCGGTCTCCGGGGCGTGGATTTCATCGCGGTCAACACCGATGCCCAGGCGCTGCTCATGAGCGACGCCGACATCAAGATCGATATCGGTCGCGACCTCACCCGCGGGCTCGGCGCCGGCAGTGACCCCGAGACCGGCCGGTTGGCCGCCGAGGCCAACGCCGAGGAGATCGAGGCTGTTCTGGCCGGCGCCGACATGGTGTTCATCACCGCCGGCGAAGGCGGCGGCACCGGAACCGGTGCCGCTCCCGTCGTGGCCGAGATCGCCAAGTCGCTCGGTGCCCTCACGATCGGTGTGGTGACCCGCCCGTTCAACTTCGAGGGCCGTCGTCGATCGGTGCAGGCCGACTCCGGTATCGAGCGGCTCCGCGAAAAGGTCGACACCCAGATCGTCATTCCGAACGACCGGCTGCTCACCGTCTCGAACGAGAAGACCTCCGTACTCAACGCCTTCAAGATGGCCGACGAGGTGCTGCTCCAGGGTGTGCAGGGCATTACCGACCTCATCACCACCCCCGGCCTGATCAACACCGACTTCGCCGACGTGAAGACGGTCATGAGCGACGCCGGGTCCGCCCTCATGGGCATCGGCTACGCCAGCGGCGAGGGCCGAGGGCTGCAAGCGGCCAAGGCCGCGATCTCCAGCCCGTTGCTCGAGGCATCCATCGACGGAGCCCGGGGCATCCTGCTCACCATCAGCGGCGGTAGCGACCTCGGTCTGTACGAGGTCAACGAAGCCGCCGAAGTCGTGCACGAGGTTGCCCACCCCGAGGCCAACATCATCTTCGGTACGGTCATCGACGAGGAGATGGGCGACGAGGTGCGCGTCACCGTGATCGCCGCCGGTTTCGATCGTTGGGAGGGTGACGCCAAACGCCCGGCCACCCAGCCGCGGGCGGCGAGTTCGACCGCCGGCATGACCATCGATGCCACCGACGATGCCGATGAGGCGCCCATCGCCGACATCTTTGACGACGGTGCCAGCAGCGACGACTTCGAAGACGACTTCGACGTCCCCGCCTTCTTGAAGTAGTCCACGCGTCCGCCGACCGAACCGGTCGGCGGACCGGTGCGGGTAACCTCGCCGCCATGTTGTCGACCGAGCGGTTTCTGCCCAGCGGTCGGGTCGCCCAGATCCGTCTGACCGAGCGCGCCGACGGTGACTTCGCCATCGATGGCGATCGGGTCGAACTCGAACGTCGTCGCCACTCGATCGCGCCGTACCCGTGGACCTGGCTGCGTCAGGTCCACGGAGCGTCGGTGGTTCGGGTGGACGCGCCGGGCGCGGGCGCCGGGCGGGAGGCCGACGCCGCGCTGACGACGATCGCCGGTGCGGTCGTGGCGGTGCAGACCGCCGACTGCGTGCCCGTGGTGCTGCTCGGCGTCGACGCGGTCGCCGTGGTCCACGCGGGGTGGAAGGGGGCCGAGGCCGGTGTCATCGAGGCCGCGGTGGAGGCGATGCGCGAAACATCCGCCACCTCCCAGGACCCCATCGACGCGATCGTCGGCCCGTGCATCGGTGCGACCGGCTACGCGTTCGGCGGCGCCGACCTCGAGCGGCTCTGCGAGCGGTTCGACCCGCGGGTGGCTTCGCGGACCGTCGACGGTCAGCCGGCGCTCGACATGCGGGCGGTCGTCGACGTGGCGCTCGCCTCCGCCGAGGTGCGCGGCGTCGAACATCTGGCCGGCGACACGGCGGACGAACGGTTCTTCTCCCATCGAACGCGCGTCGACACCGGCCGCCAGAGCACGGTTGCGTGGATCGAGCCGAAGGGTTCGGACCGTGGGTGACCGGCTCGCGCCGGCTGAGCGGGCCGCCGCAATCGCGACGGCCATCGACTCGGTGCGCGCGCGACTCGACTCCGCCGGGGGCACCGACGTCGCGCTGATCGGGGTGGCCAAGACCTTCCCGGCCGAGGCCGTTGACGCGGCGATCGACGCGGGGCTCATCGATATCGGCGAGTCCTATGCCCAGGAGTTGGCCGCCAAGGTCGAGCACTTTGCGGCCTCGCCGCCGGCGAACGCCCCCCGCTGGCACTTCGTCGGCCAGCTGCAACGAAACAAGGTGCGCCGAATCGCCGGTGCGGTGCACCTCTGGCACTCCGTCGATCGCTCGTCGCTGATCGCGGAGATCGCCAAGCGAGCCCCCGGCGCCGCCGTGCTCATCCAGGTCAACACCACCGACGAACCCCAGAAGGCCGGCTGCGGGGTCGCCGACGCGCCCGCGCTGGTCGAGCGGGCGATGGAGCTGGGTCTCGACGTGCGCGGCCTGATGACGATCGGCCGGCAGGGCCCGCCGGCGCAGTCGGCCCCCGCGTTTGCGACGCTTCGCGCCCTCGCGGACCAGCTCGACCTGGTGGAGTGCTCGATGGGGATGACCGCCGATCTCGAGGTGGCGGTGGCCGAAGGGGCGACGATGGTGCGCGTCGGTCGCGACATCTTCGGGGAACGTCCGTCCGGCGAGCGATGAAAAGCCAGGCAACGTGACGGGACGACCACGCGATGTGAGCAAGCGGACGGTGGCGGATACACTGCGGAACGTGAAAGGCCAGGGTTCGTAAATGGCATCAATGTTGAAGAAAGCGATCGTCTACCTCGGGTTGGGTCCCGACGAGGAGTACGACGGCGTCCCGGCCGCTGCGGTCCAGGAGCGACCGGCGGAGCCGACACCGGAGGCCCCGCCCGCCGTCGCGATCGTGCCCGAGCGTCCCGAGATGGCGCCGCCGATCGTCGCCCGCACCCCCCAGCCCGAACGAGAGCCGTTCACGAACGTTCGTCCCGTCAGCCAGGAGTCCCCGGTCATGACCACCGCGCCGCATGCCGTCGCCCCCCGGCCCCACGCATCGTCGCCGGTCGTGCGCACGCTTCCGCCGGTGAGTTCGGTCGAGGCGAGGGTGGTGGCACCGGACTCCTTCAATGAGGCGCAGAACATCGCCGACCGCTTCAAGTCCGGCGAACCGGTCGTCATCGACCTGCGGGGCGCCGACCGGGATCTGTCGCGGCGCCTGATCGACTTCGCCTCCGGTGTTTGCTACGGCATCGGCGGATCGATGAACCGGGCGTCGACCGGGCTCTACGTGCTGGCTCCCGATGGGGTGGAGCTTCCCGACCGACAAAAGGCCCGTCTCGCCGACGGTGACGCCGGCGCCTGAGTTGCCTTCTCACTGATCATGTCAATCATTTGCACTCTGCTGCTGCTCTGGGCGATCGCGTTGTTGGCGCGCGTCATCATGAGTTGGTTTCCGGTCGCCCCCGATGGCGCCATGGCCACGATCGGCGGGTTTTTGGCGATGATCACCGACCCCGTGCTCGATCCGCTTCGGCGGGTGATGCCCACGGTGCGCATCGGGAACGCCGCGCTCGACCTCTCGTTCACGGTGCTGCTCTTCGGGATCTTCATCCTGCGCGGCATCCTCTGCGGATAGCTCCACCGGGACACGTCGACGCCCACATGAACCGTCGTCATACCACGAGCGCGGAGATACACCGCCGTGGCGGTCGTGGCGGTTAGTCTGCCCGGATGGACGTAACGCCGAAAATTCTTGCCGACGTTGAATTCAGCCAGGCCCTGCGCGGCTTTGACCAGGACGAGGTCAAAGGCTTCCTCGAGCAGATGGGGGTGGCGGTCGCCCAGCTCCAGGGTCGGTTGAAGGAAGCGGTCGAACGGGCCGAACGGGCCGAGAGCCAACTGGAGGAGGCCCGACGGTCGAGCGGTAGCAGCGGCTCGCTGTTCAGCCGCAGCATCGACGGCCCGGCCGACGACGAGATTTCCCAGGCCACGATCACCCGGACCCTCGTGATGGCCCAGCGCACCGCCGACCAGCTCCTGGCCGAGGCGACCGAAGAGGCCGAGCAGGTTCGCACCTCCACGCGCGCCGAGGCCGAGGCGCTCGAACTGTCCTCGAGGACCGAGTCCGAGCAGCTGCTGACCAGCTCGCGATCCCAAGCCGACCAGATGGTCGCCGAGGCCACGATCGAGGCCGACGGGTTGCGCTCGACGAGCACCGCCGAAGCCGAGGAGTTGGTGTCGTCGGCCCGGCGCGAACGCGACGCCATCCTGGCCGAGACCGAAGAGGCCGCTCGTCAGCTGGCCGAGGAGCGTCGGGCACCGTTGCTCGAGGAGCTCCGCAGCCTGGAGGTCCGTCGAGACGCGATGCAGCGCGACCTGACGCTGTTGGACGAGACCTTCGCCATCGAGCGCGGCCGGCTGCGGTCCGCCGGCGAACACCTGGTCGCCATGGCCGACGCCGACGACTTCGCCGCCGCGGCCGCGGTGGACCTCGAGGTGACGGATCGGCTCGAGCCGTCCTACGCGCCCGACCCGACCGACCCGGTCGCCACGGCTCCGTCCGACCAGTCCGAGCCCGACAGCGATCCGGCCGACCGACCCGCGGTCGAGCATCAGGTCGTCGCCGATACCAGCGGCGATGCCGACGTGGTCGATCTGCGCGACCACGTTGGTGAGGCCACTGCGCTGCACGATCCCCTCGATCTCGACGGCACCGACAACACCGGCGGCATCGAGCCAGCGGCGGCGCCCGCCGAGACCCTCGGTCTCACCGAGCCGGACGACGAGATGACGGCGCCCGGGTCGCTGGGAGAGGCGACCATGGCCTTCCCGGCGGCCCCGTTCGACGACCTTGAGCCGGTGACCGTCGACGAACCGGTCGCTCCGCTTCTGATGGACGTGTCAGACGATGCTCCAACCGAGACCGTCTTTGCCGCGGTAACGCCCCAAGAGATGGCGGCCGAGGGAACGACGCCCGAGGAGATGGCGCCCTCGGGTGGGTTCGATGCCGATGGCGGTGGGGATTCGCTCGGGGATGGGTTCCTCGATCAACTTCGCCGAGCCGTGAGCGAACCCGACGGTGACGAGCGCGACCAGAACATTTCCGATTTCTTTGACGACGGTGATGCCGGTCCCCGGCGCCCGTTCGGCCGAAACAGCTGAGCTAGGGGCCCGGGAAGCCACATCCCCGGACGATCCAAACACCCCTTTCCCATGTCTTTCTAATACGATCGTCATATGTATTCGGGCATCGGGCTCCCCGCGGTGTTAAACCATCGGGGATCCTGAGCGGGTGCACCGAAACCGGGGCACCCGCCGCTACACTCCCGCAGCAGAACCGGGCGAAAGAGCACGCATGGCGACGAAGAAGGCAAAGCCGAAGACCAAGGCCGCCGCGAAGAAGAGCGCGGCCAAGGCAGCCGCCAAGAAATCCGCCAAGAAGGCGCCCGAGAAGAAGAGCGCGGCAAAGACAGCCGCCAAGAAGAGCGCGAAGAAGGCGCCCGCGAAGAAGAGCACGGCCAAGAAGGCCCCGGCGAAGAAGGCCCCGGCGAAGAAAAGTGCGGCCAAGAAGAGCGCAGCGACCAACGGCGCGAAGAAAAAGAAGGCCGTGAAGTCGCCGTTCGACAAGAAGTTCCTCGATGCCCAAAAGGACCTGCTCCACGTAGAGCGGGAGAAATACATCAAGTCGGCCGACGTCTACCGACGCGAAGCCGACGCCCTGGTCGCAGATCGCGAGCCGGGCGACGTACAGTTCGACGAGGAATCGGGCGACGGCGACACCATTGCGGTGGAGCGCGAACGAGACCTCGCCCTTTCCGCTCAGGCGGTGGCGGCGGTTGAGCAGATCGACGCCGCCCTGGCCAGAATCAAAGACGGTAGCTATGGCATCTGTACCGGATCGGGAAAGCCGATCCCCAAAGAACGCCTCAAAGCCATCCCCTGGGCCGCCCAGCGAGTCGAGTACAAAGCCGGCGGCATCGGCCGACGCTGACCCGTCGGTAAGCACAGACCCGTCGGTAAGCACAGACCCGATCCACCCGGCCCCACCGACCCGAACGGGGTCGCGCTATCCGCTCATCCTCGCGGTGGCGGCCATGATCGTCGCCCTCGATCAACTCACCAAGTGGTGGGCCGTCGACGCGCTCGGCGATGGCCGGATCATCGACGTGGTGTGGACGCTGCGGTTGCAGCTCGTGCGCAACCCGGGAGCCGCCTTCAGTAGCGGTGTCGGCCTCGGGCCCCTGATCGGACTCCTTGCTCCGGTCATCGTGGGGACGCTGCTGTACATGAGCAGGGGGTATCGGTCCATCGGCGCATTCGTCGCGGTCGGAGCGGTTATCGGCGGTGCGATTGGCAATCTCCTCGATCGAATCTTCCGGGCCGAAGACGGCCCGCTCGACGGCAAGGTCATCGACTTCATCAACTTCCAGTGGTGGCCGGTGTTCAACATCGCCGACATGGGGGTCGTGGTCGGCGCCGCGGCGATGATCTGGTTCGTCTCGCGCGAAGGGGATCACGCCGGTGAGCGGTAGCGCCCAGACCCTCGACGAAGTGGTGCCCGACGCCCTCGCCGGGGAGCGGGTGGACCGGGTGGTGGCGTTGTTGGCCGACGTCAGCCGCACCCGTGCCGCTGAACTCATCGCGTCGGATGCGGTGCACGTAAACGAGCGGGTGGTCAGCGCTCGGTCCGCTCGGCTCGAGACCGGCGACCGGTTGGTGATCGAGGTTCCCGACGACACTCCCGAACCCCTCGTCGGCGACCCCGACGTGGCGTTCGAGGTGCTGTACGAAGACGCCGACATTCTCGTGGTCGACAAGCCCGCCGGAGTCGTGGTCCATCCGGGGGCCGGCAACCCGCACGCCACGCTGTGTCACGGATTGCTGCACCGGTATCCCGAGATCGCGACCGTGGGACAGGAGGGGCGCCCCGGGATCGTCCATCGGCTGGACAAGGGCACCTCCGGGCTGCTCGTCGTCGCTCGCAGCCACGCCGCCTATGACCCGCTCGTCGCCATGTTGTCGCGCCACGAGGTCACGCGCGAGTACCGCACCTTCGTGTGGGGCGAGGTCGGCGGGCCCGAAGGCGAGATCGTCGCCCCGATCGGCCGGTCACAACGCGATCCCACCCGGATGGCGGTCACCCCGCGCGGGAAACCGGCCACCACCCGCTACCGGGTTGAAGAAGTGTTCTTCGAACCGGGACGCACGTTGCTTACCTGTTGGCTCGAAACCGGCCGCACCCACCAGATCCGGGTACACCTGACCTCCATCGGGCACCCGGTGATCGGCGACACGACCTATCGGGGAGCCGCCCTCGAGGGCAGTGACCTGCGTCGTCCCTGGCTCCACGCGGCGCGGGTGGCGTTCGCCCACCCGGTTACCGACGAACCGATCGAGGTCACCTCGCCGCTCCCGGCCGAGCTGGTGGTCGGATGAGCGCTACTCCGTTCGCCGCGCACGCGCCGCTGTCGGTAGGGTGCAACGCGATGTTGGTCCACCCGAAGAACGCCGGCCACCGGTGAAGGTCTCGACCCGCGGCGACTACGCCAGTCGGGCCCTGCTGTCGCTGGCGTTGCATGCCGACGGGCAAAGCCCCACATCGGTGCGCGAGATCGCCGAGCGGACGGCGCTGCCCCAGCCGTACCTCGAGCAGATTCTTCTGGCCCTCAAGGGCGCGGGTCTCGTGAAGTCCAAGCGCGGCGTCGGCGGTGGGTACACCCTGGCGCGACCGGCGGCGGAGATTCGCCTCTCCGAGATCGTGCGCGCCGTCGATGGCCCCATCCAGGCCGGCGACTTTGGCGAACCTCACACCGATGGCGCCTGCGATCACGACGGCCAGTGCGTGCTGTTGGCGATCTGGGCCGGAGCAGGTGATCGGATGCGGCAGTACCTCGACAGTTACACCCTGGCCGACATCGCCGGAATCGCCGAGGGCAACACCGCGTGGCCGTAGCTGCCGATCCGGTGGTCCCCGAGTACGAGGGCGGCTGTATCTCCAACGTTGTGCCCGAGTTGCTGGAGCCGTCGGAGACGGCGCCGGGCTGGTTGCCCGCCCCGGCCGTCGACGCCGACCAGGTCGTGTTGCTCGTGCTCGATGGTCTCGGTTGGGACCAGCTGCAAGAACGCCTGAGCCTAGCGCCGAACCTGGCCGCCATGGCGGGAGGCGCCATAACCACGGTCGCTCCGTCGACCACCGCAACGGCCCTCACGTCGCTCAGTACGGGTACGCACCCGGGCCTCCACGGCATCGTCGGCTATCGGATGGCCATGGGCGATGCCGCCGAGATGGGCCCAGAGATGGGTTCAGCGATGGGCGAGGTCATGAACGTGCTGCGCTGGTCGACCGTCGCCGGCGACATGCGCCGCACGTTTGTGCCCCACGAAACGCAGGTCGAGCCCGCTTTTCTCGGCCATCGACCGCCGGTCGTCACCAAGGCCGAGTTCGTGCGCACCGGCTTCACCGGAGCCCATCTCGACTCCGTGCGCTTTCACGGCTACCGGGTGGCGTCGGCGCTGGTCACCGAGGTGGGGCGGCTCACCCGTTCGGGCGAACCGTTCGTGTACGCGTACTACGACGGACTGGACAAGGTCAGCCACGAATACGGCTTGACCGAGTATTTCGACGCCGAACTCGCCTTTTGTGACCGACTCGTCGGCGACGTTCTGGCGGCGGTGGCGCCCGGGGTGACGGTGGTGGTCACCGCCGATCACGGCCAGGTGGATACGACCGGTGGTGTGCTCGAACTCGCCCCCGGCATCGCCCGGCTGCTCGCCGGGCAGTCCGGCGAGGGTCGCTTCCGCTGGCTCCACGCCGCGATGGGTTCGGCGCCGGCGCTCTACGCCGCCGCCCAGGACGCCTACGGCGATGTGGCGTGGGTCCGCACCGTCGACCAGGTCGTGGCCGACGGCTGGTTTGGGCCCGATCTCACGGCTGCGGCCCGCGCCCGGCTCGGCGACGTCGCCCTCGTACCCTTCGCCGACGTCGCCTTTGCCGACCCGGCCGACTCGGGCCCCTTCGAACTCCGCGGTCGCCACGGATCGCTGACCTCAGCCGAAATGCTGGTTCCGCTGTTGGCATCGACGGTCGCTTGATTGCACGATGCGGACATGAGCTCCACCGAACCCGGCGAAGGCATGCCCGCGACCTCTGGAGGTGACGGGGGACGGCCCGTCGAGCGGCCGGAGGTTCTGCCGGTCGCACCGGAACGGGCGGTGGAACCGGTCGATGGCGACGAGCTCGACATCGACGAGACGGTCGACCAACCGGCGAAGGTCATGCGGGTGGGCACCATGTTGCGCCAGCTGCTCGAAGAGGTGCGGTCGGCCACCCTCGATGAGGGAAGCCGGGACCGGTTGAAGGCCATCTACGAAGCGTCGATCGACGAGTTGTCGGCTGCGATGTCGCCCGATCTGTCCGACGAGCTCTCGCGGCTGGCGCTGCCGTTTGGCGACGACGAGGTTCCGAGCGCCGTCGAACTTCAGATCGCCAAGGCCCAACTGGTCGGGTGGCTCGAAGGTCTCATCCAGGGGATGCAGGCATCGCTGATGGCCCAGCAGATGATCGCTCAGCGCCAACTCGAGTCGATGGCTCAGGGCCAACTTCACGCGGGTGAACGGTCGACTTCGGGTGAAAATCCGGACGGCGAGGGGGGACGCCC
Organism: uncultured Acidimicrobiales bacterium; assembly: GCA_938041035.1. Classification (GTDB taxonomy): domain Bacteria; phylum Actinomycetota; class Acidimicrobiia; order Acidimicrobiales; family SHLQ01; genus CALHYX01. The sequence goes on along the minus strand of CALHYX010000008.1, from coordinate 47,842 downwards.
CGGGGTCTATCTGTAGGTGGTAGACACGCACCGTGGCTAGTTCGTTCACCCACCTCCACGTTCACACCGAGTACTCGATGCTCGATGGCGCGGCGCGCCTGGGCGACCTGGTCACCGCCGCGGTGCGCGACGGTCAACCGGCGATCGGCATCACCGATCACGGCAACATGTACGGCGTTCTGCCCTTTTACAAGGAATGCCGGGCGCAGGGCATCAAGCCGATCATCGGTACCGAGGCGTACATGGCCCACGAGTCGCGCGAGGAACGTCCGTCGCGACGCGGTCGCGTGGACGACTCCGGCGGCGATACCGATGGCGGCAAGAAGCTCTATTACCACCTGACCCTGCTCGCGGAGAACAACACCGGCTACAAGAACCTGATTCAGCTGGCGTCGCGAGCCTTCATGGAGGGCTATTACTACAAGCCCCGGGTCGACTGGGAGCTGCTCGAGAGCCACAGCGAAGGCCTCATCGCCACGTCGGGCTGCCTCGGCGGTCAGGTGCTGCAGGCGTTACTCAAGGACGACTTCGACGAGGGGGTGCGCCGGGCGGCCCGGCTCCAGGACATCTTCGGTCGCGACTCGTTCTTCATCGAGATGCAGGATCACGGCATCCCCGAACAGCACCGGACCAACCCGCAACTGCTGGAGATAGCGCGCAAGATCAAGGCGCCGCTGCTGGCGACCAACGACAGCCACTACGTACATCGCGAAGACGCCGTGGCCCACGACGCCCTGCTGTGCGTACAGACGGGTTCGTTGATGAGCGACCCCGACCGGTTCAAGTTCCACGGCGACGACCACTACCTGAAGACGGCCGGCGAGATGCGCCGGCTGTTCAGCGACATCGAGTCCTCCTGCGACAACACGCTGTGGATCGCCGAGCGCTGCGATGTAGAGATCGAGTTCGGAGAACCGCAGCTGCCGAGCTTCCCGCTGCCCGAGGGTTTCACCAACGACGACGAGTACCTCCAACACCTGACGATGGAGGGCGCGAAGAAGCGCTGGGGTGACCGGCTCACCGACGAGATCGTCGAGCGGCTGGCGTTCGAACTCGACGTCATCAAGAACATGGGGTTCTCGTCCTACTTCATCATCACCTGGGACCTCATCCGGCACGCCCGAGACGCCGGGATTCGCGTGGGTCCCGGCCGGGGCAGTGCCGCGGGTTGTGCGGTGGCCTACACGCTGTGGATCACCGACCTCGACCCGATCAAATACGACCTGCTGTTCGAGCGTTTCCTGAACCCGTCGCGCATCTCGATGCCCGACATCGACATGGATTTCGACTCCCGCTACCGCGACGAGATGATCCGCTACGCCGCCGAAAAGTACGGCCGGGACCACGTCGCCCAGATCGTGACGTTCTCCCAGATCAAGGCTCGGGCGGCCGTGCGCGACGCCGCTCGGGTGCTCGGGTTCCCGTATGCGGTCGGCGACAAGATCGCCAAGGCCATGCCCCCGCTCATCATGGGGCGCGACACGCCCCTCGGGGCCTGTCTCGAGAAGCACCCGAAGTACACCGACGGCTACGCCCAAGCGGGCGAGCTGCGCGACATGTACAACACCGAGCCCCAGACCAAAGAGGTCATCGACGTCGCCAAGGGTCTCGAAGGCCTCCGCCGGCAGGACGGTATTCACGCGGCCGCGGTGGTGATCACCAAGGAACCCCTGACCGATTACCTGCCCATCCAACGCAAGCCGGAGTCGGGCAAGGACATCTCCGAAGCCCCGGTCGTCACCCAGTACGAGATGAACGGCGTCGAAGAACTCGGCCTGTTGAAAATGGACTTTCTGGGGCTGCGCAACCTCGATGTCATCACCGATGCGCTCGAGCTCATTCAGCGCACCCGAGGGGTCGAGGTCGACATCGACAACGTCGACCTCGATGACGCCAAGACCTATGAACTGCTGGCCAACGGTGACTCCATCGGGGTCTTCCAGTTGGAGTCGACGCCCATGCGGGCGCTGATGCGGTCCCTGGCGCCGAACTGTTTCGACGACGTCGCCGCGCTCGTGGCGTTGTATCGCCCCGGGCCGATGGCGATGAACATGCACAACGACTTCGCCGACCGCAAGAACGGTCGCAAAGAGGTCGAATACCTGCACGACGACGCCGAGGAGATCCTGTCGAGCACCTACGGGCTCATGATCTACCAGGAGTCGATGATGCGGGTGGCGCAGAAGTTCGCCGGCTACTCGCTCGCCGACGCGGACTCGCTGCGCAAGGCCTGCGGCAAGAAGATCCGCGAGGTCATGGCGAAGGAGAAGGGCAAGTTCATCGAAGGCTGTGACGCCACCGGCTACGGCGTGGACATCGGCGAGCAGTGGTGGGAGGTCATCGAACCGTTCGCCGATTACGCCTTCAACAAGAGTCACAGCTACGGGTACGGACTCGTGGCGTATCAGATCGCCTACCTCAAGGCTCACTACCCGGTGGAGTACCTTTCGGCGCTGCTCACGAGTGTGAAGAGCAGCCTCGAAAAGGCGGCGATCTACCTGAACGAATGTCGTATTCTCGGCATCGAGGTCACCGTTCCCGATATCAATCTGGCCGAGACCGATTTCAACGCGTTGCCGAACGTGGATGCCGGGCCCAACGACAGTCCCGGGACCGTCGTGTTCGGCCTGTCCGCGGTCCGCAACGTGGGGGAGGGGTTGGTCGAGCTCATCCTTGCCGAGCGCACGGCCAACGGGCCGTTCACCGACTTCTACGACTTCTGCGAGCGGGTCGACCTCACGGTGCTGAACAAGCGCACCATCGAGTCGTTGATCCGGGCCGGGGCGTTCGACTCGTTGGGACACCCGCGCAAGGGGCTCCTGCACGTACACGAGCAGATCATCGATCACACGGCGGCGCGGCGGAAGGAACACGACATGGGGGTCATGTCGTTGTTCGGCGAGCTCGATGACGGCCCCGCGTTCGACGAACGGGCCGAGATCGCCGACGTCGAGTTCGAAAAGATGGAGAAGCTCCGGTACGAGAAGGAAATGCTCGGTCTCTACATCTCGGATCACCCGCTGATGGGCTTTGAACGAGCGCTCGAACGCCGCGTCGACGGACCGATCATCGACCTGCGCGAGGCCGAGGACGGCCACCGAAAAAAGATTGGCGGCGTGATCACCAACCTCCAGAAGAAGTGGACCCGCAAGGGTGATCTGATGGCGATCTTTGAGCTCGAGGATCTTGAGGCGTCGATCGAGGTCATGGTGTTCCCCAAGACGATGGCCGAACACGGCCACATCCTCGAAGACGACCGCATCGCCATCGTTACCGGTCGTATCGAGAACCGCGATGACATGCCCAAGATGTTCCTGCAGAACATCGAACTGTTCGACACGACGACGAATGCCGGGGCCAAGCCTCTTCGACTGAAGCTTCAACCCGGTGGGCTGCGCGAAGAAGCGGTGATCGACCTCCGCGATCTGCTGGCGCGCCACCCCGGCGAGTCGCCGGTGTTTCTACATCTGGGTGAGCAGGTGTTGCGGTTGCCGAGCGACCAGCGGGTCGACACCCGGCAGGGACTGGTGGCCGAACTGCGCGAGCGGTTCGGTCTCGATGCGGTGCTCATGGACGCCGGTCCCGAGAGCTCCGGCTCCGATCACTATCGGTGAGATTTCAAACGCAGAGCGTGCGAGTTGCAAGAACGCGTTCTGACCGCTGGAATTGAGGGGACGTATTCGCGTTCTTCTGGGAGTTTCACGCCAATGGCGATCGAGGTCGAGACCAAGGATTGCACGGCTTTGTCCGATGCGGAGATGGAGGAGATGGCCGACATCACCGCCGATGGTCCCAACCAGGTGGAAGTGGGTCTGATCAACAAGCAGGTCGAGGACTGGGTTCTCGTGACGATGGCGCACGAGAACGGCAAGCTGAAGGGCTTTGCCTTCCTGACCCTGGAGCGCATCGGCGGCACGCCGAGCGTGCTCATCGGCCTGGCCTCGATCAAGCGCACCTCCAAGCGTGACTCGGTGCTGCGGGCCATGGTCACCGACCAGCTGCGGCGGGCCGTACTGGCGTTCCCGGACGAAGACGTGCTCGTCGGCGCCCGGATGAACGATCCGGCCGCGTTCGAGGCGTACAAGTCGCTCAACGACATCGTGCCCCGCCCGGACCACAAGGCATCGGGCGAGGAACGGGCGTGGGGGAAGCGCCTCGCCAAGCGCTTCGGCATCGCGACCGCCCGCTACGACGAGCGGGCGTTCATCGTCTCCGGCGACGGCTCCGACCCGTGCGTTTTCGACCACGGCAGCCTGAAGCCGGAAAAGACCGACCCTGCGGTCACCGAGTTCTTCTCCGCCGTCGGCGAGGGTGATGCCCTCATCGGTTTCGGCTGGGCTCTCGCCGAAGATCTCGACAAGCTGGCGTCCTAGGTTCGCCGGCGGCGCGCCGGTGGAGTTCGACGAAGTTCTCCGCCGTCGGCACATGGCGCGGCGGTTTCGGCCGGATCCGATCGACGCGGCGATGCTCGATCGCGTGCTGGCGGCCGCGGGCCGCGCTCCTTCGGCCGGGAACACCCAGGCGCTCGATCTGGTGGTGCTCGAGGGGCCCGCCACCGAGCGCTACTGGACGACGACGATGGATCAGCAGCGGCGCGACACGTTCGCGTGGCCCGGATTGTTCAACGCCCCGGTACTGGTGGCCGTGGTGGTGGATCCGGACGGGTACGTGGCTCGCTACGGCGAGGCGGACAAGGCTCGCACGGGCCTGGGGGAAGGACGCGAGGTGTGGCCCGTCCCGTTCTGGTTCGTCGACGGTGGTGCCGCGATCATGGCCATGCTGTTGGCGGCGGCCGATGCCGGGCTCGGCGCGTTGTTGTTCGGCGTCTTTGATCACGAGGCGGCGGTGGCGGCCGCGCTGGGCATCCCGGCCGGCCGGCGGATCGCGGCGATGGTGGCCCTCGGCCATGCCGAACCCGAACGGCCGAGCGGGTCGGCGCAACGGCCGAAGCGAAGCATCGACGACATCGTGCACCGCGATGGCTGGTAGCGGGGCGATGGCGGGAGTTTCGCGCCGTCGCGGCGCGGTGGCATACTGAGGCGGCGATACCGGGGTTCAGAGGTATCGACACCACAACGGGAGCAAAATGGCGAAAGCAACGTCGAAGTCGGCCAAGAAGAAATCCAAGGCCGACGCGAAGAAGACCAAGAACGCAAAGAACGCAAAGAACGCCAAGAACACAAAGAAGACCAAGAAGAAGGCTGGCGCGGCGACCAAAGCCTCCGGACCAAAGCGCAACGGTAAGCAGATCCCGTTCGTGGATTACCTGGTGCTCGGCAAGACGCCGTACCTGCGGGCCAATGAGTGCAAGAGTTGTGCGGCCCGGTTCTTCGATCGACGCAATGCGTGTGCGTCGTGCAGCGGCACCGAGTTCAAGCGGGCGCGCGTCAAGAATCGCGGCATCGTCACCTCGTTCAGCATCGTGGCGATGGGTCCGCAGCCGTATGTGTCGGCCATCGTCGACTGCGACGGCACCAGTGTCCGCACGACGCTGATCGGCGTCGAACCCACGCCCGAGAAGGTCACCCTCGGCATGCCCGTAAAGCTCGCTACCTACCCGATGGGTCTCGACACCGAGGGCACCGAAGCGATCGCGTTCGGTTTCGCTCCGGCCTAGGCGGCGTACACCACCGCCGACTCACGGCGACCACACCATTCACCACCAGTCCAAGTTCGAAGAAGTACAGGGGAGAAAATCATGGCCAGCGGCGACGTCTGGATTCTCGGCGCAAATATGACCAAGTTCGGCAAGCGGCCGAACGACGACGTGATCGACCTCGCGGCGGAGGCGGCCATGGCCGCGCTCGCCGACGGAGGCGTCACGATGGCCGACATCGGCATCCTGGGCGTCGGCAACCTGATGAACGCGGGCGCCGGGATCGGTCAGCAACTGCAAAAACAGGTCGGTCAGACCGGTATCCCGGTGTACAACGTCGCCAACGCCTGCGCGACGGGCGCCACCGCGTTGCGGGTGGCCATCATGGCCGTCAAGGCCGGCGAGACCGACATGGGTATGGCGGTCGGCGTCGAGAAGCTCGCCGGTGCCGGTCTGCTTGGCCAGGGTGGTCCCCGAGCTGCGTCGGACACGTGGCAACCGAACGGGCGCTACGGCGCTCTCGGGAGCACCGAAGGTCGGATCGGCACCAACATCATGCCGGGCGTCTTTGCCCAGGTGGGTATGGAGTACGGCCACAAGTACGGTGGCACCAGCTTCGAGTTGTTCGCCAAGATCTCGGAGAAGAACCACGCCCATTCGACCCTGAACCCGTTGGCGGCCTACCAGAAGCGCTTCAGCCTCGACGAGATCATGAACGATGTCATGATCGCCTACCCCAACACCCGACCGATGTGTTCGGGCAACTGTGACGGGGCGGCGGCGATGGTTGTCGTGAGCGACGCCAAGCTCAAGAAGTTGAGCAGGGCGCAGCAAAAGCGAGCGGTCAAGATCTCGGCGTCGGTGCTCACGAGCGACCCGTGGCAGGAGTCCTGTCAGGTGCTGCCCGATGTCAACACCTTGACCCGCAACGCCGCCGAGCAGGCGTACGAACAGGCCGGAATCGGCCCGGCCGATCTCGATCTTGTGGAGCTGCACGATTGTTTCGCCACCGCCGAACTCGTCCACTACGACAACCTCCTGTTGTGCGAGCAGGGCGGGGCGGCCGATTTCTTCGAGTCCGGTGCGCCGTGGCGCGACGGATCGATGCCGGTGAACGTCTCCGGTGGACTACAGAGCAAGGGCCACCCGATCGCCGCCACCGGCATCGCCAACATCTACGAGGTCGCCACCCATTTGCGCGGTGAAGCCAAGGATCGCCAGATCAAGGGCGCCAAGGTTGGCCTCGCCCACGTGATCGGTCTCGGCTCGGCCTGTGGTGTGCACATCCTCGAAAAGGCCGCCTGAACGTCCGAACGTCGAGCCCGTGAACTCGCCGGTGCCGCGCCCGGGCGTGCCTGCCGCGGGTTCGGCCGCGATGTGGCTGCACGGCGCCCGGCCGCGGACTCTGCCGGCCGCCATCGTTCCGGTTGCGGTCGGCACCGCGGCGGCGGTGGGCGACGGTGTGATCTGGTGGCGGGCGGCGATGGCGTTGGTGGTGGCGGTGGCGATCCAGATAGGCACCAATTTCGCCAACGACTACAGCGACGGCATCCGGGGTACCGATGACGAGACCCGGGTCGGGCCCGCCCGGCTCGTCGGCGACGGGCTGGCCAGCCCCGCCGCGGTGAAGCGGGCGACACAGCTGTCGTTTGCCGTCGCGGCTGCGGCCGGTCTGAGCCTGGTGGTCGCCGTCTCGTGGTGGCTGATCGTCGTCGGGACGGCATCGTTGCTGGCCGGGTGGTTCTATACGGGCGGCTCACGCCCCTACGGCTATGCCGGCTTCGGCGAGTTGTTCGTATTCATCTTTTTCGGGCTGGTGGCGACCGTGGGGTCGACGTTCGTCCAGACGGAGTCGATTTCGGCGCTGAGTTGGCTGGCGGCGGTGGCGGTCGGGTTCTGGGCGACCGCGTTGATGGTCACCAACAACTTGCGCGACATCCCCACCGACACCGAGTCCGACAAGGTGACCCTGGCGGTCCGACTCGGTGATGGCCGTACCCGCGTGCTGTACATCGGCCTCCTCCTGGGCGCGTTCGTTGTGGTGGCGCTGGTCGGAAGCGCCCGCCCGTGGGCGCTGATCGCCCTGCTCGCATTGCCCCTGGGAATTCGGCCGATCCGAACGGTGGCCGGCGGGACGCGGGGGTCCGGGCTGGTCGCGGTGCTGGCCGATACCGGGCGGCTGCAGCTGGTTGCCGGCTCATTGTTCGCCGCCGGCATCGCCCTGTCGGGTTAGCACCGACGAGCCGATCAGGCGCGGGTGGCGGTCATCAACTGCACGCTGCCGGGGGCCAGCAACCGATGTTCGATATCGACGAATCCAGCTTCGGCGAGGCGGTCGAGCATGACGGCGCGTTCGGGGAGGTACTCGACCGACTTCGGCAGGTACCGGTAGGCGTTCGCATCGGACAGCAAGGCGCCGATCCGCGGCACAACCTTGCCGAAGTAGATGGAGTGGCCGAGCCGCAGCACGCGGTTCTCGGGTTCGGCGACATCGAGAAGGCCAATGCGTCCACCGGGGCGAACCGCCCGCGCCAACTCGTCGAAAAACGGGCCCAGTTTGGCGAGGTTGCGCAGGGCGAACCCGCACGTCGCACCATCGACGGAGGCGTCGCTCACCGGCAGCCGCAGGATGTCGGCGTGAACCAGGGGAGCGTCGGTGCGCGCCGCCGCGAGCATGCCCGCCGAGAGGTCGACGCCGACCACCCGAAATCCCGCCGATTCAAGATCCCGACAGAAGTCTCCGGTACCGCACGCCAGGTCGAGAATTCGTCCGCCGGGCACCACGCGCAGCTGCTCGACCGTCAGGCGTCGCCAGCGAACGTCGAGGCGAAAGGTCATCAGCCGGTTGACCAGGTCATAGCGGGGTGCAACGGTGTCGAAGAGCTGGCGAACCGCCCGCACTTTCTCGTCACCTTCGGGGAGGTTTTCGGTGTCGATCATGCTCACGGTCGAAGGTTACGGCGCGACGGGCGCCTGGGACGGCCCGGCCGCGAAATTGTCAAGAACGCACCTGGGGTGCCGAAGGGTACGACGTGACGAATGAATCAACCCAGGACCTCGCAGCGGCGTGGGCGGAGACTCCGGCCACGGCTGCGGGATCGGCTGTACTCGATCAACTCGAGTTGGAGCTGCCCAGTCTCGTCGCGGTCTGTGTCGTGACCTCCCGGGTCCGCGAAGTGCTGCTGCATCGCTCGAAGTTCGAGGCTCTCACCGGGCCCCTCCTCGGCGAGACGCTGTACCAGCTGGCCGGCACTGCGCTGGAAGCCACCGAATCCATGGGTGGAATCGAATTGTTTGGCGACGTCGTCGACGGCCTCGTCGTGACCGAGTCGGCTGCCGTGCACTACCGGTTGTTGGCCGATGATCGGGCCGTCATCATGCTCACGGATCGGCCCGAACAAACCTCGCATCTCGAGATCGCTCGCCGGGTCCTTGCCGCGTACGATCAGCTCTTCGATCGCGCCATCGCGGGCTAGAGACGATCCGTCTCCATCGATTCATCGGAAACGTTCAAGTTTGAACCGTCCGAGGACGATAGAGCGAGAGTGAAGCCGAACGGTATGCGCGTGCAAGGTCACGCGCCTGAAGCAGACGGGCGTGCGACTCGCCGCGGACTGTTCCGACCGCGCTCGGAACGTGGTTCGGGTCTCATCGAGGGCGCGATCGTGATGCCGGTCATCATGTTGTTCTTCTTCGGCGTTCTCGAGATGGGGCTGCTGTACAAGGATTACCTGGGCGCGGCCAACGCGGTGCGAGAGTCCTCCCGCACCGGCACGACCGCCGGCAACGAGGTGAGTGCGGACTACCAGCTACTGCAGCGCTTCCTCCGCTCCGCCGACGCCCTTCCGAAAGACGGCATCCTCCGGATCATCGTGTTCAAGGCCTCGGGCCCGGGCGATACCCCCTCGGCGGCCTGCCTGGCGGCGACCCCGAGCACCGGCGTCGAAGGCGAGTGCAACACCTACATCCTGGCGGACGCGCTTCGGCCGGTCGCCGACTTCGGCACCTGCAACAAAGCCGCGGCGACGCGTCTGCCCGACACGTGGTGGTGTCCAAGCGACCGCGAGACCGCAGTAACCGGACCTCCCGACTACATCGGCGTGTGGGTCGAGCTGGAACACCCCATGGTTACCGGCTTGTTCGGCGACACTGTCACCCTCGACGATCAGGCGATTCTGCGCCTGGAACCGCAGGCGTTGTAGCGTGCGGCCGTCCCCACCGTCCCCACCGTCCCCACCGTCCCGGGCCCTTCCCGCGCCTCGACCGCTCGGGTTTCGCGCCCGGTTGCGAGACCGGCGCGAACGCGGCGAACGCGGCGCGGCGCTGACGGAATTCCTCGTGTTCGTGTCACCGCTGCTCGTCATGCTCGTCTTCGGCATCATCGAGTTTGGCAGCGCGTGGCGCGACTCATTGGTCGTTTCGACCAGCTCGCGCGCCGGCGCCCGTACGGTGTCGAACCTGGGCGATGACGAACTCTCCGACTATTCGGCCATCGCCTCGGCCGTCGCCGGTCTCGACTCGATCGACCCGGCGAACGTGCAGTCCATCGTCGTCTTCCGTTCGGCATCACCGAGCGGGGCTTTGCCCAACGCGCTGTGTGCCACGCAGTCGGTGCCCGGTCAGTGCAACTACTACGACTACGGCACCGCCCTCGCTGCCGTACCGGCCGATTTCCAGACCGCTACGGCGGCCACCACGTGTAACGGGCAGCCCGACCAGGCCTGGTGTCCGGCGGGCCGGGAGAAGCGGTTGTCGGTCGGCCCCGATTACGTCGGCGTCCGTATCGAGGTCCACCACGACTGGGTGACCGGCATCTTTCCGCACGGTGGCATCACCATCACCGAGACCACCATCATGCGAATCGAACCGAGGATCGACACGTGATCAGCCCAGCGAATCGTCGACGGGCCCGCACCCTCACCCGGAAACAGAAGCTGCAACGAGCGGTCAGCCTGCCACTCTTCACGTTGCTCCTCATTCCGATGGTCGGTTTTGCCGCCCTCGCCGCCGACGTTGGGAGCTGGTACGCCCGAGCCAGCGAGCTTCAGCGCGCGGCCGACGCCGGCGCGCTTGCCGGTGTTGCGCACATGCCCGAGTTCACCCAGGCCGCGACGGTCGCCACCACCGCCGTTCAACGCAACGGCATGTTCCAGACCGGCAACACCGTTGTGTCCTCGACGGCCACCGAGTTGGTGCTGCAGTCCAACGACGGCCTGTTGATGTACATCACTGCGCTCAGCGAAGTTGAGCTTGATGTGCGGATCGTCGACACGGATCTACCGTTGTTTCTCGCGGCCGTGGTGATCGACAACATGCAGTTGGAGCGAAACTCCACCGCGGAGTTTGTGCGCCCCGTGCCCATGGGGAGCCCCAACGGCTTCCTGGCCAACGACCCCCTCGGTGTGGGCGATGAACTGCCGGGCGGTGCCGACCCCAACCTGTGGTTGGCCACCTTCGGACCGAGCACCCACAAACGGTCCGGTGACCAATACCACACCCTCAACTGCAGCGGTAACAGTTCGGTCGGTTGCGCCGGAGGCATCAACACCCAGTACGCCGAGGATGGTTACTTCTTCCGGGTCGACGTCGATGACCTCACCGAAGCAACCCTCGGCGAGAACTTCCGCATTCAGATCTTTGATCCGGTGCATCACAACTACGGCGACGGTTGCCAGGGCGGACAGGGTGGCTTTGCCGACTGGCTCTTCCTCGAAGGTGATGTGGCGGCCCAGCCGTTCTATTCCACGCTGCCCTTCTCGCTTTACCCCGAGGAACGTTACGAGAACGCCCGGAACAACAACCTGGGCGGCGCCGCATGGTGCCCGGGGGACAACGGGCTGTCGGGCAACTACACCATGTCGGTGATCGTGCGAGCGCCGAGCGCCACGCCGTTCGACCTCACCGACGATGTCGTGCTGTGCGCCCAGCAGTTCGGGTCCCAGAACTTCAATGGCGCCAACAACACCGCCGAATTCGTGAACCGCCTCACGGACCCGACGCTGATCGCACCCCAGAACCTCCCGTTCGCCGCCACCTTCCGAGAATGGGCGACCGTCTGTGAGATTCCTCCGGCCCAGATGCAGCTCGGTAGTTACCTGGTGCAGATCCGTACGAACGCCGACGAGACGGCCCCCAACCTGCGCACCGTGGCCGCTCCGGGGGCCACGTCGCTGATCAACGCCGATTCCACCATCTCCACCGGTGGTCGTAACCGGTACTCCCTCCGTGCCGGCTACGGCGTGCCGATCGGCACGCCGGGTGGTTTCGGCCCCGACGGTGCCCCGGTCAACCCGGAGTTCAGCAACGGCGTTTCCATCGCCGCCAACGGACGCCTACCAATGTTCGTGAACCGCCCCGGCGGCGACGGCGTGCCGACCGAGTTCTTCCTCGCCCGCGTCGGCCCGGAGTACGCCGGCCAGGAGCTGCGGCTCGAGTTCTTCGACCTCACCGACGGTTCGAGCATCGACGTGTGGGTGCGACCGCCCCGCTTCGGTGCCGGCGAACCCATCAACACCGCCAGCTCCGTCTTCTCGCAGTGCGACATGCAGCTCGAGCGGGAGAACGGCACGACGGCGGCGATCACCGAGACCAACTGTCTCGCAATGCACTCGAACAACGCCGGTCGGCTGACCAGCGGCTCGAGCAACGGTGACTCCATTTCCGCCACGATCGTGATCCCACCAGGTTACGACTGCAACACGGCCGACCCCTACGGCTGCTGGGTGACCGTGCAGATGGTGTTCGATGGCAACCCATCCGACACCACCACCTGGTCCGCCAGCATCTCCGGCGACCCGATCCACCTCACCGACTGATTTATTCTCGACACTGTTTCACTCTCGACACTTCCGGTCGAGATCCGCGGTGACCCCCGTTCTCGACACTTCCGGTCGAGATCTGCGGTGACCGGGTGGGGCCCTTGGACCAGCTTGTTTTCGGGCCGTGTTCACTTTTGTGCCTGGCACCAAAGTGACTGCGCGGGGTTAGTTGAACCAGACGCGTTGGTGGTCTCGGCTCATGGGGTGCACCAACAGGCCGACGAGGGCGCCGTCGAACATGAGGCGGAGCAGCGATCCGAGGTTGAACCGGAACAAAAGCAGGTCCAGCAACACGCTCGCGGCGGCCCCCGCGAGGGCGAGGTTGTAGCCCCACTTCTTGTCGTTGGCGATGCCGAAGGCACCGAACCCCTTGGCCGCGCCGAGAGCGACCAACAAGATGTTGAGGCCCAGAACGCCGTACAACAGGTCGAACCCACCCTGGATGTAGGCGAGCACGGTGCCCATGTAGAGGGTCTGGGGTTGGCCGGGGTTCACGAACCGCTGGGTTTCCATACGACCAGTGTGGCAGCTCTAGGACCCTTTTCGGCGCCGGACCGGGCCGGCGATTTGTTGTTCGGCCCGAAGTTGGCCGCATGCGGCGTCGATCTCGGTGCCCCGGTTCTGGCGCACGGTCACCCGGACCCGTCGAGCCCGCAGAAGATCGCGGAACTGACGAATGCGCTCCGGTGGAGTGCCGATCGTGGGGTAGCCCGGCGTGGGGTTCAGCGGGATGAGGTTGACGTGGGCACCCAGCGCGTAGGCGTAGTCGCCGAGTTCCTCGGCGTCCCGGTCGCGGTCGTTGACCCCTGCGATCATCGCCCACTCGAAGGAGAGGCGGCGTCCCTTGGCGGCGCGGTAGTGGTCGCAGCTCGCAGCGAGATCGTCGAGCGGGTAGCGCCGGTTGATGGGCACGAGCTCGTCGCGCAGTTCGTCGTTGGCGGCGTGGAGGGATACCGCCAGGTTCACCGGGAGCGCCTCGGTCGCCAGCCGTTCAATCCCGGGAATGATGCCCACCGTCGAGATGGTGAGGTGGCGCGCCGACAGCCCGAGGTCGCCGTGCAGACGCTCGACCGCCGCCCAGGTGGCGTCGTAGTTGGCCATCGGTTCACCCATGCCCATGAAGACAACGTTGGAGACTCGGCGCTCGTCGCGATCGGCCTGGCGCTGGGCCTCGATCACCTGCTCCACGATCTCGCCCACGCTCAGATGGCGCTCGAAACCGGCCTGGCCGGTCGCGCAGAAGCCACAACCCATGGCGCATCCGGCCTGGCTGCTCACACAAACCGTGGTGCGGTCGTCGTAGTGCATCAGCACCGTCTCGACCTGGGCGCCGTCACCGAGTGTCCAGAGATACTTGACGGTGTCACCGTCGTCGGAGACCGACCGGGCCGCCGGGCTCAGCGACGGGAGGAGGCTACGACCGAGCCGCTCGCGGAGGTCCTTGGGCAGGGTGGTCATTTCGTCGGGACCGTGACGGTGGGTGTACAGCCCCTCCCACACCTGATCGACCCGGTACCGCGGCAGGCCGGCCAACAACTCGGCCAAGCCGTCGCGGTCGACGTCGTAGCGCCCGATCGGGCTCGGCGACGCACTGGGTTCGGCCTCGGTGGACTCTGCCGTCATGTCAGACGGTGAGCTGATAGGCCCGGTTGGTGCTGTGCACGGTGAACCCAATCCGCTCGTAGGTGGCGAGCGCCTTGTGGTTGTCGGACTCCACGTACAACATGCCCTGGCGGATGCCCTGGTCGGAAAGCCACCGCAGACCGGCCCGGGTCAACGCTTCGCCGAGCCCCTTGCCGTGATGGGCGGGGTCGACGCCGATGACGTAAATCTCGCCCAGCTTGGGCCGTTGGGTGTGGTGAATCTTGGTCCAGCAGAACCCAATCAGACCCGAGGTTCCCGTATCGGCCACGGGATCGGATTCGGCCGGGGTCGGCTCCGGGTTGTCTTCGAGGTACGCAAGGCGAAAACCGTCGGGGTCGTACCAGGGTTCGTCCTGCCGCTCGGCCAGGTCGGCTGTCGTCATGTCGCTTTGTTCGGGGTGCCAGTCAAAGGCTCGATTGTTCACGGCCAGAAAGGCGTCGGCATCGGCGTCGGTGAACGCCCGGGTGACGAGCTCGCCGTTGGGGACCGGCAGTTTGACCCGCATCTGATGGAGGTTGCGCACCGGTTCGAAATGCGCCCGCTGGGGGCCGGTGTCGGTCTCGGTTCCGGACGCGTTCTCGATCCAGTAGGTGAGCCGGCCGCCGCCTTCGCGAGACACCGCCTCGGCGCATGCTCGCAGTACCTCGCCGAGCGCGTACGTCTCGGTCGGCGGCACCGTCGTGGTGATCTCCCAACCGTCCCGGGTCGTGGAAGCGCTTGCGGTCCCCGAAGCCGTGGTCACTTCGACGGTGACCGGACCGGTCGGAGGGGATGAGGGAGAAGCCATCGCTGGAGAGTACCCGCTGGGCCTGCCCGCCCGATCCCGAGCGGGAATGTTTCCCGGCACGGCGTCTCGGGAGCATCGTTGCGTTTACCGGACCTGACTGGTATCTTGGCTGGGTTCCGTACCCGATCGACACAACGTCGGCGCGACGACGGTGTATGGTTTTGAGCTACCAGGTTCCCGCCACCTGGTATAGGCGACACACATTGGGATCCGCCGCCCAGTGTCGCCAGCTGACGCCCCCTTCGGGGGCGTCAGCTTCGTTTTGCACTGCCTCGTTTGAGCAGCTGCTTTTGGACAGGAGCTCGCGAACGCTCGAAGGCCGGTCGGCGGCGCAGATCACCCCAGGTCGCGGCCGAGTTGCTCGATGGAGCGGATGGCGCGCCGCAGCGACCGCTCAACCTCGAAGAGTCGCGACGTCACGTCCTCGCGGGTGGTGTCCTGATACCGCTCGGCCATGGTCGTGATCCGCGTGGTCGTGTCCTCCAGCACGGTGGCAAGCGAGGACAGCTCGGCGGCGTCGCTGGCCGTCATCGCCCGCCCGATCGACGCAGGACGGGAAGGGGCCGAATCGCTTGGCGCAGAACGCTTGAGTGCATGTTCGATGTCTAGCCGTATTCGGTACCGCCAACCCATTGGGGCCGATACCGTAGGGCGCCATGGTGACCCGCTTAGACCTGCGAGGCCTCGATCCGAGCGACCTTGCGGCCAATCTGCCCCGCCCGGAAGTGGACGGCGCCGCACCGGTGGAAGCCGTCCGGGCAATTCTGGATGAGGTGCGCCGCCGCGGCGATGTGGCCGTGGCCGAACTCACCGAACGATTCGATGGCGTTGCCGACGTCGACCTGAGGGTCCCTCAGGCCGACATCGAGGCCGCTCTCGAGCGCACGCCCGCCCCCGTACTCGAGGCGTTGCGGGTTGCCGCCGCCAACATCGAGGCCTACCACCGGCACCAGCGCCCGACCGACGACCGGTTCGAGTCCGATGGCGTCGAGGTGCGCAGCCTCTTCCGGCCGGTGGAACGGGCGGGTTGTTACGTCCCGGGTGGTCGGGCGCTGTACCCGTCGACGGTGCTGATGACCGCGGTGCCGGCGCTCGTCGCGGGCGTCGATGCGGTCGTGTTGTGCGTACCCCCGGGTCCGGATGGCCACATCCCCGATGTCACGCTCGCGGCGGCCGCGGTGGCCGGCGTCCATGAGGTGTACGCGGTCGGTGGCGCGCAGGCGATCGCCGCCATGGCCTACGGCACCGAAACGCTGGCCGCGGTCGATGTGATCGTCGGGCCGGGCAATATCTTCGTCGCCATCGCCAAACGTGAGGTCGCCGGGTTGGTCGGTGTGCCCTCTTCGTTCGCCGGGCCCTCCGAGATTGTGGTGATCGCCGATGGGACCGACCCGCTGACCTACGCGGCGGTCGATGTGGTGGTGCAGGCCGAACACGGGCCACACGGTCTCGCCTGGTTCGTGACCTGGGACGAAGCGGTGGCCGAACAGGTCGCCGCCGAGATCGAGGCCATCGTCGCCCGAGCGCCGCGTCGCGCCGACATCGAGACCACCCTCAAAGCCGCGGGGATGATTGCGCTCGTGGCGGGGCCCGACGAGGCGATGGTCGTCGCCAACGCAATCGCCCCCGAGCATCTGCAACTGATGACCTCGGACAACGAAGCCCGGGTGGCCCAGGTCCGGCACGCGGGAGCCGTGTTCTGCGGCCCGTGGTCGCCGGCCGCCTTTGGCGACTACATCGCCGGGCCGAGCCACGTGCTCCCGACGAATGGCACGGCCCGTTTCGCCCAGTCGCTGACCGTGTTCGACTTCGTAAAGGACATCCACGTCGTGACCGTCGACGCCCACGCGTTCGATCGCCTGGCACCTCATGTGGAGGCGCTGGCCGAGGCCGAAGGGCTCGACGCCCACGCCGAGTCCGCTCGGCTGCGCCGAGGGGATCGCTGATGGCGCAACGTCCCCGGGTGCGCGACGACGTTGCGCTGATGGCCGGCTACCACTCGCCTCAACTCGACGTCGACGTGCGGCTGAACGCCAACGAATCACCGTTCGCGCCACCGCAGGAACTGAGCGATCGCGTCGCCGATGCCGTGCGCCGGCTCGCCTGGAACCGCTACCCCGACCGCGGGGCCGTTGAGCTACGGGCGGCGATCGCAGCCCATCACGGTCGCACCTCGCCGGAGGTCTTTGCGGCCAACGGATCCAACGAGGTGCTGTACACGCTTTTCCACGCCTACGGGGGCGCCGGGCGGGTATCGGCCACGTTCGAGCCCACCTACGCGTTGCACACCCACCTCGCCCGTATTTCGGGCACGGCCACCCTCGAAGCCGAGCGCGACCCCGACTTCCGTCTCGACGTCGACACGGCCGAGCAGGTGGTCCGCGAGCACGAACCGGATCTGGTCTTTCTGTGCTCGCCGAACAACCCGAGCGGCGTGGTCGACCCGCCGCACGCAACCACCCGGCTGCTCGACGCGGTCGAGTCCTACGGCGGCCTGCTGATCGTCGACGAGGCATACGGCCAGTTCGCGCCGCAGTCGGCACTCGACCTGGTGGCCGAGGAACGATCGCTCGTCGTCACCCGTACCTTCTCCAAGACCTGGTCGATGGCCGGGCTGCGGCTCGGCTACCTCATCGGTCCCACCTGGCTTGTCGACGAGCTCGAAAAAGTTGCCCTCCCGTATCACCTCGATGCCGTCACCCAGATCGCCGGTCGGCTGGCTCTCGACTACGCCGACGCGATGCACGAGCGGGTCGCGGCGCTGGTGTCCGAACGCGAGCGGTTGATGGCCCGCCTCGACCAGATGCCGGTCACCGTATGGCCATCGGGTTCGAACTTCGTCCTGTTTCGGCCCGACGAACGCGACGGCGCCGAGGTCTGGAAGGAACTCGTCGAGCGTTCCGTGCTGGTCCGTGACTGTTCCTCCTGGCCGCGGCTCGAGGGCTGTCTGCGCGTCACCATCGGTACCGTCGAAGAGGACGACCGGTTCCTCGACGCCCTCGCCGAAGTGCTGAACTGAACGCCGAGCAACGACCATAGGATCTGACATGAGCCGTACCGCCACCCGTGAACGCAAGACCAAAGAGACGTCGATCGACATCCGAGTCGATCTCGATGGCGACGGCGCGACCAACTGCTCGACCGGCCTTCCGTTCTTCGATCACATGCTCGACCAACTCGGTCGTCACGGCGGGTTCGACCTGACCGTGCAGGCGGTGGGCGACATCGAAATCGACGCCCATCACACCGTCGAGGACGTCGGCATCTTGTTGGGAGAGACCTTTGGTGAGGCGCTGGGCGACAAGTCCGGCGTCCGCCGGTTCGCCTCGGTTTCGGTGCCGCTCGACGAGGCGCTCGTCGACGTCGCCCTCGACCTGTCCGGGCGCCCGTATCTGCACTACGCGGTCGACTTTCCGGGCGAGAGGATTTTGGGCACCCCGCCGTTTGACCCTCAGCTCTGCGAGGAGTTCTGGCGAGCATTCATCACCTCGGCCGGCATTACGCTTCACCTCGTCTCGGTGCGGGGCGTGAACACCCATCACCTGATCGAAGCATCGTTCAAGGGTGTCGCTCGAGCGTTGCGGCACGCGATCTCGGTCGAGGGCACCGGCGTCCCGAGTACCAAGGGCACCCTGTGACCAAACCGCTCATCGCGGTCCTCGACTACGGCATCGGCAACCTTCGCTCCGCCCAAAAGGGACTGCAGAAGGTGGGGGCCGACGCCCGCCTGACGGCCGATCCCGATCTGATCGAATCTGCCGCCGCGGTCGTCTTGCCCGGGGTCGGCAACTTCGGACGCTGCATGGAAGCACTCCACGCCACCGGGCTCGCCGAACCGGCCGTCGCCGCCGCGGCGTCGGGGCGGCCGTTCCTCGGTATCTGCGTCGGCATGCAGCTCATGTACGAGTCGAGCGAGGAGAGCCCCGGGGTGCCCGGACTCGGCATCCTGTCCGGTTCGATCAACCTGCTCCCCGACACCGTGAAGCGGCCGCAGATGCAATGGAACACCGTCGCCGTGGCCGAGGGTGGCCGGCTCCTCGCCGGATTCGAAACCGGGAGCTGGTTCTATTTCGTGCACTCCTACGCCGCCGCACCGGGGCCGGAGACCGCCGCGACCTGCTCCTACGGCATCGATGTCGCGGCCGCAATCGAGGTCGACAACGTGATGGCGACCCAGTTTCATCCAGAAAAGTCGAGCCGAAACGGGCTGGCCCTCCTGCAGAATTTCGTGACGCTCATATGACCGACTCTCCGCCCTTTGACCTGTATCCGGCCATCGATCTGCGCGCCGGGAAGTGCGTGCGGTTGTACCAGGGCGACTATGCCCAGGAGACCGTCTACGGCGACGATCCGGTGGCCCAGGCGCAGTTGTTCGCCGACGCCGGTGCGCCCTGGATCCACGTCGTCGATCTCGACGCAGCCCTCACCGGCGAACCCCGCAACCGCGACCTGATCGGGGTGATCGCCCGGGCGGTGGATGTCCCGGTGCAAACGGGCGGGGGAGTCCGCGACGTCGCTGCGGCCAGGAACCTCTTCGAGCAGGGCGTGACCCGGGTGGTGATCGGCACCGCCGCGCTGGAGGACCCCGCGTTGGTCCGGTCGTTGGCCGCCGAGCATCAGGTGGCCGTCGGACTCGACGTGCGCGGGCGCGAGGTGGCCGTGCGCGGTTGGACCGAAGGCTCCGGTCGGGAGCTCGCTGACGTCGCCGCCGATTTTGCCGATGACGGCGTCGCCGCGCTCATCGTCACCCAGATCGCCGTCGACGGGACGATGGAGGGGCCCGACATCGCCGGGTTGTCCGAGACGCTCGCCGCGACCGAGATTCCCGTCATCGCCTCCGGCGGTGTCGGCACCGGGGCGCACATCGCGGCTCTGCGCGACGTCGTGGTGGCCGAACGCACGCTCTCCGGGGTGATCGTCGGCCGAGCGTTGTACGAGGGGGCGCTCACGATCACCGAAGCGCTCGCCCGAAGCGTTGGTGGCATCGACGACGATCCGAAAGCAGGTCCCGCCGAATGAGGACCGCACGGGTCATCCCCTGTCTCGATGTCGACGCCGGCCGGGTGGTGAAGGGGGTCAACTTCGTCGATCTCGTCGATGCCGGTGACCCGGTCGAGTTGGCCGCCCGCTACGACACCGAGGGCGCCGACGAACTCGTGTTCCTCGACATCACCGCGTCCTCGGACCGCCGTAACACCACCGTGGAGCTGGCCCACCGGGCGGCCGAGGAACTGTTCATTCCGCTCACCATCGGCGGCGGAATCCGCACGGTCGAGGACGCTCGGGCCCTGCTGCGGGCGGGGGCGGACAAGACCTCGGTGATGACAGCGGCGATCAAGCGACCCGAGCTGGTCACCGAGATGGCCCGCGAGTTCGGGTCGCAATGTGTGGTTGTCGCGGTCGACGCACGTCGCACCACCGATGCCGATGCCCCCGCGAGCGGCTTCGAGGTCTTTACCCACGGCGGCCGGACCCGGACCGGCATCGACGCCGTCGTGTGGGCCCGCGAGGCCGAGCGGCTCGGCGCGGGCGAGATTCTGCTCACATCGATGGACGCCGACGGGACCCGGGACGGGTTCGACATCGAGTTGACCCGGGCGGTGGTCGATGCGGTGAACGTGCCGGTTGTCGCCAGCGGCGGTGTGGGCACGCTCGACCACCTGGCCGAGGGCGTCCTCGAGGGCGGCGCCGATGCGGTCCTGGCCGCGTCGATCTTCCATTTCGGGGAACACAGCGTGGCCGAGGCCAAGGCGCACATGGCCGAACGCGGCATCAGTGTGCGCCCCGCCGACCCCGCCGGGTAACGCTCAGGCGCCGCCGAAGACCGTGCGGGCGAAGTCGGCGGTGGCATCGACGAGGGTTGAGCCGGCGCCGGCGAGCAGATGGTCGGCATCGGGAACGACGCCGACCTCGGTGTTGGACCACCCCGTGAGCCGTTCGCGCACCACATCGGGGGGCGCGAACTGGTCGTTCTCGGGCACCAGGACCCGAACGGCGCGGCCATCGGAGGCGGCGACGAAATCGGGTCGGGGGTACAGGCTCAGTGGCGGAGCGATGGCCAACCATCCGCCGGCGGCGAGGTGGTCGACGGTGAGGGCGACGTCGGCCCCGAACGAGTAGCCGACGACGATGATGCCCTGGATCGAGCGGTCGAGCATCTGGGCCATCGTGTCGAGCGCGGCGTGCACGTCGAGGCGCTCGAAGCGGCCCTGCTGGTGTTCGCCTTCGGAACCGTCCACGCCGCGGAAGTTGAAGCGCAACACCGTGGCGCCGTGGGTGGGTAGTCCGGCGAACAACGCCTTGATGACGGCGTTGTTCATGTTGCCGCCATGCTCGGGGTGGGGGTGGGCCAGCACGGCCGCCCACGTCGAGTTGTCCGGCGTTGCCATCTCGGCCTGAAGCCGCAAACCATCGCTGGTGAGTACTTCCACCGCTTCCACTGCAGTCATGCTCACGAAACTACCCGCTCGGTTGCGCCGAAGTACGGACTTCGCCCAATCCCTGACCCGTGGTCGGCGGGGTTCCGTAGGCAGTGTTCGACGGCGGCTATCCCCCCGGCGGGCGATACGGTGAGCACCGTGACAGCGAATGGCAAGGCTACGCGAACCAACCCCGGTCCCGACGACGATGGTTTGCCGATCAAGATGCTCAACGACCGCATCCTCGTGCACATCGATGTGGGGGAGGGTGACCGCCGCTCCTCGGGCGGCATCTTGATCCCGGCGACCGCCCAGGTGGGCAAGCGCCTGGCCTGGGCCGAGGTCGTGGCGGCCGGCCCGAACGTGCGCAGCATGGAGGCCGGCGACCAGGTGCTGTTCAACCCCGAGGACCGCTACGAGGTCGAGGTGCGCGGGCAGGACTACATCATCTTGCGCGAGCGCGACATTCATGCGGTAGCCGCGCCCCGGCTCGAAGAGGGCAGCACCGGGCTCTACCTCTAGTGCCCGACAGCGGTTTGCGATAACGGATCGGCGCGATGGGCCAGCGAACGTACACTTCGGAGATGTACGACCCGGTGTCCCGATCCGTGATTTCCGGCGAGGCGAGTCCGTCCCGCTCCGACTTCGCCAAGCTGTGCCGCGACCATCGCGTCGTGCCGGTGTGGCGCGAACTGCTGGCCGACCTCACCACGCCGGTCGCGATCTTTGCCCGGTTGGTCCCGGGCGACGAACCCGGTTTCCTGCTCGAGTCGGTCGAGAACGGCGACCGGTGGAGCCGGTGGTCCTTCGTCGGCCGCCGGCCAATCGCCACGTTGCGCTCGGTCGCCGGCACGCTGGAGCTCGACGGTGATGTCGGCCTCGATATCCCGACCGACGAGGGTGTTCTGGCGGCACTGGAAGTCATCCTTTCGGCCTTGAAGTCGCCCGTGCTGGCCGATCTACCGCCGTTGCACGGCGGCCTGGTCGGGTACCTCGGCTACGACGTGATCCGCGAGGTCGAGCGGCTTCCCGACCCGCCGACCGACGACAAGGCGTTGCCGGACGCCGTCCTGAGCGTTATCGGCGAGCTGGCCGCGATCGACCACTGGCGCCAACGGGTGACCCTCCTCGCCAACGTGGTCGTCCCCGAGGATGCCTCCGACGACGACATCGACGCACTGTACGACGCGGCGCTCGGGCGGCTCGACACCATCGCGGCCGACGGTGCCCGACCGATCGACGAACCGCTGGTGGCCCCACCGGCCCCCGATGATCCGCTGCCCGAGGTGACCTCGACCATGGGACGCGACCTGTACTGCCGCGCCGTCGAGGTCGCCAAGGAACACATCCTGGCGGGCGACATTTTTCAGGTCGTGCTCGCCCAGCGGTTCGACTTTGATCTGGAGGCCGAGCCGTTCGACTTTTACCGCGTGCTGCGCCAGATAAACCCCAGTCCGTACATGTATTTCGTTCGCCAACCGGGCTTGACCCTGGTCGGGGCCAGCCCGGAACCCATGGTCCAGCTGCTCGAAGGCCGGGTCATCAGCCGTCCGATCGCCGGCACCCGGCGCCGGGGCGCCACCGACGAGGACGACCGCCGCCTGGGCGCCGAGCTACGGGAGCACCCCAAGGAGGTGGCCGAACACATCATGCTGGTCGACCTCGCCCGCAACGACGTGGGGCGGGTCGTCGAGTTCGGCACCGAACAGGTCGACGAGATGATGAACCTCGAGCGCTACAGCCACGTGATGCACCTGACGTCACAGGTTTCGGGTGAACTGGCCGCCGGCAAGACGCCCATCGATGTGCTCCGGGCGACCCTGCCCGCCGGCACGGTCTCGGGGGCGCCGAAGGTCCGGGCGATGGAGATCATCGATGCCCTGGAACCGACCAAACGCGGCCCGTACGCGGGAGTGGTCGGCTACCTCGACTTCTCGGGCAACATCGACACCGCGATCGCCATCCGCACCCTGATGGTCACCGACGACGGTCGGGCGTCGGTGCAGGCGGGGGCGGGGATTGTGGCCGACAGCGTGGCGATCGATGAACACGAAGAATGCCGAAGCAAGGCCCGGGCGCTGCTCGCGGCCGTCGCCGGCGCCCGCCGAATGACCAAGGCTCGACAGGAGATCCGATGACCGAGACCAACCCGACCGCCTTCTGGCGAGCACGCGACGTTCTGTCGATCACCGGTGAGGATGCCGTCACGTATCTGCAGGGCCAGCTGAGCCAGGACGTCGAGGCGCTCGCTCCGGGGACCTCGGCCGACACGCTGATCCTGCAACCCCAGGGAAAGATCGACGCCTGGTTCCGCATCCACCGCAGCGATGACCCCGACGGCCCGCTGTTCATTGCCGACGTAGCCGCCGGATGGGCCGAGCCGTTGATCGCCCGGCTCGAGCGGTTCAAGCTGCGGGTGAAGGTCGACATCAACATCCGCCGCGACTGGGGTTGTCTGGCACTGCGCGGCAGCGGTATCGACAGCGCGGATCCGGTCGTGGGCGCCGTCGTACGGGTACCCGTCCAGTGGCCCGGCCACCACGGCGTCGACCTGCTCGGTCCCCGCGACGAGCTGGTGATCCCCGCCGGGTTCACCGAGGTCGAAGCCGATGTCGCCGACCGGGCCCGCATCGAGGCCGGGATTCCCGAGATGGGCACGGAGCTGACCGAGTCGACGATTCCGGCCGCCGCGGGGATCGTCGAGCGCTCCGTCAGCTTCACCAAGGGCTGCTACACCGGCCAGGAGCTGGTCGCCCGCATCGACTCGCGCGGGAACAACACCCCGAAGCACCTACGGCACATCGCCTTCGCCGCCGACGACGCCCCCGCCCCGGGCGCCGGGCTGGTGCTCGACGGCAAGTCGGTCGGGGAGCTCACGAGCGTGGCGCCGGCCGTGGGCCAGTCGCCGGGAATCGCGCTCGCCTACGTCCACCGCTCGGTCGAGCCGGCCACCGTCGTGGAGATCACGGGCTCCGGCGCGAGCATCGCCGGTGAGGTGAAAGCGCTGCCAAAGGCGCCGTAGCGGGCGCCAGATGGGGTAAAACTCGGGCGCAGCGTGCCGATAGACGTGGTGAACGCTCAAGACTTTCGCCGTGGACTACTACCAACTTCTCCAAGCTGAATCTTCCGCTTCCGCTCCCGAACTTCGGGCGGCGTACCTCGAACGCGCCCGCCAGTTCCACCCGGATCAGCATGCGGGCGCCGATGAAGCGACGCGCCAGGAGGCGGAGCTGCGGATGCGGGCGATCAACAAGGCGTGGGACACCCTGCGCAACCCGGACACCCGCGCCGCGTACGACGAGTCTCAGGGGTTCGACCTGTTGCGCGAGCCGGAGGTCGATCCGGCCGCCGATGCCGCTTGGAGCCCGTACGACGAGGACGACGACGACCCCATGCCGGCGGAGGACATCGCCGCCCCCGGGACCGGCAAGAGTCAGCCCGGCTGGTTGGCGGTGGCCCCCATGGCCCTGTTCGGCGCGGCGGCGTTCATCTTTGTCGTCGGCGCCATCTTGAGCCTGTTGCCGTTGTTGTTCCTCGCCGCCGTGTGCTTCCTGGCGGCGATCGGCTTGTTCTTGTTGTTGCCGGTGGTCGCCATGTCGAAGAGTCGTTCGGCCGACCGGGGCTAGCGACCTCGATAGGGCACACATCAAGATAGGCGCTGCATCAGGCTAGGGAGCTGGGCGTCCTCGGCCCTACGCTGGACCGGTGCCGAAGACCTACCTCGACGCCATCATCGCCGACCATCGCCGGGCGGCAGCCCGCGACACGCGATCGCTTGACGCCCTGATCGAGGCGACCGCCGACCTGGCCCCGACGCGCGGGTTCCGGCGGGCGTTGGCGGAGGTCGACGGCCTCGCGGTGATCGCCGAGGTCAAGCGCCGGTCGCCGTCGAAACCCGACCTCGCGGTCGACCTGGACCCGGCCGAGGTGGCGAACGCCTACCGGGACGGGGGTGCCACCGCCCTGAGCGTCCTGACCGACGTCGACCACTTCGGTGGTTCCGCCGAGGATCTTCGGGCGGCCCGGGCGGCGAGTGGGCTACCGGTGCTGCGCAAGGACTTCACCGTGGCGCCTCACGACGTGATCGACGCCCGGCTTATGGGCGCCGATGCCGTCCTGCTGATCGCCGCGGTGCTCGACGATGTGGAGCTGCGTGACTTCGGCGCACTCGCCGCCCAGGTCGGGCTCGATGCGTTGGTCGAGATCCACGACGAAGCCGAACTCGAGCGGGCGATGGCCGTAAACGCCGACCTCGTCGGCGTGAACCAGCGCAACCTGGTGACGTTCGACGTCGACTCCGACCGGGCGTTGCGCATGGCGCCGCAGATGCCCGCAGGCGTGATCCGGGTGGCCGAATCCGGCGTTCGCGGGCCCGAGGACGCCGCCGCCCTGGCCGCCGCCGGATACCACGCCGTGCTGGTGGGGGAGTCCGTCGTAACCGCCGGCGATCGCGAGGGGGCGGTTCGGGCGTTGCGCTCGGTCGGTTCGGGCTCGCCAAATCATTCGGTCCCCGCCGACCCGGAGCGGTAGCGTCGGCCCGTGTTCGTCAAGATCTGTGGATTGACAACGGTCGAGGATGCGCTGCTCGCCGTGGCGATGGGGGCCGACGCCCTCGGGTTCGTCTTTGCCCCGTCGCCCCGCCAGATGCCTCCCGGCCAGGTGCGCCAGATCGTCGACAAGTTGCCCGCCGGCGTGCTGTCGGTCGGGCTCTTTCGCAATCACGCCCCGTCGCAGGTCATCGACACGATTCGATCCACCGGCCTCAACGCCGCCCAACTGCACGGCAACGAGACGGCCGACGAGACCCACGAGGTACGAGCGGCGGTGCCCTACGTGCTCAAGGCGTTCGCCGCGACCGACCCGGTGCTCGCCCGGGTCGACGAATTCGCCGCCGATGTCATCTTGATCGACAACGTGTCCCCGGGCTCGGGGCAGACCTTTGACTGGAGCCTCACCGATGGCGTCGGCCGCGACCGGCCGATGATGCTCGCCGGGGGCCTGCACCCCGGCAACGTCGCCGAAGCGATCGCCCGAGTGCGGCCCTGGGGCGTCGACGTTTCGAGCGGCGTCGAGTCGAGTCCGGGGGTAAAGGACCCGCGCCTCGTGAAGGCATTCATCGAAAACGCCAAGGCCGCGCCGGTGGAACCGGGTCCGGTTGACGCGAATCAGCCGTACGACTGGGGCGACGAGTGATCCGCGCCCTAGAACAGATGCTCTCTGCCGCCGTGTTCGCGGCAACGCTCGCCCCCTTTCCAAAACTCGGAGGTTCGCCCGATGGCGATGACTGACCCGGGCCCCGACGGTCGCTTCGGCGAATTCGGCGGTCGCTTCGTACCCGAAACGCTCATGCCGGCGGTTCAGGAGCTCGAGAAGGCGTTCCGAGGGGCATGGGCGGATCCGGAGTTCCGGGCCGAACTCGACCATATGTTGACCCACTACGCCGGTCGCCCGAGCCCGCTCACCGATTGCCGGCGCATCTCCGAGGAGCTCGGCCTTCGCCTGCTGCTCAAGCGCGAGGATCTCAATCACACCGGCTCGCACAAGATCAACAACGTCCTCGGTCAGGCCCTGCTCGCCCGGCGCATGGGCAAGACCCGCCTGTTGGCCGAGACCGGGGCCGGCCAACACGGCGTGGCGACGGCGACCGCCGCGGCCTATTTCGGCATGGACTGCGTCGTCTACATGGGCGAAGTCGACATCGAGCGTCAGGCCCTCAACGTGTTTCGCATGAAGCTGCTCGGCGCCGAGGTACGAACCGCGATGTCCGGCAGTCGGACGCTCAAGGACGCCATCAACGAGGCGATGCGCGACTGGGTCGCCACGGTCGAGGAGTCGCATTACTGCCTCGGCTCGGTCATGGGGCCGCATCCGTACCCCTGGATGGTCCGCGAGTTTCACCGAGTCCTCGGCGATGAAGCCCGCCGCCAGTGCTCGGAGTTGCTCGACGGCGGTGTCCCCGACGTCGTCACCGCCTGCGTTGGCGGTGGATCCAACGCCGCCGGCATCTTTGCCGGCTTCGCGGACTCGACCGCCGAACTGGTTGGCGTCGAACCTGCGGGAGGCGCGGCGGTCGGACGCGGCGTGCCCGGCGTGGTGCACGGCTCAAACTCCTACCTCATGCAGGACGAGTACGGACAGGTAAAAGAAGCCGAGTCGATCTCGGCCGGTTTGGATTACCCGGGCATCGGTCCCGAGCACGCCTACCTGGCAGCCGAAGGGCGAGCCCGGTACGAGTCGGTCACCGACGCCGAGGTGATCGAGGCGTTCCAGTTGCTGTCGCGCACCGAGGGCATCATCCCCGCGCTGGAGCCGGCCCACGCGTTGGCGTGGGTCAGCCGCGAGCGCGCGGCCTTGGCCGGAAAGACCGTGCTGTTGAACCTCTCGGGTCGCGGCGACAAGGACGCCACCCAGATGATGGAAGTGCTGTCGTGACCGGCACGCTCGAATCCACCCTTCGGGCTCGGCGCGACGGCGGCGCCAAGCTGCTCGTGCCGTACGTAACCGGTGGCCTGGGCGACGATTGGGCCGAGTGCATCGAGGCGGCCGCGGCCGCGGGCGCCGACGCGATCGAGGTCGGCATCCCCTTCAGCGACCCCGTGATGGATGGTCCGACCATCCAGGAGGCATCGGAAACCGCGCTTCGCCAGGGGGCGACGCCCACGACGATCCTCGACCGGGTGCGCACGCTCGATGTCGGCGTGCCGCTGGTCGTCATGACCTACTACAACATCGCGGCCCACGCCGGGCTCGAACGCTTTGCCGCGACCCTCGCCGACGCCGGCGTCGCCGCGGTCATTCTTCCCGACATGCCGCTCGAGGAGAGCGGGCCGTGGCGCACCGCAGCCGCCGCCTCCGGTGTCGAGACGGTGTTGTTGGCCGCCCCCACCGCGCCGGACGAACGCCTGCCCCGCATCGCCGAGGCAGCCGAGGGGTTCGTGTACGGCGTGGGTTTGCTGGGTGTGACCGGCGAGCGGGATCAGTTGGCGGCGAGCGCGACCACCATCGCCACCCGGCTCAAGGCGATCACCGACATGCCCGTGCTCGTCGGCGTCGGCGTCTCCAACCCCGAACAGGCCGCCGAGGTCAGCCAGGTCGCCGACGGCGTGATCGTCGGATCGGCGGTCGTGCGGCGCATGCTCGAAGGCCAGGGCCCCGAGGGTGTCGGCACCTTCGTCGGCGAACTCCGCGCCGCCCTCGACGCCTAATCCTCCCTCGGTGGTCGGCCGACGGGAATCCCGGCGGGAATCACGGTGTTGCTACCGTGACCGCCTACCCCCGAAGGCCCGATGAAGAACTTCCTCCTCGAAGTGTTCCTGCCCCGCACCGACGCCGGTGTGGCGGTGCAGTGGGCCGTGATGGTCCCGATCTGGTTGATCTCGGTGTGGCTGGTCCGCCGTCGGCCCATCGAGATCAAACAGTTCGTCTGGGGTCTGGCGATCCTGAACCTCGGCTGGTTCATGGCCCGCATGGCGCACTGACACTTCTCGGCACTTCCGGCCGAGATCAGCGGTCGGCGTCTGGGGCCTGGTTCATTCTCGGCACTTCCGGCCGAGATCCGCGGTCGTCATCGCGGGCCGCTGGGGTCAGACCCCCCCGGGGGCCACTGGGGTCATCCGGGCCACTGGGGTCAGACCCCGCCCGACGCGGTTGTGCACAAATGAACGCAAGTGGGGGTCAGACCCCCTCCGACGAGCGAGGGCCCGGTAGGCGTCGGTCCGCGGGGAATGCGTTGGCGGGGAAGTAGGTTTCGGAGCCATGACGTCTTCCTACGACCTGGTCGCCATCGGCGGGGGTGCCGGCGGCCTCAGCGCCGTCCGAACGGCCCGCTGGGCCGGCAAGTCCGCCGCCCTCATCACCGACGGCGAACCCGGCGGCGACTGCACCTTCACCGGTTGCGTCCCATCCAAAGCGCTCATCGCCAAGGCCAGGCAGGGTGCCTCGTTCGCCGACGCCATCGCCCACATCAACACCTCGATCTCCACGATTGCCGCCAACGAGGACATGGCGACCCTGCGCCACGAGGGCATCGATGTCTACGACGGGCGTGGTCGTCTCGCCGGGGCCAACAGCATCGTGGTGGGCGCCGACACGCTCACGGCCGACAAGATTGTGCTCGCCACCGGCGCCAGCGCCTTCGTGCCGCCCATCCCCGGCTTGTCCGACGTCGACTACCTGACCAACGAAGACGTCTTCACCCAGAGCGACGCGCCCGAGAGCCTCGGCGTGCTCGGTGGCGGGGCCATCGGGTGCGAGATGGCTCAGGCGTTCGCCCGGCTCGGCGTCAACGTCGTGTTGTTCGAAGCGCTCGACCGGGTGCTCGCTCGCGAAGAACCCGAAGCCTCCGCGGTGGTCGCCGCCGCCCTCACCGCCGCCGGCGTCGATGTGCGGGTTGGTCAACGGG
The DNA here is from genome assembly GCA_938041035.1 of uncultured Acidimicrobiales bacterium. Lineage (GTDB taxonomy): Bacteria > Actinomycetota > Acidimicrobiia > Acidimicrobiales > SHLQ01 > CALHYX01. Next base: position 18,177 of record CALHYX010000008.1, on the reverse strand, counting down.
TCGAAGAGGTGCGGGCTACCAACGACAACGGTGGTTGCGAACTGACCACCGCCGACGGTGCGACCGTCGCCGTCGCCCGCCTGTTGGTCGCCGTGGGCCGGACCGCGCACACCGACGGACTCGGGCTCGACGTCGCCGGCGTCGCGATGGGCGAGCGGGGCACCATCGCCACCGACGATCGGCTGCGGACCAACATCGACAACATCTACGCCGTGGGCGATGTCACCGGAAAGCTCCCGTTCACCCACGCGGCCGACGAGATGGGCCGCCTCGCGGTGGGAAATGCGTTCCGCAAGGGGCTCCGCGGAAAGTTCTCGTCGACCTGGATCCCCTGGACCACCTTCACCGACCCCGAGGTCGCGCACATCGGCATGACCGAAGCGGAGGCGGCGTCGGCCGGCGGTCGGGTTGCGTACCTGCCGTTCGACGAGCTCGACCGGGCGATAACCGAGGAACGCACCGAGGGGTTCATCAAGCTGATAGCGGGCCCCAAGCGCATCACGCGCCGTGCCTTTGGCGGTGAAGTGATCGGCGCCACCATCGTCGGCCCCCGCGCCGGGGAGATGATCAACGAGATCGCACTGGCGATGCGCACCCGGATGTTCACCGGCCGGCTCGGCCAGACCGTGCACTCCTATCCCACCTGGGGGATGGCGATCCCCCAGGCTGCCGGCCAGTTCTTCTTCGAGGTCGGCGGGCGCACGGCTCGGCCCGCCAAGGCGTGACCGCGGTCGATCTTGTCGATCCTCGGGAACAAGTCGGCCCCCGGCCGGGTTCTCGATCCATGGCTCTCCCCCAACGCCCCGAAAAATCCGCCTCTGCGCCGTCTCGCCACCCCTCTTGGTTCCCAGCCCTGCTGGTCCTGCTCGCGCTGATCGCCGCGGCGTGCTCCTCCGGCTCGGACTCGGCCGCGACGGAGCCCGGCGCCGGTGCGACCGAGCCCGGCAGCACCGCTTCATCTGACGACGGCGACGGCGACGGCGGATCGGATCAGCCCGGTACGACCGCGGCCCACGGCGGTGAACGCGACTGCGTCGCTCCGCAACTGGAGGGGGACGCGCCCGGAGGCGACACGGTCACCCAGATTTCCTCGACCCCCATCGAAGACGTTCCGTCGGCCATTTCAAACGCCACCGACGATGCGTTTCCTGCGCCGCTGGTCGACCTCGATCGCATCCTCTCGGGCGGACCGCCGCCCGACGGCATCCCGCCCATCGACGATCCGAAGTTCGTGTCGGTCGACGACGCCATCTTCGTAGCGCCGTGTGAGGCCGTGCTGGCCCTTGAGCTCGACGGTCAAGCCCGGGCGTACCCGATTCAGATCATGACCTGGCACGAAATCGTCAACGACACGATCGCCGACACGCCGGTCACGGTCACGTACTGCCCGCTTTGCAACTCCGGCGTGGCCTACGACCGCCGCAGCGGTGACCGCATCCTCGACTTCGGGACCTCGGGTCGGCTCTATCAGAGCGCTCTGGTGATGTATGACCGCCAGACCGAGTCGCTGTGGAGCCACTTCACCGGCCAGGCCATCGTGGGCCACCTCACCGGTACCGAGCTCGATGTCATCCCCGTGCAGACCCTGTCGATGGCGAGCTTCGTCGAGGCATTCCCCGACGGTCTGGTCCTCAGCCTCGACACCGGCTTCGACCGCCGGTACGGCGCCAACCCCTACGAGGGCTACGACCTCGAGGGCAGCCCGGCGTTCCTGTTCGACGGCGAAGCGCCGAGCGACTTCGACGAAAAGACCCGGGTGATCGGGGTGGAGCGCAACGGCGAGTCCGTGGCCGTGCTCCAGGAACCGCTTTTCGCCTCCGGCGTGGTCGAGTTCACCCTCGGGGGCGACGAGCTGATCGCCTGGATCGAACCGGGCCTGGTGTCGCCGCTGCAGTCGGGTCGGGTCGATGATGGCCGTGACGTCGGTTCATCGGCGGTGTTCGTGCCGGTGGTCGACGGCCAGCGGCTGAACTTCAGCCGCACCGCAGACGGCTTCGTCGACGCCGAGACGGGTTCCACCTGGAACGTGCTCGGCAAGGCCATCAGCGGCGAACTGGAGGGCGCTCAGCTCGAACGGGTCGCCGCGGTGGACACCTTCTGGTTCAGCTGGACGGCGTTCCACCCCGAGACCACCGTCGTCGAAGGCTGAAGGTAGCGAATTTCACGGGGTGTCGTCACTGAGATCGGCGCTGAACGCTCGTAATCGCTCCATCGTGGCTGGGTCGATCTCGGGTGCCCGCTGGGCCAGCGCGCCCTTGATGGCCCGGTAGGTATCGGCTTCGAGCCCGCAGTCACGACAGGCCTCGAGATGCTCGGCGATCCGGTGGCGGCGGCTCTCGTCGTCGGTCTCTTCGTCGAGGAAGGTCTGCAGATCCTTGGCGACCTGGCGACAGGAGATACCTCCGGGCTTCTTTCCGAAAATCATTGGTCCTCCGGAGCGGCGGTCGTGGCGGCGTCGATGCCGACGGATTCGAGGTGATCCCGCACCCGTTTCCGGGCCCGATGCAGTCGGCTCATAATGGTGCCGACGGGCACGTCGAGAATATCGGCCGTCTCCAGGTAACTGAGCCCGCTGAGGTCGACGAGGTCGATGACCTCCCGGAACTTCTCGGGCAGATCGAGGTAGGCGGTCTCGACGGCCGCATCGAGCGTACGGTCGAGCAGGCGCCGGTCGGCGCCCTCGCCATCGGCGCTCTCGTCGGCCACGCGGCCCATCGTCGTATCGGGGTCGCGCAACAGCTCCGGGCGCTTGCGGCGCACCCGGTTGATCTGGGCGTTGCGCATGATGGTCAGCAACCAGGCCCGCGGATGACGCCCATCGAAACGATCGATGGCCCGGTAGGCCCGCAGCAGCGTGTCCTGCACCAGGTCTTCGGCGTCGGCGTTGTTCCGCGTGATCGAGAACGCCACGCGGTACAGCACGTCGAGCTCCGGGAGTACGTAGTTCTGGAAGGCCTGTTCGCCAGCTCCTGTCTGCACGGCGCTACGGTACCCGCTCCGCGCCTCAAGGTGGGGGCCGAACAGAACCTTCGACATGCAGGAATGCGACGCAAACCCACCGGGTTACCCCATCGTGCGCCGAATCCGTCACCTCCGAACCAAGCGATACCTGAGCGCCTACATCGACGATGAGGTTCCCACCCGCGCCCGGCCCGGCGTGGTCCGACACCTGTCGGAGTGCCCCGAATGCGTGGCCATGGTCGAAAGTTTGCGTTCGGCCCGTGCGGCGCTGCGCCGCGTGGTCGGCCAACCGGTCGACCCCCTCGCCGCCGGTCGCATTCACCGGTACGCCGTCTCCATCGATGACGCCGCCGGGTCGAGCGGGGGCGACGGGTTCGCCCAGTCATAGACTCAGCTCCGCACGCACCACCGACTCACCGACTCACCGACTCACCGACGAACCAGAGGCAGAACTCTTCATGGCGAAGAAGAAAACCAAGAAGCAGCTGGCCGCTGAAAAGCGGCTGCGAGCAGCCTCGAAGAAGAAGGCCGCACCGCCGCCGAGCGCCAAGGCGGCCCGCCCCGGTGATGACTCGCCGGGCGATTCCAAGGCGAAAACCCCGGAGCCGACGGGCGGTTCGTCGAAGAACAGCGGTACGGCGAAGAAGGCGAACCCGCCGAAGAAGACCGGACCCAAGGTGAGCGCCGGCACGCAGAACCGCATCCTGATGGGGGTCGGCGCCCTCGCCATCCTCGGCCTGTTCGCCTGGGCCATCCTCGGCTCTCGCACCGAGTCCGGCGTCACCTCAGCAGCGGACTGGGATCTTCCCGCCGTGGCGAACGATCCCGACGGCGATGGCCGAATCACCCTGGCCGAGTTCCGGGGCACACCGGTGGTGGTGAACCTGTACGCCAACTGGTGCTCGGCGTGCGACGACGAGCTTCCCGCCTTCCAAGCGGTCTCCGATGACCTGCGCGGCCAGGTGCAGTTCGTGGGCGTGCACACCCAGGAAGACGGCGGCGAGCTCGACCTGCCCGACAAGCACGACACCAATTGGTGGCCGATCGCCCGCGATATCAACGGCACCCGCGGGGGAGGGTCGGGGTTCTACGACGCCGTCGCCCGAACGCCGGGAATGCCCGTCACCGCGTTCTACGACGCCCAGGGCAACCTTGTGAATGTGACGTCGGTGCTGTCGGAGTCGACGCTGCGCGCCGAGATCCAGCGGTCGTTCGGGATCACCGGCCAGTCCTAGACTTCGGCCATGGCCGACTCCGATCCGCCCCAACCCGTCACCTTGTACGAGCTGGTGGGCGGCACCGCCTGGGTCGTCGATCTCGTCGACCGCTTCTACGACGCCGTTGCGCTCGATGAGCGGCTGCGGCCCCTGTACCCCGAACCGGACCTGGTCGGCGCCAAGGCCCGGCTCACGGGCTTTCTGGTGCAGTACTGGGGAGGTCCGACCACCTACAGCGATGAGCGAGGTCACCCCCGGCTGCGCATGCGCCATGGGCCGTTCGCGATCGGTGGAGTCGAGCGCGACGCGTGGTTCGAGCACATGGATGCCGCAGTGCGCTCCGGCGGGCTCGATCCCGATGCCGAGGCGGCGATGCTCGCGTACTTCGACCACGCCGCGACGGCGATGATCAACCGTCCCGATGAAGCCGCTGAGGTGTCTCGCTGAAGCTCGTGTAATTCCGGGGATGGGATTTGCCGGGGCTCGCACCACTGAAATCTCGGGGGCTGTCGCGCGTCGAAATACCGCAAATGCTTGACTTTGCGCCAAAAATCGACTCGCATGTAATTCATCGGCCCGGGGCTCACCCCTACAATCTCGGGCAAGACAAGGAGAATCCAATGACTAAGAGCGAACTGGTCGCTGAAATCGCGAGCAAAGCTGGTGTCACCCAGGCAGAGGCCGGCGGTTGCGTTGACGCTTTCGCTGACATCGTCATGTCCCAGGTGGGCAGGGGCGGCGAGGTCAACATCCCGGGTTTCATCAAGTTCTCGCGCAAGGACACCAAGGCCCGCAAGGGTCGCAACCCCCAGACCGGCGCAGAGATCCATGTGCCGGCTGGTACCGCGGTGAAGATTCAGGCCGGCTCGAAGCTGAAGGCTGCGGGCAAGGGCAACTGAACCGCTTCGGGTAAGGGCTGAGCCCCGCGGGCACTCGTGCCCGATACGTAGTGAACCCGATACCTGGTACTTCAGTGAACCTGGTACTTCAGTGAATCAGTGAAGCAGAAGTAGCGCGAAGGGGGTGGCACCACGGTGCCGCCCCCTTTGTCGCGTCGGTGGGGGCTCCGGCGACGATTCGCCGCACCGGTCCCGGCCCGGTTGGGATCCTTGGGGTACCAGGGGTGGGGTAATAGGGTTCGGCCATGAGCCAGCTGCCCACTCCCGCCGAGGTATTGCCGCATCGGCCGCCGTTTCTGTTCGTCGATGAGATCACCGAGCTGATCCCGGGGGAGCGGGCGGTCGGGCGGTGGAACATCACCGGGACCGAGGCGTTCTTTGCCGGGCATTTCCCCGGCCGGCCGACGTTGCCCGGGGTCTTGATGTGCGAAGCGATCGCCCAGGTTGGCGCCTACGCGCTGTTGAGTTCGCCGAAGTTCGCGAACCGCTTGCCGCTGTTCGGTGGGCTCGACAAGGCCCGGTTTCGGCGCCAGGTCGTACCCGGTGACACCCTCACCCTCGAGATGCGTTTGGAGCGGCTGTCGAGCCGGGCCGGGAAGGGCCAGGGGCGGGCGCTCGTCGGCGACGACGTTGCCTGTGAGGCCGCGCTGATGTTCGTGATCGCCGACGCGGCGGACTAGTTCGGTGGTCCGAGCACCAGGGTGCCGTTGTGGCCGCCGAAGCCAAAGCTGTTCGACAGCGACGGGCCGGGTTCCCAGGAGGCGGGCGCACCGGTCACGAGGTTGATCGGTTGGAGTTCCGGGTCGACTTCGACCGAACCGGCCGTCGGGGGCACCTGACGATGCGCCATGGCCAAGATGACGGCCGCTGCTTCGAGCGCTCCAGCGGCGCCGAGCGCATGCCCGGTAACGCCCTTGGTCGAGGTGACGAGCGGCCCCGGGGCGCCGAAGAGCTTGGCCATGGCTTCGGCCTCAGCTGCGTCGTTGAGCGCCGTGGAGGTGCCGTGGGCGTTGATGTGGGCCACGTCGGCCGCCGAGATGCCGGCGTCTTCGAGGGCGAGTTCCATGCAGTTGACCGCGCCGATGCCGCCCGGGGCCGGCGCGGTGATGTGGTGCGCATCGGCGCTGGAGGCCGACCCGAGGATCTCACCGTGGATGGTGGCGCCGCGCTGGACCGCAGCGTCCCACTCCTCGAGGAGCAGCACTGCGGCGCCTTCGGCCATCACGAACCCATCGCGACCGGCGGAGAACGGCTGCGAGACGCCGGACTTGGAGAGGGCCGTCATGTTGGAGAAGCCGGCGATGGCGGTGGGGGTGAACGGGGCCTCGCTGCCACCGGCGAGCACGGCGGTGCAGCGGCCGGATGCGATGAGTCGGGCGCCGTTTCCGATGGCGTGGGTACCGGCGGCGCATGCGGTGACGGTGTTCTCCGCCGGGCCCTGCCACCCGCGCCGCATCGAGACCGCCGCCGCAGCGGCGTTGGGCATCATCATGGGCACGAGGAACGGCGATACCCGGCGAGCACCTTTGGCCGAATGGACGTTGATCTGGTCCTCGAGGGTCGAGATCCCCCCGATACCGGTGCCGATGAAGACCCCCTGGCGCAGCGGGTCACCTTCGGGTGCGCCGCCGTGTTCGAGCGCCATCTCGGCTGCCGCCACCGCGAACTGCGTGTAGCGGTCGCTTCGGCGGGCCTCCTTCGGGTTGTCGAACCACGGCGACGGATCCCAGTCCTCGATCTGGCGGAACCCGACCGGGGCTTCGCCGATCAACCCGGCCCAGAAGTCGTCGATACCGATACCGGCAGGCGAAACCACGCCCAGGCCGGTGACCGCGACCCGCTTGCCGAGCATCAGAGCTTGGCGGTGACGAGGTCGTAGGCGCCGCCGACGGTGGTGACTCCTTCGAGTTCTTCCTCGTCGACGCTCACGTCGAACTCTTCTTCCAGGGCCATCACCAATTCCACGAGGTCGAGGCTGTCGGCGTCGAGGTCCTCGGCGAACCGGGACTCCCGGGTGACCTTGTCGGCCTCGACGGAAAGCACCTCGACGGCGCACTTGCGGAATCGGTCAAAGTTTTCGTCGCTCACTGTTTCTCCGTGTTGTTGCAGATCGTTGCAGATTGTTGCAGAACTGAACTGATTGGTGTTGTTTCGAACTAATGGGTGCGGTGGGCAGGTTAGGCGCCCATCGCCATGCCGCCATCGACGGGAAGAACGACCCCGGTGATGTAGCTCGCCTGGGGCGAGGCCAAAAAGGCCACCGCCGAGGCGATCTCATCGGGTTCGGCCACCCGGCCCAGGGGCACGGCTGCGGTTATTGCGTCCCGGGTCTCTCCCGGAAGTTGGTCGATCATATCGGTGGCCACCGGGCCCGGCGCAACGACGTTGACCGTAACGTTGCGGCTGGCGAACTCTTTGGCCAGCGAGCGGCTCAGGCCCACCAAACCGGCCTTTGACGCGGCGTAGTTGGCCTGGCCCGCCTGGCCGCCGGCGCCGACGATCGACGAGATGAACACGATACGGCCCCAGCGGGCGCGCATCATGGCCTTGACGGCCCGGCGGGCCACGCGGAAACCGCCGGTCAGGTTGGCGTCGACGACGGCATCGAAGTCGTCGTCGCCCATCCGGAGTACGAGGCCGTCGCGCGTGATTCCGGCGTTGGAGACCAGAATCTCGACCGGGCCGAGTGCTTCCTCGACCGCGCTGAAGGCGGCATCGACCTGGTCGGTGTCGGTGACGTCGCAGGCCACGCAGAACAACCCGAGTTCCTCGGCTTCGGCGGGCGGCGTCGATCGGTAGGTCACCGCCACCCGATCACCCAGGGCGGCGAAGTGGCGGGCGATGGCGAGGCCGATGCCGCGGTTGCCGCCGGTGACGAGCACCGTGCGTGCCGCCGGCTTGTTTCCGGTACGGGCGTCGGTCACGGATTCCACCGCACGACGGCGGACGCCCAGGTCATGCCGGCGCCGAACCCGGTGAGCAACAGCAGGTCGCCGGGAGTGACCCGCCCGTCGGCCGCCGCCGCATCGAGCGCGAGCGGAATGCTGGCCGACGAGGTGTTCCCGGTGTGGTCGAGGACCATGATGGCCTTGTCGACCGGGGCGCCGAGTCGTTTGCAGGCGCTTTCGATGATGCGAACGTTGGCCTGGTGGGGCAGCACCCAGTCGATCTCGTCGATCGAGACGCCCGCCTGGGCCAGCGCTCGTTCGCTCGAACCGACCATGGCGCGCACGGCTCGCCGAAACACCTCGCGGCCATCCATCGTGATGTGACCACCGTGGTCGGTGTAGAGGATGTGGGCAGCGCTGCCGTCGGCGCCCAGGTCAAAACCGAGCAGGTGGGGTTCGTCGTCGCGTTCGATGACCACCGCACCGGCGCCGTCGCCGAACAAGATGGCGGTGCCCCTGTCGGTCCAGTCGACCCAACTCGACAGGGCGTCGGAACCGATCATGAGGATCTTCTCGTAGCCCATCGCCGCCATACCGGCCGCGCTGATGAGCCCGTAGACGAATCCCGAGCACGCGGCGTTGAGGTCGTAGGCGCCGCAGTCGAGCCCGAGTTCGCGTTGGACGGTGCAGGCGCTGGCGGGCATCACCTGGTCGGGACTGACGGTGGCGAGGATCACGAGGTCGATGGCGGCAGGGTCGACCCCCGACCGCTCGATCGCCTCCCGGCCGGCGGCGATCGCCATGTCGACGGTGGAGCCCCCGACGTGACGGCTGCTGATACCGGTGCGATCGACGATCCAGTCGTGATCGGTGTCCATCATCTCGCTGAGGTCGTGGTTTGTCAGCGATTTTTCGGGCAGGTGCGACGACCAGCCGCTGATGCGGATGCCGCTCACTGGGCAACCCGCAGCCAGGCCAGCGGTTCGCTGGCGGTGACCCGTTCGCCGTCGACGGCGAGCAACCCCATGAGTGAGCCGGCGAAGGGCGAGCGGACTTCGGCCGAGCCGACGTGGCCGATCACCCGGCCGATGGTGAGTTCATCGCCGGCGGCCAGGCCTTCGGTCGCGGTGAAGACGCCGGCGGAGGGGCTGACCACGAGGCGTTCGCTGGCGAAAAGGTGCTCGCCTTCGAGTTGGCCGACCTCGGCGACCGGCGGGCCCGCGAGGGTTTCGAGCAGCACATCGAGGTCGTCGGGTTTGGAGACCGACAGCGTTCTGCTGCCCTTGAGGGTGCGCTTGGCCATTCCCGTGAGCACGGCGCCGGGGCCGAGCTCGACAAACGTCGTGAAACCGCGGTCGCCCAGGGTGTGTAGCGTCTGGCGCCAGCGCACCGGCGAACACAGCTGGGCTTTCAGGAGGTCGGGCCATTCGGACTGGTCGGCGTGGGCGGCCGCGTCGACGTTGGCGACCACGATGCCCTGGGGCGCTCGGAAGTCGGTGAGGTCGATCGCCTTGCGCAGCCGGTCGCGCGCCGGTGACATCAGCGGCGTGTGAAACGCGCCGCCAACCGGCAGGTTCATCACCCGTTTGGCGCCGAGTTCCTTGGCCATCTCACCCGCCCGGGCAACGGCGTCGGGGGTACCGGAGACCACGACCTGGCCCGGGGCGTTGAAGTTTGCGACCCAGACGTCATCGGCGATCCGGTCGCAGGCGATGGTGACCTCGTCGTCGTCGAGCCCGAGTACCGCCGCCATGGCGCCGGCCTGGCCATCGGCCGCGGCCTGCATGGCGGCGCCCCGTTCGGCGACGAGCGCGACGGTGTCGTGAAAGTCGAGCGTGCCCGCGGCGGTCAGGGCGCTGTACTCGCCGAGGCTGTGGCCGGCATGACCGGCGGCATCGGCCCCGACCCGGCCGACCGCGTCGAGCACGATCATCGACAGAACGAAGGTGGACAGTTGAGCGTTGCGGGTCTCGCGCAGCTCCTCGGCGTCGGCGTGAAGCAGGAGGTGCTCGATGTCGCGCTGGGCCGCCTCGCTCGCCTCGGCGACCAGCTCCCAGGACTCCTGGTCCGCCCAGGGGGCACCCATGCCCGGCTTCTGCGAACCCTGACCTGGATAGGTAAAGACGATCATCGGTTGTTCTGTGCCCCAATCTCGGTTGTCCAAGTATGACCCACCGATCACCATGGTGGTTTCATCATTCGGCGATAACCTTGCAACCCGTCGCCCGGGTGGCGGAATGGCAGACGCGGAGGATTCAAAATCCTCTGCCCTACGGGGCGTGTGGGTTCAAGTCCCACCCCGGGCACGACAGCTCAACCGCCATTCCGCACGGCCTTCGCGCCGGGTTGTGCGAGCATGGCCCATGGGCGTGCAAGTGAACTTTCGGGGCGCCGAGGAGCGGCTGTGGCGTTCGGTCTCGGTCGAACCGCGCGAGCGCTTCGTGAAGCTGCGCAACGGTGCCACCATCCGGGTGCAGGAGGTGGGCGAGGGTTCGCCGATCGTGTTCGTCCACGGCGGCACCAACGCCGGTGCGAGTTGGGCCCCTCTGTTCGCCCATCTCGACGGGGTTCACGCCATCGCGATCGACCGGCCGGGATGCGGCCTGAGCGAGCCGGTCGGCGGAGAGCGGGGGTTCGCCACGATCGCTGAGGTCCAGCGCTTCGCCGATGCGCTGATCGTCGACGTGCTCGACGCGCTCGACCTGGATCAGGCTGCGGTCGGAGCGACCTCCTACGGGGGGATGTTTGCCTTCCGCGGTGCCGCGGCGCACCCGTCGCGGATCAGCCGCATTGTGGAGTACAGCTGGCCGGTCGGAGCGACCATGGAGAAGGTCCCCGCAATGTTGCGGATGAGCGCCATACCGGGCCTCAACCAGCTGACGGCGAGGATTCCGCCCACGCGCGGAGCCGTCAAGATGATGGTGCGCCAAATCGGCCTCGGGGCCGCGCTCGACAACGGCAAGTTCGACGACACCATGATCGACTGGTTCCTCGCGCTTTTGCGCGACACCGACACCATGGTGAACGAGGTGCGGACCACGCCGCAGGTGTTCCGGCCGATCGCGGGGTTGAACCCCGAGGTGGTGTTCGAGCCCGAGCTGCTGGCACGGGTCACCGCTCCCGTGCTTTTGCTGTGGGGGGCCGATGACCCGAACGGCGGCGAACGCGTGGCGCGTCGGTTCACCGCGCAGCTGCCCGATGCGGAGCTTCAGCTCATCCCGGCGGCCGGGCACGCACCCTGGATCGACGAACCCGCGCTCTGTGGTCACGCGACGTCGGCGTTCCTCAACCGCTGAACTCTCGCGCCCGATCCCCTCGGTCCCCGCTGTTTTGCCCATTCCGCCGGGGCAGGGCTCAGCCGTCGGCGCCCGGTGCGTCGGCGGGTTTGGTCGTGACGAACTCGCGCAGGGCGACCAGCGATTCCGCCGAGGCGTCGCCGCATTCGAGCTTCCAGGTCCAGGCCGTGGCGATGATCGGCCGATCGAGGTCCGGGTTGGGGCCGACGACCGCGCCGTTGTCGGTGAGCGACTCGAGCGCCTCGCGGTCGGGGTCGGGCTGATCGCGGTACTGCACGAGGGCGGCGCCGGCTTCGAGGACGGTGACCTGGATCGCCGGCGGGAGCGGGTCGCCGAGCACGCCGGTCGGGGCGGGGATCGCAACGTGGGGCCCAGACGTCGGCGGGTCGGTCAGGAACGTTGCCGTGTCAGGGTCGATGACATGGTTGAGCGACGCCGGGTCGAGCTGCTCGCGCACCGGCGAGGAGCAGCCCGTGGCCCCGTCGGATCCGTCGCCGCACGCGCCGGCCAGGACCGCGGTGGCGGCCACGATTGCGCTCAGCCGCCGCACCCGGTTACGTCGGTGGGGAGTGGCCGCAGCGCGGGCCGCGGGGGAGGAGCTGGGACCGGTGGGCACGCCAACAGATGTAGCTGTCGGTCGGCGACTTCGCCAAGCACCCCTATGCTGCGCCCATGTCGAAAAGCATCGTCGAGCGACGGCTCCTGGAGGTCTCCAACCAGCTGAAGCGGCTGCGCGAGGACCTCAGCGTGGTCGACGAACAGCTGGCGCATTTCGCCGAAGAGGCCGAGGACGCTCGTATTCGAGCGATGGTCTCGGAGACCCCGGGCGCCGATCGCGAGCGTCGGCAGGCCCAAAAGCATGCCGATGCCATGGCCCGGCATCAGTCCGAGGTGCATGCGCAGATTCAGCAGCTCGAAGCCGACCAGGACCAGCTGCTCGACCGGCTCCAGGCGGAGGCATCGTGAGCGCGGAGGGTGCCCAAAACGCTCCGAGTGCCGAGAGCGCCGCCGGGCCGGCGCCGCTGGCCCGGGTCGTGCTGGCCGAGGACGAGGCGATCATCCGGCTCGATGTCAAGGAAACGCTCGAAGACGAGGGCTACGCCGTCGTGGGGGAGACCGGCCGGGGCGACACCGCGGTCGAGCTCGTGCGCGAATTGCGCCCCGACGTCGCGATCCTCGATGTGAAGATGCCGGGCCAGGATGGCATCGAGACCGCTCGCCAGATCGCCAACGAACGGCTCGCCGCGGTGGTGATCCTCACCGCCTTCAGCCAGCGAGAACTCATCGAGCGGGCCCGCGACGCCGGGGCCCTCACATATCTCGTAAAGCCGTTCCAGCGCACCGATCTCGTGCCGGCCATCGAAATGGCGATCGCCCGGCACCGGGAATACGTCGAACTGCACGACGAAAAGGACCGGCTCGACGGCCAGCTCGAGACCCGCAAGGTGCTCGACCGGGCCAAAGGGATGCTGATGGACGCCCACGGCCTCGCCGAAGCCGACGCGTTCGGCTACCTCCAGCGGACCGCGATGCGCGAGCGGTGCACCATGCGCCAGATCGCCGATGCGCTGCTCGACGGCTCCCGCGAGTACCACGCCGAGTAGCGATCGCGGGCGGCGGCGCGGCCCGGACGGAAAGCGAAAGGGGGCCTGCTAGAAAGGCGGACATGGCCGCGTCCTCCAAGAAGACCTTCATGCTGATCGATGGCAATTCGCTCACCTATCGAGCGTTTTTCGCCCTGCCCACCGATCTGGCGACGGCGTCGGGCCAGGTCACGAACGCGGTGTTCGGGTTCACGTCGATGCTGATCAACCTGCTGCGCGACCACGAACCCGACGGTGTGGTCGTCGCCTTCGATCGACCGGAGCCCACCTTCCGGCACGAGAAGATCGCCGACTACAAGGCCGGCCGGGAAAAGGCGCCGGACATCCTGCGCCAACAGATGGGTCTGGTGCGCGAGGTCACCGATGTGTTGGCGATCCCGACGGTGGAGATGGTCGGGGTCGAGGCCGACGATCTGCTGGCGACCCTCGCCACGCGCGCCCGGGATCGCGGCGACGACGCCATCGTGGTCACCGGCGACCGCGATGTCTACCAACTCGTCGAGGACCCGCACATCAAGGTGCTGTACAACAAGCGCGGCGTGTCGGACTACGCGCTCTACGACGAGGCCGGCATCGAGGATCGCACCGGCGTGAAACCGACCGACTACGTGCTCTACGCAGCGATGCGGGGCGACAAGTCCGACAACCTGCCCGGCGTGCCCGGCGTCGGGGAGAAGACCGCCGCCAAGCTGGTCAACAACTACGGTTCGCTCGATGGGATCTTTGCCCACGTCGAGGATCAGACGCCGAAGCTTCGGGCCAATTTGAGCGAACACGAAGCCCAGGTGCGCAGCAACGCCGAGGTGATGGTGCTGTTGCGCGACGTCGACATCGACGTCGATCTCGACTCGCTCCAGATCGGCGACATCGACATCGAAGCGGTGCAGAAGCTGTTCGACTTCCTGGAGTTCCGCAGCCTCTATGACCGCCTCACCGATGTGCTCGGCGAGCGGGCCGAGGGCGCGCTCGGCACGCCGACCGAGGTACTCGAAGCCGAAGTTGTGCCGGTGGAAGATGCCGCCGCCGCGGTCACCCTCCTGCGGTCGTTGGCGCCGGGGTCGGCGCCGCTCGCCCTCGCGGCCGGGGGCGAAGGGTTGCGCGACGGCCTGGCGCTCGTGGTCGACGGAGTCGCCGCCGAGGTGGCGTGGATCCCCGGAGGTCTGCTCGACGACGCCGAGGTCGCCGGGGCCCTGGCCGACCTCGTCGGCCCGGAAGGGCGTCCGGTCGCGGCCCACGACGCCAAGCCGGTGCTGGTGGAGTTGCTCGAACGCGACGTCGACGTACGTACGCTCGCCATCGACACCACGCTGTCGGCCTACCTGCTGGACCCGGCTGAGACCCGCTACGGGATCGAGGAGGTGCTCGCCCGGTACGCCGGCCTCGAGTTGGCCCGCGACGACGACGCTCCGGCCGAGGGTCAGCTCGACTTCGACGGCACGGCCGTCGACCCGGCCCACGACGCCGCCCGCACCGCGTTGGGGGTCGACCGTCTGCTCGAACCGGTCGGTGCCGCCCTCGAAGCCCAGGGGCTCACCGCGCTGAACGCCGATATCGAGGTGCCGCTGGTTCGGGTGCTGGCGTCGATGGAGCATCTGGGAATCGGCGTCGACGTGGCCGAACTGCAACGCATTCGCGACCATCTCGTGGCCGAAACCGACCGGCTGCGCGCCGCGGTGATCGCCGACGCCGGTCGTGACTTCAACGTGAACAGCACCAAGCAGCTGCGCGAGATCCTGTTCGAGGAGCTCGGGCTCACGCCGCAGAAGAAGACCAAGACCGGCTACAGCACCGATGCGGCGACGCTGGAGAAGTTGCGCGGCGATCACCCGATCATCGACAACCTGCTCGAGTACCGCGAGGTCGAGAAGTTGCGGGGCACCTACGGCGAGGGTCTGTTGGCGGTGGTGCGCGACGACGATCGTATTCACGCCACGTTCAACCAAACGGTCGCTCGCACCGGTCGGCTCAGCTCCGACGCGCCCAACCTGCACAACATTCCGGTTCGCAGCGAGACCGGTCGGGTCTTTCGCGCCGCGTTCGTGCCGGCCGACGGCTACGAGATGCTGGTCGCGGACTACAACCAGATCGAACTGCGCTGCATCGCCCATCTGGCCGAGGACCCGGGGCTCATCGGCGCGTTCGAGGCCGGCGACGACATTCACACCGCAACGGCGGCGCGGGTGTTCGATCTCGCTCCCGACGAGGTGAAGATCGAGCACCGGTCAAAGGCCAAGATGGTGTCCTACGGACTGGCCTACGGCATGGAGGCCTACGGGTTGGGCCAGCGCCTCGGTATCCCCACCGGTGAGGCCGCGGAGATACTGAACGCCTACTTCGATGCGTTTCCGGCGGTGCGGGAGTACATGGATCGCACGGTCGCCGAGGCCCGGGAGCGGGGCTACACCGAGACCCTCTTCGGCCGACGCCGCAAGATTCCCGAGCTGAGCGCCGGAAATCCCCGGATTCGCCAGGCGGGGGAGCGCCAGGCGATGAACGCCGGGATCCAGGGTTTGGCGGCCGACATTTTCAAGGTCGCCCTGGTGCGGCTATCCGACGCCCTCGAAGCCGAGGAGTTGCGGAGTCGGATCATCCTGCAGGTGCACGACGAGGTGATCCTGGAGGTGCCGCCCGACGAACACGACAAGGCCGCGGAGCTCACGACCGAAGTTATGGGCGATGCGTTCGACCTGCGGGTGCCGCTGGCGGTGAACCTGGCCTTCGGCGACTCCTGGGCCGCCGCCAAATAGCCATGCCCGATCGGCATCATTTCGAAGATGTCGCCGACCACCTGGGGGACGCGTACCTGCGGTATTCGTTCACCAAGGGCACCGAGCAGGAGGTCGAGTACCTCGTGGGTGCACTCGACCTGACGCCCGGCCAGCGGCTGCTCGACGTGGGTTGTGGGCCGGGGCGGCACAGCCATGCGCTGGCCAAACGGGGGATCGAGGTGGTCGGCATCGACATCTCGGCCACGTTCGTCGCGCTGGCGCAGGCCGCGGCGCCCTCGGGGGCGACGTTTGTGCGCCTCGATGCGCGCGACCTGCCGTATGCGGCCGAATTCGATGCCGCGATCTCGCTCTGTCAGGGAGCCTTTGGCCTGGTCGGCGCCGCGGTCGACGAACTCCCGGTGACCTCGGTTGGCCTTAACGATGCAGACCCGGATGGCACGGTGCTCGAGGGGATGGCACGGGCGCTGCGCCCCGGCGGCCGCCTCGCGGTGAGCGCCTTTTCGGCCTACTTCCAGGTGCATCACCTCGAGGAGACCGACACCTTCGACACCGACCGGGGGGTGAACCGCGAGATGGCGACGCTGAAGAACTCGGCCGGCGAGGAGGTCGAACGCGACCTGTACACGTCGTGTTTCACGCCTCGCGAGCTGCGGTTGCTGGCCGATCGAGCCGGGCTGAAGGTCGATCGCATCTCCTCGGTTACCCCGGGGCGGTACGGGTCGGGCGCGCCGACGCTCAACCAGCCGGAGTTTCTGCTCCTGGCCACCCGCCGCTGACGTGCTCCCCGGCCGCCCCGCCTCTGGCTTTTCTCCGGCGGGCCGGTAGGCTCGCGCGATACATCTGACGGCTGTGGAACGTCGGATACTCATCCATCCAGCGAAACCGGATTGTCGACCACAGCGCATTTCGGCTCAGATCCCGGAAAAGTCCCTGGAAAACAGGGGTTTGGCCAGGTTTGGGAAACGTCCAGAAAGCCATCATCGTGACCGATCAGTCTCCCACCATCGACCTCCTCGAAGGCCCCTCCGAAATGGGCACCTTCGATGACGAAGGCAACTACACCCCGAGGCAGGTGGTAGCCGACGATCTCGAGGGCATGTCGATGGACGACGCCTACGACGCCACGATGGTGAGCGTCGAGGACGGCCTCCTCGTCGAAGGCCAGGTCGTCAAGATCGACCGGGACGAAGTTCTCCTCGACATCGGCTACAAGTCCGAAGGCGTCATCCCGTCTCGCGAACTGTCGATTCGCAACGATGTCGACCCCAACGAGGTCGTGAAGCTCGGCGAGAGCGTCGAAGCCCTCGTCATCACCAAAGAGGACAAAGAGGGACGCCTCGTCCTGTCGAAGAAGCGGGCGCAGTACGAGCGGGCGTGGGGCGACATCGAAAAGGTCAAAGAGGCCGAGGGCATCGTCAAGGGCCCCGTCATCGAAGTGGTCAAGGGCGGCCTCATCGTCGACATCGGCCTGCGCGGCTTCCTGCCCGCATCGCTCGTCGAACTGCGCCGGGTCCGCGATCTGCAGCCCTACATCGGCCAGACCCTCGAAGCCAAGATCATCGAGCTCGACAAGAACCGCAACAACGTCGTGCTGTCTCGCCGAGCCTGGCTCGAAGAGACCCAGAAGGAACAGCGCGAAGAGTTCCTCGACAACCTCAAGCCCGGCGAGCATCGCAAAGGTGTGGTCTCATCGGTCGTCAACTTCGGCGCCTTCGTCGACCTCGGCGGCATGGACGGCCTCGTGCACGTTTCGGAGCTGTCGTGGAAGCACGT
Organism: uncultured Acidimicrobiales bacterium; assembly: GCA_938041035.1. GTDB lineage: Bacteria > Actinomycetota > Acidimicrobiia > Acidimicrobiales > SHLQ01 > CALHYX01. The sequence continues at coordinate 810 of CALHYX010000008.1, read as the reverse complement.
CGACCACCCCGGTTCGGTCGTTGCCGTCGGCGACGAGATCGACGTCCAGGTCCTCGAGGTCGATCGCGATCGCGAGCGCATCAGCCTTTCGCTGAAGGCCACCCAGCAGGATCCATGGCAGGAGTTCGCCGGCAACCACCAGGTGGGCGAGCTCGTCTACGGCCGTGTCACCAAGCTCGTGCCGTTCGGTTCGTTTGTCCAGGTCGGAGACGGTATCGAAGGCCTGGTGCACATCTCGGAGATGTCGTCGCACCACGTCGACCTGCCCGAGCAGGTCGTCACCCCCGGTGAGGAACTCTGGGTGAAGATCATCGATCTCGATCTCCAGCGTCGCCGGATCAGCCTGTCGATCAAACAGGCCGCCGAGGGTGGCATCGTGGCCGCCGAATATCAGGAACACTTCGGCGAGCACGCGTACGACAACGAGGGCAACTACATCGGTGGCGACACCGACTACAGCGAGGAAGCCTGGTCCGACACGTTCACCGAGGCCGGCGCCGAAGCCGCACCCGCGGCCGAAGGTGGAGCTCCTCCGGCCGAGGCGCCGGCCGCCGAAGCGCCCGCCGCGGAAGCCGCTGCGGAGCCGGTCGCCGAGGCCACACCCGCCGCTGACCCCGAGCCCGCTCCGGTAGCTGAAGTAGCCGAAGTAGCCGAAGCGGCCCCCGAGGCCTAGCTGTGGTGTCCGGGGACGTTGTCCCTGAGCGTTGACATCGGGGTTGACCATTCGAGTGCGCCGTGTGCTCGGTGGTGATTGTAGAAGTGGATGAAGTGCCGGTAGTGGGCGCTGCGTTGGGTGTCGGTGTGCCAGTC
>CALHYX010000007.1 GCA_938041035.1 uncultured Acidimicrobiales bacterium | reverse complement strand
CCAGAGGAACTCCCCCGTGAACCGCCCCGAAGACCCATCCGTCACCCGTCGCGACCCGTGGCCGATCGGCACCAAGATCCAACTCGCCATCGGCGCCGCCCTGATCGCCCTGTTCTTCATCGCCCCCCACGGCGGCGCGCTGTACGAGCTGTCGACCCACTCGACTGACAGTCCCGATGACGGGACGACCACGACGGGCAACGACGACACAACCGGCGGCGACGACAACCCGGGCCCCGGACCCGTCCTGCCCGACGAGGGAGGCCGGGCGACCGATCTGGCCACCGGTCCGTCGGCGGCCGAGGAGACCGGCGGTGAACGCGTCGGGCCCCGGCTCACCGGCCTGCCCACCCCCGAGGAGTTCGAGGAGCAACAGGCCGCCTCGACGACGACCGAGGACATCGCCGTCGGCGGCCCCGGCGCCAACCGCGACGCCAACGCGCTGCTCGATGACGCCGACGACTCGCTGCTCGAACGCATCGCCCTCGCCGCCGGCGCCGGCATCGTCGTCGCCGCCCTCGCCGCCGCCGGTTGGCTGCTGCTTCGCCAACCCCGCCCCTAGATGGCCTCGATCGCCGCCGACCGACGCGAAACCACGCGGCTCAGCGCGGGCGTCGCCCCGGCGTTCCTGCTCACCGCCGCCCTCGCCTACGCCGTCGTGGCGCGCGGCGCACAGTCCGGGGGCGACCACCTCGTCGTGTTCGCCCTCATCGCGGTGGCCGCCGCTCCATCGGTAGGCGATGGCGCCGCCCGCGCCGGCCTTCGCTCCGCCCGGGCCCTCCTGCCGCTCGTCGTCTGGATGCTCGTCGTCGGGCGGGCCGACGGGCAGCTCGCCGAGGCGACCACGCAGATCGTCGTCATCGGCATCGGCATCGGCGCCTTTTCCATCGCCCGCGGTCAATCCGACGACGAGCGCGACCACACCATTCGACTCCTGGGCCATCTGCTCACCGCGGTGGCTGCGGTCTCGTTGCTCCTGTTCCTGATGCGGGTCAGACCCGTCGCGATGAACCCCGGAAACGGGTGGCGCAACGGTGGCCTCGTGACCTACCCGAACGCCTTCGGCATCCTGGTTCTCGTCGGCGTAGCCGCCAAGATGCACTGCCTGACCGGCGCCGCTCGGGCGCGACGTATCGCGGACAGCTCCACATCGGCGGTTCTCGACCGGGCGGCGATCGTCGTGTTGGTACTCGCCGGCCTCACCACCGGATCCCGACTCACGCTGGCGCTCCTGGGTGGGGCGGCGCTCGCCTTCGCCTGGCGGTCGGCCGCGTCGCGAACGACGCGTTCGATGCGCGACCGAACGACAGGGGTCGGCACCGCCGTAGCCGCTCTTACCGCTGCGGTCGGGGCCGCCGCATTCGGGCTGGCGTTGATGACGGCAGCTGAACGCACCCGCATCATGGGCTTCCCCCGCTTGGCGCTGTGGGAGCGCGCCTGGTCGATCATCGCGGCCAACCCGATCACCGGCCTCGGGCCCGGCAAGGCGAATTTCGAGATCGACATCGCCGTCCCCTCGCGCACCTCCTACGCCCACAACGAAGCACTGCAGATCGCCGTCGAGTTCGGGGTGGTGGGCCTCGCCCTCGCCCTGATCGGAGCGGTCTTGATGCTCCGCGGTGGCCGACTGCGGGCGGAGCGACCGCCGGCCCTCATCGCCATCGTCGGCTTCGTCGTCGCCTTCGCCGCCGTCGACTTCGCCGCCCGCCTACCCGTGCTGGTCATCCCCCTGGCCCTGGCGGTCGGCTGGCTCACCGAAAGTCGTCGGAAAGCAGCGACTACCAGTCGATGACGTTCGACTTCACCCCGTCGACGGTGACCCACACCTGCTCACCGGGGCAATCGCAGTAACAGACCGACGACGTCGCCAGATTGGTGGCGTACGAGTAGAAGTCCCCCGATGAACCGGTCGAACACCACACGGTATGGGTGCCGTTCGGCTCGAGGTTCACCGTGATGTAGCGACAGGCCTCGCTCAGACAGTCGACCGCCTCGGGGCCGGGGTCGCCCTTCGCCAACTGCACCGCAGCCGGCGGGTCGACCGGGCCCGACTCGCCGTTATTCAACCCACCGAGGGCAAAGAACACTGCCGCGGCGGCCCCGATGGCCGCGAGGACGAGGAGCGCCGGGCCGCCGACCTGGCGAGCCCGCGACCGGGGCGCCACGGCGACGGCCGAGCGCGCTCGGGAGGGCGTCGGGCGAATCGAACCGCGGCGCGGCGGCGCCGGGGCGGGCGGATCGTCGCTTCCGGTAGGAGCGGCGGCAGAGACGGGCGGATCCACCGGCGGCGCCGCCGGTGCCCGAGGGACGACGGGCTCGCGGACTGCGGCTCGATCGATCGGGAGCGAACGAGGTGGTGGCGCCGCGTCCAACGAAGGGGCAGGGGGAGCGGGGGCGAGAGGTGGTGCCGCGGGTGGTGTCGGCGGTGCCTCGACGGGAACGGGGGTGGCGTAGAAGTTCTCCGTGAGTTCGCCCTCCCGCACGGTCGGCGCGAACTCCGCCGATTGCGGGACCAGGGTCGCGTCGTCGACCACGACCACATCGTCGACGATCGTCGTCGCCGGATCGACCTCGCGAAGGTCGATCTCGAAAGTCGCCTCCAACGCGTCGGCGAACTCCGACGCAGCGGCATACCGGTCGACACCGTTTTTGGCCATCGCCCGGCTCAACACCGCCATCACCGCGGGCGGCAGGTCGGGGTGCGGCAGCGGCACCGGGTCGTTCATGATCCGGTTCATCAACACGAACGGGCCGTCGTCCGCGCCCGGAGTGACAAACGGTGGACGACCGGCGATCGCCGCCCACAGGGTTGAGCCGAGCCCGTAGATGTCGGTCTGCACCGTAGGCGTCGCGGTGTAGAACGCCTCGGGCGGGCTGTACGCCGGGGTCAGGGTCAACGAGGTCGAAAGCGAGCCGGTGGAGTCATAGCCGGTGCGGGCGATGCCGAAGTCGGCGATCAGTGGCTGGCCGTGGTCATCGATCAAGATGTTGCCGGGTTTGAGATCGCGGTGCAGGACCTTCTGTTCGTGCACCACCGCCAGGGTTCGGGCGACCTGCGCGACCAGCTTCACGGCTTCGTCCACCGGCAGGGGCTCGGAGGTGAGGCGATCGTGAAGCGAGCCGTTTCGGTAGTACGGCATCACCAGATACGGGTTGCCCGAAGTGGTGGTGCCGGCGGTGTACACGGGCACGATGCCGGCGTGCGTCGACAACCGGCCCATCGCCTGCTGCTCGCGGCGAAACCGCCGCAGGGTCGCCTCATCCCAGACGTTCGTGATCACCTTGACCGCCACCCAGCGGTCAAAGGCCACCTGACGGGCCGAGTACACCAACGCCGAACCGCCCCGACCGATCGGTTGGACGTCATCGAGACCTTCGATGCCTATGTCGAAATTCACGGAATGCTCTCTGGTCGCCGACGCGGGACACGGCAACCGTCTTCAACCCTAGTTTCCGAATCTGACGAAGGTGTGAATCGCCGGTCTCGGACCGTCCCACCCCACCCGAACACCACCGATGGCGGAGAAATGCCAGACTTTGCCGATGGTAAAACGAAGATGGGGCCGAGCACTCGCCGTCCTGCTGGCCACGCTGTTGGTCGGGGCCAGCTGCGGCGAGAATCTGACCGATGCCGGGGTTCCGCCCGACACCGTCGCCTCCACCGCCGGATCAAGCTCCCCGCCGGCGGACGGCACCGCCACCCCCGATCCACCCCCGACCGAGGAGCCGGACAGCTCCGATGCGGTCGCGTCGTTCCGCGATGTGCAGGGCAGCGTCATCCGGTTGGAGGCGACCGGCGCTTTCGTCGACACCGCGGAGGGCGAGGTCCGCGGAACCTGGGGCGGTAGCGGGTTCTTCATCGGCGCCGACGGCGTCGCGGTCACCAACAACCACGTCGTCACCGGGTCGGCCATTCTCCAGGCCTACGTCGGCGGCGAAGACGAACCCCGCAACGCCGTCGTGCTCGGGGTGGACGAATGCAGCGACCTGGCGGTCATCAAGGTCGCGGGCGACGGCTTCACGCCCTTGACACTCGTGACCGAGAACCCTGCGGTGGGGACCGAAATCTATTCGGCCGGCTTCCCGCTCGGTGACCCCGAATACACCTTGACCACCGGCATTGTCACCAAGGCCAGGGCCGACGGCGATACCGGGTGGACGAGCGTCGAAGCCGTCACCGAACACAGTGCTCGCATCAACGGGGGCAACTCGGGTGGCCCGCTCGTGGACGAGCAGGGCGACGTGGTCGGCATCAACTTTGCCGTCAACGCCGAGTCCGATCAGAACTTTGCGATCACCGCGACCGACGCCCAGCCGCTCATCACGACCCTGGCCGGCGGCGACGACGGCCACTCGATCGGCGTCAACGGTCAGGCGCTCGTGCTCGACGAGGACGTCAGCGGGGTCTTCGCCCAGTCGGTGGAGACGGGTTCGGCCGCGGATCTCGCGGGCCTGGAAGCCGGCGACTTCCTCCTGAGTCTGGAAGGCATCCCGCTCGCGACCGACGCCACGATGGCGACGTACTGCGATGTCCTGCGCAGCAACGGCGCCGATGCCCCCATGCGGTTGTCGGTGTTCCGCCCCTCCACCGGGGAACTGCTCGAGGGCACGCTCAACCAGGTCGGCGAAGAGCTCGAGGTGGTCGGTGGCTCAGGTGTCGCGGCTGACGACGGCGACACGACCGGGTCGGTCGTGTTGGACTTCGATGGGTTTGAACTACGGGTGCCGGAGCAGTTCGCCACCTGGGACATCGCCCGGGTCGCCATCGACGGCGAGACGCTGATCCTGGCGGTGGCCGACGATAACAACAAGCGCAGCACGGGCCTGATGGGTGTCCCCAAACTGTTCGAGCTCGACGGGGTGGTCTACGTCTACCCGGAGCCGCGCTCGGTTGAGTTCTGGACGCTTCGGGCGCTCATCGAAATCGACATGGCCTTCTTCGACGGCAACGGGACACTCGGGGTGATCCACCGGGCCACCCCGCCCTGCCAAGGCGACGGAGCCCAATGCACCCGCTACCGGGCAGCCAACACCCAATACGTGATCCATGGCGCGGCCGGGCGGTTCGACGCATTCGACGTCGGCTCCGTGCTCGACATCAGCCCGGACAGCTAACGGCCGGTCGTGAGCGAATAACCATTCGCCCAGCCCGCCGCGGCGAATGGTGTCACCCGATACGTAAAGTTTCATAGACATTATGACAAGCATTCTTGACACAATGTCGAGAGTGCTTTACGTTGCGTCCATGGCCAAGCAGGCGACGGACACCCAGGACAACCGAGTTCGCCGTCACCGTCGCATGGCTGAGCTCACGCAGGCCCAGCTGGCCGAGGCGGCCCAGGTCAGCCGGCAGACGATCGTGTCGATCGAAGCCGGCGACTACTCGCCATCGGTGTATCTCGCCCTGCGAATCGCCACCACACTCACAACTACCGTCGAGGCCTTGTTCGGCCCCGACGACCAACCAGGGGACACCCAATGATGACCATCGACGACGCCACACCGTCCGCCACCGAAGCAACCCTGCGCTGGATTGGCGACCTCGACCATCCGTTCTACGACGATGAACGGCAGCGGTTCGTCTGGTACGAGGCCGCCACCATCGGCTTCCAACTGATGGCGATCGGCCATTTCGCAGCGGTCGGTATCGTGCTGCTCATCGGTGGCAGTTCGGCGCTGCCGTACGCGCTGGCCATACTGGCGCCGCTCGTCGCGGCGACGACCGCGGTGCAGTGGTACTCGAGCCGCCACCACGCCCCGTACACGGTCAGCAGCTCCGACTTCCGTCGCCGCCGGGGTGCCCTGGTCATCGTCCTCGGGCTGATCTACGCCGCCGGCGGCACTCGAGTGATCCTCGACCTGGCCGGCGGAGACTCGTCGTTCGGCGGCGGGTTCGCCGTCGGAGCCGTTCCCGGGGTCATCCTCGGCCTCGGCGTGGTCTGGTTCGCCCTGCGCCGCGACCGACTCGCCGCCGAGGCGGCCGACGACCAGGACGACCCGCTTCACTAACCGGCCCCACAACGCGTCGCGAACCATCTGGTGCCTGGCACCAGATGGTTCGCCGCTTCAGTTTTCGCAGGCTCAACCAGGACCGAAAAATGAAGGAGCGACGCCGGTCGTTGTCGGTCGACCGGCGCCGCGCCATCGATCGTCTCCGCCGCAGGGGTGCCACAGCGGAGACCTTGTCGCTACCAGCCCATGGGAGCCGGTAACTCGTTGCCACGTTCGTTGTATCCCGCGGCCGCAATACCGGGAATGGGTAGGTCTACCCGCCGCCGCGAACCATCTGGTGCCTGGCACCAGATGGTT
>CALHYX010000006.1 GCA_938041035.1 uncultured Acidimicrobiales bacterium | reverse complement strand
CCACCACCGGCGAACAGGCTACCGTCGACGTCTTCGCAGAGTCAGTCGCCCGAAGCTGGATCGACCAACCCGCTATCGCCCGCCAGGCAGAACTCGCCGGAACCGAGCGCCACCGCCCCGGCACGCTCCCACCCAACCAACTTCGCGCGCTGCTCAGCGAGCAGGCACAACTCATCGACACGGTTCACCAACTCGACATCGACCTCCGCCACCTACCGACAGCGATCGAAGCATCGACAGCACGAATCCGCACAGCGACCACGAACCGCGATCTCGCCGTCGCAGAACTCGCCGAGGCCACCAACGCCCTCGATATGTACGACCGCCCGCTCAGACGACGGCGGCACGAGCCCGAGATCACCAACGCCCGCTCAAAGACCGAGCGCCTACCCGACCGCATCGACCAACTCGACAGGTCGATCCACGGCGAGACCGGTCGACTCGACGAACTACGGCACGACCTCGCAGACGCGCGCCGACTCAACGCGCGACGACCTGAGATGCAGAGCCGGCTGCACGACGTCGACTCACAACTGGCCGAGGACCGACGCATCCGCACCCGCCAACTCCGACGCAACCCACCCGAGCGCATCACCAACACCACCGGCGAGCGGCCGCTGAAGGGCGAACCCATCCGAGCATGGGACACGGCCCTCGGTTACCTCGATCAGCACCAGGCCGCCCACGGTCTGACCGCAGGACTCGGACCGATCCACGGCCCCAGCGTCACGAGAGCATTCCTGCACAGCCGAGCGCTCGCCGCCACAACAACGAACCAGCTCACCCAAGACAGCAGCATCAGGCACGACAACGCCATGCGCATCGGACGATGAGGCAGCCAAGCTCCGCCCACCGGGCAGAGCTAGATCGACTATGTCGATGAACCGGCGTCAAGGGTCGGCCGCGGGACTCCGCTTCGCTCCGTGTCCTCACCTCCGCCGCTGGCGGTCCCTTGACACCCAACGGTGTCGCCTACTTGAAATCAAAGCTGTAACACCAGGCCAGAGCGGCGACGGCGGCCTCCGCAACCGAAGGATGTTGCTGTCGAAAGTCGGCCATAGCCCTCTCGCTCATCTCCTCCAGGCTGCCGGCAAAGTGCCGAGCATCGGAACGATAGAAGTCCTCCTCCAGCATCCGGACCCGAGGCAGAAGATCGACTGCAGCTGCTTCACCGAAGTGCTCAACCATGGACTGTTCGTCCCGCTGCGGTCGCTCGTGCGCGCCATAACCCGTCCAGATCACGACAGCTTCCGACAGCGACCTCTCGGCTTCTGCTGTAGTACCCCGTTGCTCAAGTCTCCAGCGCTCCGCTGCACTCCTTGCGGCATCCTCTTGGCTGCTCCCGATTCCGTATTTCGGCATGAGAACTGCCGGACTCCCGATGCGACGGAGAGAAGCAGCGACTCCCTCTGCTGATTCGCTGAATTCAACCTCAAAGCCTTGTTCGCTCAAGTACCAAGTCCACCGCATTCGAGGTGGAACCGCTATCTCAACACGCCGTAGTACCTCGTTACACGCTGACGCTTCATCGTCGAACTTGCTGACGTTCTCCTCGTCCCCTCGCTTCGCGTAGAACACAACCCACTGACCGCCCCGGTTGTCGAGCACGACGGCATCGTCGCCGTGGGAGCCGAACAAGCTGTACGTGGCCTTCGGGAAGCACCTTGCGTCGAGCAAGTGACTCAGATCCACCCGGCTCATGCGATTCGAGCTAGTCATCGACATCCCCCAGCCGATCAATTGAATTCGCCATGAGCAAACTCTTTCGGAGGACAGGCCTCCGTCGCTCCTGCGCGCCGACCGGGATCCCTGTGAACTCAGTGCGCATGCTGCGCAATCGCCAAATCCGTGGCGACGAAGCCGCCGAGCTTCGTAGTCTGCGGCCATGGCGGCGTCTCGCGATTACCGCTCCAGGTCAGATGCACGATCGCGAAACTCGAGTCGCTCAACCGGAACAGAACGTCGTCGCAACCCGGGCACGTGCCGACCGCTGTGAGATCGAGCCCTGCGAGATCGTGGCCGCGACCGATCTCAGCAATCGCCTCTTTCTCGAAGCGTCGAGCGCGTTCGCCCGACAGCGGCATCCAGCCGACAGACTCCTCTTCGCTCTTGGAGAAGTCGCGGTCATCGAGACGCCGACGGGTCCGCGCCGCCTCCTTCACCTCGTCGTTGAAGCCCCAATGCTCCATATTGCGATGACCGCGTTTGCCGCCCGAACCCCCTTCGCTCGGACCCTTCAAGATGCCCATGGCATCCACAGTACCGCTCGCCGTCGCGGCCTCTTCTGCTACCGAGACCACTGAGGCAATCAGGGTAGGAGAGCGTGCCCAGAACCTGGAGTCCGAAGATGTCTCGGAATTGGCTGCCAAGCGCGCCTCGGCAGTCCACACTGGATGGGTGGCGACAACCAATCTCTACCGACCGGTCGGGCAACCCGAGCTCGACCTGATCGCCGCCAGCGACTGGCGGCGCTTTCCGCCGCGCCTCGATTGGCAGCCGATCTTCTACCCGGTGACCAACGAGCCGTACGCCACCCGAATCGCCCGGGACTGGAACACCAAGGACGACGAGAACGGCAACGTCGGCTACGTCCTTCGCTTTGAGGTCGACACCGACTATCTCGCGCAGTTCGACATCCAGCAGGTCGGCGACGACGAATGCCTCGAATACTGGATCCCGGCCGAGCAACTCGACACGTTCAACGAGCACATCGTCGGCGAGATCGAGGTCGTCTCGGAGTGGAGGGCGCAATCATGAGCCCCGGACGGACGCTTCGAGCCGGCTTCGCAGTCGAGGAGCGTTCAGATCTCAGCGGCGCCACCGAGGTCGTACCGGTCGTCGACAATGAGCCTCTCACGACTTTGATCGATGCGTTCGAGAGAGCCCGCGGCTACGAGCCGGCTGATGGGTATGGCGGCATCATCCCGAGCTTCTACCGCTTCGGGCCACTCGATGCGCATTACCTCGGACGGTCCGCGCCGCAGCCAAGTGCGAAGGTCCCTCTGCTCGGATGCGAGTGTGGGGAATGGGGCTGCTGGCCGTTGCTCGCCACCATTCGGGCTACGGACGAGACCGTCACATGGTCAGACTTCGAGCAGCCATACCGAAAAGGGCGCGACTACACGGAGTTCGGGCCGTTCGTATTCGACCGTGCCCAGTACGACGAGGCGCTTGCCCGCCTGACCAGTGCCCTCAGAGTGTCCAATGGCTGACGACGTCACCATCGGACACGGTTCACGAACTGCGGTTTTCCGATCGGCGTCGCGATCGGCCTCTGACGATCCGTACTCCGGGTCGAGTTTCGTCATCGAGCTTCACGCTGACGGCCTCAACATCGAGCGGGTCGTCTTCATGTACCGCTTCAGCTGGGGCACGCTCGCTGACTTCTTCGATGGACTCGCTGCGTCGTGGCGCGGATGGGAAGGCGAGCGGCAATGGGAGTCACCCGAGTACGACCTAACGATCCGGGCAACGTCTGACGCTCTCGGACACAACCTGCTGGAGATCGTGGTGCGCGATGGCCCTGCGGGATCATGGCGGACAGAAGTTGGGGGTTTCGAATTAGCTGCCGGCGAGGAGACTGCAAGCATTGCAGGGTCCATGCGGGAGTGGGCAGAGCGCGATGAATGACGGGACTCCGGCCTCCCCGCGGGATGGCAAACTACAAGAGCTCTGCCAATCCATCGAGTCACTCGTGTTACTCCTCGGGTCGGCTGGGGAAACGCACTGGAACAACTGGCTTCAAACGGATCTTCGCCGCCTACGGTCCGGCGATACCTACGCACTCCAACACCTTCTGCAGGCGTTCGGTGGCATGGGAAGCCTCAACGATCTCGTGATCCACCCGCTCAACGGCCACGTTCTAGATTAGAACAATGCCGCGCAGATCAACGATCGGCTCGGCGATCTTCGAGGTGACATCTACCGGTTGGCCAATGAGCTGGAGCGCGTCGTCGGCGACCGGTAAGCCAGGTTCGTGCCTAGAACGTGCCTAGAACATCGGAGAACAGGGGTCGCGAGCGGGGTCCAGCGGTCAGAGCACAAGCCGTCGAAAACCGCCTTCTACCAGGGAAAAGGCTGGTCAGCGGCCCGCAGCGCCAAACCCGACCGAGCAGCTTCCCAAGCTGAATACGGGGGTTCGATTCCCCTCACCCGCTCCAACTCGATGAGAGGCAGCGGGATTGATGGGCGCTACTCCGATCGCTTCGACCCAAATAGGTACGCCGACGACCCGCCGGTGCGCGTGTTTCTGGTCGAGGGTGTCGTCGGTGATGATGGGTTGCGGATTTCGGAACGACTCTGGCATCGACTCTTGGCGATCGCCTCTGCCTACGAACGCCACCTTCTTCCGGTACTCGGATGGTCCCATGAGCGCCGATTCCTGAATCCTCAGCAGTGCCTCGGACTTCTGGATGAACTCGAGTTCGTCGCGACGCAGGTTGACGATGAGCTCCTCGACATCGCGATCGAGGGCCTCGCCCGTCAGGCCCGGAAGGCTCGGGGCGCCTCGAAGAATGCGCTCGGGTTCGAGTATTCGTGAATCGGCCTTCGCAACCATCGGGACTCTCTGACGGCAACCCACTGATCGGCGAGCTGATCGCAGTCATCGACGAGACGGTGCCCGCAGTGGGTGCCGGGGTTCACTACGTGCTCACGACAGCCGTCACGCTCTCAGCCACTGATGTCGACCAGGCGCTCTCCGGGCTTTTCAGCGACACGCCGGGGCGAAAGCGGCCGTTTCACTGGCACAAGGAGGGCCCAGCCGCCCGCCACCGCATCACGGACATCATCCTTGAGCATGGCGTGGTCGCCCACAGCCGCTACCAGACGGTCGGACGCCGAGGTCAGCGCAAGGCTCGGCAGCTCCTGTTGGCCGATCTGTCGACGCAACTGCACGTCGAAGGAGTCGATCATCTGATCATCGAGTCAGTCGATGACGTGACCAACGGCCGTGACAAACGAACGCTGCTCGACAAGTTCGAGTCGAGCGGTGGCGTGCCCTTCGTGTACGACTGGCGAAGCAAGTCCGAGCGGGTTCTCTGGATCGCAGACGCCATCAACGGCGCGATCCACGACTACCTCGTCCATGGTGACGTCACGTGGTTCAGCCAGCTCACAAACGGTGGGGTGCTGGAAGGCGAACCCAAGCACCTCAGCTGAAAATGCGAAAGCCCCGGCTCCCGTCCTAGTCGGCTGCCTTGCGGCGGCCCTCGGCCTGGCACTCCGGGACTTGCGACTTCACCACGACATAACACCGTGGCGCCCTTTCAGTATCGGCGAAACGGGCCCGTTCTTCAACCCGCTTGCTCGAACACAGACCGCAAGGCCAGCCGGCTCACCGTCGAGGAAAGTACGAGCCCTCTACGGCGATCCGAAGACAGCGCCCGAGGACGGCCGCGTGTTCGGAGTCAGCGAACTCAGTGCTCATGTTGCGCGATTGCCGAATCCACGGCGAGGAAGCCGCCGAGCTTCGTGCTCTGTGGCCACGGCGGCCTCTCTCGATTGCCGCTCCACGTCAGATGCACGATTGCGAAACTTGCGTCCGGCAAGCGAAAAAGCACGTCGTCGCAACCTGGGCACGTGCTCACTGCGGAGAGATCGACGCCATCGAGATCATGACCCCGTCCGATCTCAGCAGTTGCCTCCTTCTCGAAGCGTCGAGCTCTGTCGCCCGACAGCGACATCCAGCCCTCCGGTGCTTCGTCGCTCTTGGAGAGGTCTCGGTCGTCGAGTCGTCGGCGGCTCCTCGCTGCCTCCTTGACTTCGTCGTTGAAGCCCCAGTGCTCCATGTTGCGATGACCGCGTTTGCCTCCCGACCCTCCCTCGCTCGGACCTTTGACGATGCCCATGGCATCCACAGTACCGGTCACCGTCGCGGCCTCTTCTGCTGCCTGCGCACCGAGGAGAGCGGCCGAGAGCCCGGAGTCGGAGATCTCTCGGAACTGGCTGGCAAAGACGCTACGAACGTCCACACTGGATGGGTGGCGACAACCACTCTCTACCGACCGGTCGGGCAACCCGAGCTCGACCTGATCGCCGCCAGCGACTGGCGGCGGTTCCCGCCGCGGCTTGATTGGCAGCCGATCTTCTACCCGGTGACCAACGAGCCGTACGCAACCCGCATCGCCAGGGACTGGAACACCAAGGACGACCAGAACGGCAACGTCGGGTACGTCCTCCGTTTCGAGGTCGACTCCGGCTACCTCTCGCAATTCGACGTGCAGCAGGTCGGCGACAACGACCACATCGTTGGAGCGCTCGAGGTCATCTCCGAGTGGAGGGCTGACCCGTAATGGCAGGCGGATACACCGGCGTTGCTCAAACCCAGATGCTTGCGCTCATTGAGCTCTTCGATGGCAAAGTGCCTGACTCCGAGGTCCACCATCACCTCGCCGTCATCATCGCTGACACCAACCGTTGGAATGAAGCACACGGATACTTCAGCGAGGTGCGTCGGCGATTGATCGCATCCGACGATCGCGTTGGCCAGCTGCAGTACTCGTTCGCCGAAGACTGTTTGAAGACCGTCTTCAATGAGACACCAACCGATGCCCCATTCGACAGCATCTCCCCGTTCTGGGTGGTCCCAGCCGCGTTAGCCCTTGCCACGGAGCTGGACATCCCGCTCGAGCACGTCGCTGACTGTGTGACCGCATCCCAGGGCACCGCCACGGCTCGGTTCAAGAGGTTCTGGAGGAGGTGACTCCGAGACCATCGCGCCTCTGAGCCAGGGTCCCGTGCCTACAAAGTGCCGAGAACATCGGGGAACAAGGGTCACTGACGGTGTTCGGCGGTCGAAGCAGGCTCCCGCAAAAACCGCCTTCGACCAGGGAAAACGCAGGTCAGCGTCCGATCGCGCCCACCCGGCCCGGCAGCTTCCCAAGCTGGAACGGGGTTTCGATTACCCTCACCCGCTCCAACTCGTCGCCTCGTCGCCGAGCGACGCAGCCCGTTTCGTCCCGTGTGCGGAACTGCTATTCGTCCCGGTTGCCGTGGCGGTGGTCCCGGGGCATGGCACCCGACGCGAGTTCCTCGGCGCACGCTCGGACCCGGGCATCCACTGCGGCCTCGTCGGACGGAATGCCACCGTCGTCGAGGAGCGAGTACCAATCGCCGAGTCCCGAGGCTGCTGCGAGGGCGGGGTTGTCGTCGGATGCGGAGTAGATGCCCCACAACTCATTCGCCAACTGCCGAGCGGACAGTTCGCCATCCAGGAACTGCTGCGCCTTCAAGCGGGCCAGAGCGACATAGGCCTCCTCGGAGAACTTGGTCGGCAAGGCGAGCCCCAATTCCGCGAAGACGTCGCCGGCAAGCTCCGTTGCCTCCTGGTCGGCCGAGCGGGCGGGGGCTCCGGCGAGGATGCGTAGCGTTGGCGAGTCGACACCGGCGACCAGCGCGGCCGCGGCACCGTCGACCATGGGTTGCCCATGTCCCGTCGCGGCCCACACCGTGCCGGCATCGAGCAACGCCTTGAGCGCCGATTGCTTCCCAGACTCATCCGTCATGAACCACCGCAGTCACTCGAGGCTGGCGACCGGCTCGCCGGCCCTGTCGCCGACACATCACCGGTACCCCAAAGCGTAGGGTAAGAGCCTTCCTGCAAGGGAACAGCCGATTCCATGGTGGTGCGAACCAGCAATGATTGACATCGATGCTCTCGTCGCCTTGATGCGCGAGCGCGCCCAAACCCCGGCCGGGCGGGCCGCAGGTGCCGCGGTCGATCGCTCGGCCGACGACGGACGCCCAAAGCACGCCGCGTGGATCACGTTTCGGTCTGCGGGGGCAGATGGCCAGGTGACGGTGTGGGATTCGGGTGAAGCCGAGACGGTGATCGGACTGGGCGACGAGGTGCGTCAGGCACACCACCGGGACCTCACCTTGCCCCCCGTGGCGGCCCTCGTCGATGAGACGCTCGCGATGATCGGCGACGCCTAACCCGCCTCGGGCCCGACGCCCATCGACAGGTCGGCCACCGACAGCTCACCGTCCCGGGTCTGGCCGCCGCGCGCCATGAATGTCGCCATCCGTTCGCGCGCTTCGGGGTTCCGCATGGTCTGTTCGAAAAGGTAGGCCTCCTCGACCATGCCATCGGCCAGCGGCAACTCGTCGGCGTGCAGGATCGAGGCCTTGGCCGCGGCCACCGCTGCGGGCGGGAACGAGGCGATTCGATTGGCCAGGCGATCCACAAACGGCCGCAGTTCATCCGGCGGCAGCGCCCGGTTCAGCAGACCCCAGTCGGCCGCGGTCGCCGCGTCGATGTCGTCGCCGCCCAGGATGATCTCGAGCGTGCGCCCCGAACCGATGAGTCGAGGCATGCGCTGGGTACCGGTCCCACCGGGGATGATCCCCAGCGGCACCTCCATCTGGTTGATGACCGTCTGTCCCAGCGCGCCGAAGCGCATGTCGCAGGCCATCGCCAGCTCATGACCGCCGCCCCCCACCCGGCCGGCGATCTCCACCAGCGTGGGTTTCGGACTCGTGCGGAACAGCTCGCACATCTGATGGAACAGGTTCGGCGTCTCCGCCCGCTGGGCTTCGCCCTCGCGCGGGCTGTCCAGCAGCAGCTGCACATCGAAGTGGGCGATGAAGAACTCCGGGTTGGCGCTGCGCAGCACGGCCACCCGGACGCCGGGGTCGTCGCGGACGCACTGGCCGAAGGTGTGGAGTTCGTACAGCAGCTTTGCCGTCATCACGTTCACCGGCGGCGCGTCGATCGCGGCGACCGCGACGCCAGCGTCGCTGACCTCGACTTCCAGCACTGTGAACGGACGACCCGATTGCGCTATCTCTCTGGCCACCTCGCGACCATAGATGGCCGGCGCGCCGGTCGACGCCTGATCAGCGGCGCCTCACTCCCCTTCGAGGCGGGCCAGGCCGCTGCGGAACGCAATGACGACCAACTGGGCCCGGTCCCGGGCGGCGAGCTTGGTGCGGAGACGACTCACGTGGGTCTTGGCGGTGAGCGGGCTCATGAACAGCCGCTCGGCGATCTCGTCGTTGGTGTGGCCGTTGCCGACCTCGGCCAACACCTCGAGTTCGCGCGGGGTCAGCTGTTCCAGTCGGGGGTCATCATGGGTCGCCGGTCGGGCCGCGAACTCAGCGATGAGGCGGCGGGTGATGGCCGGGGCGATCAGCGCGTCACCGGCACCGACCACGCGGATGGCGACGAGCAGTTGGTCCGCCGCGGTGTCCTTCAGAAGGAACCCCGAGGCTCCGGCCCGCAGGGCGTCGTAGACGTATTCGTCGAGATCGAACGTGGTGAGGATGAGCACCGCCGTGGCTTCGAGGTCGGCGTGCCCACAGATCTGCTGCGTGGCCGCGATGCCGTCGAGCTCGGGCATGCGCACGTCCATCAGCACCACGTCGGGCCGGCGGGCGATCGCACCGGCGACCGCCTCAACGCCCGTCGCCGCCGTACCGACCACCTCCATGTCGGCTTGCGCCTCGATCAACTCGACGAACGCGGTGCGGATCATCTCGTGGTCATCGACCACCAGCACACGGATCGAGCTCATGAGGGTTCCGCCAGTCGGTAGGGAAGGGTCGCCTCGACCACGAAGCCACCCGAGGGCGTCGGTTCGGCGGTGAGTGAGCCGCCGAGCGATTCGGCTCGCTCCCGCATGCCGACGATGCCCACCCCGGTCGAATCCGGGGCGGTCGTCGGCTCGCGGGGCGCACTGTTGTTGATGGTGAGCTTCACATGCTCGTCGTGGTGCACCAGCGCAAGGGTGGCACTCGTGCGCCCGGCGTGCCGGGCGATGTTGGTGACCGATTCCTGCATGATGCGATGCACGGCCACGATGCAGGCATCGCTGGTATCGGCCGCGAACGACCCCGACCGCTTCACGCTCAGGGCGATGCCGATGCGTTCGGCCTGTTCGACGATCGGGCCGAGATCGTCGGTAGGGGTGGGTTGCAGCGGCGCCTCGTCGGTCGACCGAAGCACACCCACCATCGCCCGAAGATCCTCGAGCGACGACTTGCCGGAGGCGTTGATGCGTTCGAGCGCCCGTCGAGCCTGCTCGTTGTCGTCGCCCAACAAGTGGGCAGCCACCCCGGACTGGATCGAAATGTCGGTCAGCGCATGCGCCACCACGTCGTGGAGGTCGCGGGCGATGCGGCGCCGCTCGTCGTGCACCCGGCGGTCGGCTTCGGCCTCGATCAACGCCGCCAGCCGACCTTCCCGGCTGCGGGCCGCATCGCCGAGGGCCACGGGGAGCAGAAACGAGCCGGCCTCGGCGAGGAACTCGGCGATGAGTGGGTCCTCCTCGGCACCCCACACCGCGATGGCGATCGACGTCGCCAGCGATCCGGCGAACGCGAGTCCGTACCCGACCCTGCGGTCGTTGCGCCGGCCGACCTCCAGGAAGATGAACACGGTGGCGAACACGAGGGCGATCTCGGTTCCGGTGACCAGAATCACGGCGACCCGGACCCCGACGATCGCCACCGCGGTCACGATCGGTTGCTGACGCCGAAACAGCACCAGGGCACACCCCGCGCCGACGAGGAGGAAGTCGACCAGGCCGGGATCGCCAATCTGGCCTTCCAGGTCGATGAGGAGCACCGCGAAGCCGAACGCCGCGCTCGCCAATGCCATGGCGAGGTCGATCAGCAGCGGGCGCCGCGCGCTCAGTGGGTGCATCCCCATCATCCTGGCAGGGCTCAACCGGCGAGGGCCGACAGCGTGGGTCGCTGCGAGATGCGCCAGGCCGGCGCCGCGGCCGAAACCACCGCAGCGGCGAGGGCGCCGCCACCCAGAACGGCGAGCTGCGACCAGGGGATCGCAACGCCCGTGACCTCGCCCCCGCCGACCGCGGCGATCAGCGCCCAGGCGCCGCCGACACCGATGGCCAGACCGATGCTCGTGCCCACGAGGGCGAGCACGGCGGCCTCCCAACGGATGATCCGGCGGACGTCTCGCTGGGTCGAGCCGATCGCCCACAATAGCCCGATCTCCCGCACCCGCTCCGAGACGGACAAGGTGGTGGTGTTGGCGACCCCGACGACCGCGATGACCACGGTGAGGCCGAGCATGGCGAAGACCAGGTTGCGGATGGAGTCAACCTCGGCACTGGCGTTGGCGACATAGTCGTCGGCGGTCTGGAGCAGGGATCCCGGTGTGGCGGCCACGACGTCGCGGAGGGCGTCGACGGCTCCGGCATCGTCGGACAGCGCCACGAACAAGACGTTGTCGAGCACCCCGGGCTCGGCCGCGCCGAGCACCGACTGGTCGAGTAGGTGGGTGGGCGGATCGAAGCCGGCCAAGCTGTTGTCGAACACGGCCACGACGGGAACGGTGAGGTCTCCGCTCGGAAGCGAGAGCGTCACCTCCTGCCCCAGCGCGGGTGTCGCCGTTTCGGTCCCGGACCACACGGCGACACCACCATCGGCGAGAGCGTCCAGCGAACCGGTGGCGACACCGAAGTCGAACAGTTCCGAAGCCTGCTGATCGATGCCGCCGACGACCGCCTCGGTCCCCTCGATCCCGCCGTCGACCACCGAGATCGCGCTGGCTACCTCCACTTCGGGTACAGCCCGAACCCGAGCGATGAGCGTCGGGTCGATCGTGGACCATTCCGGGTTGACCGAAGCCACAACCTGGTCGGCCGTCAGTTGCTCGTCGAGCGAGCTGGTGAAGCTGGCGGTGAGCGAGCTGGCGAGCACCGCGAAGAACCCGACCATGGCGACCCCGATGGTCAAACCGAGCGAGGTCGACGACGACCGCTTCGGGTTGCGGTCGAGGTTGTTCGACGCGATCACGCCGCGCGAACCGAGCAGGCGTTCGAGCGGCGCTCGAACGACGCGAGATGCCACCGTGACGATGGCGGGGCCGGCGAGGATGAGGCCGGGAACCACCAGCGCGCCTCCTACGAGAGCCAGCGCGTTCTCGGCGGTGGCGGCGACGATCGCCGCGCCGATCCCGGCGATCAACAGGGCTGAGCCCGAGACGAGGCGCCAACGTCCGGCGACGGTCGTCTCGACCGCGGCCTCGCGCAAGGCTTCGATCGGTGCGGCGGCCGACGCTCGGCGGGCCGGGAACCAGGCCGAGGCCATGGTGACGAGCACCCCGACGGCGGAGGCCAGCACGATGGTCTGCCCGGTCACGACCGTCGACCCGGCGAGGATGGGCACGCCGAGCGCACCCATCAGGCTGCGAACGCCACCCACACCTACGAGGCCAAGGCTCAACCCGACGGCGGTGGCGACGAACGAGATGACCAGCGCTTCGGCCATCACGACCTGCAGCACCATGCGGCGGGTGGCACCGATGGCCCGCATGAGCGCAAGTTCGCGCTTGCGCTGCGCCATGGCGATCACGAACGTGTTGTAGATGATGGTGCTGCCCACCACCGTTGCCAGGCCGGCGAAGGTGAGAAGGAAGACCGACAGGAACGTGAACGGTGACGCCACCGCGTCCTGGGCAAGCGCGATGGCCTCTGCGCCGGTCGAGGTCAGCGCGGTGTCATCGGCGCTGCGCACGACGGCAGCGACGGCGGCAGGATCGGCCGTCGATTCGATCAGGACCTCGCCAAACCCGTCGATCTCCAACAACGCGGAAGCGCCCGCCTCGGAGAACAGAATCGTGCGCTGAAGGGGAGCGGCGTCGGCACCGCCGAAACCCGCGGTTCCGGACACGACCATCTCCGTCACGCCGGTGGCGGTCAGCACCTCGACGGCGTCGCCAACCGACAGGTCGCCCTGGTTGGCCAGGCCGTCGTCGATGACCACTTCGCCGATCCCAGCGGGCGCCTCACCACGGGTGAGGGTAAAGGGGTTCAGCACGGGGTTTGTGGCCCATGCTCGCCCGACGTCGGCGGCGACGCCGTCACCGACGGCAACTCCGTCGTCAACCAGCTTGGCGAAGCCGGTGGCAACACCGACCGCGTCGTCGATGGCCGGGTCGGCGAGGAGTTGAGCGGGAACTTCGGGGGCGAGTTCGGCCCGGACAGCGGCATCTCCCGGCCCGCCATCGCCGGCAAAGATGGTCTCGCCCGTGACGACGTAGTCGATCGACTCGTTGGCGGCGGCGATGTCGTCGGCTGCCGTCCCGGTGAGTGAGTCGGACAGGATGAGCGTGGCCGTCAGGAAGCCCACGGACAGGGCGACGGCGACGATGGTGAGGGCGAACCGGGACCGGTTCGCCACGGCGCTCCTCAACGCCGAAGTCCAGACGTTGTTCATCGTCCCAACCCCTTCATCACTTCGAGCACAGTGTCAGCGGTGGGGTTGCGCAGTTCGCCGTGAACGCTCCCATCGACGAAGAAGACGACCCGATCGGCCCACGCCGCGGCGGCGGGGTCATGGGTGACCATCACGGTGGTCTGATGCCGCTCGTCGACCGCCCGCCGAATGAAGCCGAGGATCTCGTCACCCGTGCGGGTGTCGAGGTTGCCGGTCGGTTCGTCGGCGAACACGATCGACGGTTCGGCGACCAGCGCCCGGGCGACAGCCACCCGCTGCTGCTGTCCGCCCGACAGCTCGCTGGGGCGATGGCTGAGGCGACCATCGAGCCCGAGCACCGAAACGACGTCCTCGAGCACACCGTGGCGCGGCCTTTCCCCGGACATCGCGAGGGGCATCACGATATTCTCCTCGGCCGAGATGCTCGGGATGAGGTTGAAGGCCTGAAAGACGAAACCGATCTCGGCCCGCCGAAGGAGCGTGAGTTCGCGATCGTTCATCGTCGTCAGCTCACGATCGCCGATCCGAACCGAGCCAGAAGTGAGCTGATCGAGCCCCGCAGCACAGTGCATCATGGTCGACTTGCCCGACCCCGACGGCCCCATCACCGCCGTGAACTCCCCCCGACCAAAGGCGACATCGACACCGTTCAGCGCGTGCACCGCGGCGTCGCCCTCGCCGTAAATCTTGGTCGCCCCCCGCAAGCGAGCGGCGGGAACTTCGTCATGGGCCTCGTCGGAGACCCGTGGTTCGAGCAACGTCATGGCGCAACTGCCTCTCATCGACTGGGTGATCGATCTGATCACCACCCTCACGATGAAGGATCGAGGTCCGCAGCGAATCCGCCCGAAGATGTCGGCGCGTACTCCCAAAGAAGCACGCCGGCCCGTAGCTCCTCGGACGACGGGGATCGGGCCGGTTCCGGTTGCTACCCTGCGACCACGATGAACGACGACACCACCAGCTCCCCGTCCGACGCCGGCGACGAAGCCCCAACCGAAGACCCTCGGCCCGACGGGCTGAAGCGGGCCGACTCGCTCGTCGTGCTCAACACCGGAAACGGCAAGGGAAAGTCATCGTCGGCTTTCGGCATGATGGTGCGCGGCGTCGCCCGCGACTGGAACGTGGGCGTCGTGCAGTTCATCAAGTCGGGCAACTGGAACGTCGGCGAAGAGAAGGTCGGTCGTCAGCTCGGGGTCGACTGGTACTCCTTTGGCGAGGGGTTCACGTGGGACTCCGATGACATGACCAACGACATCGCGCACGCCGAGAAGGGCTGGGCCAAGGCCTGCGAGCTCATCAGCGCCGGCGACCACCAGCTGCTCATCTTCGACGAGCTCACCTACCTGTCGTCGTTCGGCTGGTTGCCGGTCGACAAGATCGTCGAACCCATCGCCAACCGGCCGCGGCACGTCAACATCATCGTCACCGGCCGCGACGCCGCCCCCGAACTGGTCGAGCTGGCCGACACCGTCACCGAAATGACCGAGATCAAGCACGCCTACACCCAGGGCATCGGCGCCATGCGGGGCCTCGACTACTGACCCGTTCTCTCCGGCGACGCAGTGCGAACCGCTAGCTTCACGCCATGGGAATCGAGCGAACCAACACCAAGGCCCGGGCCAGCGCCATCGTCGTGAATGACGGGGTGGCGTACCTCGCCGGACAGGTGTGCGAAGACCCGACCGCCGACATCCAGGACCAGACCCGATCGACCCTCGCCCGGGTCGATGCGCTGCTGGCCGAGGCGGGCAGCGACCGCGAACACCTGCTGTCGGCCACCATCTACCTGCGGGACATCGACGCCCACTTCGCGCTGATGAACGAGGTGTGGGAGGCCTGGGTGCCCGCCGGGTTCGCCCCGGCCCGCGCCTGCGTCCAGGCCCACATGGCCCGCGAGGCGCTGCTGGTCGAGATCTGCGTCATCGCCGCGGTTGCGGGCACCGGCGGTTAGGCCAACCCGCCGCCGCCGAGAACGGTCGGCCGTCGAGCATTGAGTAGGTTCGCGCCATGCCCAAGCTGCACGATCTGCGACCGGTCGACGTCGACTACGCCACCACCGGTCCCAACCAGAACACGCTGCGCGAGCGAATCTCCAAACCGGCCGACGCGCTGTTTCGCTGTCTCGAGGACGCGGCGGCCTGGAAGGAATGGCTCGGTATCGACGTGGAGTGGACCTCCGAGCGGCCCTTCGGCGTCGGCACCACTCGAACGGTGAAGGCGAGCGGCCAGACCATCGACGAGTACTTCCTGGCCTGGGAGGAGGGGCGCCGGATGTGCTTTCGCTTCGACCGCAGCACCATGCCGGTCACCGCGTTCGCCGAGGACTACGTGATCACGCCGCTCGGCGACAAGGCCTGCGAGCTGGCCTGGAGCACGGCGTTTGAGATGCGCGGCCCCGCCGCGGCGGTGACCGCCAAGGTGTTCGGCGCCGGGTTCGCGTTCAACAGCAAACGCGGCCTCACCAAACTGTCGGAGCTCATGGCCTCGACCGATCGCTACGACGCCTAGGTCAACCGCTCGTTCCCGGTCGCGCTTCGTTCAGTCGGCGGAGGCTGAGGCCTCGCCGTCGCGCACCCCAGACATGAGCAGCCCGATGGAGCGGGGCGTGGCGTCGGCCCGATCGACCTCGCCCATGATCTGACCTTCGAGCACCACCACCACCCGATCCGAAAGTTGGATGACCTCGTCGAGGTCCTCGGAGATCAACAAGATGGCCGCGCCCGCTTCGCGCTGCTCGAGCAATCGTTCGTGGATGTACTCGGCGGCGCCGATGTCGACACCCCGGGTCGGCTGGGCCACCACGAGAACCTCGGCATCGCAGGTGAACTCGCGGGCGATGACGACCTTCTGGATGTTGCCGCCCGACAGGTTCTTGGTGGGCGTCTCGATGTCGGGAGTCTTCACCCGGTAGTTCTCGACCAGCCGGTTGCACCACGAGCTGATGGCCGACCGATTCAGCAGGCCCCGCCGGGTATAGGGCGGCTGGTGGTAGTCGACCAACAACAGGTTTTCGGCCACGGTGAAGTCACCGATGGCCCCCTCGACCATCCGTTCCTCGGGAACGTACGCGACCCCGCGTTGGCGCACGCTGCGCGGCGTTGGCGCGGTGACCGGTTCGCCGTCGATCGCGATCTGCCCGGAACGGATCGGGCGAAGGCCAAAGATGGCGTCGGCCAGCTCTCGTTGGCCGTTGCCCGAAACCCCGGCGAGACCGACGATCTCCCCGCTGTGCACCGCGAGGTCGAAGTTCTTCACCGCGGTGTTGCCCCGGTCGCCGATGACGTTGAGCCCGGTGATGGCCAACCGTTGCTCGCCTCGCTCGGTGGCGGCCACGTTCCGGGTCAGCTCGACCGGACGCCCGACCATCAGCTCGGCGAGGGACTCCCGGGTCGATTCCGACGGCCGGGTCTGGCCCGAAACCCGACCGTCGCGCAGCACGGTGATCTCGTCCGACAGCTCCATCACCTCGTGAAGCTTGTGCGAGATGAAAACGAGTCCCTTGTCGTCGGCCGTCATCTGCCGGAGCGTGACGAACAGCTCTTCCACCTCCGGTGGGGTGAGGACCGCGGTCGGTTCGTCGAGCACCAGCAGCCGGGCGTCGCGATACAGCGCCTTCAGGATCTCCGCCCGCTGGCGCTCCCCCACCGCAAGCTGCCAAATGTACGCGTCGGGGTTCACGTGCAACCCGTAGCGCTCCGACACTTCGGCCAGCCGTTGGCGGACCGGCCGCATGTCGCTCAGCCCGGCGCGACCCCCGAGCCCCAGGGCAACGTTCTCGGCGACCGTGAGGGTCGGGACGAGCATGAAGTGCTGATGGATCATCCCGATGCCGCGGTTGATGGCATCCGACGGCGAAGTGATCGACACCGGCTCCCCGTCGAGGCGAATCGTCCCCTCGTCGGGCCGATACAGGCCGTACAGCACCTTCATCAGCGTGCTCTTACCCGCTCCGTTTTCACCCAGGAGCGTGTGCACCTGACCGGGCAGCACCGTCAGATCGACGGAGTCGTTCGCCAAGACGCCCGGGAATCGCTTGGTGATTCCCTCCATCTGCAGCATCGGTACTGCCCGGTCGGTGTCGGTCACGTCGGCTTTACTCGATACCGGTCGAGATCGACCCGTCGGCGATGCCCGCCGCGGTGGCGTCGGCCGCCGTCCGGACCGCGTCGTCGAGGCCAAAGCCGTCGTTGTATTCGATGACGAGCCCGCCGTTGGCGAGCGTCGCGATGAACACCTCGCCGCCCAGGGTTCCGCTATCGATGCCGGCGATGATGTCGGCCAGCACGACCTCCCAGTGGTACACCTGCGAGGCGACCACGACATCGGGCCCGAGGGCGGTCTGGTTGGCCTGCGTACCGAACCAGGCCACCCCGGACTCGGTGGCGACACCGGTGGCCCCGACGACCATCTGGGCGCTACCGGTCAGCACATCGGCGCCGTTGCCGACGTGGGCGGTGGCGGCTTCGGCGGCCAGTGCCACGTCGCTGAACGACTCGATGTAGTTGACGTTCACGGTGACGGCGGGGTCCTGGTTGGTGGCGCCGGCGGCGAAGCCGTCGACGTACAACTTGGCGTCGCCGACCTCGACCGGCCCGACCACGCCGATAACGCCGCTCTCCGACAGCTGCGCCGCGATGGTGCCCATCACGAAGCCGCCCTCATCGGCACGGACGGTGTAGGCGTACACGTTGGGCAGCCCAAAGGTGTCGGCCGCGGTGCCCCAGGCGAAGGAAACGTCCGGGAAGTCGGGGGCGATCTCCTGGAGCGGGCCGCCGTACTGCGAGCCGTGGGCGACGACGAGGTCGAACCCGTCTTCGGCGTAGCCTCGCAACGCAGCGGCGGCATCTTCGACGACGAAGGTGCCATCGGTGACGTCGAACTGGATGTCGCGGGTTTCGCCGATGGCGTTGACGGCGTCGACCATGCTCTGGGTGAAGGCGAGGTCATTGCTGGCACTCGGCGCCACGACCGCGATGCGGAGGGCGTCACCACCGCCGCCGTCGTCGCCATCATCACCAGCCGGTTCGGTCGCCGATGTGCCGTCGCCGTCATCGGAGGCGGCGCCGTCGTCGCCACCGTCGCTACCGCATGCGGCGGCCAGCAGCGCGAACGCTGCGAGTAACGCAAGGAGCAGCGTGAAGGTTCTCGATTGCTTTCTCATGGGTTCTCCCGGGTTTGCTGTCAATGAACATTGGTTTGGCCTCATCCCGCCCGGTCGAATGGACGGGTCAGCGCCGCCGGCGCGCTGACGCGCCGGCTGACGAGGACGAGAACGAGGATCGTGAGGATGGCGGGCGCCATGGCGAGCAGGCTGGACGACGGTCCGGACACGATGCCGAGCGTCTTCCACTGCAGGACGGTCGAGGACACCACGCCGAAGAGCAACGCTCCGCTCATCACCCACGGCATCCGCCAGGCGCCGAAGTACACGAGGGCGATGGCGATGAACCCCTGGCCTGCGGTGAGGTTCTGCTGAAAGATGCCGACCTCGAGGGCGAGGGCGGCACCGGCCAATCCAGCGAAGCAGTTGGCGATCACGATCGTGAACGTTCGGGTGAGGTTGACGCTCACCCCGAGGGTGTCGGCCGCTTCGGGCGTCTGACCGATCGCCCGCACGTTGAGCCCGAACGTCGTCTTGTTCACCACGAACCACATGATCGGCACGAGCAGGAAGGCCAGGTACACGAGCGGGTTGTGGTCGAAGAAGATCTCGCCGAGGTGAGGGATGTCCGACAGGATCGGGATCGGCGCCTTGCCGACGCCGGGGATCGGCAGCGGCGTTCCGACCTGCTTCTGGAACAACAGATCGGTGAAGCCCAACCCGAACAGGAAGATGCCGATGCCGCTGATGCCCTGCTCGGCGTGCATCACCACGGTGAGGAACGCGTAGATGAGGCCCATGACCGCGCCGATGCCGATGGCGACGGCGATACCCGCGACCGTGCTGCCGGTTTCGAGCGCGGTGTAGTAGGCCGCGAACGCGCCGATCAACATGACGCCCTCGACGCCGAGGTTCAGTACGCCGCTGCGCTGACCGAGCGTTTCGCCCAACGCCGCGAGCAGGAACGGCGTCGCCAACCGGATGCCGCCGGCGAGGGTGGCGACCAGCACCGAGACCGTGAAGAACTCGCTCATGCACCACCTCCTCGACCGGCGTCGACCCAACTCTGAAGTCGACCACGTAGTCGGAAGCTTGCAACGACGAAGACGACGACCACACCGTTGAGCGCCACGATTAACGCGGCCGGAACCTGGAGTTCACGCTGCAGCTCGATTCCGCCGGTGAGCAGGCCGCCAAACAGAAACGATGCGGGGACGGTCGCCAACGGATGCAGCCCGCCGAACAGCGCGGTGACGATGCCGTTGAACCCGGCGTTCTGGGTGAACCCGGCCGCACCACCCTCGCCGATGAGACGATGCGATTCGCTGCCGAAGACCAGGATCGCGCCGGCCACCCCGGCGCAGGCACCACTGAAAGCGAGCGCCTGCACGATCGACTTCTTCACCGCCATCCCGGCATAGCGGGAGGCATCGGGGTTGTGCCCCACCGCTCGAAGCCGCACGCCGAGCGAACTGCGGAACAACAGGAAATAGCCGAGTACCGCGACCAGGATGGCGATCAGAAAGCCCAGGTGCAGCCGGGTGCCACCGGGGAGTAGCGGCAGGTCGGCGTTCTCGCTGAGCCGCTCGGTCTGCTGGATCCTGATCGCCCCCTCCTCGATCAACAGGTCCTGAAGCAGGAAGCTCAGGAACTGGGCGGC
The DNA here is from genome assembly GCA_938041035.1 of uncultured Acidimicrobiales bacterium. Classification (GTDB taxonomy): domain Bacteria; phylum Actinomycetota; class Acidimicrobiia; order Acidimicrobiales; family SHLQ01; genus CALHYX01. The sequence continues at coordinate 4,992 of CALHYX010000006.1, read as the reverse complement.
GACGATGTTCATCATGATCGTCGACAGGATCTCGTTCACCCCCGCGTACGCCTTCAGCGCACCGGGGATGGCGCCCCAGATACCGCCGCCGACCGCGCCGGCCAGCAACACGAGCGGCACGAGCACGGGTCGGGGCACGTCCGGGAGCCCGATGGCGACGACGGTGGAGAGGATGGCGCCGGCGATGATCTGGCCCTCGCCACCGATGTTGATGACACCCGTGCGGAAGGCGATCGAAATGCCGACCCCGACGAGCATGAGCGGCATCGCCTTGATCGCGGTGTCGGCCAGGTTGTCCCAGCTGCCAAAGCCGCCGACGAACAGCGCCTTGTAGCCACTCAGGGGGTTGGCGCCCAACGCGAGCAACATGATGGCCCCCACCGCGAGGGCGGCGATCACGGCCGACACCGGCACGACGAGGCCGACGAGGGGTCGGAGCAACCGACGGATGCCTGCGTGCTCGGCGGCCTCGGAGGGGTCCGGCGACCGGGGCGGACTGGCCAGCGCGGTCAACGGCGAAGCCCTGTCCCAACGGGGGTAGCCGAAGCGACGGAGTCCTGGTTCATGGTTCCAGCCCCCCAGCCCGGTCGAGTTTCATCACGAAAATCCGCAACGGCGTATCTTGCTGCCCCAACTGCGCCACCGTCAATTTTCCGCCTTGGTGGAAGGCGGCCGATCGACCGGGGCGCAGGAGGGTACGCCCCGGTCGTCGACAACCTTCGGTGTTACTCGCCGAGGCGAGCTCCACCATTTTCGAAGACGTGGGTTGGACCAGCCACGTCAACGTGCACGATGTCGCCCCGAGTGGTCGTCGTTTCGCCCGCGTCGCGAACGACGAGGACCAGCGGCTCACCGCGATGTTCGACAGTGACGTGCACGAACGACTCGGAACCGAGTTCCTCGACCACGGTGACCTCGCCGGGCAGACCTGCGGTCGACAGCTTGAGGTGCTCGGGCCGCACACCGACGGTGACCTCGCGGTCATCCTGCGCGGTGAGTGCGCTGGAGACCGAGGGGTCGAGGGTGAGACCCAGCGTGCCGATGGCGACGCCTTCGGATGTGACGTCGGTGTCGATCAGATTCATCGCCGGCGAACCGATGAACCCGGCGACGAATCGGTTCACCGGTTTGCTGTACAGCGTGCGGGGCCGGTCGGCCTGCTGGAGCACACCGTCTTTGAGCACCGCAACCCGGTGGCCCATCGTCATCGCCTCCACCTGGTCGTGGGTGACGTACACGGTGGTGACCCCGAGTCGGGCCTGCAGGTCGGCGAGTTCGGTGCGGGTCTGCACCCGGAGCTTGGCGTCGAGGTTCGACAGCGGCTCGTCCATCAAGAAGACCTGCGGCTTGCGCACGATGGCGCGCCCCATCGCCACCCGCTGGCGCTGACCACCCGACAGGTTCTTCGGCTTGCGGTCCAGGTACTCCTCCAGGTCGAGGATCCGCGCCGCTTCGCGCACGCGCTCCATCCGCTCGGCCTTCGGGACCTTCTGCTGCTTGAGCGCGAAACCCATGTTCGCCGCGACCGTCATGCTCGGATACAGGGCGTAGTTCTGGAACACCATGGCGATATCGCGGTCCTGGGGTGGCGACAGGGTGACATCGTTTTCGCCGATGTACACGCTGCCCTGGTCGACGAACTCGAGGCCGGCCAACATGCGCAACGCCGTCGACTTCCCCGACCCCGACGGACCGACCAGGACGAGCAGTTCGCCGTCGTCGATATCGAGGTTCAGCTCGTTGACCGCGGGAATTTCGCTGCCCGGGTAGATCCGGCTGGCGTTCTCGTAGCGGACTTCAGCCATGACGGCGCTCCCATTGATTCACTTGATGGCTCCCATCGCCAGGCCGCGGATCATCCGCTTCTGGGCGATCCAGCCGGCGAGCACGACCGGCAGCGTGGCGAGGGTCGACGCGGCAGAGAGCTTGGCGAGGAAGTTGCCCCGGGTGCTGACGTTGCCGGTCACCCAGATCGGTACGGTTTCACCACCGGCGTTGTTGAGCTGCACGGCGAGGAAGTACTCATTCCAGGCAAAGATCACACACAGCAGCGCGGTCGCCGCGAGCCCGGGGGCCACGATCGGCAGGATCACCGAGGTGATCTGGCCCCGGATGCTGGCCCCGTCGATCTGGGCGGCCTCGATGAGTTCGCGCGGCACCTCGCTGAAGAACGACCGCAGCATCCAGATCGCCAACGGCAGGTTCATGGCCGTGTAGAGGACGATGAGCAGAAGCCGAGTGTTCAACAAGTCGAGATCGCGGGCGATGATCCACAGCGGCAGAATCGCCGCCACGATCGGGAGGAACTTGGTGGAGATGAAGAAGAACAACACATCGCGCCACTTCGCCACCGGGCGGATCGAGAGCGCGTAGGCCGCGGGCACGGCCATCAGCATCACGAAGAAGGTGGAGATCGCTACCGCCCAGAGCGAGTTGGAGAACGCTTCACCGAAGCCGAGCAGCCCAGTCGTCTCAGCCGTCACCTCGTCGTATTGCTCCATGGTGGGGTCGAAGATGAGCGACGGGTCCGCAGCAGCCTCTTCCTCGGTCTTGAAGCCGTTGACGACCATCCAGAACACCGGGAAAAAGAAGACCAACCCGACCACCCAGGCCAGGACGCCGAGCAGGAATGACTTTGGTCCGCCCTTGCCGACCACTCCGCCGGCTGCTGCACCGCCGCTCATGCTGGGTCCTCACCTTCCAGAAGGCCCGAAAGAACCCGAAGGCCGAACGTGGCGATGATGATCGAGGCGACGACCACAACAATGCTGTAGGCCGAGGCCAGACCGAACTGCCAACCGCCGCCGATCGACCGCTGGAACACGAAGTAGGGAACGTTGGTCGACCCGGGACCGCCGCCGGTGATGACGGCGACGTGGTCGAACACCTGAATCAGGTAGATCGAACCGAGAAGAACACCGAGTTCGAGATACGGGCGGAGGTGGGGAAGCGTGATCTGAAAGAACGTGGCCCGGGGGCTGGCGCCGTCGACCCGGGCGGCCTCGAGAACCGACGCAGACTGACCCTGAAGTCCGGCGAGGATGATGAGCATCATGAACGGCGTCCACTGCCACACCAGAACGATGACGATCGACCAGAGGGGCCAGCGGCTGACGAACTCGATTCGGTCGAAGCCGAGACCTTCGATCACCCAGTTGAAGACCCCGAAGGTGGCGCTGTACATCTGGTTCTTCCAGACCAGGCCGGCGACCACCGGCATGATCAGGAACGGGGTGATCAGCAGGGTCCGCACGAACCCCTGACCAAAGAACTTGCGGTCGAGGAGCAGCGCGATGAGCGTGCCAAGAATGACCGACAAGAGGACGGCAAAGACCGTCATGAGGATGCTGGTCCAGACAGCTTCGCGGAAGAAGCGGCTGTCGAACAGATCGACGTAGTTGTCGACCCCCACGAACTGACGTGGCTCGGGTGGAACGATCTTCCACTCGGTGAGGCTGTACCACAGGCTGAACAGGAACGGGACCTGGGTAACAACGATCGTGAAAAGAAGAGCGGGGAGGAGGGGGATGCGCCGGCGCCAGGCCTCGCGGCGTTGCAGCTTCTTCACTGCCTCGCTGCGGCTTGCCGTCGCGGCCATCTACCCCTCCCCCCTTTTCTACAGAACTTGCTGTACTTGCTGAATTTCGTTACTGCCTGTGCCGCTCCCCGCCGACACTCAGATGAGTGTCAGCGGGGAGCAAAGGGCAGGGGATCAGGTGCTGTACTCCGACGCAATTTCCTGGCAGGCGGCAAGGGCGTCTTCGACGCTGATCGAGCCGGCGATTGCCGCAGAGAACTGCTCGGTGCAGCGAGCACCGGTGTCCTGGAATTCAGGCACACCCACGTACTGCACGCCGGGAAGACCGGGCCGCGGCGTGGTGCCGGGGTTGTCGATCGGAGCGGCGAGCATGGCGTCGAGGGTGCGCTGGGCGAAGGCGGAAGCAGCTTCCTGGTACTCGGGGCGCTCATAGAGCGAGGTCCGGGTGCCGGGAGGCACTGCACGCCAGCCGTCGAGTTCCGCGATGAGCTCGTGGTACTCGCCGTTGGTGGCCCAGTTAATGAACTCCCAAGCAGCTTCCTGGTTGCTGGTGGTGGTCGGGATCGCAAGGGTCCAGGCCCACAGCCAGCCGGAGGCCTCGGTGAGGTTGGTCGGAGCAAGGGCGAAGGCCGTGTTGGCGACAACGTCCTCGGGGAAGAGGCTGGCGGCCACGGTGGCGTCGTACCACATGGCGACCTTGCCCTCTTCGTAGAGGGTCTTGCACTCGTTGAAGCTCGAGTTGGCGGCGTCATCTTCGCCGGCATCCTGAACAAGGTCAACGTAGAAGTTCAGCGCTTCGGCAAACTCGGGCTGATCGACCTGAGCGGCACCGATGGAGCCGTCGTCATTGGCTTCCCACCAGGTACCACCGAAGGTGTTGAGCACGGTGGTGAAGGCAGCGCCGAGGTCACCCCAGCCGGGCTTGCCACGGAGGCAGATGCCGGCCATCTCGTCAGAGTCGATCTGACGGGCGATATCGGCAACTTCCTGCCAGGTCGGAGCGGCCGGCATGGTGATGCCGTTCTCTTCCATGATGTCGGCGCGGTACATGAGGAACGACGACTCGGCGTAGAACGGCGACGCGTAAAGCTCGCCATCAACCGAGAGACCGTTGCGCACTGCGGGAATCAGATCGTCGATCTCGTAGTCCGGAGTACCAGCGGCCAGGTCGTTCAGACCGACCAGCCAGCCGTTGGCGCCGAACTGCGGCGTCTCGAACATGCCGATCTGGACGACGTCGAACTGATCGCCGCCGGCACCGACGTCACGAGTGGTGATCTCGCGGAGCTGCTGCTCCTCGAGCACGGTGAAGTTCACCTCGATACCAGTCTCAGCGGTGAAGTGCTCGGGGGCCAACGCAGCGATGTCGTCGATGATCGGGTTTCCGACGATGGCCACGTTGATGGACCGGTCGCCTGCGGCGCCTTCCTCATCTTCCATGGCTTCGTCGTCTT
>CALHYX010000005.1 GCA_938041035.1 uncultured Acidimicrobiales bacterium | reverse complement strand
CCCCTTACACCGTAAGGGGGTCTGACCCCACGAACGTATGACCCCACGAACCTATGGGTTTAGCGGGTCGGTGTACCCGGGGGGTCTGACCCCGGGGAGCCTGGGGGTCTGACCCCGGGGGGTGCCGGGGGTCTGACCCCGGAGGGGCGGTTAGGGGGTGTCGAGTAGGGCCACGTAGCCGCGGTAGCGGTTGGTGGCGGTGACCTCGTCGCCGGTGAGTTCGAGGTCGAGGATGACCTCATGACCCTTGTTGGGTGCCGCCCAGCTGACCTGGCCCACCTTCACCGCCTCATCGGCGGCGATGTCGCCCTCCCAGACCCACGACCGATCCTCGCCACCGACGGTCAGGTTGGCCCGCACCCGGGCGCCGCGCACGGTCTCGCGCCGGTCGCTGACGACGTGCACGTCGAGGCGCAGTTGCTCGAACGCCATCGCGCTCTCCGGGAGCGGATCGGCCACCACGATGACCGGTCGGCAGGCATCGACGACAGCCTGGAACGCCGGTTTGGGGCGGCCGTCGTGACCGATCAGGGAATGGCTCACCGCCGGGCGGGCATCGGCCAGGAAGAACTGGGCGAAACCACCCGTGGGGCGGTACTTCAGCCGCCGCAGCAACTCGATGTTCGTCTTGATGACCTCGGCCTGATACTCCTGCGTGGCCCGCTTCCAAGCCTCGAAGCTCTCGTACCCGAGCGGTGGCACCCGGGCGGCCATTGTCTCGCGGTCGAGGCCGTGGCGTTCGGCGAGATCGTGCCAGTCGAGGTTCGGCCAGCGCTCGGGTTGGGCGAACTCGGCCGTGACCGGCACCGACTGCGCGCCGAAGGCGGACACAAACCGGCCGAGACGGGGAAGCCGGGCGATCAAACCGGCTACGGCGGCACTGCGCGGGCTGTGCCAGCCGAACCACAGGTGCGAATCGGTGCCGTCGAGTTGGGGAAAGTGGGGGAGCACCCCGGAATGGGCGATCACGGGGCGACTGCCGTCGGTCTTTTCGAACACCCGCTTGATCGAACCGTCGAGCACCGTGCGATTCCACGTCGGCCGCTGGTGTGACAACACCGAAGCGAACGGCTTGTCCGGCCCCGCCGGCGGGAGCGGGTCGGGTTCGTCGTGGCCGCACCACAACGCGATGGAGGGGTGGTGGCCCAACCCGTCGACCGCCTCTCGGGCCTGGAGTCCGGCCTGGGTCTTGACGCTGCGGGCGTACCCGCCGCGCAGCGGGAAGTCCTGCCACACCAACATGCCCAACTCATCGGCCGCGGCGTAGAACTCGGGTCGGGCGATGTGGGCGTTGACCCGAAGCAGATCGAGCCCCGCGTCGCGGGCGGCGTGCACCTGGCCCGAGACCTCCTCGGCGGTGGCCGAGCCGATGTCCTGGCGGGTCGGGCCGACGTTCGCCCCTTTGAGGAACAGCCGGGTGCCGTTCACCGACAGTACCCAGTTCTTCATCTGCACCCGACGTAACCCGATGCGGCGCCGTTTGCGGTCGCTGACGCTGCCGTCGCCCAGAACGACCTCCACCTCGAGGTCGTGCAACGGCTGATCGCCGAGGGCGTGAGGCCACCACAGCTCGGGGTCGGTAATCTCGACGGTCCATTCGATTCGGTTCTCGCCGGCCGCGAGGGGTTGGGCCCGTTCGTGAACCACATCGCCCACCGTGGTCCGCAACGTCACATCGCGGGGTTCGTCGGTGTGGAGCACCGCCCGCAAGGCGACGGTGGCGAGGTGCTCATCGGCGTGCGTACAGATGGTCCGGTAGTGCCGGATCGGGACCGGCCCGGTCTCGTAGGTGGACACGCCCCGCCAGATGCCGCCGGGGTTCCACGTCGGATGAACGAACGGGCTGGCCTGAAACGCGCCGGTGATCGAGCGTTTTGATCGCTCCTCGGTCTGGGGGAAACAGCTCAACTCGAGCGCGAGCTGGTGGTCCGTGCGCTGCTCGACGGCATCGGTGATCTCGAAACTGTGGGCGAAGAAGTAGCCCTCGGCATCGCCGACGTAGTCGCCGTCGAGCCAAATGTCGGCCTGATAAAACAACCCGTCGAAGCGCAGAAAGGTCCGCTGGCCCTCGGGCGGGCGCACGTGTTCAAAGTGGTGGCGCAGGAACAGCGGGCCGTCGTGGTCGGCGAAATCGGGTTCGTCGCGCCAGTGGCCGGGCACGGCCACGTTGGCCCATTCGGTGGTGTCGAGGCGGGGGTCGGCGAAGTCGCGTCGAAGCTCCTCCGTGGCGGCGCGTGCGCGCCAGCGTCCCGATAGATCCACCGGCGAACCCTAGCCAGCGAGGGCGATGGGCTCCACCCGTACGATCGGGTGGTCGTTCACGCGTCCTCGGGGATGTTCGGGCCGCCTACGTTCCGCCCGACGAGTCGTGGGAGAACAGCCGGACGGGGTCGGCGAATCCCTTGAGCTGGCGCCGCCCGGCGGGTTCGAAGGCGAAGTCCGTACACGCGGCGGCGGTGTCGGCGTCGACGAGCAGTTCGCCGGGCACCGCCGCGCCGGCGGCCCGGGACGCCAGGTTGACGATGCGCCCGTAGTAGTCGCCGCCCCGAGCCACCACATCGCCGTAGACCAGCCCGCCGCGCGGCGTGGCCGACGTGGCGGCGAACGCCTCGATGAGCGACGCCGCCGATGCGCATGCCGCGTTCGGATCGACGCCGATGAACATGACCTCGTCACCGATCAGCTTCACGACCCGGCCGCCGTTGGCCGTGACGATCTCATAGGCCTGCTCCTCGAACCGGCGCATGAAATTGCCGAGCTCGTCGAGTTCGAGCGTGTCGGCGATCGGGGTGTAGCCGACCAGGTCGACGAAGCCGACGGCGAGCCGCAGCGTGGCGCGCCCTTCGCCCACCGCATCTCGGGCCTCGTCGGACCGGCGCCCCGCCAGTTCGAGTTGCAAGCGAAACAGTGACCACATGACCTGTTGCAGACCGGTGATGAGCTGGGCGGCTTCGTGATTCTTCTTGGCCCAGCCGAGCGCGTCGGTCCCGGCCGCCTCGAGGTCGGCGCCGATGTCGACGCGAAACAACGCGGTGGAGGCCTCCGCGATACGGCCGAGCGACGACGACATGACCCGCGTGAAATGCAGTAGTTCATCGGTGGTGAACAGGCCGTCGGCCAGACCGAAGGCCTCGAACGCGGCGAGGTCGTCCTCGGTGAAGCCGACCTCGTCGATCATGGGGTAACCGGTCGCTCGGGCAATGGTGGCGAAGTCGCCCTCCGTCATCCCGGCGCGCTCGATGGCCTCGGCGACCGTCAGCCGGGCGCCGGGTCGGAACAGGCGCCGGTTGGCATTGAGCAGCAGGTCCTCGGGCCGCGACACGAAGCCGAGATCCGTCGCTGCCACCCCGACCGACTCGAGCCACTCGATATGGGTCCGATGCACGTCGGCGTCGGGATGATCGGGGTCGAACAGCCCGGCCTCCCGCCACGCCTCCAGGGTCATGAGAGCGCCCGGCCGGCGAGGGCGATGTGGTCGAGGTCGCCGAGGTCGAGGACTTGGAGGTAGATCCGCTCGACGCCGAGTTCGGCGAAGGCGTCAGCCCGGGCCTGGACCTCCTCGACGGTGCCGGCCATACCGTTCTCGCGCAGCTCGGCCGGTTCTCGACCGATCGCGGCGGCTCGCCGTTCGACGTCGGCTTCGGTTTCGCCGAGGCACAACACCTGGGCGGCCGAGAACGTGATCTCGGCCGGGTCCCGCCCGATCGCTGCGCAGGCCACCCGAACCCGGTCCATCACCTCGACGCTGTTCGGCGGCGCAAGAAACGGGAGGTTGAAGTCCGAACAGAAGCGGGCCGCGAGCGCCGGGGTCCGCTTCTTGCCCTGGCCCCCGATGATGATCGGTGGGTGGGGCGACTGCTTCGGTTTCGGCAGCGCCGGCGACGCACTGATCTGATGGAACTCGCCGTCGTGCGAGAACGTGTCGCCGGTGGGCGTGGTCCACAGGCCGACGATCTGTTCGAGGCCCTCCTCGAGCCTGCTCATGCGTTCGCCCATCGCCGGGAAGGGAATCCCGTAGGCGGCGTGTTCATCCTCGTACCAGCCCGCCCCGATGCCGAATTCGATGCGGCCACCGCTCATCTCGTCGGCCTGGGCCACTGCGATCGCGAGCTGGCCGGGGTGATGGAACGTGATCGGGCTCACCAGCGTGCCGAGGCGGATGGTGGAGGTCTCCCGAGCGAGCGCAGCCAGCGTCAGCCACGCGTGGGTCGGCCCGGGTAAGCCGTCGGCGTCGCCCATGACGAGGTAATGGTCGGATCGAAAGAAGCCGTCGAAGCCGCTGCGTTCGGCGGCGAGGGCGACGCTCAGCAAGGTCTCGTAGCTGGCGCCCTGCTGAGGTTCGGTAAAGATGCGGTACTGCACGGGCCGAGCCTAGGGCCCGCCCGGGATCGACGCCCCAGCGACTAACAGCAGGCCGTGCGGCCGCGTTAGGTTGACGCCATGTCGCAACCAAGCACCCTCGGCGAACTGCGAGCCTCCGGCTGGGAGTCCGTTCCGATCAAGACCGAGATTCGCCGCAATGCCATCGAGCGGGTCAAGGCGGGCGAGCCTCTCTTTCCCGCGGTCCTCGGCTATGAGAACACCGTCCTGCCGCAACTCGAGAACGCGCTGCTGGCCGGTCACGATGTCATCTTTCTGGGCGAACGGGGCCAGGCCAAGACGCGGATGATTCGCGGCCTCACCGAACTGCTCGATGAGTGGATGCCGATCGTCGCCGGCTCCGAAATCAACGACGATCCGTACAACCCGGTGTCGAAGCACGCCCGCGACCTCGTCGCCGAGCAGGGCGATGACACGCCGATCGACTGGGTGCACCGAGACACCCGCTACGGCGAGAAGCTGGCCACGCCGGATACCTCGATCGCCGACCTGATTGGCGAGGTCGACCCCATCAAGGTGGCCGAAGGTCGCTACCTGTCCGATGAACTGACCCTGCATTACGGGCTGGTGCCGCGCACCAACCGCGGCATCTTCGCCATCAACGAACTCCCCGATCTCGCCGAACGCATCCAGGTCGGCCTGCTGAACGTGCTCGAGGAGCGCGACGTACAGGTCCGCGGCTACAAGGTGCGCCTACCGCTCGACGTGATGTTGTTCGCCTCGGCCAACCCCGAGGACTACACCAACCGCGGCCGCATCATCACCCCGTTGAAGGATCGCTTCGGATCCCAGATCCGCACGCACTACCCGCTCGACGTCGACACCGAGATGACCATCGTCGAGCAGGAAGCCTCGGTCGACCCGGTGGACGGCATCACCTTCGCCATGCCCGACTTCATGACCGAGGTGGTGGCGTCGGTCAGCCACCTCGCCCGCCAGTCGAGCTCCATCAACCAGCGCTCGGGCGTCTCGGTGCGCATGTCGGTCACCAACTACGAAGCCCTCGCCGCCAGCGCGCTGCGGCGAACGCTGCGTCAGGGCGACGCCTTCGTGGTTCCTCGTGTCGGTGACCTGTCGGCCCTGGCGGCATCCACGTCGGGCAAGGTCGAACTCGAAACGCTCGACGACGGCCGCGAAGGCGAGGTGCTCAGCCACCTCATCAACGCTGCCGTGCTGACCGCGTTCCGCGAATCGATCGACCCGGCCCATCACCGCCCGATCATCGACGCCTTCGAAGAGGGCGCTTCGGTGGCGGCCGGCGAGGACATCTCCCCGGCCGACTACGAGGCGCTGCTACACGCCATACCGGGCCTCCGGGCCCCGGTCGACGAACTGCTCGCCGACGAGGACGCCGCGGTCCGCAACGAGCCGGCGATGCTCGCCAGCGCCATCGAGTTCGTGCTCGAAGGCCTGCACCTGAGCAAGCGGCTCAACAAACACGGCTCCGGCGGCCGCGCCGAATACCTGGCCCGCTAACCCGCGGCCAGGATCGCCCCCAGCGTTTCGGCCAGCAGGTCAGGGCCGAGTCCTTCCTGGCCAAGCGCGGTGCCCGAGACCGAGATCATCGCCCCGTAGCGATCGCGTATTGCGGTGGCGGAGTCGAACCACAGCGCCTCTTCGCCGGGGAGGTCAAAGATGCCCTCGCGGGCGAGGAGTCGAACGCCCCGGTCGAGCCCCTCCGCGGTGATCGGTGTCGGCGTTTCGTCGACCAGAACCGAGTCGGTTCGTCGGGTTACCTCCTCCAGCCAGCCCTCGGCGCCGTCGGCGGTCTCGGTCGATCCGACGAGGACGCTGACGGTGACGGCGTGCTCGCCATCGCTGCCCGCGTCGGCCTCCGACGAGGCGTGGCACAACAACATTCCGTCGAAGGTCCCGCTCGTCCACGGGCCCAACGTTTCGCCGGCGATCTCATCGATGGGGAGATCGTCGCAATCGAACACGGTGGGTGGGAGCTCGGCGGTTACCTCGCCGGGCGCCATGGCGGCGACGAGTCCGGCGACCGCCTCGCCCATGACCTCGTGGTCGGCGGGTGCGTACGTCTCGTCGCCGGCGTTCTGGCGTGCCTCGAAGAGCAGTTCGACGCCATCGGTATGGATCTGCACGGCCGTGAACTTGCGTGCTTGCCACTCCGCCCCTTCGTGCAACTCGGGAAAGGGCACCATGTCGGTGTAGCGGGCCAGGGGGATCCAGACGCTGCGGGCGTTCGTGTCGGTCGCCAGATTCAGCTGCCCGAGGAGTTCGCCGCCGCCGGCTGGCCAGAACGCGCACGTCCGATGGCGCTGGGCGATGCCGAGCACGGCCTCCGCCTGCACCGGCTCGCCGAAGACGGCGGTGAGCGCATCGGTATCGATCGCATCGCAGGACCCCAGGGGCTGACCTGCCAACGCGGCGACCGATTCGACCTCGCCGTCGTCGCCACCACAGGCGGAGGCGACGAGGCCGAGGAGCAGGAGCAGCGCCGTCATTCGGCGGAGCAATCGGGCGCGGCCGGACCGGTTTTCGCCGGCTTCGATGAGGGTGTGCACGGCCGGACCCCTACGCCGCTTCGAGCACGAGGTCGAGAATGGAGAGCATCTCGCTGAGGGTCACCGGGTTGGTTCGGGGGCTGTCCATCTCGATGAACACCTCGAACCCGGCGTCATCGATGTATCGCAACGCCGAGGTCTCGAAATCGGGACCGTAGAAGCCAATCGTGGCCCCCTGATCCTCGAAGGTCTCCATGTCCTCGATCTGCCAGTCGATCCACGGTACGTCGCCGTCGCCGTTCCAGAACTCGAGGTCGAGCGGCGTCCGGCCGAGACCGATGTCGGCCTCGCCGGAGCCGTCCTGTTCCCAGAACGGGCAGTTGACCACCGTGTCGTCGTCGTCGAGGAAACCGCGATCGCTGGCCATCACCGGGAGGTCGATCGTGGCGATCTCGGCGATCTCGGCGACGGCGCCGTCCTCGACCCGGTCGCAGACCGACACCTCGGTCGCCACGTCCGCCGACGGCAGGTCGCCCGCCAGGTAGTCGGCGGCCACCTGGTCGATGTCCTCGACGTAGTCGGCGTTGTCATAGTCGGAATCGATGCCGCCGAAGAACTCTTCGACGAGGAATCCCATGTCGTCGCTGAGCAGCTCTTCGTCGTCGACGATCGGGCCGGTCAACGACACCGACAGCACGTATTCACCCCGTGAGGCCACGGCCATGTCGGCCTTTTGGTCCTCACCCTCGAGAATGTCGGCGTAGTCGGTCAGGATGCGAACGGTGAAGACGCTGAAACCCCGGTCGATCCAGTCGCTCCACTCGGCGATGGGGTAGAGGTAGGTCAACGAGCCGTCGAGCAGGATGTCGTCGGTCTTTTGGTGCACCCAGTCGACCGCGTCCTCGACCGAACCGCGCGAACCCAGAATCACCGTGAGTTCGGTGTCGGTGTCGGTGACGGCCCGGCAGCTGAGCATCCCGTCGAACGAACCGCTGGTCCAATCGCCGAGGGAATCGCCGGCCACCTCGGATACGGGGAGGTCGTCGCAACCCTCGATGCCGTCCGGAAGGTCGAAGTCGAGGTCGTCCTTGGGGGCCATGTTCGCCACCAGGGTGGGGATGATCTCCGCCATCGCTTCGGCGTCGGCGACCTCGAAGCTGAGTTCACCCGTGCGGGTCCGGGCCTCCATCACGAATTCGGCGTCACCGTCGATGACCCGGACGCCCGTGAAGAAATTGGAGTCATCGTTGTAGCCGGCGTTCGGGCCGAGCTGGGGCAGCGGCGTGAGGTTGTCGTAGTCGGCGAAGGTGATGCGGAAGTTCTCGCCATCGAGGTCGGGGGCCACGTTGACGTAAGCCAGGGCGACCTCGGGATCCTCCGCGGCGAGAACCGTGCACGACCGATAAGGCGACGCGGGGGAGTCGCTGGACTCCACGATGACCGATTCGCCGAGGGCGCCGGCGAGCGCATCGGTGTCGAGGGCCTCGCAACCGTCGAGGATCTGGCCGGCCAGGGCGGCCACCCCGGAGTCACCGACCGGTACATCGGAACCGTCGTCATCGGAACCGGAGCTGTCGTCAGAGGTGCTGTCGTCATCGGAAGTGTTGTCGGCGCCGTCGTCGATGGGGACCGCGACCGCACCGGAATCGTCAGCGGAATCGTCATCGGCGTTGTCGCCGTTGGAACCGCCGTCGTCGACGGCGCCGTCGCCGCCCCCGTCGGTCGTGCTTGAAAGCGATGTACCGCCACCGCAGGCGGCCGCGATGAGGCTCATCAACACGATCAGCACCACCGCAAAACGAGTGCGGGCGGTACCGGTGGGGTTTTCGGAATGGGCTGACTGACGGGGATTCACGTAATTCTTCTCCAGATCGACCCGCCTTCTATCGGCAGGTACATCATTGTGATGCAGCCAGGGCCGCTGGAGTTTCACCCGGGCGAGGTTTACTCCGACGGCGGCGCGAACTCGAGGACCTGCTGATACGTCGGTCGATTGGTCGACCGGAAGTCGGTGGGGATCAGACCGGGAGCGAACGTGGTGCGGCGTCCCTCCTCGCGCCACGCGCTCAGATCCTCGCCGAGCTCAGGGACGGCGGCCGCGATCGCCGCGTCCAGCGCCGCCCACAGTGCAGCGCTACACGCGTCGAGGTCGCCGGCTCCGCAGTACGCGTTCGCAAACGGTCCCTCGACGTCCTGGCCGAGCACGGTGCGAAGATCCTTGTCGACCAGGCTGACGAGGCCGATGCCCTCGAGCCCGATGCCGTCGGCCAGGATCGGGCCGAGTACGGGATCGACCGCCGCCAGTTGCAGCGGTGACGCCACCTCGATCAGCAGGCGGGCCCCGGCCGCGTCCCAGTCGCCGTCCTCATCGGCGTCGAGAAGCGGCGCGTCGTCGGCCACCCACGCATCGATGATCGACACCGCCTCGGCCGCGAGTTCCGATGGGGCCTCGCCCGCGGCGAGGACCTCGCTGATCACCGGCCAGGCCGACGACGTGGTGTCCTCGGTCGCCGCCTGATTCATCACCGAGACCACCTCGGCCAGGCTGGCGTCTTCGTCCCACCCGTCGAAGTTCTCGACCCGGTGCCACGAGCCGTACAGGGTGCCGTCGCCGTGCATGAAGCCGGGAGCGGACTGATTGTTCCAGTTCAACAAGCGCCCATCGGGATGGTCCGACGCGTGCGGGTGTTCCTCGAGACTGAGAAACCCCTGCCACTCGTATTCGCCGGTGCCGAGGGTCGGCAGTCGACGGTCGAGGCCCGGGGCCCGCTTCGGTAGATAGCCCGAGGCGTAGTAGCCAATCGAGTCCCGATTGGCGTAACCCCAGTTGAAGGTGAAGCCGAACTGGTCGGCGACCTCGAAGAAGGCGTCCGGCGTGTCGGCTTTGCCCTCGGTCATGTTCTTGAGCGCCTTGAGGTTGAGACCGTCGCGCCCGAACGTCGACCGCTGTCGGGTTAGCGCGACCGGGCGGCCCTCCCAGGTGGCGGTTCCGATCACCGGACCGTGCACCGATACCGGATACGACACGGCGGTCTCGCCGATCACTCCGGCATCGAACGCCTCGAAGGGCACGCACTCGTCGTTGTGGAGGTAGTGACCGGAAGTCCGGCTGGGTTCACCGCCGTCGGGGTCGCACAGCACCTCGACGAACACATCGCGCACGTCCTGGTTGGCCGACGTGAGGCTCCAGGCGTAATCCTCGGTCCGCCCGATCAGCAGGTACATCGCCAGTCCGGGAACCGCGGCGCCCTGCGCTTTGATACCCGGTCCGTCGAGGTGCATCTGCATCACGATCTCCGGATAGAAGTAGCCGAGCTGGGGCCCCATCACCGCCAGGGTGGTGCCATTGGTCGATTCCTCCGGGGACACGGTCAGCCAGTTGGATGCCTGGCGGTCCGGCGGGTCGCCCGCGGCGTCGACGGCATAGGACACCGGCACCGGTATCGACCCGTCCGCGACGGCGAACGGGTCGTAGGAGACGATCGAACCTTCGTCGAGCACCACGGAACCCGTCACGTCGCCGCCGGTAAAGGTGCCGTACTCAAAGCGGGTCTCGAGGGTGGTCGGGGCTTCGGGGTCGTCGGTCTGCAGGAGGTCCTCCCACACCGAGCGACCCTCATCCTCGCCCAACCGGTTCTGCAGTGCCGCGAGGAACGTGGCGTTGCCGGGTTCGGAGCCACCGCCGGCGCCGAAGATCGACCCGATGAAGGCCGTCGTGGCGATGATGTCGTTGACCGTCGCAGGCGCCCGATCGACGCCGTCGGGGTTCGCTTCCCAGTAGGCGTTGAGCCCGTCGGCGTAGGCCTGAGCATCGTCGATGATCTCCTGACCCTCCTCGCCGTACGTATCGAGGATGAGCTGCACCTGGTCATCGACCAGCGCTTCCACCTCGGCGCTCGGCGTGTACGGGGTGGCGCTCGTGACCAGCGAAAAGGCATCGAGGCCGGGAATGTCGGCCACCGCGGCGCGGGCCGGACCCCGCCCGAAATCGATCAGCAGAGAGCGGTCGCGGCCGGTCACCCACCCGGCGCCGAAGGCGAGGTCCGCCCGCGTCTCGCCGGTGATGTGCGGAACGCCGAACTCGTCATAGATGATCGTGAGCCCGTCTCGTCCCGTCTCCTCCTCGGTGGCGTCGCCCACGGGCGCGAAGTTCTGAGGAAGGAAGAACTCGTCGATGTCATCGTCGGTGACGTTGCCGCGCAGCGGGGTCAGCCCGTCGTACAGCGGCAACTGGTCGAGACTGTCGTCGTTGGTCGGAATACCGCCGTAGTTGCCGGGCGGGAGGATGTAGTAGGCCCGATCCTCGGTGATGGTCGGTGCGGGGGCATCGGTGGTGGCCGGTGCGGTGTCCGCCGGTGCCGTCGTGGTCTCGGGCGGTGAGCCCGGCGCCACGTTGGTGACTTCGGGCGAGTCGGTGGCGCCCGGATTCGGGGTCGCGTCATCGTCCCCGCCGGAACAGGCAGCGGTCACCAGCGCCAGAACGACAGCGATGGCGAGAAAGGCGCGACTGGAGCGCCGGTGATGGCTCATGGTTTCCCCTCGTATGGGCGGCGGCGCGCCCGCCCCGACATTGCTATCCGATGGGTACGGCGTAGTCACAACGTCCAGGTGGTGTTACCGCAGCGACAGCAGGCTGTCCTTGGGGTTGCGCGCCCGATCGATCAGACCGCGTGGGTGCTCGAAGCCGTGCAGCCAGCTGTAGCCGTCGAACGCGGTGTCCCAGAACAGTCCGCGCAGGGCAATGCCATCGTCGAGGGCGATGTGGGCCTGATCGAGGGTCTCGCTCATCAGTTCGGCGCGCCACGAGTCGTCGTCGGTCGAGACACCGGTGGACCCGATCGCCAGGTCCTTGCCGGGGAGTTGTTCGGCCACGCGGTGCAGCACGACGCCGAGTTCCTCGGGGAGCGGCACGAACCCCGATCCATCGGTGCGGCCATCGCTCGGGTACGGGGCGAACGAGCCGTCGGCATGCACCGAGACCGGATGATCGAAACTCACGCCGACGACGTCGAACGCGCCGATGTAGTCCTCGCGCTCGATGACCGACCGACCGGGCAGTGCGACCTTGCCCTCGGCGATCGCGTCGATCCAGCTGGACCAGATCGTGTCCTCCCAGCGCCGCCGCTCGTCGAGGGCGGCATCGTCGGCGGCGAACAGGGTGGGAAGACCGAATACCGCCATGACCAGCGGGTCGCCCGAACGCAGCAGCCGCCACGCTTCCCACGTCGCCGCGAGTGCACCCTCTACGGCTTCCCGAGCGATCAGCGGGTCGCTGATTCCCGGCGGTCGATTGCCAACCATGTGGCCGCGCAACGCCATACCCACCGGGTCTTCGATGGGGACCCAGCCGACGCACAGGTCGCCGAGGAGTTCGCCGACGCGGTCGATGTGACGAGCCCACGGGCCGCCGACGTTGCTGGGCTCGCGAAACCCGCGCTGGTCCTCGCTGAACCAACCGGGCAACGTGCCGTTGACCAGCGTCGCCCATGGTTTGATGCCGGCCTCCACGGCGGCTTCGAACAACAGCCGGTAGCGATCGAGCTCGTCGCGATCGACTTGGCCCGGGTACGGCTCGATGCGTGCCCACTCGACCGTGATGCGCTGATGGGTGAGCCCGAATTCGGCCAGCTGGCGAAGATCGTTGCGAAAGTCGCGGCCGAAGCCGCTTCCCTCATCGGCCGGTGGGGCCCGGTGCTCGCGCACCCAGCGCGACCAGTCGGCGGCGGGGGCGACACCTTCGGCCCCGACCGACGACGATGTGCAACCAAACCAGAACCCCTCGGGGAAGGACGAGAGGTCGATCACTCGTAGGTGAGGCCGCCGTTGTTGATCACCACGTTGTCGCCGACCCAGGTCTGGAAGATCGCAGTGCCGTCGCCGTTGTCCCAGACCTTCACGTCGAGCTGGTCGCCGGGCATCACCGGCGTCGAGAAGCGGGCGTCCATGCCCTTGAACCGGCTGGTGTCGCCGTCGCACATGGCGTGCAGCAGGGCTCGGCCGGTGAAACCGTACGAGCACAGGCCGTGGAGGATCGGCTTCGGGAAGCCGGCTGCCTCGGCGAAGCTCTGGTCGCTGTGCAGCGGGTTGCGATCGCCGTTGAGCCGGTAGAGCAGCGCCTGGTCGGCGCGGGTCTGGTAGCTCACGACCTTGTCGGGGTCGCGGTCCGGGGCCACGTTGCGCGGCGGCTCCTTCTCGCGCTCGAGACCCCAGCCGCCCTCACCGCGGATGAACAGGGTGGTGGTCGACGTCCACAAGGGGTTGCCATCGGTGTCGGACACGTTGGACTCGAGCTTCACCAGGCAGGCCTTGCTCTTGTCGATGATGTCGGCGACCCGGCTGACCGAGGTGGCCGTCGCCGCGACCGGCAACGGTTGATGCAGCTGGATCGCCTGTTCGCCGTGCACGAGAAACACCGGGTTGTAGTCGCCGAAGTCGGGCGGTTTGCCGCCGCCACCGAGCACGACCGCCTGGGTGGGAAGGGCCACCTGATCGACCCCGTTGGTGTTCTCCGTGGTGAATTCGAGTTCAGCGCCGGTGGGGTCCTCGACTCCGGCCCCGACGCTGAGCGCGTAGAGCAGGGAGTCCTTGGAGGTCCAGCTGAACTCGCCCGGCGTGCCCTCGGCGCCGATCGCGTCTGGGTTGATTGGCATGGTGACTCCTGGTCGGGTGGTGGTGGTCGCGTGAACCTCGCCGTGTCCGACGACGTCCGCCTCTGGAACGTACGTGGCCCACCCGCCGTCGTGCCACCCGGCAGCGTCGGAAGCTCTACTCGACGGCGGCGCGCCGGTCGCTAGGGTCGGCGGATGCCCGCGCCGAGCTCCGAAGCCCATCGACCCCGGACGGGGTCGGCACCGCCGCTTCTCGGGATACGGGTCGTCGATCTGACCGACCAACGCGGCGATCTGTGCGGCCGCATCCTCGCCGACCTCGGGGCCGAGGTGATCAAGGTCGAGCCCCCCGGTGGTACGCCCGCTCGTCGCCACCCGCCTCTGCTGCCCGATGGCACCTCCGCGTTCTGGGCCGCGATGGGCCGCGGCAAGCGCAGCGTGGTCCTCGACCTCGACGATTCTGACGGTCTCGACCGACTCGATCGGCTGCTCGCCGGGGCCGATGTCGTGGTCGAGTCGTTCGACTCGTCGCGTCGCCGCGAGCTCGACCTCGAGCGGCTCGACCGACGGTACGAGCACCTCGTGCACACCTCCATAACACCGTGCGGCTGCACGGGCCCCCACGCCGAGTGGCCGAGCGCCGACATCGTCGTAGAGGCGACCGCGGGGCGGGTGGCGATGCAGGGTGACCGCGACCGCCCGCCCCTTCCGCTGGGATATCCGCAGTCGTTCTTCCAGGGCGCCGGCGTTGCCGCGGCCGACACGGTGATCGCGCTCTACGAACGCGATCGGTCCGGGCGCGGCCAACACCTCGACACGTCGGCTCGGGAGGCCGTTATCTGGACGCTGATGAACGTGACCGGGTACCCGCCGCTGACCGGGCGCGACCCGGTTGCCTCGGGCGATGAACGGGCGAACGAACGGACGTCCTCGCTGGGCGACGTTCGCGCGCCGGGGGTCGAGGCGGTGGCCGACGGCCACGTGGTGGTCACCCCACCCGTTCTGGGGCCGGTTACCCAGCGGAGCTTTGCGATGCTGATGGGGTGGGTGGCGGCCGATGGGCTTCTCGACCCGCCCCTCGAACAGCTGTCGTGGGGAACGTTTGTCACCGACGTGCGGGCCGGGTCGGTTGCCGCGGCAGACCTCGAGCGCGGATTCGCCGCCCTTCGTACCTGGTTGGCTACGCGGACCAAGGCCGAACTTCATCGGCGGGCGTTCGCCGAACGGGTGCTGTTGGCTCCGATCGCCACGACCGTGGACGTCCTCGCCGACGAACAGCTCCGCGCCCGCAACTACTGGGTCGCGACCGACCACCACACCCATGCTCCGGTGTGGGCTCGGCTGTCGGGCACGCCTCTGGTGGCCGAACCGACGCCGGCTCCGACGCTCGGCGCCGACCAGCGTCTACTCGAGCGGCCGCGGGTGCCCGCCTGCCCGGCCGAACCCAACCGACCCGGTCGAGGACCGGTCTTCGCCGGGTTGAAGGTGGCGGATCTCACGTGGGCGGCAGCTGGTCCCTACATCTCGAAATGTCTCGCGGATCACGGCGCGACCACCGTCAAGGTCGAGTCGATCACCAAACCGGACAACCTGCGGTTTCTTCCGCCGTTCCTCGAGGGGGCACCACCTCTGGAGAACGGCCATGCGCCGGCGAATTTCAACACCAACAAACTCAGTCTTGGCGTCGACCTCGGGACCGACGACGGCCGTCGGATTCTGCACCGGTTGGTCGGATGGGCCGACGTGGTCGTCGAGAACATGACCCCGGGTGCGCTCGACCGGTTGGGGGTTGGCTACGAGGCGCTGCGTTCGGCTCGTCCCGACCTGATCGTGTTGTCGACGTCGCTGCGGGGTCAGACCGGCCCGGAGAAGCTGTACACCGGATTCGGGCAGCAGGGCGCGGCGTTGTCCGGCTTCTTTGCGGTGACCGGCTGGCCCGACCGGCCACCGGTTGGGCCGTGGGGTCCCTACACCGACTTCGTGACGCCTCGGTTCGCGGTGGCCGCGCTCGCCGCGGCCATCCGGCACCGCAACGCCACGGGCGCGGGCCAGCTCATCGATGTTTCCCAGATCGAAGCGACCTTGCAGTTTCTCGAGCCCGAGGTCATCGCCAGCTCGGTCACCGGCATCGCGGCGCCGCCGGCGGGGCAGGTATCGGGGTCGGGTAGCCCCCATGGCGTGTTCGCCACCGCCGGGGCCGAGCGGTACATCGCCGTTTCCTGCGAAACCGACGAGCAGCGACGGGGCCTCGACGCGGTCCTCACCGCCGATGGCCCGGAGTCCCGCGAGGACACGGGTGAGCGATTGCGGCGCTGGGCGAGCACGCGTCAGGCCTCCGATGCGGTCGAGACCCTGATCGAGGCCGGCGTACCGGCTGGTCTCGTGGCCCGGGCGAGCGACCTGCACGCCGACCCGCAACTCGCGCACCGGGAGTTCTTTCGCGAACTCGACCACCGGACGCTGGGTCGGGTGCCATTCGATGCGTCACCGACTCGCTTTTCCGCGACGCCGGCCATGCTCTTTGACCCCGGCCCAACCCTGGGGCAACACACGGGCGAGGTGGTGCGCGACCTCCTCGGCTTCGACGACACCGAAATCGCCGAGTTCGCCGCCGCCGACGTTCTGCGATAGCGGCTGCCGGAGCGGGTTTTCCCGGCTGGACGCCCTCAATCACGACGGCGCGGCGCCGATGGAAGCACGACCAGTCGTTGTTGCCGGGACACCTACATCGAGATGACGCGAACACTACGGAATCGAATCCTGCTTGCGGCCCTTGCCACAGCGCTCGTCATCATCGCGGTCGTCGCAATCGTCCATCGCAACCGGGGTGCCGTGCACGCCGGCGCCGATCGGGCCGAAGCGACCGTGAGCACCATAATTTTGGACCGCAACGTCGCCGTCGCCATCCAGGATGAGCGGTGGGCGACCGTGGCCGACATTGATGTCGCTGCCGCCCGGGCCGCGACGGATCGAGCCCTGGCTTCCTTTCCCACCGCCGTCGCGAACCCCGACTCCGATGCCGATCTGACCGGCACGGACGATGTTGCGGCCACGATCACCGAAGCTCGCGAAGCCCTCGCCGATGGCACCGAGGTGGGTCGCGCCGACGGGCTGGCGCTGTTCGATGAAGTGTTGGAGATGCTGGTCGACCGGTCCGCGGTAATCGAACCCGACCTCCTACCCGACGCCACCTCCGCCCGGTTGGCGACCACCGGTGGCTCGTTGCTCCAATTCCGTCGAGACGTCGATGCCGAACTCGAGATCGTCCTGAACGCCGCCGCCGCTGGAGAGGCCGCGCCGAACGAGGTAGCCGGCCTGGCCGATGCCCGAAGCGCGACCACGCAGTGGCTCGACACCCTCCAGTTGACGACGCCGGCGGCGTTGCAGCCGCGCCTCGATCGGGTGATCGACCCCGACCTTCTGCGCGACCTGCGAAGCATCGAAGACGGGGTCCTCGCCGGCGCACCCGCGGAGCAGATTTCCATGGTGCGCGCCGACCGCCTGGGAGCCGCGGCCGGCCTCGTCGAGCTGTCGCAGTCCGGGCTCAGCGCCGGGCTCGCCGACGACGCGGATGGCGCTAAACGCCAACAGAACCTCGCCCTTGCGGGCGGTGGCCTCGGGCTGCTGTTTCTCCTCGGCTTCGGCTGGAGCATCGCGGCGGAAAGGACCGAGGACGACGTCGATGCCGCGCCCGCCTCTAACCCCTCCGCCCCATCTTCTGCCCCGCCTTCCTCTGCCTTGTCGGCATCGATCACCACCGCCCCCGCCGAGAGCGGGGAGGGCTTCGGTGATGACGCCGTCGAGCGAGGCGTGTCGGTCTTTGCCGACGAACCCGACGATTGGCCGGCTGATGGACACCGAGTCCTCGGCGGCGCGACCGCTCCGACCTTTGCCGATGCCGATGATGCTGATGCCGGTGCCGATGCCGAAGCCGCTCCGGCGTTGGCGGCGGACACCGAGAGCGAAGCCGACCTGGGCGGTGCCGAGCAGAGCGGTGCCGAAGAGAGCGATGCCGACGCGGTCGATGCCGACCAGGACGATGCTGACCAGGGCGATGCCGACGAGAACGAAGCCGCAGCCGCGGCCGCGGAGGACTCGGTCGTCGCCTACCTGCGGATCAACGCCGAACCGCCGAATCGGTCCAAGCCGGTAACCCGGGTCTCGATCGCCGGAGACGAACCGGACGACCCCGAGTCCCTGTCGGTCGAGTTCATCGGCGGAGACACCGACGCCGACGACGCACCGGCGATCGAAAGCGTCGATGACTTCGTCGTGCACGCTGATGCACTGTTGTCTCGGCAGCAGGCCCGCGTCGATGAGCTGCGGGACCTCGTCGATGCTGACGCGATCGAGAAGGTCGACGAACTCGACGGCCTCACGGGCGAGCTGCGCGGCGCGGTCGCCGACCTGCGCCCATTGGCCGAGTCGGTGAACCCCGCCGCCACGGCTGAACAGCTGGACGAGACCATCGCGGCGGCGCGGAGCCCGCGCGACTTTGCCCGCCGAGTCCGGCGCACCGAGGAGTACCCCGACCCGCTGGTCGGACTCGAACACACCCTGTTGTCGCACCGACTCGGCCAGCCGCGGAACCGGTTTGCCGAGTCCCGGGCCGACTTTGCCGATCGGGTGGTGAGCGAGCCGATCGCATCAGCTGCCTCCGACGACGTCGATCCGCACAGCGACCTGTTCGACATCGACCCCGTTCCGGCCGGCGACACCCCGCTCGACGGCGACTGGCCGGCCGCCGGGGCGCCGGCGGTTCGCCGCCGTTCCATGTTTGCCGTCGATACCTCGACCGCTCGACCTGACCGCCCCGCACCTCGGGGCGAGTCGCTGTTCCGCCGCTTCCGGGGCAGCGTCGGCGCGGCATTGTCCGACGTTCGCGACGACTCCCGCACGCCTGAAGGCGACGATTCGGCGGACGACCAGTCCGAGAACGGCGCCTGAGGCCGCCCGTCGAAGGCGTACAACCCGGGTGACCGCACTACTGTGCCGTTATGGGACTACGGAGACGACGGCGCCGGAATCGGGACGCACCCGTTTTCACGTACAGCGCCTGGGACGGCACCCAGGTCGGGTTCGATATCGATGCCGACGACATCTTCGCCGCCATGACCGACGAGCTCGCGGAGCACGGCGACCTCAACAGCGCGCTCAACCGCATGTTGCGCGATGGGTTCACCGACCAGAACGGCGAACGCCTCCAGGGCCTGCGCGAGATGCTCGAACAGCTCAAGCAGAGACGGCAGGAAACCCTCGACCAGTACGACCTCGGGGGTGTGTACTCCGACATTGCCGAGTCGCTGCGCGAAGTGGTCGAGACCGAACGGAACAAGCTCGACGAAATCGCCCAGCAGGCCGGTGCGTTCGCCGACGACGAAGCCACCGACGACGATGACCGGCGCAGTGCCGAACTCGCACAGCAGTCGTCGGCGAAACGCCAGATGCAGCTCGATATGTTGCCGCCGGATCTGGCCGGCCAGGTGCGTTCGCTCGAGGACTACGAGTTCGCCTCCGCCGAGGCCCGCGAGCAGTTCGAGGAGCTGATGGAACAGCTGCGCGAACAACTCACGCAGCAATTCGTCGACCAGATGTCGGGCGCCATGGAGAACATGTCGCCCGAGGACATGGCCCGCATGAAGGACATGATGGCCGCGCTCAACGAGATGATCGCCGAACGCGAAGCCGGGAACGAACCGGACTTCGAGGGCTTCATGGAGGAGTACGGCGACTTCTTCCCCGAGAACCCCCAGACCCTCGACGAGCTGCTCGAGGTCATGGCGGCGCGCATGGCCGCAATGCAGCAAATGCTCAACTCGATGACGCCGGAGCAGCGCCAACAGCTCCAGGAACTGTCCGACCAGCTGCTCGAGGACATGGACCTGCGGTGGCAGGCCCAACAGCTCAGCGAGAGTCTGCAACAGATGTTCCCCGGCATGGGCTGGGGGCAGAGCCAGGAGTTCACCGGGAACGATCCCCTCAACATGGGCCAGGCCGCCGACCTGTTCCGCGACCTCGGCGATCTCGATCAGCTCGAGAATCTCCTCAAAGGAGCCCGCAACCCGGGCGCCCTGGCCGAGGTCGACCTCGACCGGGCCCGCGAGCTGCTCGGACCCGATGCCGCCAACAACCTCGAACGGCTCTCCGAACTGGCGAAGATGCTCGAGGACGCTGGTTATGTGCAGCAAAAAGAAGGGCGGTACGAGCTCACGGCTCGGGCGATCCGCAAGCTTGGTCAGAACGCGCTGTCGGATATCTTCCGCAAGCTCTCGAAGGACAAGCTCGGCAAGCACAACATCGATTCGCTCGGCACCGGTCACGAACGGGCCTATGCGACCAAGCCCTACGAGTACGGCGACCCGTTCAACCTCGATATCCAACAGACGGTGCGCAACGCGGTGCGCCGCCAGGGGCAGGGCACGCCGGTGCGACTCACGCCGGACGATTTCGAGGTCGAACGCACCGAACAGTCCGTTCGTTCGGCCACCGTGCTCATGCTCGACCTGTCGCTCTCGATGCCGATGCGGGACAACTTCGTGCCGGCCAAGAAGGTGGCGATGGCGCTGCACGCGCTCATCACCAGTCAGTACCCCCGCGACTTCATGGGCATCGTGACGTTCGCCGCGGTCGCTCACGAGATCGACCCGCAGGACCTGCCGACGGTGTCGTGGGACTACGACTACGGCACCAACATGCAGCACGGTTTTCAGCTCGCCCGGCGCATGCTCGCCCGCCAGACGGGCACCAAGCAGATCATCATGATCACCGACGGTGAACCCACCGCCCACCTCGAACCCGACGGGCGCCCGTACTTCAGCTATCCGCCATCGCAGATGACCGTCGACCTCACGATGCAGGAGGTGAAGCGGTGCACCAAAGAGGACATCCGCATCAACACCTTCATGCTCGATGCGACGAGTTATCTCACCCACTTCATCGAGACGATCTCGAAGATGAACGGTGGTCGGGCGTTCTTCACCACCAACCAGGACATCGGTGACTACGTGCTGGTCGACTTTGTCGAGCAGAAGCGGCGGATGGTGCAGGGACGCCGCTGACCATGCGGGTGTTCGTTACCCACAATCCGGAGGACCTCGACGCGTACTACGGACGGTCGCTGCCCGAGCTCGAGGCGATCGCCGATGTGGTGGTCAACCCGACCGACCACGACCTGGCTGACGACGAGCTCATCGCCGCAGCGCAAGGGTGCGATGTGATCGTTGCGCATCGGGCGACGCCCGGCTCGGCCGACCTGTTCGCGGCGGTCGACGACCTGAAAGCGTTCCTGCGCTGCGCCGTCGACATCAGCACCGTGGACGTCGACGCGGCGTCGGTGCATGGAGTGGTGGTCGCTCGGGCCGACAAGAGTTTCGTCGCGTCCACGGCCGAGCTCGCGCTGGGTTTGCTCCTCGATTCGGCTCGATCGATCAGCGAGTCGACCGTTGACTATCGAGCCGGCCGACAGCCGGGCCAACGGCCGGGGCGACAACTCCGCGGCCAGACCGCCGGCATTATCGGGTGCGGTGCCATCGGTTCGTACCTGGCCGAACTGCTGCTCGCGGTCGGTATGGAGGTCGTGATCTGCGACCCCCACGTCGATGAGGTTCCGTCGGGAGCCCGACAGGTCGAGCTGCCCGAATTACTCGGGGTCGCCGACGCCGTCTTCCCGCTGGTCCCCGGCACGGAGGAGAACCTCATCGGTGTGGTCGAACTCGCGGCGATGAAGCCGGGGGTTCGACTCATCAACGTGTCGCGCGGCGAGGTGCTCGACGAGCGAGCGGTGGCCGCTGCCCTCGAAGGCGGTCTCATCGCCGGGTTGGGTCTCGATGTTGGTCGGGCCGCGGACCAACGGCCGTCACCGGAACTTGCCGGTCGACCGAACGTGGTCGCCACGCCGCATCTCGGCGGGCTCACGCCGGAGAACGCCGACGCCCAGGCGTACAGCTCGGTCGAGCAGGTCGCGGCGATGATCGCGGGCGAACTGCCGCCGCGCGCGGTGAACCCCGACCATGCCGATCGACTCCGGGTGATGTGGGCGAGGTAGCGGGTTCGGCGGACATCGTCGACACCCACATGCACTTCTACGACGCCCGGTTCCCGAGCGCTCCCGCCGCGTTGTTGCATCCGCCCGATGCCACCGTGGCCATGTACCGCGAGGTGCAGGCGGACCTGGGCCTCGACCGGGTGGTCGTGGTGCAGCCGACCACCTACGGGCTCGACAACTCGTGTCAGCTCGAAGCGATGGCCGCGTTGGGGGACTCCGCTCGGGGCGTGATGGTGATCGACGGGTCGGTGACCGCGCGCGAGCTTGAACACCTCCATGCGCTGGGGGTGCGGGGCGCCCGATTCCACATGCTCCCGGGCGGCGCGGTGTCGTGGTCCGCTCTGGATGCGGTGGCGGCAAAGATCGCCGCCCGGGGTTGGCACATCCAGCTGCAGTTGAACGGCCGGGAGTTGGCGGAACGAAAGGGGCAGCTCGCGGGCCTGCCGGTCGAACTGGTCATCGATCACGTCGGCCGGTTCATGCCTCCGGTCGCCCCCGATCATCCGGCGTTCGCAGCGCTGTGCTCGTTGCTCGATTCCGGCCGCTGCTGGGTCAAGCTGTCCGCGCCCTATGAGTCAGCGAACGGGGCGGGGCCGCGGTACCCGGAGGTGTCCGCCCTCGTCGACGAGTTGGTGCAGCGCTACCCCGAACGACTGCTCTGGGCCACGAATTGGCCCCACCCCGGCCAGGAGCACCCGCCCTCCACCGCCGAACTGGGCCGCCTTCTCCATCGATGGCTCCCCGACCCCGTCGTCCGTCACCGGGTCCTCACCACCAACCCCCTGCTCCTCTACTGGGGTCAGACCCCCGCAACCTCGATCTCAAGGACAGGTTGAGGTTGGCGGGGTCTGACCCCCTTGAGGTTCGCGGGGCCTGGGTTCGCGGGGTCTGACCCCCTTGAGGTTCCAGGTTGAGGTTGGCGGGGTCTGACCCCCTTGGGTTCGCGGGGCCTGAGTACGCGGGGTCTGACCCCCTTCTACGTTCATTTGAGCATTGGGATGGCGAGACCGGTAACTTTCAGTGTCTCTCGGGGTTTTTAAAGTTCTGTGCATGGCAAGACAACTACGCATTGAGTACCCGGGTGCCTGGCACCATGTGATGAACCGGGGAGCGCGGCATCAGCCCACGTACCTCGACGACCTCGACCGGCTGAGATTTCTCGCCGGGTTGGCCGACGTCGTCGAACGGCTCGGTGTCGAGATCCATGCGTACTGCTTGATGGATAACCATTTCCACCTACTCGTGCGCACGCCGGAGCCCTGTCTGGGGAAGGCTATGCAGCAGCTCATCGGCCCGTACACGCAGTGTTTCAATCGTCGATATGGCGGTGACGGCGCCCTGTTTCGTGGCCGTTTCAACTCGGTGCTCGTCGAACGGGACCCGTACCTGCAGTGGGTGTCGCGCTACATACATCACAACCCGGTCGCCGCCTCGATGGCGGAGACGCCGGAGAGCTACGAATGGTCGAGCTGTCGGTTCTTTGTGGGCGATGATCCGCCTCCCCGGTGGCTGCGAACCAGCGAGACCCTGGGAATGTGCGGAGGGCCTGCGTCGTATCGACGTTTTCTGGGACCCACTCACCATGGTCCCGTACGCACGTTGTATGAGAGCGAGCACGGGCCACCGCCGGTGCTGGGCTCCCCGCGATTCGTGGCCGACGTGACCGATCGCGGTCACGTCGGTAGCCCGTCTCCCTTGGTCACACGACGCGCTGGGGTCAGACCCCCTCAACCTCGACCTGAAGGAGAGGTTGAGGTTCGCGGGGTCTGACCCCGCGAAGGTCGTCGGTGGGTTTGGGTCGGCCGGTAGGTTCTCGTCGTGGACTGGGTTTCGGACTTCTACAGCGTCACCGGTACATGGTGGGCCGCTCATCTGGCGCAGGTCGACGAGGTCGACCGGTCCCGCGCCGCCTTCATCGATCGGATCGCTCCCCAGTCGACCGAGGTGCTGGAGCTCGGCTGCGGGCACGGTGCCACTGCTGCGGCGATCGCTGACACCGGGCGTCGAGTGCTCGGGATCGACCTCTGCGATCGGGTTGAACACGTTCAGCCTCGGGAGCTCGACGCAGGAGTTCGGGAGCTTCGACGGGCCGACTTCTACACCGTCGAGTTGCATCAACGCTTCGACGTGGTCTGTTACTGGGATGGGTTCGGTGTTGGCGACGACGACGATCAACTCCGATTGCTCCGCCGGGTGGTCGGCTGGCTCGAGCCCGGCGGCGTCGCGATCATCGAAGTATTTCATCCGTCCGGCTGGGCGGCTGACGACGGGCTCATCGAGGTCAAAGAACCCCAGCCCGAGCGCGGTCTTCCTCGCCGCCTCGGCCACCGCCGCAGCTTCGATGCCGATACCAACACCGCTCACGACACCTGGTGGGAGGTCGGGGGCGATGACGAATTCACTCAGTCGCTGCGCTGCTATCGGCCCACACAAACGGTGGATATGGCGACTGCTGCCGGACTCGACGTCGCCGCGATCGCCGACATCGGCGCCGTGACCGGCCGGTCGCTTGAGACCTCCATCGCCGAGCCGGCCTGGTCGTTCGTCTGCGTGTTCATCCCGCCGGGGTCTGACCCCACGGACCTCAACCTCAGGGGAAGTTGAGGTTGGCGGGGTCTGACCCCCCAAGTTCATTTGAGCGCTGGGCTCGGTCTTTGGCCCTTGGGGTAGCTTCTGGCGATGTCGAACGATTCGTCCGCCGCGCCGCGCTCTACTTACGCCTCGTATCCGTCACTGCTCGACCGCACGGTGTTGGTCACCGGCGGCGCCGACGGTATCGGTGCAGGCATCGTCGAGCAGTTTGTCGCTCAGGGCAGCCGGGTTGCCTTTGCCGACATCAACGTCGACAAGGGCCGGGCCCTGCTCAGCCGGTTCGCCGGCACCGGCCCCCGCCATCAGCCCCGCTTCTATGAGGTCGACCTGGTCGATATCGAGGCAACCCAGGCCATGATCGCCCGAGCCCAGGCCGACCTCGGAGGGATCACGGTGCTGGTCAACAACGCAGCGAGCGACGACCGCCACACCTGGGACGAGATGACCCCGGAGTACTGGGACGATCGGCTCAACACCAATCTGCGCCACTACTTCTTCGCCATCCAGGCGGTAGCTCCCGCCATGATCGAAGCCCGCAACGGCTCGATCGTGAACATCGGGTCGAGCAGTTACATGATGCAGGAGGACTTCTTCCCCGGCTACGCGATCGCCAAATCGGGCGTCGAAGGCATCACCCGGACTCTGGCCCGCACGTTTGGGCCCGACAACGTACGGGTGAACACGGTCCTGCCCGGATGGGTCGCCACCGAACGGCAGCTCACCAAGTGGTGGACGCCCGAAGGCGAGGAGGGAACGTTGAACGATCAGGCGATCAAGCGGCGGATCTACCCGGCGGAGTTCGCCCAGATGGTGTTGTTCCTCGCCGCGGACGACGGCGCTGCGTGCACCGCGCAGGAGTTCCTCGTCGATGGCGGCCGCCGCTAGGCCGGCGCGGGCTCCACCCGATCGGCAACCTCAGCGCAGACGAATGCCGGCCGAGGATTCGGCGGGGGTGGCCAGGTGGTGTTGCCCCGGTTCGCACGAGTCGAACGCCGCGCAGTCCCGGCAGGCGAAGAACAGCGGCGTGCGGGCGAGTTCGACCTCGCCGTCGCGGAACGCCGTAAGCGCATCGGCCGCCGCGGTCGCCGCCGCGATGCCGCGTTCGAGTACCTGGGTCGGGTCGAGTTGCAGCACCCGTCCACTGTTGTGCACGACCACCTCGTATCGATCGGCGATGTGGCGACGACCGAGCGATGCGACGAGAAAGATGTAGGCGGCCTTGTCGAGCTGGGAGATCTGCGCCGACGGGATGACCATCACCGGCGAGCCATCGGGTCGGGTCAGATCGAGGTTGGCGCGCAGGATCAACCCCTGGTCGGGGTAGCGCCACTCGACGGCGTCGTGCACACCCCAGCCGCGAAAGGCGGTGAGGTCGAGAACCTCGCGGGTCCGGGTGAGCCAGCTCACGGCCTTGCTCGCAAGCACCGCCCGGTCGAACTTGTCGGAATCGTCGAACACGAACTCGGCCAGCCACGACGGATCCTGGGTCTTTTGCAGGTCGGACATGTAGCGGCTGACCGCCGGGCGGGGCGCGGTGTCGGGGCCGACCAGCGGTGCGGCGAGTTTGGCGAGGGTCTTGAACGCCTTGAACACATCCATCGGGGCCCACTCCGAAGGCGTGCCGGCCATGGTGGGACAGGTCGCGGCCTGCTGGACCGCGAAGTCCTTCACGACCGTGGCCTCCTTGTCCCGGAACGGCGCGGCCGGGCAGCGCATGGCGGCGGGTTCGAGGCGCTGGATGAGCAGGTTCTCGACGGCGTGGCGGTCGGGGAGGGGCGCTACCACGGCTCCAACTCCTCGCCGTCCTCGGCGGCGTCGGCCCAGGTGCGATCCTCCGCCGCGGCCCGGTCGACGTCGGAGATGTCGGGGCACCGGTCGGCCAGCGGGCACCAGCTGCAATGGCCCCCCGGGCTGGTGGGGGGCCACCGCTGCCCGAGCACCGCTTCGTCGACGGCGCGCAGCCGTTCTGCGGCCCGCACCACCCGGGCTGCGGCCCGCTGCACCATCGCCGCGTCGATGGGGAAGGAATGCACGATCGGCTCGGGATCGAGGGTGATGCCGATCACCAGGTCGGCCGGCCGGCGGTTGCGTAGCCCGTCGATGAGGGCGTAGTGGTCGAGTTCCGCGTAGAGGCTTCGGTGCATCTTGCCGGACTTCACCTCCACCAGTGCCCGACGCTCCGCGGCGATCGAGAGGTCGATGCGGCCCGTGAGCACGACGTCGGCGGTGTCGAAGGGAACGGCGATGGAGTCCTGCGCCACGCTCGGCAGCGCGGTGATGTCGCCAAGCACCGACTTGAGTCCGGCGGCGCGCGTTTCGGTGCGGTTGCGCAGGTCGCTTTCGGCCGGTCCGTCGAGGCGATTCAAGAAGCGGGCGATCTCGTCGTCGCCGACGCTGACGGTGCGAGCGAGCTCGTGGAACCACGACGACGTGTACGGCGCGGCGACGCTCATCGACAACACCGACATCGCCGCGTCGAGCAGATGGCCGAGGACGATCGGTGCGCTCAGCTCGACGCCGTCGGCATCGGCGAGCAGCTGGGCGGGGCACCGCTCGGTGACCTCGGCGCGGCGCTTCGTGATCCGCAGCGTGGGACCGGGTCGATCCCACCCGTGCAACGCCCGGGCCAGGCCCTCGTCGATGTCGGCGCGCACGTCGTCGATGAGGGTGGGAGAGTGCTCGGCCGGCGGGGCTTGAGCGAGCACATCCGCGACCGTTCCCGAAGGCGGTGGGGCCGGCGGGGAGCTCATGGTCGGACCCTACCGGTACGGCACCGGCGGGTGCTGGTCGAGAAAGTCGACCGCGGCGGCGACGTCGTCGGTGCAGGTGATCATTGAGGCGTACTGCCGATCGCCGGCCAGGGCCTCGAGCAACGGCATGACGGGCAGGCGTCCTCCGGCCGACCAGTGGTCGATGCCCAACAGCACCATCGGGCTCACGTTGCCGAACACGCCGTAGTGATTCTGCGTTGCCTCCTGGAAGACCTCCTGCACGGTGCCTGCCGCTCCCGGCGCGTACACGATGCCGTGCGATGCGATCGACAACAGACCGTCCTCGCGAATGGAGTTGGCGAAGTACTTGGCGATGTGGCTCGCGAACTGGTTGGTGGGTTCGTGGCCGTAGAACCAGGTGGGGATCGCCAGGCTGTCTCGACCATCGGGCCAGCGCTCGAGCACCTCGTAGCCGACGGCGAGATACTCGGCGGTCGTGTAGTCCACATGGGGTGCGAGCAGTTCGATGGCCGCGTCGAGATCGGCTTGGCTACGGTCGGCCATCCAGGCGCCGAGGTTGGCGGCTTCCATGGCGCCGGGGCCGCCACCGGTGACCACGAAATAGTCCCGCTGCGCCAGCATCCGACCCAGCCGGGCGACATCGGCAAACGCCGGATCGTCGCGGTGCATGCTGTGCCCACCCATGACCGCCACGACCCGCGGGTGCCCGGCGAGCAGCTCGTGTATGGCGTCGTCGATGGCGTGATCGTGGATGCGCTGGGCGAGCGCCTCGACCACCGGCAGCGCCTGACCGCGATTGCGAAAGTCGACCTGGTGGGCGTAGATGGCGCCGTCGAGGGTGGCGGCGAGAGGCGAATCGGCGGAGCGGTCATACCCCGCCATCAGTTCATCCAGCGTGTACAGCGCGGCGCGGAACGGTTGGTAGGGCAGTCCGGCGAACCGGGGGAACACCGCTCCGCCCGTGTCGATGACGTGGGTAACGGCGTCGAGGTCGATGCGACACCCCAGAAACACAGCCCCGGACCAGGTTGTGGCGGTGATGCGATCGGCCATCGGGCGGAGGTCGATCCCCTGCAGAACGAGCCCGTCACCGGACCCGGCACGGTCGAGGACCTCGTTCAGGCTGGCGATATCGGCGATCTCGGAGAGGCGGGTCATGAAGGCATCATTGCGACTTCTGGCATATTTTGTTGTACTCGGCCTAGACAAACACCGAAATACAGTGGTGTAATTACGTCAGTGGCACTCCGTGGGCCATAGCCGCGCGGCGCGCGGCACGGAATCAGTCGACGTAGAAGCGTCCTCCCGGGATGACTTCAACGAGAGGGTAAAGCAACGATGCGTTACGCCAATGCCGAGGTA
Organism: uncultured Acidimicrobiales bacterium; assembly: GCA_938041035.1. Taxonomy (GTDB): domain Bacteria; phylum Actinomycetota; class Acidimicrobiia; order Acidimicrobiales; family SHLQ01; genus CALHYX01. Next base: position 58,510 of record CALHYX010000005.1, on the reverse strand, counting down.
GAAGATCAAGAGTGGCAGGACTCGGCGAACTGTCTCGGCGTGGACCCGGACCTGTTCTTCCCGGAACGAGGAGCCTCCACCCGTGAGGCCAAAGAGGTTTGCCGGGGCTGCGTCGTGCAGGCCGACTGCCTCGAATACGCCCTGCGCAACGGTGAAAAGTTCGGGATCTGGGGTGGCATGAGCGAGCGCGAACGGCGCCGCATTCGCCGCCAACGGGCGCTGGCGCGCCAGGCCGCGCAGGCTGCGGCCGAGGAACCGTCGGTTACGGCCTGAATCGCCCGCGCCTGGTGGTTCGCGGCTACGCATAGCCCCGAACGCGCGGTACGCTGTTCCCATGAACCTGCAAGCGCCCGAACTTCTGATCATCTTGGTGCTGGTACTCCTTCTTTTCGGTGGCGCCAAGCTTCCGAAGCTCGCCCGTTCACTCGGACAGGCGCAGAAGGAATTCAAGGCCGGTACCGAAGATGATGCCGAGGACGAGACCGTCTGATCTGACGGTTCTCGAGTCCGCTTCCATGCGTCTAGCCCCCGCGCTGGCGCATGGTTTGTCGCGTTTTGGGCTCGGTGGCGGTCCATCGCGGACAAATCTCGGGGCCGATGGGAACTTTTCGGCCGCCGGCTCCGTTGCGATGGTGCGTGCAAACAATGGTTAAGCAGTCCGACGGCGTCGAGCCGCCCAAACCAGTGGATGACGCTGTTCCGACAGAGAAGATACCCACATGGGAAGAGGTCGCTCAGAGCCATGGGCGCTTTCTGTACACGGTGGCCTACCGGCTGACCGGAAACCATGACGAGACACAGGACTTGGTGCAAGAAGTGTTACTGCGAGTGCAGCGAGGGTTGGCGAACTACCAACCCGGCAACTTTGAAGGTTGGCTGAGCCGCATAACGACCAACGTTTTCCTCGACCAGAAGCGGGCCGAGAAGCGTCGCCCCGTCGAGCCGCTGCCCGACGATCCCGAGCGGGTCATCGAGGGTGCGCCGGCCGCCGACATCGCGTTGGCCAATGCGGAGCTGCCCGACCACATCCAAAGCGCCATCCGCTCCCTGCCGCTGGACTACCGGGCCGCCGTCGTGTTGTCCGATGTTGTGGGACTCACCTACGCGGAGATCTCCGAGTCGCTCGATGTTCCGGTCGGAACGGTGCGCAGTCGCATCCACCGTGGTCGCCTGCAGCTGCGCGACCTGCTCGAGGACCTCCGATGAACGACGACCGCCTCTCGGCCTACCTCGACGGCGAACTCTCGCCCGAAGAAGCGGACGCGCTGCGCGCCGAGCTCGACTCGTCGCCGGAGCTGCGCGCCGAGTTGGCCCGGGTCGATCAGGCCCGCGACTGGGTTCGCGCCCTGCCCGCCGTCGAGATCCCGGCCGACTTCGAGTTCGTGCCTGCGGCACGGCCGACGGTCTCCTCGCCGCCCGCCGACGAAGCGGAGCCGGCCTCCTCGGCGCCGTTGGCCCCCGTCGTGTCGCTCGACTCGCGGCGCTGGCGCCGCCGGGCGATGTCGGTGGTTTCGGCTGCTGCGGTGTTCTTTCTGGTGCTCGGCTTCGCGTCCGGTTTGCCCGGGGTCAAGATCGTGCCGGCGGTCGATGGTTACATCGACCGCCACGCCGCGGCGAGTGAGGCCATGCCCGCTCCTGCGGTCGACGATGTCTACGCCGCGGTCGACATGGACGACATGGACGACATGGACGACATGCCCGACCTCGGCTCGGTGGTCGACGAACCCATGATGGGTGCCTATCGCAGCGCCGATGTGCTCCACGTGTTGTACGGCGACGAGTCCTCGGTCGTGTCGGTGTTTCGAGAGCACGGCAGCCTCGATGTCGACGGACTCGGGCCCGCCGATCGCATGGACATGGATGGCGGTGAGGCCTGGCACGTGCGCACCGATGCCGCCGAGGTGTTCGTGACCGAGCGGGACGGCGTGGTCTACACGGTCGTCTCCAGTGCCGCCGACGTCGATATGGCGATGAAGATGACCGACGGTCTTCCCGACCCCCCACAGAGCTTCTGGGGCCGGTTTGGCGACGGAGCCGGCAAGCTCTGGGACCTGGTTGCCTGACGTCGGCGAGCGGGCGGAGACGCCGGCTGGCAACCGAGATGAACCCGGTGCTGATGTTCACGTGAGCCCGGTGCCTCGAACCGCACAAATCTGCACGATGTCTTACTCGGTTCGCCACGTTGAGTAGTGCTGTGTTCGCGAAGCGTAGCGATAGTTGCCGTTCTTGTGAAGATCGGGCTTTTACGGGAACTTTCCGGGCGATCTGGGCGTATTAGCCAGTACGTAAGGCCGGGAGGTCCTCATGGATACCAGTTGGATGGCAAACGGAAAATGTGCGGAGAAGAACCCCTCGCTGTTCTTCCCCAACGATGGCGTCGGCGTAATCCGCGCCCAACGCATCTGCAAGGGATGCCCGGTAAAGGAAGGCTGCCTGGAGTACGCACTGCGCAATCGCATCGACCACGGCGTCTGGGGTGGCTGCTCTGAACGGGAACGCCGCCGCATCCTCAAGAAGCGCCGCGCCGCCAGCCTGGTTGTCGAAGCGGCCACCGAAGTGCCAGAATCGGCCTAAGCACCCCGTACGGGGGCGAAACAACCTACAGATCTAACGCCCGTGACCGGCGGCGATACCCCTCCATCGCCGCCGGTTTACGCGTCCGGGGCCACTACACTCGCGGACGCCCGTCTCATCAGGAGTCCCCATGTCGGATACCGCCGTCGAAGAAACAGAAAAGCCGGTCGCCCACGTCCGGATCATCTATCTCGGCCCGACCGCGCCCCACTGGGAGATTCGCGGCGAGTACGGCGAGACCGCGCTGATCGACGGTTTCCGCGATCGGGTCAACGCCCGCCTGCTGTTGTTGCCGCCCCACGATCCTCAGTTTCGTCGTAACCGGGCCCGCGTCGAGCGCGACGCCGAGCGCGAGAACTTCCGCCTCGACTGGGACCTCGGGTACACCGAGGACGAGACCAGCGACGCCTGATGCCCCCACCGACCTCTGGTTTTTCGGTCGGGGTTGATGTCGGCGGGACCAAGATCCTCACCGTTGCGTTGCGCGACGGCGAGGTGACCGAGACGATCAAACGCTCCACCCCGAAGTCCGGTGGCGCCGCCGCCATCCTCGAAGCCATCGCCGGACAGGTGCGCACCATCGACCCCGACGGCGCGGCCACCGGCATCGGCGTTGGAATGCCCGGGGTCGTCAACCCCACCCGGGGGACGCTCGCCGCGCCCCCCAACCTCGCCGAGTGGGAGGACGAACCGGTCGACGTGCGCGGCCGGCTCACCGAACTGCTCGACCAGCCGGTTTGGGTCGACAACGACGTCAACGTCGCCACCCTCGCCGAAGCCCGCCTCGGCGCCGGCGCCGACTATCAGAACCTGCTCGGGATGTTTGTGGGCACCGGGGTGGGCGGAGGGCTCGTCCTCGACGGCAGGTTGCGCCACGGACCCCGCGGGCTGGCCGGCGAGATCGGCCACATGATCGTGGTGCAGGACGGCGCCGAATGCGGTTGCGGCCGCCTGGGCCACCTCGAGGCGTACGCGGGGCGGGCATCGCTCGAACAGCGGGCCCGGGAGGCCCACGCCGCCGGCACGGCCACCACGCTCGTCGAACGGGCCGGTGAGAAGCGGATGAAGTCGTCGGTGTGGGAGGCGGCCCTACTCGAAGACGAGGACCCGGTCGCCCAGCGGCTCCTGGCCCAGGCGGCGCACGCCCTCGCGGCGGCGGTGGTCAATGTGACCGTCATCGTCGACATCGAGGCGGTCGTTCTCGGCGGCGGAATGGCTAATCGAATGGGTGACTCGTTCCGACAGGCAATCGAGGACGAAGTGGCCTCCACGACGTTCGCGGATATGCAGATTCCCGTAGTGTGGGCCGCCCTTGGGGATGGTTCCGGCGCAATCGGAGCTGCCCTCCTGCCAGAAACGAGCTAGCGGAAAGGAAGCGACCAGGTGACAAGCCTCGCCGACGTGGATGCGTCAGCCGAACCCCCTGGTCTGCACCGCGAATCGTTCACCACCGTCGGCGGCTACGACACCAACGAAACCCGCTTCCTGAACCGCGAGCTGTCCTGGCTCGCCTTTGACGAGCGGGTGCTCGCCCTTGCCGCCGACCCCGCGAACGCGCCGCTCGACCGGTTGCGCTATCTGGCCATCGTCGCCCGCAATCTCGACGAGTTCTTTCAGGTGCGCGTCGCCGGTCTGGCCGACCAGGTGGCCGGCGGCGTTACCCGGCTCACCGCCGATGGCCGAACGCCGAGCGCCCAGCTCCAGGCCATCCGCTCGGTGGTCCACGGACTCACGGCCACCCAGGAACAGATCTTTGGCCAGATGCTTCGGCCGATCCTGGCCGAGAACGGTGTGGAGATCTGTGACTACGCCGCACTGACGGCTCTCGACCGGGCCGACATCGCCGCGTTGTTCGAGGAGCGGGTCTTTCCCATCCTCACGCCCCTTGCCATCGACCCCGGTCACCCGTTTCCGTACATCTCGGACCTCTCGCTCAATCTGGCCATCGTGCTCGAGGACGGCGCCAGCGGCGACCGGCGCTACGCCCGGCTGAAGGTCCCCGATCTCCTGCCCCGCTTCGTCGCCGCCGATGGCGGTCGTCGGTTCGTTCCCCTCGAGCAGGTCATCGTCGCCCACATCGGCCGGCTGTTCCACGGTATGGATGTGGTCGAGCACCACACCTTCCGGGTCACCCGAAACGGCGACCTCACCTTCCAGGAAGAGCAGGCCGACGACCTGCTGTCCGCCGTCGAGCTCGAGTTGCGCCGCCGTCGCTTTGGTTCGGCGGTGCGGCTCGAAGTCCAGCGGTCGATGACCGGCGAAGTGCGCGAACTGTTGCGCCGCGAGCTCGACCTCGACGATGACGCGATCTATGAGACCGGTGGTTTGATCGACATGACGGGGCTCGAACAGCTCGTCGAGCTCGATCGCCCCGATCTGCAACGCCCGTCGTGGAGCCCGGTCACCGAACGCGATCTCCAGCCCCCCGAGCACGAGGCGATCGACATCTTCGCCGCGCTGCGTCGCTCGGATGTGTTGATGCATCACCCGTATTCGTCGTTCACCAGTTCGGTCGTTGAATTTCTGCGCCAGGCCGCAAATGACAAAGACGTTTTGGCCATCAAGATGACGTTGTACCGGACCTCGGGCGACAGCCCGATCATTCAGTCGCTCATCCGGGCGGCCGAGGCGGGCAAACAGGTCGCGGTTCTCATCGAGCTCAAGGCCCGCTTCGACGAAGAGGCCAACATCACCTGGGCCAAGCGGCTGGAGCAGGCCGGCGTGCACGTGGCCTACGGACTCGTGGGGTTGAAGATCCACTCCAAGGCCTGCATGGTCGTACGAGCCGACGCCGACGGCATCCGCCGGTACTGCCACATCGGCACCGGCAACTACAACCATCGCACCGCCCGGCTCTACACCGACCTTGGGTTGTTGACCGCCGACGACGAGATCGGCGATGACGTCGCCGACCTGTTCAACATGCTCACGGGGTACGGCCGAGATCTCGCCTTCCGGCAGCTGCTCGTCGCGCCCGATTCGTTGCGGCCCAAACTCGAAGAGCTCATCCGCGAGGAGATGCGGGCCGAGAACGGGTCGCTCGTGATGAAGATGAACAGCTTGGTCGACCCCGGGTTGATCGACCTGTTGTACGAGGCTTCGCAGGCCGGCGTGCAGTGCGATCTGATCGTGCGAGGCATCTGTTGTCTGCGCCCCGGGGTTCCGGGCCTGTCCGACAACATTCGGGTCCGCTCGATCATCGGGCGCTACCTGGAGCACTCTCGGGTGTTCCGCTTCTCGTCAGCGGCCGGGCTCGGGCTGGCCACCACCTATATTGGCTCGGCGGATCTGATGCCCCGGAACCTCGATCGACGGATCGAAGTCGTCGCGCCGATCCGCGATCCGCAGTTGGAGGCCCGGATGGCAGAGATGATCGCGGTCGAACTGGCCGATGACGAACTCGCCTGGACCCTCGACGCCCGCGGGGTTTGGCAGTGGGCCGGCGGTGCGACCGGGCGAAACGCCCACGATGAGTTCCAGAGTCTGGCCGAACAACGCGCGGGGCAGCCGCGATGAGCCCTTCGTCGGAGTCCCAGCAGGTTGAGGTGCGCGCCGCCGGCGGGGTGGTCGTGCGGCGAAAGTCGGGCGAGGTGCAGGTCCTCCTGGTACACCGGCCGCGCTATGACGACTGGAGCTTTCCCAAGGGCAAGGTCGAGCCCGATGAGCGCTGGCGCGACGCGGCGGTGCGCGAGGTGCTCGAAGAGACTGGGCTGGTCTGCGAGCGGGGTAAACGGCTTCCTCCGATCCAGTACCGGGATCGGCGCCTGCGCCTCAAAGAGGTGCGCTACTGGGAGATGACGGCGACCGGGGGGAAGTTCGTCGTCAACGACGAGGTCGACGAGATTGCCTGGCTTCCGGTCGAACGGGCGGCCAAGCGCCTGAGCTACGCCCGGGACCGTGCGGTGCTCGCGTCCCTGATCGAACGAATGCTCATCGCCACGGCCAAGCGCTGATCCCGGCGACCGAGCGCGCTCCGGGTTCGGCCGTCAGGTTCTAGCATTGGGGTCGTGAACGACGAGTCGGGTTGGCGCCCGCTCCCCAAAGCCAAGAAGTCGGCCGGCCAGAGGGCGGCCCCAAACCCGCGGCTTCGGCTGTCGCCGTTCGGTCGGCTGGCGCGCACCCACGCGCTGAGCGCGGCCGCCGACGGCGCGATCGCGGTCGCGCTCGCCGGCTCGATCTTCTTCTCCATCGATCCGAGCGCCGCGCGCGGTCGGGTTGCGCTGTACCTCGTGCTGACGATCGCCCCCTTCGCCGTCGTGACACCGCTCATCGGCCCGGCCATCGACCGCTTCAAGGGTGGCCGCCGAGGGGTCATCATTGGTTCGATCGTGGCCCGGGCCCTCATCGCCTTCTTCATGATCGGGCACATCGACAGCCCGCTGCTTTTCCCCGAAGCGTTCGGGATGCTCGTTTTGCAAAAGGGCTACCACATCGCCAAGAGCGCCATGGTTCCGCATCTGGTCGCCACCGACGACGAGTTGGTCGAGAAGAACTCCAAGCTGGCGTTGATCTCGGCGATCTCCGGCCTATGCGGCGGCGGCGTCAGCGCACTGTTCGCCCTGCTCGGTGGGCCCGCGTGGTCGGCCGGACTGGCGATGGTGATCTTCCTGGCGGCCACGGCGCAGAGCTTTGCGGTCCCGAAGCTCGACACGTCCGAAGATGTGGCGCCAAGCGACGACGAGACCGCGGTGTTGCGCAGCCTGCCGATTCGGCTGGCGGCGGTCGCCATGGGCGTGTTGCGCGGCGTTGTCGGGTTCATCACCTTCCTCCTGGCCTTTGAGCTGCGCGGCGGCGGCGACGGGGTCGACGTCACCCGCCAGGGCGCGGGTGCCGGCGTGGCCTGGGCCGTCAACCGCGGGGTCGACGTGTTCGGCGACCCGCAGGCGCCGGCCTGGCACTTCGGTGTGGTGGGGTTGGCCGCGGGCGCAGGCGCGCTCATCGGCGCCCGCTTCGCCCCGGTCCTTCGCCAGCGCATCTCGGAGGAGAACATGTTGCTCGGCGCCCTCGGCATCGCGCTGACGGGCGCGGCGATGGCGTCCTGGGTCGGGGGCGTGATCGGCGCGGTGTTTCTCGCCGGTGGCGTGGGTTTGGCTGCGTCATCCGGAAAGCTGGCCTTCGATTCGCTGGTGCAACGAAGCGCACCCGGCGCCAACCACGGCCGGTCGTTCGCCACCTTTGAGGCGCGGTTCCAACTGGCCTGGGTCATCGGCGCCTTCCTGCCCGTCATCATTCCGTTCGCCGGTTCGCTCGGCAGCCGCCTCGGCTACATCGTCGTCGCGGCGACCACCGGGGTAACCACCGCGGTGTACTTCGTCGGCTCCCGCCGACCGATCCCTCAAATGGCTGGTCCGTCGCCCTCGACCGGACCGGATCCGACCACGGTCATGCCCGGAACCGCCGCGTCGACGCCGACGACGGTGATGGCGCCGCTCGAACCGGGTCAGTCGCCCGAACCGTCGGATCCGCCGGTCGAGGACCTCACCGCGGTCTGGCCGAACCCCGCCCCACCCGGAGGAGCGACGCCTCCCGCGCCGCCTGCTCCATCCCCGCCCGTCGCCCCGCTCACGATGGACCTCGACGCGTCCCCGCCTCCGCCGCCACCCCCGCCCCCGGTGCCGCCTGGAGCCGAGACTCCGAGCTGGACCGAACAGCCGGCCGCCCCCGTGGTGTCGTCGGTCGACGGCGTGGAGATCGACGACGACGTCGCATGGCGACCGACGACATCGAGCGACGAGGCCGGCTAGGGCGATCTTGGCTAGGGCGATCTTGGCTACGACGATGGGTCGGCCAGGGCGTAGAACTTGCCGGCCCGGGTGCCGACATAGATCCAGCCGTTCCACACCGCCGGCGTTGACTCGATGCAGCCGCCGAGGTTGACCTGCCACAGCTCCACCGGCGCAGCCGTGGTATCGGCCACGTCGTACCCGTGAAGCACACCGTTGCAATCGCCGATGATCAAGACGTCGTCGACGACCACGGGCGACTGCCACGTCGGCCCCTGGAGCTTGAATGACCACCGTTCCTCGCCGGTCGCCTGGTCGAGCCCAAGCACCTTGCCCTCGTCGGTGTCGACGATCACGATGTCTCGATACAGCGCCGGCGTACCCCAGACGCCCGAATTCAGGTAGGGCCGCTCCTGCACGCCCCAGACGAGGGGGTCATCGGGATTCGTTGGGTCGAGCTTCAGGATCTGACCGAGCTCCTGGCTGCGGCCGTTGCCGCGCTCGTACTCGACGCCGACGTACAACATGCCTTCGCCATCGATCACGATCGACGCATCGATGTCGTCGCCGGCCCAGTAGCGAAAGACCCGTTCCGGGGTCACCCCATCGGCCAGGCCGGTGATGTCCCACCCCTGGACCAACCCGCCGCTGTTGGCGAAATAGACCGTATTGCCGGATATGGCCACCGAATTCTCGATCGACACGTTGCCGCCCACCCGGTTGATCAGGTCGTCGTCCCAACCCGGCGCGTTGAACACCAGTTCCGGATCGACGGTGACCAGTCCGTCGGCGTCGTACCCCCGGTTCAGCTTCACGATGTGGAACTGGCTGTTCTCGCCGCCCTCGAACAGGTAGTCGTCGATGATCATCGCCGAGCCGTCCCAGTCGTTGTTCCATCGGGTTGGCGACACCGCGTCGGCCGACAGCTTCCACAACTCGGTCGGGGTGTCGCGGTCGGTGGCGATGATGTGGAAGAAGTTGTCGCGCGAACCCGAGTACAGCAGCGGGAACCCGTCGGGGTCGACGGTCACCGAACCCTTGATGATGTCGCCCACCGGATGGTCGGGCAGGAGTCGCTCGCCGGTCGTGCCGTCGAGAAAGTGCACGGCGGCGCCGTAGCTTCCGAACGTTACCCAGGTGCGGCCGTCGCGCACGAAGACCGATGGTTGGCCGGTCCAGCCGGTACCACACCACTGGATGGCCTCACCGCCCACGCTCGATAGCGAACACAGCTGCCCGGACTCCGGAAACGACCAGCGCACCACCGGGCTGGCCGGTACGGGGCCCTCGCCGTAATAGGTGCGCGTCGGGTTACCCCGAAACGTCAACAAGCCTTCGGTCACCGTGTCCCAGGGGCGGCCCGACGATGCCGGGTTCACCCAGCCATCGAACGGAGGCAGCGTTGTGGTGGTGGGTGGCGGCGCCGTGGTCGGCGGGGGAGCGAGGGTGGTGGTGGTGATCGTCGGTGGGGGTGCGGTGTCGTTGCGCGCGGTGTCGGGGGCGTAGGCGACGCTCACCGCGGCGAGCGCGCCGACGAGGGCTACGCCGGTGCCGACGCGGCCGGTCCAACCAAGCCACCCGCTGGTCATCGATTAGCTGGTGCTGTCACCAGAAGTGGGTGCACCGGCCAGGTCGGGGAACGGCAGCTGAATGAGGAGACCGTCAGGTCCGGGGTCGGCGTCTTCATCGCCGTTCATCTCATCGTCGCCGGTGGTGGTCTTGGCCGGGCTTCGAGGCGGGGTGCCGGTGGGGCCGGTCGATCGCTCGAACACGGCGGTGCGCCGAGGTCGGTCCGAACCAAAGGCCCGGGCCAGCAGCGGTGACTCGGCATCGAGGATGTCCAACCGGTCGTTGCGGGCGGGCCCGCTCCACCGTCCGTCGGGTTCGGTGGCGGCTTCGGCCTCGTCTGGCTCATCGGTCGGGTCGGTCTCGTCGGTGGCCGACGCGGGGTCGGGCGTGCGGTCCGGACCGGCGACCGGGTCCGATTCGGCGGGATCGGGCGACTCATCGGTGCTGGACTCGACGGTCGAGTCTGGGAGCTCAATCGATTCCGGGACCTCAGTGGCCGCCATCCGGCGTCCGTTCGGGGCCTGCTCGGCGGACCGCTCATCGCTGATCGCCCAGCCGGTGGGTACCGAGAATCGGTCGAGGTGCATCCGGCACAACGTGACCGCCCCATCGAGATCGGACTCGAGGTCGACCAGCCACGCTTCACGGTCTCGCAGGTTCGCGACGAACGCGCCGACGGCGGTGCCGCCACAGCCGGTGCGCGCACAAAGATGCTTCATACCGTAACGACCGTACACCCCGACGCCTCGATGGCAGCAATGCTGGGTCGCAAGTAACTACGATGACCACGCAGTCCCACCGTTTTTCGAACCCGTTTGAGCGTGCCGTCGATGGACGAAGTCCTCCCCCAACCAGCGTCAGCGTCTCCTCGCACCGGCGCGGATGACCCCTCGACGCCGGGTCGCTACGGCAGTCGGCTTCGACGCCGACGGCTGGGCTTCTGGTACCTCGGTGGTTTCGGCTTTTTGGCTCTGTACGCCGCGGCCGCCCTATGGGGTCTGCCCCACATCGAGGACCACCTGGAAGGCCAGGCGAACGAGCGCCTGGAGGAGAACGGCTTCGACACCTCCCGCCTGGAGCTGGCCATGGACGGGCGCAGCGTCGAGGTCAGCGGCGATGTCACCTCGCTCGGCGAAGCCCAGCGAATCGATGCCCTCCTCACCCGCGAGTGGGGCATCCGAGATGCCGATGTCACCGAGCTTCGCGTTCCGGCCGCCGAGACGGGCACCGTCGACGTGGACATCGCGGTGGGCGATGGGGCGATCGTCGTGTCCGGCACGGTGCTCACGGTCGCTCAGCACGACCGGCTGATCGCGGCGGCGCGCCGAGCGTTCGGCGCGCCGGTCACCGACCAACTCGACGTCGTCGAACTCCCGGCGGCGCTGACCGGTGATCGCGCCCGAGTCGACGCGTTGGCTGCGGCCTTGGAGCCCTTGGCCGACCCCGCGGTCGTGTCGGCCTCCGGGTCACTGCGGGGCGACGAATTGTCGATCGATGCGCTGGTGACCGAGCAGGGGGCGGGCGACGCGATTGTTGAGGCGGTTTCCGGCGCCGGGGGCCAGACCACGCTCACCGTCCTCGAGCAGGAGGTCGGCGCCGTCGATGTCGTCGCCGAAGTGGGCGACGGCATCATCCGGCTCACCGGCGTGGTCGTGAACAACGAGCAGCGCAACGAACTGGTCGGCGCCGCGGAAGCGGCGGTGGGGCGCGCCAACGTGATCGATGAGCTCGAGGTCTCCGACCTTCCCGCCGCGCTCGAGGGATCCGACGAGCGCGTCGCGGCTCTCGCCGGGTTGCTCGACGACCTGACCGCGGACCCGGTCATCGAAGGTCGGGCGACGGTGCGGTCGGGGGCGCTGACGGTGCGAGCGACCACGAACGGCGCGGCGGCGACCGCGGCGTTGACCGACGCGATCGTGAACGTCCGCGGCGCGGCCGAGGTCTCCACGGAGGAGACGGACGCACCGGACGACGTCGCGGCCCTCACCACCGAACTCGATGCACTGAACGCCGAGCTGGCGGCGGTCACGCTGTTCGAAACCGGCTCGGACTCACTCACCGCCGAAGCGATCGCCATCCTCGACCGGGCGGTGATCGCCCTCAACGAGTATCCCGAACCGCTCGTCACCATCGCCGGCCACACCGACAGCCGGGGCGATGCCGGCGACAATCTGCAACTCAGCCAGGGCCGGGCCGAAGCGGTCGAGCTGTACCTCGTGTTCGCCGGCATCGATGTCGACCGCCTGACCGCCGAGGGGCGAGGCGAAACCGAATTGGTCGTCCCCAACGAAGCCGACGAAGACGACTTTGCCCAGAATCGGCGCGTCGCCTTCGAAGTCCGCGCCCCGTAGCCGGCGCCCACCGTCAACCAGACCAGAAAGCTCAAGAGAACATGTGGTACGTACTCGGCGAGATATTCGTGTGGATGATTCTGGCGTTCGCGCTCGGCATCCTCATCGGCTGGTTGATCGGCCGCACTCGGGCCGTGGCGGACGACACGACGTCGGTCGAGGTTGAGTTGGCCGAGACCCGGCAGCGGTTGCGCGACAGCGAGCAGGCGCGCCTAGCGCTCCTCGATGCGCCGGCGGAGCTCACGACCGGAGGCGGGGACGGGGCGGTGGCGACGGTAGCGCCGCCGATGGTCGCAACCGCCGCGGTTGAGGGCACGGCTCCCGATGTGGTCTCCACCGCTGGCGCCGCTATCGACGATGCCTCCCCTGCCGTCGACGCCGAGGATGAGGTCGACGCCGAAGATGAGGTCGAAGCCGACGACCTCAAGCTCATCTCCGGAGTCGGGCCGAAGCTCGAAGGCCTCCTCCACGCCAATGGGGTGACGAGCTTTGCCGACGTCGCCGCCCTCGACGAGGCCGGTATCGACGAACTCGACGCCAAGCTCGAGGGCTTCACCGGCCGAATTCGCCGCGATAACTGGATGGCCCAGGCGGCGAAGCTGCACACCAGAAAGTACGGCTGATCGGTGGCCGATTCCGACATCACCGTCGGCATCGATGCCGACGACACCCTCTGGCACAGCGAGGTGGCGTTCCAGGCGGTTGAGACGCAGTACCGGGATCTGCTCGTCGACCATGGAGTCGACCCGGCGGTCGTGGCGTCGACGTTGCTGGAGGTGGAGAAGCGGAACGTCTCGCTCTATGGCTACGGGGTGAAGTCGTTCGTGCTGTCGATGATCGAGAACGCGATCGCGTTGACCGATGGGCAACTTCCCGCATCGGCGGTCGCTTCGGTGGTCGAACTCGGTCGGTGGCTGCTCGAACATCCGGTCGAGCTGCTCGATGGGGTCGCCGAGACCCTCGGCGGGTTGGCCCACGACTACCCGTTGATCCTGATCACCAAGGGCGACCTCACCCACCAGGGAACCAAGATCGAGGCCTCCGGGTTGCGGAGGTACTTCCGGGCGACCGAGATCGTGCCGGAGAAGAACCCGGATGACTATCGAAGGGTGCTCGACCACCACTCGGTGGATCCGGCCGCTTTTGTCATGGTCGGTAACTCGGTGCGATCCGACATCTTGCCGGTGCTCGAACTCGGCGGGCGGGCGATCCACATCCCCCACGCTGTGACCTGGGCCGCGGAGATCGTCGAACCCGACCCCACCATCGACTTCCTCACCGCCGAATCGTTCACCGAACTCCCGAATCTCCTCGCCAACCTGACGCGCAAATGAACGTAACGGGGGTCAGACCCCCGGTCGGACCTAGCGCTCAAATGAACGTAGGGCGGGGTCAGACCCCCGGTTGGAAGTAGCGCTCAAATGAACGCAGAAGGGGGTCACACCCCCCCCTGAACGTAAAGGGGGGTCAGACCCCTGGTCAGATAAGCATCAGATTGCCGGATGCTCGAATGAAGGAGTGGGGTCAGACCCCTGGTCAGGGCCCCCGGTCTGAAGGGGTGGGGTCAGACCCCCGGTCAGGCAAGCGCCAACCAAAGCTCAAATGTACGTAGGGCGGGGTCAGACCCCTGGTCAGATAGACATCAGATTTTGGGGGCTTGCGCGAGGGTTGGGTGGTGGTGGTTTGACGGCCGCGGGTTCCGTCAGGCCTGGATGGCTCGCCAGACCTTTTCGGGGGTGAGCGGGATGTCGAGGTGGCGCACGCCGAGGTGGGCGAGCGCGTCGATTACCGCGTTCTGCACCGCCGGCGTCGCGCCGACGGTGCCCGATTCGCCGATGCCCTTGGCTCCCAGAGGGTTCAGCGGCGTCGGAGTTTCCATGGTGACCCGATCGAACATCGGCATTTCGGCGGCGCTGAAGATGGTGTAATCGGCGAAGTTGGTCGTCAGCGGGTTGCCATCGTTGTCGTACACGACCTGCTCGTACAACGCCTGGGCGATGCCCTGGGCCAGCCCGCCGTGGATCTGACCGCTGGCCAGAAGCGGGTTGATGATCGTGCCCGCATCGTCGACGGCGACGAACCGTCGGAGCTCGACCGCGCCAGTGTCGGCGTCGACCTCGACCACCGCGACGTGGGTGCCAAACGGGAAGGTGGCTCGCTCCTGTTCGAAGTCGGACAGGCCGATCAGCGGCTCCGGCATCGCCGCCGCCACCGCCTCCCAGTCCTTGCTGATCGCAGGAGTGCCCTGCACGTGAAACGTTCCACTCGCCGGATCGTGGACGACGTCGTCGACGGCGGCCTCCAACAGATCGGCGGCGACCGCTCGGGCCGCATCGGCGAGGTGCTCGGCCGCATTGGCGATGGACGAGCCCGCCAGCTGCACCGAACGCGAACCGCCGGTGCCGCCACCCGCGGGTACGACATCGGTATCGCCGTGCACCACCTCGATGCGGTCCATGTCGATGCCGAGGCGGTCCGAGATCAACATCGCCCACGTCGTCAGGTGGCCCTGGCCAAAGGGATCGGAACCGGTCTTGGCCAGGACGGTGCCGTCCGGCCGTAGTTCGGTTGAGCCGTACTCGGTGCCGGCGCTCGGCGCGGTGATCTCCACATAGGTGGCGAGGCCGATGCCCAGCAGTCGGTCGTCACCCGCCTCGCGGCGCGCTGCCTGCTCGGTGCGCAGTCCGGCGTAGTCGGCCTCGGCGAGCGCCAGATCGAGCGAGGTTTCGTACGCACCGATGTCGTAGGTCACCCCACCCGGCGTCGGGTGCGGAAACGCGTTGTCGTCGATGAAATTCCGGCGCCGGACGTCGGCCGGGTCCATGTCGATCTCGGCGGCGAACAGGTCGACGGCCCGCTCGATCGCTGCCGTGGCCTCCGGGCGGCCGGCGCCGCGGAACGCGCCCACCGGCGTGGTGTTGGTGATGACCGAGGTCGAGTCGAACTGGCTCGAATCAACCTCGTACACCCCCGTGAACATCATCTTGGTGAAGCTCGGGAGGAGGGATCCGTAGTGCGGGTAGGCGCCGGCGTCCTGAACGAGGTCGAGGTGGTACGCCTGAATGTCGCCATCGCGAGACCCGCCGATGGTCACGGTCTGGGACTGGCCGCGGCCGTGGGGCATGCCGAGCAGATTCTCCGTCCGGCTCTCGATCCACCCGACCGGTCGCTCGAGAGCACGGGCCGCCCATGCGACGAGGAACTCCTCGAGCGAGAGCACGCCCTTGGCGCCGAACCCGCCGCCGACGTCGTCGCAGATCACCCGGATCCGTTCGGCATCCAGGTCGAGGAGCTCGGCGAGTTTGGTGCGGAAGTTGTGGGTGCCCTGCGTGCTGGCGTGAAAGGTCAGCCGGCCGTCGGACCACTCCGCCGCGGCGGCCCGACCCTCGAGCGACGCCACGGCGATCCGCTGGTTGGCCACCACCTCCGATACCACGACCTCGCAGTTCGAGAAGTCGACCGTGGGCTCTGGCGCCTTCATCGGCATGACCACATTCGACGGCGCCGCCGAGATGGCCAGGGTCTCGTCGGTGAGCGCCGAATCCATGTCGACGACGGCCGGCAGGAAGTCGTAGTCGACGACGACCTGTTCGGCGGCGTCGGCCGCGCGGTAGGCGTCCTCCGCGACGATCATCACGATCGGATCGCCCACGAAGTGCACCGTCGACCGGGCCAGCATGGGTTGCAGGTACTCGTCGGCGAAGAAGGGAAGCGCGGCCGGGTAGTGCTCCGCGGGCATGTCGGCGCCGGTGTACACCGCCACCACACCCGGCATGTCGACGGCGCCCGAGACGTCGAGTTCGGTGATGGTGGCATGGGCCACCGTCGATCGAACGAACGTGGCCGACAGGCACCCCGGGATCGCCCGATTGGCGACGAACCCGCCGGCGCCGCGCAGCAGCCCATCGTCCTCGCGCCGCACCACTGCGGTGCCGAGGATGGACGTGCCGGAGGTGGGTGTCGAGGCGTTCATGGGCCGCACCTTAGCGGCCCGGCCCGGGCGCTCGAACTAGTGGTGAGCCGCCCCGGTGGCCTCGTTGAATTCGACGATCATCTCGTCCCACCGGTCGACCAGCGGGCGCAGCCCCGACCAGAAATCCTGACTCCGGCGAGCCTCGAAATCGGGGATCTCGATGCCCTGTTGCTCGACCCAGGTGAAGTAGCCGAGGTTGAACACCCGGTTGCGCTCGGTCTCGCCCATCTCCATCGCTTCGGTGGGCAGGGCGGTCAGGTGCGCGTCGAACACCTCGGTGGCGTCGCCCTCGTCGAACCCGCCGCTGTAGTGGGTCGACATGATGCGCTCGCGGTCGGAGTTGTAGAGATCGCTGCCGTCGGTGGCCACCGACATCACGACATCGTCGGCGCCGAGGCCCCACAGCTTCGCGGCGGTGATGGCGGCGAGGGTGTTGCAGATCGACGAGTAGCCGAAGTCGACCAGCATGTCGCTCAGGGCCGGATCGACGCCCCGTTCGGCCAGCACCCGCTTGCCAGCCGGGGTGTTGAACATGATGTCGAGTCGGTTGGTGGAGTCGTCGCTCACCCCGACGACGAGGTCGGTGTTCGTGACGTTGTGGATCAGCGGAATGTGCTTGTCGCCGATGCCCTGGATGTTGTGATCGCCAAACCCGTTGTGCAGCATCGTCGGGCACTCCAGCGCCTCCACCGCCACGATGCGCGAGCCATGCTGGTCCTTCAGATAATCCCCGGCGCCGAGGGTGCCGGCCGAACCCGAGGCCGAGACGTACGCCGCCAGGTTTCCGGGTCGATCGGCGGTCACGTGGGCGAAGACCTTCTCGAGTGACGGGCCGGTGACCGCATAGTGCCCGAGGTGGTTCGAGAACTCGCTGAACTGGTTCAAAATGACGTTGATCGGGTCTTGGCTCAGTTCGTTGCAGGCGTCGTAGATCTCCTTCACGTTGCTCTCGGTGCCGAAGGTCTTGATGACGTCCTCATCGGGGTTGAGGGTCCAGCGTTCGAGCCACTCGAACCGTTCGCGGCTCATACCCTCCGGGAGGATGGCCACGCCTCGACAACCCATGATCTTGGAGATGGCGATGCCGCCGCGCGCGTAGTTGCCGGTCGACGGCCAGATCGCCCGGTTGCGGGTCGGGTCAAACCGTCCGGTCACCAGGCGGGCCACCAGGCAGGAGTACGCGGCGAGCACTTTGTGGGCTCGGATCATCGGAAACCGGTTGCCGAACGCGAGCACGATACGAGCGTCGACGCCGGTCAGTTCGCTCGGCAGCTCGATGTGGGTGGGCACCTCGACCACTCCCGGAAAGTTGTCGCCCGGAGCGTCGGCGTGCTCGTTGAACCAGTGCACCCGGAACAAGTTGCGCGGGTCGGCGGCGTCCTTTTCCACCTCGGCCAACGAGGCGGTGATCGCTTCGGGGATGGTGGACGGGTCGCGCAGCTGGGCAAACGTGGGCAGCACGATGTTGTTTTCGCGGAAGCGACCCACGGCGTTGTCGTAGGACTCCCGGCCGTCGGGGGAGAACTCGCCAAAGATGTCGAGATTGCTGGCGGAGGTGCTGGTCATCGGGGTGATTACCCTTCCAATTTCTTGAACAACGCGGTGGCCGCCTCGGCGGCCTTGGTACGAATTTCGTCGGCGTCGACCCGGGTGGGGGCGCCGTTGGCGAAGACGACGGAGCCATCGACCTCGATCGAGGTCGGGGAGACGCCCGGACTGTAGGCCAGACGCCACGGATCCATCGGGGAGTACCCCCAGGACACGATGTCGGCGCGGGCGGCCGGGAAGAGCTCCCAACCGGTTTCCAGCCACGACCAAACGGTGTCGGGGTCGGTTTCCACATCGTGCTCGCGGGCTCGCACGAAGGCGACCCGGAACTCGTCGAGCATGTCGGCGCCGATGCCGTCGGTGCCGAGCCCGATCGGATTGGTGAACCGGGTCGGACGGGCGTAGCCCACCGCATTGTTCATGTTTGAGCGGGGGTTGTGAACAATGGTGCCCTCGAGGCCGTGGTCGTCCGGGAGGTGCACGCCGTGCACCAGCCACCAGTTCGAGGCGGTATGACCCCGCAGTCGCTCCCAGGTGTCGGCTTCGCCCTCGGCGACATGGACGTGGACGCCGACATCGTGGGTCCGAGCCAACTCGGCGGCGGCTGCGATCGTGTCATCGGTGCAGGTGAAGGCGGCGTGCAGGCCGACCATGCCGCTGCCCCCTTCGCGCAGGAAGCGGTCGTTCTCGGCCAATCCGGCGGCGGCGCCCGCCGGGCCGTGACGATCGGTGATGCCGTAGGCGCAGTTCACGCGCACACCGACCTCGGCGCACGCGTCGGCGATGATCGACAACGAGCCGTCGATGGCGGTGGGAGATTCGTGATGGTCGACGATCGCCGTGCACCCGCGTTCGAGAGCCTCGAGCGCTCCGAGCTTGGCCGACCATTCGATCGTGTAGTCGTCGAGGGCGACGTCGAGCCGCCACCAGACCAGTTCGAGGATTTCGGCGAATCCGGTCGGTGTGCGCGGCGGGGCCGGCATGCCCCGGGCGAGCGCTGAATACAGGTGATGGTGCGCGCAGACCAGGCCCGGGGTCTGGTTCGGTGCCAGCGGTGAACTCAACGGTGCCAGGCCTCGGCCCGTTCGCGGTTGGCTTCGTTCACCAGCGGCAGTTCGGTGCGCCAGCCGCCGTCGCGGGCCTGCATCGCGGCCGCGACGGCGCCTGCGGTGGGTACGAGCCCGATCTCGCCGACCCCCTTGATGCCGTACGGCGAGTTGGGTTCGGCCGACTCGACCAGAATCACGTCGACCTCGGGCATGTCCTTCGGGCGGATGATGTCGAGTGCCCGCAGCGTCGTGTTGAGCGGACGACCGTCGGGATCGCACGGAAAGCCCTCGCTGAGCGCATACCCGAGACCCATGTGGACCGCCCCCTCGACCTGGCCTTCACACAGCAGCGGGTTCACCGCCCGCCCGACATCGTGGGCGGCCACCACCTTGTCGATCGCGCCGGTGTCCGCATCCATCACGACCATCTGGGCGGCGTACCCGAAGGTGGAGTGGATGATGGGGTTCTCCAACCCTTCGGTGAGCGAGTTGGTCCAGTCGACCCGGTACTCGCCCTCGTAGTCGACACCGATCTGGCAGCCGTCGGCCAACGCCTTGTGACACGCATCGGCGACCGACCCCGCTCCCATCAGCGTGCCCCGGCTTCCCGTGGTCTGGCCGGCACCGAGCTCGCGGGTCGAGTCGACGATTACCTCGATCTGGTCGGCGGTCAGGCCGAGTTCCTCGATCGCTACCTGCAACGCCACGGTGTGCACGCCCTGGCCCATCTCGGTCCAGCAGTGCCGCACCTCAACCTTGCCGTCGGGGCGGAAGTGCACCACCGCCTTGGCGATCTCCTTGAATCCGTTCCCCAGCCCGGAGTTCTTCAACCCGAGGCCGAGCCCCACCGGGAGGCCGGCGGCCATGGCCTCGTCGTAGGCGGGCTTCACCGCGTCGAGGCAGGCCTGAGCGCCGAGGCAGCCATCGTCCATGATCTGGCCGGGGCCCCACACCACGCCGGGTGAGATCACGTTGCGATCCCGGATCTCCCAGCCGGTGATGCCGGCCAACTCGGCCAGGCGATCCATGACGCCTTCCATGGCGAACTGGGCCTGGTTGGCGCCGAATCCGCGAAACGCGCCGCACACCGAGTTGTTGGTGCGGGCGGCGATCGCCTCGACATCGATGGCGGGCACGACGTAGGGCCCCGATGCGTGGCCGGCTGCCCGTTCGAGCACCTTCATGCCGACCGAGGCGTACGGGCCGGAGTCGCCGAGCATGCGGACCCGCAGCGCCGTCAACGCACCGTCGGCGGCGCAGCCCGCCTCGTACTCCATGCGGATGGGATGGCGCTTGGTGTGCACCAGCAGCGATTCCTCGCGGCTGAACGTGGTCTTCACCGGTCGCTTGAGGAGCCAGGCGGCCAGCGCGGTCTGGCCCTGGTTCGACATGTCCTCCTTGCCGCCGAAGGCGCCGCCGTTGCTGACCAGTTCGGTGACCACGACTCCGTCGTCCACCGCGAGGATGCGGGTGATGTCGTTGCGGTCGTCCCACACGCCCTGCCCGCCGGAGTACACCAGCAGCCGGTCGAAGTCGGTCGCGTCGGCGCCGGTGGTGTCGGGGTTGGTCAGCGGGAGCGGCTCGCCGGCCGACACCGGGACCGCCAGGGTCGATTCCGGTTCGATGAACGCGTGGTCGATGCGTTGGGTCTGGAAGGTCTCGCGCACGACGTGGGCGGAGGCGGCCAAGGCCGCCTCGACGTCGCCTCGGGCGTAGGTGCTGGTGGACAACACGTTGCCGTCGAGTTCCCACACCGCCGGTTCGTCCGAGGCGATGGCCTCGGCCGGGTTGGTGAGGGGTTGGTGCACCTCGTAGGTGACGTCGATCAGCTGGGCGGCGCGCCGAGCCGTGGGGCGATCGGTGGCCACCACCATGGCGAGGACGTCGCCGAGGTAGCTGGTGCGGCCGCCGACGGGGATGAAGATCGGCCAGTCCTTGTGGATGAGACCCGAGCGCAGTTCCCCCGGGACATCGGCCGCGGTGAACACGGCCTCGACGCCGTCGACCGCGAGCGCGGCGGCGGGGTCGATGGCCACGATATCCGCCCGGGCGTGTTCGGTCAGCGTGAACGCGCCATGGAGCAGGCCGTCGGGTTGCATGTCGTCGATGAAGGGCCGGTCGCCGAGGCTGAGGTCGAACGCTTCGTACTTGATGCCACGCGAACCGACGCCCTGCGGCGCGATCGCCACGGGCACCTCGTCGGCGGCCAGGGCGACCACGGCGTCGAGGACCTTGGTGTAGCCGGTGCAGCGGCACAGGTTGCCGCCCATGAGCCGGGCCGCCCGCTCGCGGGTGAGTTCGGCGCCGTCGGGGCCCTTCTCGGCGTCCTTGTCGATGATGGCCTTGGTGCGCATGACGATGCCGGGGGTGCAGAATCCGCACTGCAGGGCACCGAACGCGGCGAAGGCGGTGGCGTAGCGCTCCCGCTCGGCCGGGTCCATGCCTTCGACGGTGACTACGTCCGCGCCCGCCGTCTTTTCCATGCTGGTCTGGCAGGCCACTCGGGCCTTGCCGTCGACGAGCACCGTGCACGCGCCGCACTGACCGGTCGGCGAACAGCCGTCCTTGGGTGAGAGCACGCGCAGTTCGTCGCGCAGCGCGGCGAGCAGGTGTTCGTGGTCGGCGCCGGCGCTGGCGGGCGCCCCGTTGAGGGTGAACTCGGTCATGGTTCGATGACCCCCTTCTGATCGGTGATTCTGCGGTACGCCTCGGGCCGCCGGTAGCGGGCGAAGTCGAACAGCGTCTCTTTGTAGTGACGACACCAGTCGAGGTCGGCGACGGCGGTGATCAACTCGTCGCCGGTGGTGACCGCCTGCGCAACGATCTGGCCCGACGGGGCGATGATCGCCGACTGCGCGAGCGACTCGACCCCTTCCTCGGTGCCGCCCTTGGCCACGCCGACCACCCAGGTGCCGTTTTGGTAGGCCCCGGCCTGCATGCACAGGTGGTTGTGGAATCCCTGCAGGGCGTTCTGGCCGGGGTCGGGCGCGTAGTGGATCGGCGTGTTGTAGCCGATCAGGATCATCTCGACCCCCTGAAGGCCCATCTCGCGGTAGGTCTCGGGCCAGCGGCGGTCGTTGCAGGTGGCCATGCCGACGATGCTGTCGAAGCACCGCCAGACACCGAAGCCTTCGTCGGATTCCTCGAAGTAGCGCCGCTCGAGATGTTGGAACGGGCGCCACGGTTCGTCGTCCTCGTGACCGGGGATGTGCACCTTACGGAAGTGGCCGACGATCGAGCCGTCGCGTTCGACCAGCACCGTGGTGTTGTACCGGTGACCGTCGGGGGTGAGTTCGGCGTAGCCGAGGGCGAAACCGACCCGAAGTTCACGGGCGAGATCGAACAGGGGCTGGGTTTCGGGGCCCGGCATCTCGGTCTCGTAGTAGTGGTCGTGGCCGGCGAGGTCGGCGGTGAACCAGCGGGGGAAGAAGGTGGTGAGGGCGAGTTCGGGGAACACGACCAGCTCACAACCGGCATCGGCGCCCTGGCGCAGCAGCGCCATCAGGCGGGCGACGACGGTCGAGCGCGGTTCGTCGCGGGCGATCGGGCCCAGTTGGGCGGCGCCGACGTGGAGGGTGCGGGTCATGGGTTCCCATCGGCCGGGCTCGGCGCCGATAGCGGGTTTCCGGCGGCGGAGTCGAGCAGCTGTTGCACCAGCGGCACGGCGTGGTCGGGGCCGCGAGAGTCGATGATCCGGCCGTCGTCGATGAGGTAGCCCTGACCCTCGCGCCCGGCGAATACCTCGGGGTCGGTGAACAGGCGGGGCTTGATCATCGCGGGGTCGCCGTCCTCGGGGCAGAAGGTGAGGCAGTTGCCGCACTCGTTGCACAGTTCGGCGAAGACGAGATACTGCTGGCGGCCGTTCATCTCCTCGACGTCGGCCAGGCTCTTGATGTTGGTGAAGGCATCGTTTGGGCACACGGTGACGCAGAAGTTGCAGGCGACGCAGCCGAACAGTTCGAGTTCGTTGTCGACCGAGCGGGGGAGCTTCTCGTTGCCGCTCAGGTGGTAGGCGTCGATGCCCTCGCCGCGGATGTGGGCGACGTGTCGGGCGGCCGAGGTCGGGTGGCCGGCGGCGACGGCTTCGGCCTGACGGGCGGCCTTCCACCCGACGAGGTCGGTGTGGCCCGAGTCGCGCACCGCCGTCGTGAGGTTGCGCAGCATCGGCGCGAGCCGGCCGTAGCCGCCGGGCTTGAGCAGGTCCGAGCACACCGTGGCGGGGTTCACCCCGGTCGCGATGGCGTCGGTGAGGTTGTCCTTGGTGATCCCGGCCGAAAAGCTCACCATGATGTCGCCGTCGTGGCCGGGGATGTCCAGCGCTCCCGGCAGCGCGGTCGCCAACGTGTCGAGCAGCGTCGTGGCGAGGACGTGGAGCGGTGGCCCCGACAGGTACATCGTCTCGTCCGGCATGAACCCCTTCGTGTTGTCGACCACGAGGGTGTTCGTGAGTTTGATGCCGAACCGACGACCCCGTTCGGCGGCGTAGTCGCGCAGTTCGCCGATGAGCTCGATGCCCCGGTCGAACTGGAGATCTTCGGCGAAGGCCTGTTCTTTAACCGAGACGTCGGTGTAGCCGAGTTCGTCGTTGATGATCCCGGCCACGGTGTCGTAGCCCAGCAGGGTGGGGTTGAGCTTCACGATGACGTCGAGGTCGTGTTCATCGATGAGGTGCTCGGTGATCGACTCGATCTCCTCGGGCGGGCAGCCGTGAAAGGTCGACAACGTGAGGGTGTCGGACAGACACGGCGAGAAGTCGAGGTCGGCGAACTCGGCGAAGGCACCACCGGCGGCGGAGGCGATCTCCGGGCGGAGCTGGTCGAGTTCGGCGGTTGCGTCGCCCATCCCGCGGATGAACGAGGCCACCTTGGGGCCCGAGATTCCCGCGAGGTCGTATCCCACCGACATGTCGAATACGTGGGGCCCGGGGTCGGTACCCACGAAGTCGCGCAATGGCTCCCAGCGACGCAGGATGTCGACCAGGACCCATGCCTTGACGTATTCGGTGAGGCTCTGCGGAACCGTGAGCTCCTGGCTCCACTCGATGTTGTAGCCAATGGTCTGCATGTCGATGCAGGGCCGCTCGATGTCGAGGTCGTCGAGGATCTGCACGGTCTTGAGTTCGAACAGGCGGGAACCGCCGAGCCAGGACAAGGCGATGTTCTGGGCGAGTTGGCTGTGCGGTCCGGCGGCCGGACCGACCGGCGTGGCGCAGCGGCGACCGAGGAAGTCGAATCCGAGGTCGATCTCGGTGTCGGGTTGCCAGAACCGGGCGGTCGGGAGGTCGAAGATCTTGGTGCGGGTCCGCCACTCGTGATCGATCCGCCCGAGCAGGGTGGCCAGCGACATCGGGGTGAGGGGGGCCGTGGAACCGATGTCGCTCATGATGGATCCTCGGCGGCGAGCTCGAGCATGACCCGGAGCATGACGTTGGCGCCCGCTTCGAGGTCGGCGGGGGAGGTGTATTCGGCCGGGTTGTGACTGATGCCGTCGCGGCTCGGGGTGAAAACCATCGCGGTAGGGCAAACCCGGGCGAGCATCTGGGCATCGTGACCCGCGCCCGACGGCATCCGTTTGACGGTGTGTCCGAGTTCGGTGGCGCTTCGCTCGACCAGAGCGACGATGTCGGGATCGAACTGCACCGGCTCGAATCGGGCGAGCTCCTGGGTTTCGATCGTGCACCCTTCGGCCTCGGCGGTGGTGGCGAGGAACTCGGCGAATCGCCGTTCGGCTTCCTGGAGGATGTTCTCGTCGGTGTTGCGGAGGTCGACGGTGAAGGTGGCCTTCGCCGCGACCACGTTGACCAGGTTGGGGTGCAGTTCGATCCGGCCGACGGTGGCGACCTGGGGATGACCGAGATCGAGGGCGAGCTCCCGGGCGAAGGAGGCGCATGCGGCGGCGACGTAGCCCGGGTCGTGGCGCAGGTTCATCGGGGTGGTGCCGGCGTGGTTGCTCTGGCCGACGACGGTGACCTCTTGCCAACTGATGCCCTGCACGCCGGTCACCGCACCGACGGTGATGCCCTCGGCTTCGAGCACGGGGCCCTGTTCGACGTGAAGTTCTACGAAGGCGTGAGGGGTGATGCCGGGGATGGGTGCGGCGCCGTCGTAGCCGATGCGCTGCAACTCGTCGCCGACGGTCGCGCCATCGATGCCCTCGATTTCGAGCGCCTGTTCGAGGGCCATGCCGCCGACGTAGACGAGGCTGCCGAGCATGTCGGGGGCGAAGCGAGCGCCCTCCTCGTCAGTGAAGAACGCCACGGCCAGCGGACGGTACGGCGTGATGCCCGCCGTCTGGAGGGTTTCGATCGCTTCGAGCCCGGCCAGCACACCGAGGTTGCCGTCGTAGCGGCCGCCGGTGCGGACGGTGTCGATGTGGGAGCCGCACATGACCGGTGGGCCGTCGGTTTGGCCGGCCATGGTGGCGACCACGTTGCCGATGCGGTCGATGGTGACGGAGAGCCCGAGGTCTCTCATCGCCGCGACGACCAGGTCGCGGCCGGCTCGGTCTTCGTCGGTGAGCGCCAGGCGGGCGCACCCTTCGGTGCCGTCGATGGCTCCGATGGCGGCCAGATCGGCCAGCCGGGCCAGTAGTCGGTCGATGTCGATGCGCGGGGCGGTGGTGGTGATGTCGGTGCCGGTCATCGAGGGTCAGGTTAGCTCTTTTTACATTTTGTCAAAAGCCTCCCGACGGGTGGTCAACGGAAACCGGCTACAGGCGCCACAATGGCTCTTTCCAACCTGTCCGTTCCGTGTCCATTCCCGTGGTAGCCCCGGGGTAGGCCGGTGTGGTCATGGCCGACTGCAAAGGCGCCGAGTTGGCGACCGTCGAAGAGCAACAACCGAGTGATTTTGGCCGGTCGGGCGACGCCCGACCGACAGCCGCGCGTCGGGTTGGTCGCGGGGTGGGCTGGCTGACCGTCGCCCTCATCGCCACCGTGTTGGTGCTGCGGGCGGCGCCGCCGCTGGGCGTGGGCCGAATCGACTTTTTCACCCAGCTTCTGGCCGCCGCCACCCCGATGCTCATCGTGCCCGTCGTCGTGGCCGTGCTCGCCGCCCTGGTCAGCCGAACCCGCGACCTGGGTGTGGCCACCGCCCTCGTGGTGGCGGTGTTCGCAGTGACCGTCGCACCCGTCGACGCGGTGGTCGGCTGTGGCCCCGAACCCGAAACTGCGGCGGCCGATGGTGCGATTCGGATCTACTCCGCCAACGTATGGTCCGGGCGCGGTCGCGCCGCCGACATCGGGGCCGCGATCGTCGCCGAAGACGTCGACGTGGTCGTGTTGCAGGAAGCGCGCTGGGTGTTTCAACAAGAACTCCTCGCCGTTCCGGGCATGGACCGGTTTGGGTATTCGGTGAGCGAGGAGCTCGACCAGAGCGACACCGATGTGATCCTGAGCCGATGGCCGTTGGGAAACGCGGCGCGCGAACAGCTGGGCGGCCGCACCGTCATCTCCGCCGACATCGAGCACCCCGACGGCGTGTTCCGGGTGCACAACGTGCACACCACTGCACCCATGCGGCCCGGCAACATGAGTCGGTGGCAGGCCCAACTCGATGCGATCGGTGAGATTCCAAATGAGACGCCGACGATCCTCGCCGGGGACTTCAATGCCACCGAGGATCATCAGCCGTTCCGCTCGTTGCTGAGCAACGGGTGGAGCGATGTCCACGATGATCGCGGTTGTGGCCCGGACGCGACCTGGCCGGTCAACCGGCGCTTCGTGCCCCGCCCGCTTCTGCGGCTCGACCACGTGCTCGTGAGCGATCACTTCACCACCCGATCGCTTCGCCTGGGCAGCCCGCACGGTAGCGACCACATGCCCCTGATCACCGAAATGGACTGGACTCCGTAGCTCGGTGGGTCAGCCTCGGCGCCAGGTGGTGGTGCCGCCCGAGTCCTCGACGATGATCCTGCGGTCGTTCAGCTCGTCGCGGATGCGATCGGCTTCGGCGAAATCCTTGGCCGCCCGGGCGGCCTCCCGGCTCGCCAGCAGTGCGTCGATCTCGGCATCGTCGTCGCCCGCGGCCTGCGTGGCCCGAAGCTCGAGCCCCAGGGCGCCGGCGAGGTCGTGGACCGTCGCCACCAGCGAGGCGGCATTCTCGGTCCCGCCGTCGAGGGCGGCATTCGCCCGGGTGACGGTGTCGAAGATGATGGCCAAACCGCGCGGCGCGCCGATGTCGTCGTCCATCGCCTCTCGAAAGGCAGCCGACGCGGTGGCATCGAGTTCGGCGCCGTCGAGGTCGAGGCCGGCGGTACGACGGGCCAGCGCGTCGAGGCGGTCGAGGGCCGCCTCGGCCTGGGTCATGACCTCGCCGTTGACCTCCATGGTCTTGCGGTAGTGGGTCTGCAGCAAGAGCAGTCGTAGCGCCCGGGGGTCGTGCTGGTCGAGGAGGTCCTGCACGGTCGTGAAGTTGCCCAGCGACTTCGACATCTTCTCGCCGCCCACGTTCAACATGGCGTTGTGCACCCAGGTGGTGGCGAATTCCCGCCCGGCCGCCACCGCCTCGGCCCGCTCGTTTTCGTGGTGCGGGAACGCGAGGTCATCGCCGCCCCCGTGGATATCGAAGCCGTCGCCCAGGATGTCGAGCGACATGGCGGCGCATTCGATGTGCCAGCCCGGGCGCCCTGCGCCCCACGGCGCCGGCCACGTCGGTTCGCCCGGCTTGGCCGCCTTCCAGAGGGCGAAGTCGAGCGGGTCCTGCTTCGCATCGTCGACCTCCACTCGCGCACCGGCGCCCTCGCGCAGGTCGTCGAGCGTTCGGTGCACGAGGGCCCCGTACCCCTCTACCTTCGCCACCGACAGGTACACACCGGACTCGGTGGAGTAGGCGACGCCGCGTTCGATGAGGTCGGCGATGAAGGCGACCATCTGATCGACGTATTCGGTCGCGTGCGGTCGATCGTGGGGGTGGGCGACACCGAGTGCATCCATGGCGTCGATGTACACCCGCTCCCAGTGCAGGGCGACCTCGGGTTCGCTCGAGCCCTCGTCCTTGGCCCGATTGATGATGTTGTCGTCTATGTCGGTGATGTTGGCGATGTGCTGCACGACAAACCCGCGCCACTCGAGATAGCGGCGGAGGATGTCGTAGGTGATTGCGCTCCGGGCGTGCCCGAGATGTGGAGCGTCGTACACGGTCGGCCCACAGACGTACATCGAGACTCGACCCTCATCGCGCGGCTCGAGCGGGCGCTTGGTGGCGGTCAGGGTGTCGTAGAGCAACATGGTCTCAGGATACGAAGCTGCGCGCCGGAGCGTTGGGGATTTGCCCGGCGCGGGCGCGTTCAGGCCGAGAGGTCGATGCCGACGATGCCCGCGGCGACGCGGAGTCCCGCGGCCGCTACCCCGGTGTCGGATCCGCCATCGGCGGCGGCGTCGATGGCGGTGGCCAACTCCAATAGGGCGGCTTTTGCTTCCGGGGCGTCGAGGTCGGCGTCGAGCGCGGCGCGCACCCGAGCCACGAAGGGTTCCGGGTCGGGCCCACCGGTGGCCCCAGCGGCGCGAATCAGCAGCTCGAGTTGTTCGTCGGCAACGTTGATGTCGCCGTCGAACCACTCCCAGTCGTCGCGGTAGTGGTGGCCGAGTAGCGCCAGGCGGATGGCCCGGGGGTCGTGGGTCTTGGTCAGTTCGGAGACGAACACCAGATTGCCCAACGATTTCGACATCTTGGTGCCCTCGTAGGCGACCATGCCGCAGTGCATCCAGTGGCGCACGAACGGTTCGTTGTGGGCGCTTTCGCTTTGGGCGATTTCGCATTCGTGGTGGGGAAAGATCAGATCGCTGCCCCCGCCGTGGAGGTCGAGCGTGACACCCAGTGCGGCATACGACATCGCTGAACACTCGATGTGCCATCCGGGCCGTCCCGGGCCATGCGGCGTCTCCCACGAGGGTTCGTCGGCGGCCGACGGTTGCCACAAGATGAAGTCCAGCGGGTTTCGCTGCCGTTCGTCGTCGGGGTTGCCGCCGCGTTCGCGAGCGAATGCCACCATCTGTTCCTCGGAGTATCCCGACAGCTTGCCGAACTCCGGAAAGGTCGAGACGTCGAAGTAGGTGATGCCGTCGACCGCATAGGTGTGACCGCCCGCGACCAGCGCGTCGATGATCGCGACCATGGCGTCGATTGACTCGGTGGCCCGCGGCTCGGCGAAGGGTGGCCGGGCGTCCAGGGCTTCCATGTCGCCGTGGAACCGCTTCATTTCGCGCGCCGCAAGTTCGAGGAAGTCGATTTCCAGCTCGCGGGCCTTGGGCAGGATCGAGTCGTCGACATCGGTGACGTTGCGCACCATCTTCACGGTGTGACCGCGATCTTCGAGCCGGCGGATCAACAGGTCATAGGCCAGATACGTGTTGGCGTGACCCAGATGGGTCGAGTCGTACGGGGTGATGCCGCAGACGTACATCGTGACCTCGGGCCCAACGGCAAACTCCACGACCCGGCCCTGGGCCGTGTCGTGGAGCTGCATGAATTTCGCGTCGCTCGTCACGACGGAGATCGTAACGAGTGCCGGACCGTTACCGGTCGTTGTCGCTTTCGTCCGGGGTGGTGTCCGGTCGAGGCTCGTCCTCGGACCAGGTCATGTCGGTCGAGAAGAGCGATCCACTACCGGTACCAGCCGCCGTCTCATCGGTCGGGACATCGATGTCGTCGGCCAGGAGATCGGTGTCGTCCGTGGTCGAGAATTGATCGACCGGTTCGGTGACCGGAGCCGGGGTGGTCAACGTCGAGGCCTCGGCGAGGGGCATCGTCGCTGTCGCGGCCACCGCTGCGTCATCGCGTCGGGCCACCGCCCGCCAGATGGTGAGGCCGAGGACCAGAGCGCCGACCGCCAGGATGGTCGAGCCGAAGACCACCTCGATCGAGACCGTTGTGGTGTCCGTCTCGACCGACGAGTCGTCGGCGAGGCCCCAGACGTTGGTCTCCCATGCCATGAACGCCAACGCCAGAGCCGAGAACACCGACCCGAAGAAGAAGGCGAAACTGTCGAACGGATGCTTAGCCACGTCGAACCTCCACGTATCCGAAACCAACTTCCAGGTCGAGGATGAGCGTCGGCGTGTCCGCCTGCACATCCGCTACTTCGGTGCGCAGGCCGGCATCGAAGTTGAAGCCCTCCTGCCGGTTGCCGAGCAGATTGGATTCCCCGCCCTGCACCCGAGCCGTCATCTCGAGATTGACGTCTCTCGGCACGATGACGGACAGCTCGCCGAACGACACCTCGGCCTGAACGGTGACGGTCTCTCCGGGAGCCAGCTCGAGATCCTGCAGGTCGAGATTGAGATCGCCCGCACCCAGGGTGTAGGGGCTGGCCAACTCGGCGGTCGTGTCGACATCGATGAACCGTTCGCCGGCCCCATCGTGAATGTCGAAGCGAATCACCGAGGCGATGAGGAGCGGAACGATCAGGGCGGCGCCGAGGAACACCAGGCCCCGTGACCGGCCGAACCAGGAGCTCAGGAGCAGAGCCAGACCCACGATGCCGATGGCGCCGGCGAAGGCGATGACCGGTTCGACGATGAACCAGCCGGCGGAATCGCCGATCAGGAGCACGCCGGCATAGGCCAGGAGGATGCCGACCGTGATCGGGCCGAGGAACATCCGGGTCTTGGGCGGACGGGGGACGGCGGGTTGCACCGGGCGGGGGGCAACCGGCGGGACGTAGCCGCTCCCGTAGTCGGTGGGCCCGGCCCACACACCCACGGGTTCGGTTTCGGTCGGGGCCGGCGCAGGGGACAACTCAGTGGTCATCGGTGCTGCCGGCGTCGGTTGAAAAGGGAGCGGCTCCGATGCCGGAACGGTGTCGGCCGGGTCGGCGACGGGAACGGTCGCGGCCTCGGGGTTGGCGGCGGGCGCCGGGGCCGAGAACCCGGCGCTCGGCGGCGCGGGTGGACTGGCGGGCGAGGGCGGGGCCGTCGCGGGAGCCGGGGGCGCCATGGTGGTCGTGTCACCCCGGTCGAAAATGGCGCGGGCCTTGTCCGGCCCGACCAGCAGGTACAGTCCGCCGCCGACAAACGCGAGCCCGAGCAACACCTCCCCGCCGATGACGCTGTCACCGAGGATGACCGCGCCGAGCAGTACGGCGAGTACCGCCAGGAGCATGGTCGGCTCCATGCGGCGGGCAGGTGTTGCGGGGGCGCCATGGGGGTTGTTGTCGGAGGGGATGACAACCCAGGCGACCAGATAGGCGACGATGCCGCTGCCGCCGATGAAGGCGAGCGCCACGAAGACGAGGCGCACGATCAACGGATCGACGTTGAGGTATCGACCGAGGCCGCCGGCGACGCCGCCGATGACCTTGTCCGACTCCGTGCGCACGAGCGTTCGTTGCGGAGGGGGTGGTGGGGGAGGAGGCGGCGGGCTGGCGGCCTCGTGAGGGGTTGCGGTGTCGTTCATGGATCTATGGTCGCAAGACCCGGGTGGTTGCGGTATCGGGGATACCCCTGATTTCACCCTGAGCGTCTCGGGGGTCGACCGGGGTCACCCCCGATGGGCGGAGGGGCGGCGCCGTGCGAACATAGAGATACATGGCCACCACCGAATTCCAGCGCTTTCGCAGCAGTCTGCCACCTCGGTCCGACGAGGACACGCCCATCGGCGGTGTGTGCGCCGGGCTGGCCGGGTTGTTTGGCCTCGACCCATCCGTGGTGCGGCTCGCCTTTGTCGCGCTCGGGTTCGTCGGCGTCGGCATCGCCATCTACCTGCTGCTGTGGGCGCTGATGCCCAGCGATTCCGCCGGCGAAGGGGCTGCTCCCGACCCGCTGGCCGTTCGCCGCATCGGCGGCTTCGTCATGTTGGTGGTCGGGGCGATCATCCTGGTGCGCGCCATCGGCTTCGCTGTTCTGCCCGATGAGATCGTATGGCCGCTGATCATCATCGCCGCCGGAATGGGGCTGCTGGCCTGGCAGATTGCGGCGGGCCGTGTCTCGTCGGTCCGCGGCGCCTGGTTCGACCAGCGTTTCGGTGTCGTTCGTCTCGTCGCCGGAGGGTTGATCGTCGTGTTCGGCGTTGTGGCCTTCTTTGCCGCCAACGTGTCGTTCCGGGTCCTCGGCGCCGGGGTGATCGCATTCGCGCTGGTCGCCGCCGGGCTGGCGCTCGTGTTTGGCCCGTGGATGTGGCTGCTCGTACGCGACCTCAGCCAGGAGCGCCGTCGCCGAGTCCGGTCCGAGGAGAAGGCCGAGGTGGCCGCTCACCTCCACGACTCGGTCCTGCAGACGCTGTCATTGATCCAACGCACCCCCGACGCCCGGGTAGCGGCGCAGCTCGCTCGCCGGCAGGAGCGCGAGCTGCGGGCGTGGCTGTATGGCCGAGATGTTGCCGATGGGGATCTCCGGGCGGGGGTCGAGGCCGCGTGCGCCGAGGTGGAAGATCGCCGGGGCGTGCCCGTCGAACTGGTGGTCGTCGGCGAGGACCTACCCATCGACGAGAACTCCCAGGCTCTCGTGCTGGCGCTGCGCGAAGCGCTCACCAACGCGGCCAAGTTCTCCGGCTCGGACCGCATTTCCGTGTTCGTCGACATCGGCCGCGAAGAGGTTGAAGCGTTCGTGCGCGACACCGGCGTCGGATTCTCGCCCGCCGACATCGGCGACGACCGTCGGGGCATCGCCGAATCGATCACCGGTCGCATGGAGCGGGCCGGCGGCGAGGCCGAGATCACCAGTACCCCGGGCGAAGGCACCGAGGTCCGTCTGTGTGTGCGCCACGCCGTAGGGTCGGTGAGATGAAACGCCTCCGCATCGTGCTCGTCGACGATCATGGGCTCTTCCGCGCCGGGGTGCGCCACGAACTCGGTCAGCGCTTCGAGATCGCGGGCGAGGCCGAGGACATCGACGATGCGGTGGCCGTGATCCTCGACACGCAGCCCGACGTGGTGCTGCTCGACGTGCACCTCCAGACCGGAACGGGACGTCAGGTCATCGAACAGGTTTTGGCGGCCGGCACCGAGGTCCTGTTCCTCGCTCTTTCGGTATCCGATGCCGCCGAAGATGTGATCGACGTGGTGCGCGCCGGCGCCCGCGGTTACATCACGAAATCGGTCGCCGGCGAGGAACTGGCCTCCGCGGTGCAGCGCGTCGCCGACGGCGATGCCGTGTTCTCGCCTCGCCTGGCCGGGTTTGTGCTCGACGCGTTCGCCGGCCAGATCCCGGCGGAGTCGGACCCTGAACTCGACCAGCTCACCAACCGGGAGCAGGAGGTCATGCGCCTTCTGGCCCGGGGCTACGCCTACAAAGAGATCGCCCGCAAGCTGACCATCTCGATCAAGACGGTCGAGACCCATGCGTCGGCCGTGTTGCGCAAGCTGCAGCTGTCGAGCCGCCACGAGCTGTCGCGCTGGGCCGCCAAACGCCACATCGTCTAGCGGTCAGAACGAACGGCGTCTACCGCACGGAGAACTCGATGCGGCGGTTCGCCGCCTGGCCTTCGGGCGTTTCGTTGTCGGCGACCGGCTGGTCGGCGCCGTATCCCTGCGTGGTGATGCGGGTGCTCTCGACGCCGCGCTCGACCAGGTACGTGCGCACCGAGTCGGCCCGGTCCTGGCTGAGGATCTTGTTCTGCTCGGGGTCACCCTTGCTGTCGGTGTGACCGCCGATCTCGATGACCGAGCCCGACGTCGCGTTGATCGCCTCCGCGATCTGGTTCAGCACGGTGATCGACTCGTCGCTGATCTCAGCGGAACCCGAGGCGAACTGAATGGGGGCACCCTGCACGAGCTGGTTCAGGGCGGTCTGCAGTGCGGCATCGACTTCGGCGCCACCGTTACCCTGACCACTGTCGATTCCGGGGTCGGCCACCGCGGCGATGGTGAGGTTGTCGATGACGTCTTCGATGCCGGGCACGATCTTGGCGTTGGCGATGGCGTTGCGGCGGGCCGACTCGCTGGCCACCTCACCGCTGAGCGTGGCCGTCGAACCGTCGACGCTCACGCCGAGATCGGCGAAGCCGGCGACCACGAGCGCGGCCTCGGTCTCGTTCTGGAGATCGCGCGCTGATGTGTCGCCGCCGGTGCAGTTCTTGGCCACGAGCACGAGGATGACGACGGTGACGATGATCAAAAGTGCGGTGCGCAGGAGCGGGCCGATCCCGCCGCCGCCACCGCCGTAGATCGGGCCGCTGCTGGAGCGTCGCCCGCCGCGCTGACCGCTGATCGCGCCGATGTCGAGCCGCGACCGACCGGTGGTCGTATCGGAGGTCATAACACTGGGCCCGAGCGGGCTGGGGCGATACGTGGACACGGGGTGAAGTTATCCGATCATGACCGGACATGCCCCTCGGAGCTGTGTCGCGGACTGAAATTCCGGTGTTTTTGACCGGCTCGACCCACGCTACGGTGAGTGGATGGCCACCCCGTCCATCGGATTTTGTTTCGATCGTGCGCAACCCGCGGCTGACGTCATCGACTACGCACGGCTGCTCGACGAGGCCGGAGTCGACGAGCTCTGGGTGATCGAGGACTGCTTCTACACCACCGGCGTTACCCTCGCCGCCGCCGCGCTCACCGCTACCGAGCGGTTGCGGGTGGGTATCGGGATCATGCCGGCGGCGGTGCGGAACCCGGCGATGACCGCGATGGAGATCACCACGCTCGACGCGCTCGGGGGCGGACGCCTGCTCCCAGGCCTTGGTCACGGTGTCGCCGAGTGGATGGCCCAAATCGGCGAACATCCCCGGTCGCCGCTCACGTTGTTGGAGGAGACCACCTCGATCGTGCGGAGCCTGCTCGCCGGCGAGACCGTTTCGGTCGAGGGTTCGCGCTGGAGTCTCGACCGGGTCGTGCTCGAGACCCCGCCCCCGAAACCGCCGCCCGTCGTGCTCGGCGTGCGGGGCCCCAAGTCGCTCGAGTTGGCCGGCCGGGTGGCCGACGGCACGATCCTGGCCGACTTCCCCGGTCCTTCCTACATACGGTGGGCGCGCGAACGGATCGCCGAGGGTCGGGCTGCGTCAGCGTCCACGGCGCCGGCTCCTGCACCGCACCATCGGCTGACCGCGTTTTGTTCGCTGTCGCTCGGAGCGGACGCCAACGTCGGGCGGGCCCAGCTCGCCCCGGCACTGGCGGGTGCGTTGGCCAACCCGCCGCGATCGGTGATCGAGACGCCGTTCTTCACCGAGCTTCAGGCGATGGTCGCCGAGCGGGGCCCGTTGGCGGCGGCGCAGCAAATGCCGGCGGAATGGTGGCGCGAGCTGGCGGCCGTCGGCACGATCGACGACGCGGTTCGCTTCGTTCACGACGCGGCTGAAGCCGGAGCCGACACGGTGAGCTTCTTCGTCGACCCCGACACGGCCATGGCCGACACGCGGCGGGCGATCGACGAGCTCTTGCCGGAACTTCATCGAGCCGTCGCGTGAACGACCCCGTACCGGAGAAAACCTGGGTCAACCGAGGCGAGACCCCGCTGTATGAGTCGGACTGGATGAACGTCTACCTCGCCGACGTGGCGTTGCCCGACGGTGGCCAGGTCGACCACCACCTGGTCCGGATGCCGGCCCGGGTCGCCGGCACCGTCGTGCACCGGCCGGGCGTCGGCATCTTGATGCTGTACCGCCACCGCTTCATCCCGGACACCTGGGGTTGGGAGATTCCGGCCGGTCGGGTCGACCCGGGCGAAGAGCTCGTCGAGGCCGCCGCCCGCGAGACCGAGGAGGAGACCGGCTGGCGCCCGGCGAAGCTCCGGCTCCTCACCGCTTTCCACCCGACTTCGGGACTGAGCGATCAGCGATTCACCATCTATGTCGCCGAAGATGCGGCGCACGTGGGCGACCCGACCGATCTCAACGAGGCGGCTGAGGTGCGCTGGTTTGCTCCGGACGAGGTGCGAGCCATGTTGGTCGACGGGCGAATCGTGGATGGACTAACGGCGACTGCGGTCGCCATCGCGCTCGCAACCGACGCGATCTCCTAGGCCGGTTGTTCAGGGCCGTAGACGGTCCATGCGGCGAGGCGGACGTCGGGGGTGAAGGCCCGAGCGGCGATGACGGCGACGACCGTCACCACGCTGATGGCCGCGGCGCCGAGCACGAGGAACATCACCACGATCTGGGTCAGCACGGCCTCGAACGGTTCGACCCCGGCCAGTAGCAGGCCGGTCATGGCGCCCGGTAGCGCCACCAGGCCCACCACCTTGGTGCGTTCGATCTGGGGAAGCAGCGCATTGCGAGCGGCCTGGGCACTCACGAACCGACCCGCACCGCGGGCATCGAACCCGAGGGCCAGCAGGCCTTCCACCTGGTCCCGTTGCTCGCGCAGGTAGTCGACCAGGTGCTTGGCGGCGAGAACGGCCGCGGGGAGCGCGTTGCCGACGGTGATGCCGGCGATCACGACCACCGAGACCGGTTCGAAGTCGAGCATGCCCGAACCGAACACGACCGCGAGGCTCACCGCCGTCGACAGGGCCACGGCCGCGAACGCCGCGACGCGCAGGCCGGGTACCTCCGGCGCCCGGGCGACCACTACCTGGGTGGCGATCAGGGTCATGCCCAGGATCCACAGCGCCGACCACCACGACGCGAACGCCGACTCGAAAATGGCGGTGAACAGCAGGCCGACGGCGAGCAGTTGTACCGCGGCGCGCAGCGAGGCCCACGCAATCGATCGTTCGACCTCCAGCCCGCGCCAGTGGGAAATGGCGATGGCGATGAGGATGAGGATCAGCGACGCGAGGGTCCGCCAGGGATCGATCACCCGCGCAACCTAGTGGACGAAATTCCCCGCGGACCCGAGGGTTGGGACGACTACGGTCGGGCCGATGAGAACCAATGTGCAGTCCGGCGGTGCGTATGAAGATGTCTACGGGTACTGCCGCGCCGTGCGGGTGGGCAACACGGTCCACGTCGCCGGCACGTGTGCGCAACCGCCGCACGTCGAGGGTTGTGATGCCTACGAGCAGGCGACGAACGCCATCTCGATCATCGCGGCCGCCCTCGCTGAGGTCGGCTCGTCGCTGCGCGACGTGGTTCGCACGGTGACCTACGTGACCGACGTCGGCGACACCGACCTCGTGGCCCGCGCCCACCGCGAAGCCTTCGACGCCGTGCGCCCGGTCGCGACCCTTGTCGAGGTGACAGCGCTGATCGACCCCGGCCTCGTCGTGGAGATCGAGGCGTACGCGGAGATCGATCCCGACTCCGACCGCACTCCCGGCTAACCGCGCGCCGGCTTCGCCGCGTCGCGTTCGGCTCGCCGTTCCCGCCACTTCAGTCGCAGTCGCCGCACGAATCGCCACAACAGGAACGCGATGACCGCGGTGACGATGCCCAGGACGATGGCGACCCCCAGCGCGACGCGGGGGTAGGCGAGCGCGAACGACGCCAGCCCGACGGCCGATGCATCCTCGGTGACGCTGGCGACCACGTTGCTGACGGGTTCGGGCGAAAGGTTGATGGCCGCTCGGACGCTGGCCTTGGCGGCGTGGCTTGAGAGGGCGAGTCCGCCCGCCGTGAGCGCCGACGTGACCGCCGAGGTGTCGCCGTCGCTGACGATCGCCATGCCGAGAAGCGCGGCGCCGACCGGCCGGATAATCGTGCTGATGACATCCCATGCGCTGTCGACGTACGGGATCTTGTCCACGACGAACTCGGCTGCGTACAGCACGGCCAGGGTGGCCAGGACCCCCGGACGCTGAAGCACCTCGGGCGAGTCGTACAGGTCGAGTCGGCCGGCGATGCCCAACACCAGGCCGACCGACCACAGGTTCAGACCCGCCGCCCAGCCGCTTCCGGCCACAACGCCCAGCTCGCTCATGGGGACTCGCTCATGGAGATACAGCCTAAACCGCCGCGGGACCAGGATCGGAGCGAGCGCCGAAGGCTCGTGAAAGAGCACGTGACAAGCACCTACCAAGCAGGACGCACCGAGAAGCACTTTACAAAGTAAAGTCACGCCTGCATACTGCAGGTATGAACCGCACCTCGAGCTCCCAGACAACCGCGACCCAGCCGGCCGGCCTCCTCGGCCCCGCGTTGATCGCCAACGGCGCCTTCTCCGCCCTGAGCGGCCTGGTGCTCGCAATCGCGCCCGCCACGGTGTCCGGCTGGCTGGGCGTGGACATCCCGGGGTGGTTGCGCCTCTTCGGCATCGTGTTGATCGGCCACGCTGCACTCATCGCCTTCGTGGTCAGCGTTTCCCAGCGGCCCGAGCGGAGCGGCGACCTCGGCCGCTGGGGCCTGCTCAACCTGGTGGCGATCGCGCCCTATCCTCTGCTCATGATCATCGCCGCCATCGCCGCGGTTCCCCGCGACCTCGGGCGCCTGCTCGTGCTCGCCGACGGAGCGATCATCGGGGTGTTCGCCGTCGCGCAATGGATGGGTCTTCGCGGCCGGCGCCTCACGGCAGCGGCCGCCGGTTGAACACGCCGGAACGGCTGCTCGAAGCCGTCGATGCCGTCATCGCCGAGCACGGGCCGGCCGGGGTGACCCTGCGCCGGGTCGGGTCGGCCGCCGGTCTCTCGCACACCGCGGCGGCCCACTACTACCGAGACAAGCCTGGTCTCTTCACCGCCTACATCACCCGTGCGTGGGAGCAGGTCGCCGATCGCCTCGAAGCGGTGGTCGCACCGGCGTCGCCCGACGAGGGGCCTGATGAGCCCCTCATCCGGGCGGGCCTCACCTTCGCCGAGTTTGCGCTGGCCAACCCGTCGGCGTTCTCGGTCATGAGCCGCATGGAGTTGACCAACGTTGACACCCCGGAGCTCTGGGCCGCCAGGGAGCGCGGCTTCTTCACCCTCTTCGCCCTCATCGAAGAGCGGCAGGCCCTCGGTTGGGCCACCGACCGTGAGCCGCTCGACCTGGTCGCCACCACCTGGGCGTTCGTGCACGGGTTCATCGACCTCTGGGTCGGCGGTCCTCTCTGGGCGCCCTACGACGGCAACGAGCTCATCCCCACGCTGCGGCGGCTGCTCGAACGGCTGCTCGAAGACGTGGGGCGGTCGTAGCAACGAACACGAATTCGGTGCGGCGTCTGGGCACCCGGCGCCGCCCGTGGCAGGCTGAGAAGAGTTCGACCAGGGGGATACATGTCGGTAACCGATCAACCCAGCACCACAACCGCGATGGCGCCGGAGGAGATGGCGATCACCCATCTGCCGAGCGACGCCACCGGCGCGGAGATCGCCGCGGCACTCGAGCGCGACGGCTGCGTGGTCGTCGACAACCTCGCCTCCGACGACACCATCGATGCCCTCCTCGCCGAGATGCAGCCGTTCGTCGACGTCACGCCCACCGGGCCCGATGAGTTCACGGGCTTCCAGACCACCCGCACCGGCGGTCTCGTCGCCCGTTCCGAAACGGCTCGCTCGCTCGTCGCCCACCCCACCGCGCTCGCTGCGTGCGACGCGTTCTTCGACCATGTGACCAACTATCAGCTGCACCTCACCCAGATCATCGCCATCGGGCCCGATGCCGCCGAACAGGGCGTGCACCGGGACCAGTGGGCCTTCGACTTTTTCCCGTTTCCCAACGGCTACGAGGTGCAGTGCAACACCATCTGGGCGGGCACCGACTTCACCGAGGCAAACGGCGCTACCCGCGTCGTGGTGGGGAGCCACCGCCTGGAGGATGGCCGGAAGTTCCCGATCGAACAGACCATTCCCGCCGAGATGACCAAGGGTTCGGTGCTGTTCTACACCGGAGCGCTCTACCACGGGGGTGGACCCAACCAGACCGAAGCGACCCGCGTCGGCATCAACATCACGTACAACGTCGCCTGGTTACGGCAGGAGGAGAACCAGTACCTGACGGTTCCCCTCGACGTCGCCGCCACCCTCGACGAGCCGCTGCAACGACTGATCGGGTACAACCGCGGCGCGTACGCGCTCGGCTACATCGACGACCTTCGCGACCCGATCGAGGCCTTGCGCACCGGCGGTCAAAACGGGGGCTTCGGCGACCGTGACTCGCTCGACGATGCGCTCGACCGGCGGGACCGACTGGGCGACGGCGACTAGCTCGGGAGCGGGTCGGCTAGCGCACCACCTGGCGCACCACGAGGGCGGCGCCGCCGATAAAGGCCAGGGTCAGGACCAGCGGCCGGAACCACTCGCGGTCCATCAGCGGGCTCATTACCCGGGCGAGCGCGAGGCCCATGATCAGACCCGGGACCATCCACAACCACAGCACCGTTTCGTCGATGCCAAAGTTGCCGGTGAGTGCCAGGCTGGAGATGCCGACGACGGCGACGACGCCGATCAGCGCTCCGGCTATCGCCCGCATCGCGTTCGCCAGCAGGTCGTGATACCCGACGACCAGTGGCGGTCCGGGCAGCCCGGCGGCCACGCCCGCGAGCGCGACACCGAAACCGACGGCCGGCCCGGTGCGGCTGCTCCGCTCGGGTCGGATGCCGGAAAGCAGCGCGGCGGTGGCGAGGCATACGCCCAGTCCGACCAGGATGCTCATCGGTCGTTCCGGCACGAGTTCGACGACGGCAATCGCGGCGACGACGCCGAACGGAACACCGAACAGCGATCGTTGGAACTCGACCCGGTCGAGATGGTCGCGTTCGGTGACCACGTTGCGCAGGTTGATGATGATGCCTGCGGCGAGTAGGGGACCGGGGGCGAACGCAGGGTCGATCATCAACAGGATCGGCCCGGCCACGAGCGAGAAGCCGATTCCGGTGCACCCCTGCACCGTCGCCCCCATCGCGACCGCGCCGATGATGAGAGCGATCTCGATGCCGGTCATGCCCCGGCGACTGTAGTGGGGGTGGGCGGCAACGGCGTCGCGCCCCGTACCCGTTACGGTCGAGGAATGCGCGACGACGAGACGGGACGCTCATTCGTCGTGCCGACCGCGGCATCGACGGTGACCCTGCTCGTTATCGCCTTGCCGCCATTCCTGCTCGGGGCCTTCGCGCCCACGATCAAGGACGAGCTGGGCTTCGACGATGCCGCGCTCGGGCTCATCTTCACCCTGGGGTATCTGGTGTCGGCGCTCGTCCTCCCGTTCGGAGGTGCGCTCGCCGACCGCAGCGGGCCGCGCACCGCGATTCGCCTCGCGCTCGGATTCGCCGTGGTCGGGTCGCTCACCATGTACGGGTTGGCCGACGCGTACGTAGTGGTCGTGGTGGCGTTTGCGTGCAGTCGGGTGGCCGAGGCCATCGCTCAGCCGGCGACCAACACCCTGGTGGGGCAGGGTGTGTCGGTCCGCCGGCGCGGGACGGCGATGGGCATCAAGCAGGCCGCCATCCCGCTGGCGACCATGCTCGCCGGGCTGGCGGTGCCGGCCCTCGGCGCGTCGCTGGGCTGGCGCGGGGTGTTCGGGCTGGTTGCGGTCGCCGCCGTACCTTTGGCGCTCGGCCTCCCGAACGTGGCCGCCCCGGCCCGCCAGGCCCGGGGCCGGGCGCGAGCCCTATGGTCGACGCCCCATCTGCGAATGGCCGCCCTGGCCGGCGCGTTCGCCGCCGCGTCGATCGTCAGTGTTCCCGGCTTCTTGACCTCCGCGGCCGAGGAGGCCGGGTTCTCCGAACGCGACGCCGGTCTGCTGCTGAGTCTCGGCGGAGCGGTGATGGTCATCGCCCGGGTGAGCTGGGGATTCGTCGCCGACCGGTTTGCCTTCGATCGGTTTCAGATCGTCGGCGCCATGCTGGGAACCGGCTCGTTCGGTTTCCTGCTCTTCACCACCGAAAACCGTCCGGCGATGGTGGTGGGCACCCTGGTGCTCTTCGGGATTGGTTGGTCATGGCCGGGGCTGCTGCTCCTGGGTGTGTTGGAGCAACACGGTGAGGCGCCGGGGGCGGCGACCGCGGTTATGCAGACCGGTATTCGGGTGGGCGCGATGGTGTCGCCGTTGACCTTTGGGGTCATCGTCGATCGATTCGGCTACGCCGTGGCCTGGTACCTGCCGTTCGCCACCGCCGTCGTGGGTTCGATCCTGCTCTTTCGTACCGCTTCGCTTGTGCGACGCCGGTCACAACTGGCGTAACCTCACCCCATGGCTAACCAGATTGCGAACCTCGCCGACATCATCCGAACCCATTCGGCGGCAAATCCCGACGATGTGATGATCACCCTTGGCGACCAGGACTTCACCTGGTCCGGTGTGCACGCCCGCTCCGCGCAGGTTGCCCACGCGCTCACCGCAGCCGGGGTCGGCGCGGCCGATCGGGTCGCGTTCCTCGACAAGAACTCCGTCGAGTACTTCGAGGTGCTGTTCGCCACGTCGTTCACCCGCTCGGTGGCCGTGGCGATCAACTGGCGCCTCGCCGGGCCCGAGATGGCCTACATCGTCAACGACGCCCAGGCCAAGGTTCTGATCATCCACGCCGAGTTCGCCGAGCAGCTCGAGGTCATGCGACCGCTGCTCGAGCACACCGAAACCATCGTCGTGATGGGCGAAGCTTCCATCGACGGCACGGTGGCCTACGAGGAGTGGATCGGTGGGCAGTCAACCAAAGATCCGGGGGGCAGCGGCGGGCCCGACGACGTCGCGCTCCAGCTCTACACCTCGGGTACGACGGGGCACCCGAAGGGCGCCCAGCTCACCAACCACAACTTCACGGCGCTGATCGACGCGGTTTCGTCCTGGTCGATGAGCGAGGACTCGGTGAACCTCGTCGCCATGCCGCTGTTCCATATCGGTGGCAGCGGCTGGGCGCTGTTCGGGATGTCGATGGGCGCCCGATCACTGGTGGTGCGCGATCTCGATGTCATGACGTTGCTCAACACCCTGGCCGACCAGGGGGTGACGCACGCGTTTCTCGTACCCGCCGCGCTCCAGTTCCTGTTGCTCATCCCCTCCGACGAGATCGACCTGTCGAAGATGGAGCTCATGGCGTATGGCGCGTCCCCGATTACCGAAGAGGTGCTCGTTGGCTCGATGGCCCAGTTCGGTTGCGACTTCATCCAGGTCTACGGCCTGACCGAGACGACGGGTGCGGTCACCCAACTCTTTCCCGAGGATCACGATCCCGGTGGCCCGAAGGCGCATCTGCTGCGTTCGGCCGGGCAGCCCCTCCCGGGTGTCGAGCTCAAGATCATCGATGATGACGGTTCGCCGCTTCCCGATGGCGAGGTCGGTGAGGTCTGGATCCACTCGCCCGCCAACATGATCGGCTACTGGAACCTTCCCGAGGCGACGGCCGAGGCCCTTCCCGGCGAGGGCTGGTTCTGCTCCGGCGACGCTGGCTACATCGAGGACGGGTACCTGTTCATCCACGACCGGGTGAAGGACATGATCATTTCGGGTGGCGAGAACGTGTACCCGGCCGAGGTCGAGAACTGCCTCATGAGCCATGACGCTGTTGCCGACGTTGCCGTCATCGGCGTGCCCGACGACAAGTGGGGTGAGACCGCCAAGGCGCTGGTCATCCTGGCCGAGGATGCCGAGGCCGGCGAGGCGACCGAGAAGGCGATCATCGAGTACTCCCACTCGCAACTGGCCAAGTTCAAGTGCCCGACGACGGTGGAGTTCATCACCGAGATCCCGCGGAACCCCAGCGGCAAGATCCTCAAGCGCATCCTGCGCGAGCCCTACTGGGCCGACTCGGATCGCAACGTGTGATCCGGTGAGTGAGGCCGACGACTTCGTCGCCATCTCTCGTCTCTGGGCGGCCTACGCCGACGGCATCAGCCGCCGGGCGTGGACCGATGTCCAGGCGCTGTTTGTTCCCGATGCACCCGTGGTTCTCGATCTGCGCGGACGGGAACTCGAGTTCACCGGTGCGGTGGATCTCACCGCGTTCATCGCGGCGTCGATGGAACAGTTCGACTTCTTTCTCTTCGTCGTGCTCAACGGGGTCGCCGATATCGACGGCGACGCCGCCACCGGCCGGATGTTGATGTCCGAGGTGCGCCAGAAGGCCGATGTCGGTCGCCGCACCGACACCTTTGGTCTCTACGAGGACCGGTACCGGCGCACCCCCGACGGCTGGCGGTTCGCCGCCCGGCGATACTCCTCCCTGGCGCGCACCAACGCGTCGGGCGAAGGCCCCGACGTCGACTGGCTCGGTTTCCCTGACCTGCAGGCCTGACCCGACCCGGCAGGTCTGACGCCCGGCCCGGCAGGTCGGACGCCCGGCCCGGCAGGTCTGTCTGACGCCCGGGCCGGCAGGTCTGACGCCTGACGAGACCCGCGAATTCGCCCTCCGCGAACCATCTGGTGCCTGGCACCAGATGGTTCGCGGAAGGGCTGTATTTGTTGTTTTTGGCGGGGGATGGGGGATTTTCGGGGCGCGTGGTGCCTGGCACCAGAGCGGTCGCGGGTTGGGGGCTTGGGTTTTGTGTGGGGTGGTTCACAGACGGTTGATGGGGGTGGGGGTGATGGTGGGTTGGAGGAAGGGTGGCTGCGCAGCCCGCCCCGCTCAGCTGGCGGCGATGCGTGCGTCCCGACCGGGAGCGTCGAGGGTGGCGAGCAACCGGCTCGCTGTCGCGCTTTCGCCTTCGAATCCGTAGGTCTCGCTCAGTTCGAGTACCCGGTCGAGCAGAGCCTCGGCCTCGGCCGAATCGCCGGTTCGGACGAGGGCGGTCGCCAGGGTACGTCGACTCGTCGCCTGAAAGTACGGGGCGGAGATGGCGTCGGCCTGCTCGATCGCCGGACGCACCGTCGTGATCGCGTCGTCGACCCGATCCACGGTGAGGTAGGCCTGGGCCAGCGCGGTGGAGACCAACTCGCTGACATAGCTGATCCGGCCGACGAGGCCGAGTCGACCCCGGAACGGTTCCAGCAACTTGATTGCCTCGGTTGCGAGTTCCCGGTGACCGAGTTGGTAGCTCACCATGGCGTACCCGGCGAGCGAACCCAGCCAGAACTGATCCCGAGGCAGGTCGCCCAGATCGCCCACATCGTCGAGGGTGGCGAGCGCAGCCGACCGATCTCCGGCGAGCGCATGGGCTGCGGCCACCGCGAAGGGCCAGGTGGCGAGCGTTGCCTCCGCTTCCTCCTGCTCGGTGCGCACAAAGTTCTCGAGCATCGGAGCGAGGTCGCCGAGACGCCCGGCCTGATAGGCGCGGGCCCCGATGTGGCACATCCAAACACCCTGACGGTCGACGGGCAGACCCTCGGTTTTGGCGAGGTGGGCATCGATCAAC
Organism: uncultured Acidimicrobiales bacterium; assembly: GCA_938041035.1. Classification (GTDB taxonomy): domain Bacteria; phylum Actinomycetota; class Acidimicrobiia; order Acidimicrobiales; family SHLQ01; genus CALHYX01. Next base: position 13,712 of record CALHYX010000005.1, on the reverse strand, counting down.
GGCTCGAGGTCCGGCCGGCACCGCATGATGTTGAGCGCCATTCGGCTGGTCTCGGTCACGTGGGCGAACCAGTAGTTCCGGGTTGCGGTCAGGATCGGTTCGATCTCCTCGAGCGCGGCATAGGCATCGTCAACGCGCCCGGCTTCGCACAGCGTGAGGAAGCGAAAGTAGCGATGGGTGAAGGCCATATCGAGGTCGGCTTCGCTCACGACCGTGCCCATCTCGTGCACCAACTGGGCTCGCTGTTCGAGCATTCCCGGGTCGTTGAACTCGATGAATTCGGCCACCATCACCGACCCGCGCAGGCTCGGCTCGTCGAGTCGTTCGGCCAATTCGCGAGCCTGGCCGAGCAGTTCGAGACGCTCCTCGCGGTTGGGGGCCGCCAGCATGGTGGTGGCGAGGCCGGCCAGCAGCCTCACCCGCATGGCATCGTCGACATCGGTGCCGAGCGCGGTACGGAAGTACCCGACGATCTCACCGATCACGTTTTGCGCCTCGGGCGACCAGGAGCCGGGGCGCAGACTTCCGAGCGCGGCGCGGCCGGCAAGATCGGGCCGGTCGGCCGTCAGTGCGGCATCGAGCGCTTCGCCCATCAGGGTCACGAAACCGGGGTCTCCGAGGGCCCGTTTCGACCAGGCGAGCCCGAGGCGGGCCTCGGCTGAGCGACCCGCGACGACCTCGTCGTCGACGCGACCCGTAGCGAGGCCGGCGAGCGAGATGGCTTCGGTAAAGCGTTCGACGGCCGACTCCCAGGCGAAAGCCGCGATATCTCGTTGGGCGGCGAGGAGGAGATACTCGAGCGCCTTGGCCTTCGACTCGCGCGTACCGGCGCGGCTCCAATGCAGTGCGAGTTCGTCGATCGCGCCGGCATCGATCTGCTCCAGCGCGGTGGCGAGTTGCTGGTGGATGAGCGCTCGGCGCGACGATCGCAGCTCGCTCAGCACCGACGAGCGGACGATGTCGTGGGCGAATCGGTGGGTGCCGGCGCCGTCGCCACCGGTGACCAGACGATGGTCCTCGGCCACCTCGATGTGCTCGACGATGTCGGTCAGGCTCCGTCCGCCCGCAAGCGACAGCAGTTCGGCGTCGAAGTTGGTGCCGGCGACGGCGGCGAGAGCCATGGTCTCGGCGAAGTCGTCGCCGAGCAGCGCCATCCGATCGCCGACGACGTCGCGAATGGAGTCGGGTACCGGAAGCTCGGTGAGGGGCGCCCGCAATGTCCACCGGTCGCCGTCCTGGATGATGGCGCCGTTTGCCTGGAGGTGACGCAACAGTTCGCGGGTGTAGAACGGGCTGCCATCGGTGCTGGCATGAATGCGAGATGCCACGTCGTCGAGCGCGTCCGGGCTGGTGGCATCGCTCGACCCGACCAGCATGGTGAGTACGTCGGCCTCGGTGAGCAGCGAGACATCGACGTTGGTAACCCGGTGGCCGGCGTGGCCTTCGGTGATCAGCGGCCGGAGCCCGTGGCGGCGGTCAACCTCGCCGCCCCGGTACAAACCAACCACCAGCAGTCGACACTCGGGCGCCGTCGCGGCGATATGGGCCAACAGCTGACCGGTGGCCTCGGTCATCCAGTGCAGGTCGTCAAGAACGAGCAGCACCGGGCGACGTTTGGCCAGCCGGACCAGTACCTCGACGACGGCATCGAACAGAACGACGCGGTCGACCTCACCGCGGGCATTGGCATCTTCGTCCAACCGATGTGGAAAGAGGGGGGCCAACGCACCCTTGCCGAGGCGAAGAACCTCCTCGATCTCTGCATCGAGCGACCCGGCCCGCTCGAGCGCTTGGGCGAACGCCCAGTAGGGCACCGACAGCTCGCGGTCGCTGCTCCCGAACAACACCAACGCCCCGGTGTCGTGCACCGAAGCGGCGAAGCTCGAGATGAGGCTGCTCTTGCCCATGCCCGGGTCTCCCGACACCAGAGCGATCGACGTCGCACCGGCCCGGGTGGACTGCCACAGCTCATCCAGTTCGGCCAGGTTTGCTTCGCGACCGACGAGCTGGGTATCGAGCGCCGGAGTGAGCCCGCGTGGAAGATCGAGGAGTGACACATCGGTCCGCCGGTCGATGAGGGCGAAGGTGTCGATCGGTTCGTCGATGCCCTTGAGGCGCAGTGCGCCATGGGCCTCGAAGGCAATGTCGTCGGCCTCCGCGCCGGTGAATCGGGCCACCAGGTCGGTGACCAGTGCCCCGCCCGGGGTCGAGAGCGGTTCCAGCCGAGCAGCTTCGACGATGGCCTGCCCGTAGTACCGCTCGCCATCGAACAGGAGATCGCCCACCGCGATGCCGATGCGGAGGTGCAAGACCGTCAGTGCGTCGGCGCGTCGGCCGTAGTCGGCGACGCGACGTTGTATGTCACGCGTCGCCTCCACCGCAGAGATACAGGAGCTGAAAACCGCCATCGTGCTGTCGCCGACCTGGTCGGCCACCCGGCCGCCCGCGTCGACCACCGTGCCGGAGATGATGCGATTTACGACCTCTCGAAGGGCGGCCGCGTCCGTGGTGCCGAGCTGGCGAAGCAGTTCGGTCGACTTGACCATGTCGGTCACCAGGACCGCTGAGATCGCTCGTTCCACCTACCGAGCTCCTGGGTGGTTCTCGCGTCGGTTCCTTACCCACGCCCGATCCACGGTAGTTCAGCCTCGCGAAAGCCGCCCATCCTCCGACGGTGGATCGGTGACCATCGGCCGGCCGACTCCGCCGGAAAAAGTAGAGAACCCCGAGCGAATCGCTCGGGGCTCTCACCGTTTCCCGCCACGGAACCATCGTCATGGAACGTGGTAATCGAGTTCGGCTCAAGACTGTTGCCGATCTCGTTCCTGCGAGTGTCCAGCTTTTGGAGGGGCTGTCATTTCGTAGGACTTGAGACATAGTGTCCCGTTCGAACAGGCCTGTCAAGCTGGACGCTCAGATTTCGATAATATTTTGGCTCTCGTCTGGGTGGCCCGCGGGTTTGTCCGTCTAGTGTCCGCATCATGCCGGACGGGGATGCAGAGGGCACCGGAGGTCGCCGTAGTCGACGATCCGCCCAGGAGCTACGCGACGATCTGTTGCAGGTGGCCCTGGATGTGCTGATCAGCGAAGGGCTTGAGGCGGGCGTTGGATCGGTGACGCTCGAACGGGTGGTTCGAGAGGCAAACGCACCCCGCTCCTCCGCGTATCGGCTTTGGCAGGAAGCGGACCGATCGCCCCAGGATGCGTTTCGATCCGATCTGCTGTGCACGCTGGTGCGCAACGCAGCTGAGGGCGTCGACTTCGACGCGGTGGTCACCGCGGTCGGCGGCGTGCTCGATGCGCACCGGGCCACCATGAACGACGACGACGAGAGCATGACCCGCTGTCTGCGAGCGGTGATCCGCGCCGCCGGCAACCTGAACTGGGAGCGGATCGTCACCCGGCAGGGATGGCGCATCTGGTTGGCTACCTCCGGTGCGATCAGTACGGTCTCGGCGGACGTCGACCCCGAAGTCCGCCAGGCCCTACTCGACGGTGAGACCGCGTCGGTCGAACGACTGCAGGATCTCTACAGCAATCTCGCCCCGATGTTCGGGTTGCGGCTGTGTCCGGAATACACGTGGGCCCAGTTCACCTCGATGACCACCTCGCTGCTCGAAGGTATGGCGATTCGGGAACCGGTGAACCCGCACCTGCGCGGGATCACCCGACCGACCGGCGATGGTGGCACCGACGAGGAGTGGACGTTGTTCGCGTGCGGTTTTGAGGCCGTGGTGCGTCAATGCCTCGAGGCGGATCCCGACGCCCCGGTCAGCGCGGACCTCGCCGCCCACTAGCGCCGCGCCTCGAGTTCCCAGCGTTTGGCGTCGCAGGGTCGGTGTACGGCAGTCTCTACTTCGCCGCCACCCGAACCGCACCACGAGGACTCAGTGGATCTGAACTGGACAGCCGAGCAAGACGCCAACCGCGCCGAAGCGCGTCAGTGGCTCGAACTGAACCTGGCGGAGTGGCGATCCGAAATCGGCGAACAGCTTTCGGGAGACACCGCCGATGGTGTCGCCCAGCAGATGCTCTGGGAACAACGGCTCTTCGACGGCGGGTGGTCCGTGGTTTCCTGGCCCACCGAATACGGCGGCCGGGGCGGCTCGTTGTGGGAGTGGTTGATCTTTGAGGCCGAATACTGGCGGGCGGGGGCACCGCAGCGGGTGACGCAGAACGGCATCCAGATCCTGTCGCCCTCGGTCTTCGAGTTCGGCACGCCGGAGCAGAAGGACCACCTGCTGCCCCGCATGGCCTCGGCCGAGGACCTGTGGTGCCAGGGATGGTCCGAACCCAACTCGGGCAGTGACCTGGCCAGCGTCAGCAGCCGGGCTCGACGGGTCGATGGCGGTTGGATACTCGACGGCCAAAAGACCTGGACCACCCGCGGCGCGTTCTGCACCCACCTCTTCGGGCTGTTTCGCACCGACCCCGAGTCGAGTCGGCACCGGGGCCTCACCTATCTGTTGGTGCCACTCGACACGCCCGGGGTCACCGTGCGGGGATTCGGTCGGCTCGACGGCGACGAGGGGTTCGCCGAGGTGTTCTTCGACGAAGCATTCCTGGCCGACGACGCAGTTGTCGGTGGCGTCGTGCTCGGGGAGGTCGACCAGGCGTGGAGCGTGGTCGTCGCCGCCGCCGGGACCGAGCGCGGCCTGCTGCGGCCGCCGGGGCGGTACCTCGCCACCAGTGCCGAACTGATCCGGTTGATCGCTTCGGTCGATGGCGATCGGTCCCTGCGGCGCCGCGCCGCGATCGCCTGGATGAAGGCCGAGGCGTTCGACCTGCAGACGCTGCGCGTCATCACCTCGCTGCTCGACGGCGGTGATCTCGGCTCGGAGTCGAGCCTGTCCAAGATCTGGTGGTCCGAGCTCGACATCGAACTGCACGCGATCGCCATGGACGCCCTCGGCGCCGCCGCCGAGATCGACGACGAATGGAGCAAGGGGTGGCAGTTCGCCCTCTCCGGGCCCATCTACGCCGGAACGAATGAAATCCAGCGGAACATTGTCGCTGAGCGGGTGTTGGGGTTGCCCCGATGAGGTTTGGTTGGAGTGAAGATCAGCTGGCGTTTCGCGATGCCGCCCGGGACCTGTTGAGCAAGGAGTGCGGCCCCGACGTGGTGCGAACCGCGTGGGAAGGCGCCCCCGACCCGAAGCCGTGGTCGTCGTTGGAGGCCATGGGCGTGCTCTCGGTTCTCGTGCCCGAGGCCGACGGCGGTCTCGGTCTCGACGAGACCTTTCTCGTGCCCGTGCTCGAAGAGGCGGGGAGGGCCGCGCTGCCCCAGCCCATCACCGACACCGCCATGGTGGCGGCCTCTCTCGGTGTGACCGGTTCGGTGGTGGTGACCGACCTCGGGGGACCGATCGTCGGGTCGGCCGACACCGCTGACGGATTCTTGTTGGCGGTCGACGGCGGGGTCGCGCTCTTTGACGCCGACCAGGTCGAACGCGAGCCGGTAACCACTGTTGACCGCAGCCGACACGCCGCCCGGATACGGGCCACGGGTCCGGGCCGTACGGTTACCGACGATGCGAGCGAGGTTGCCGCGGCCCGCGATCGCGGCGCCCTCGGCACCGCCGCCGAACTCGTCGGCCTGGCTGACCAGATGCTGGCCATCACCGTCGACTACGTGGGTGAGCGCCAGCAGTTCGGCAAGCCGATCGGCAGCTTTCAGGCGGTGAAGCATCATCTCGCCAACGCTCGGGTGGCGATCGAGTTCGCCGGGCCGGCGGTGGCCCGGGCGGCATGGTCGATCGCGGAAGGAGCCGACACCGCTTCACGCGATGCTTCGATGGCCAAATATCTCGCCAACGAAGCAGCCGCGGAGAGTGCCAAGGTGGCGCTCCAGTGTCACGGGGCGATCGGGTACACCGTCGAATGCGATCTGCATCTGTACCTGAAGCGTTCGTGGGCGTTGCGACGGCTCTGGGGCGACAGCGACCATCATGTCGATCGAGTGGCGGGCGTCCTGTTCGAGTAGGCAGTAGCCGTTGGGGTCCGCGGGCAAAGACGCGGTAGGAAGGCAGCGCACAGGGGGTGCCGGTATGAAGCGAGTAGTGGTTTGGGGAACGGGCAACGTGGGGCGGCCGGCGATTCGCGCCGTGGCCGCGCACCGCGAGCTGGAGCTGGCGGGGGTGATCGTCGCCAACCCGGACAAGGTCGGGGTCGACGCGGGCACGCTCGCCTACGTCGACGAGTTGGGCGTGGCGGCGACCGATGACGTGTCGCTGGCCGAGGCCGGCGACGTCGACGCCGTCGTATATTCGGTGAACGCCGATTTCCGTCCGATCGAGGCGCTCGATGAGATCGAACGGGTACTGCGCGCCGGGACCAACGTGGTGACCCCGTCGGTGTATCCGCTGTATCACCCGCCGTCGATGGAGGAAGCGTTGCGCACCCGCTTCGAGGAGGCGGGCGCGGCCGGAAACGCGTCGGTGTTCGGCTCCGGAATCGATCCGGGCTGGGTCCATGACATCTTGCCGCTGCTGTTGACCGGTGTGAGCTCGGGCATCACCCAGATCCGGTGCCGGGAGCTCTTCAACTATGCGCTCTACGATCAGCCCGAAGCGGTTCGGAACCTGTGCGGCTTCGGTCAGCCGATGGAGTCGACGCCGCCGATGGTGTTGGACTTCTCACTCCAGATGGTTTGGGGCCCGATGATCCGGGTACTCGCCGACGGGCTGGGCATCGAACTCGACGGTGTCGAAACCCACCTTGAAAAGCAGGCGCTCGCCGAGACGGTGACCGTCGAGGGGATGGGCGACTTCGAGCAGGGGAGTATCGGCGCCCTGCGATTCGAGATTCGCGGCATGGTGGACGGTCATCCGCTGCTCGTGATCGAGCACGTCAATCGCATCGACGACGCATGCGCCCCGGACTGGCCGTATCCGCCGAGCGGGCAGGGCGCCCATGAGGTGCAGATCTCCGGGCATCCGGACCTCACCGTTTCCGTGCACGGCAACGAGTCCGGGGAACCGGGCGCCGCCGGCGGCGGCAACGGCAGTGCTGCCAACCGCCTGGTCAACGCCATCCCCGCCGTGTGCGCCGCGGATCCTGGCCCGGTACATCCCCTCGACCTCGGGCCGATCGTGGCTCGCGGTCAGATCCTAGGAGCGTCCTGAGTGTCCGATTCTGACTTTGCCGGCAAGGACGGTGTCGCCTTCGTAACCGGGGGCAGCGGTGGGCTCGGTTCGGCCGTTTGCACGATGTTGGCCGAACGAGGGAGCGACGTTGCCTTCACCTACCGGTCCAATGAGGCGGCCGCCGCCGAGGTGGTGGCCGCGGTCGAGGCCGCGGGTCGACGAGCGTGGAGCTTCGCGGTCGACGCAACCGACGCGGAGGCGGCGAAGGCGGCCGTCGATGCTGCGGCGGAGCACGGGGGCCTGCACACGTTGGTGCACGCCGCCGGGCCGATCATCCCCCAGCTGCACCTGAGCCGGCTCGAACCCGATCAGCTGCGGACCCAGATCGATATTGAGGTGGCGGCGTTCTTCCACTTTGCCCAGCCCGCGTTGACATACCTGCGCGAGGGGGGCGGCGCGGTGGTGGCGATAACGACCGCGGCGACCAAGCGGTACCCCGTGCGCGACGGGTTGTCGTCGGCGGCCAAGGGAGCTGTCGAGCAGTTGGTGTGGGGGCTTGCCGCCGAGGAGGGCCGGTTCGGGGTGCGGGCCAATGCGGTCGGCCCGGGGATGACCGACGCGGGGATGGCGATCGCCCTGGAGGAGTCCGGCGACCTCACCGCGGTCGACCACGCCGCCGCGACGGCAAACATTCCGCTGCGCACCTTTGGCACCGCTATCGACGTGGCTGAGGCGGTGTGTTTTCTGGCCAGTGACCGGGCGGGCTACATCACCGGCCAACACCTCGCGGTCGACGGTGGTTACGGGGTCTGACCCCGCCGCCGTCTCCGGGGGTCTGACCCCACTGCCGTCTCGGGGGGTCTGACCCCGCCGCCGTCTCCGGGGGTCTGACCCCACTGGTTGCGCGTTTCCGGGGGTCTGACCCCACTGGTTCGGGGGTCTGACCCCACTGGTTGAAGTTTCAATTACTGGAGAGTGGGCTACCGTGGTCGTCCATGGATGACCTGAAGCACGGTGATGACGTCGACCGCTCCGACGAGTGGGAGGCGATGCGGCGCAAGTACCTGCGAGCCGAGCGCCCCGAGTCCTCGGCCCGCGGGGTGCATCACCTTGCGTTGTTGTCCTCCGATGTGGAGCGCACGATCGCCTTCTATCAGGACGTGCTCGAATTCCCGCTGACCGAACTCTTCGAGAATCGGGACTACCAGGGATCGACCCACTTCTTCTTCGACATGGGCAACGGCAACGCGTTGGCCTTCTTCGACTTCCCGGGACTCGACCTCGGCCCGTATGCCGAGGTGCTTGGCAGCATGCATCACCTCGCCATCTCGGTGACGCCGGAGAAGCAGGCCCACCTCCGTACCAAGCTGGCCGACGCCGGTGTGCCCATCGACGCCGATCACGGCAGCTCGGTGTACTTCCGGGGACCCGATGGCGAACGCCTGGAACTGCTCGCTGATCAGCTCGGGGAGATGGGCGGCACCGCGGTCCTGTAGCTCGCATGGAACGCGGTGATGCGGGCGACGATGACCGTCGCCATGGCCGCGCCACCGATGCCCCCGATGACCAGGGCGGCGTCGCCTATGTGGATGCCGTAGCCGAACCAGATGACCGCCTCGGCCCACGCCATGGTCCACGTGGTGGGGGAGACGCCGGTCGGCGCCGCGGCGCGGATCGCGCTCACCGCGGCGGGGGCGAATTGCACGGCGTAGGCCGCGCCGATGGCGACGCCGGCGCCCGGCCACCCGCTCACGATCAGTGCGGCGAGGGGCACGCTGCCCAGGGCGACGGCCCCGCCGGCCACCGGCAGCAGGGCCCGTCGACCCTCGAGGTTGGCGTACTGGGCGGCGATGATCAGGTAGAGCACGAGGCTCGCGGCGGACACCGGGGCGATTCCCCACAGTCGGCCCTGCACCGCGTAGGCGATCCACCAGGTGTTCATCGCTATCCCGACGCCGATCCAGGGGCCGGAGAGTCCGGTCGTCGTGCGGCGCCGATGCAGACGGATTACCTGCGGCACGATCATGCCTGCCCCCAGGACGTTGGCGACGGCGACCAGGGCGGGTACGACGAGCGACATGGGAATCCTCCTGCTGATGCGTGTGTGTAAGGAGCTAAAACGATTTAGCTTTGGTTGGGTTCTGGCAAGGTAGCGGAACTGTAAGGAACTAACAACCTTTTACTCCTCACTTTTTCCGTTGGTTGATGTACGCTGTTGCGGTGCATGTCGCGTCGGTGACCCAATCCGAAATCCAGATCACGCTCGAGGTCGTCGTCGACGTCGTCAACGCGTTGAACACCTCCGATGTCGGGGTCGATGTGCGCGCTCCCTTCGCCGAGGCCGGGTTCAGCCGGTCGCAATCGGCATCCCAGGCATCGGTCGACCGGTTGGGCAAGCGAATGCAGGCGCTCGCACCGCTGATCGATGCCCTACCCGAACTCGCCGACGACGATGCGGCCACTCGAATCAACGAGGAGCTGACCGAGCTCACAATCTCTCCATCGATCGTCGACCACGATGGGGTCGGAGCCCACATGCACTGGACTCCGGCCACCGCCCGCTTTGATGACCAGGTGATGGCCGACGTGGTGATGGCGCTCGCGTACGAGCTGTGCGACAACGGCACCATCCGTTTCGGCCGGTGCGGGGCTGACGGCTGTGGCCGGCTGTTCTACGACGGCACCCGCAATCGATCGCGGCGCTTCTGCGCCGACTCGCGGTGCGCCAGCCGCACCCATACCGCCGACCACCGGGCCCGCAAGAAGCAGGCCTGACCTCGCCTCAGTAGCTCCGCGGCAGCCCGAGTACCCGTTGGGCGATGTAGTTGAGCGTCATCTCCTGGCTCACCGGAGCGATGCGCTGGAGGCGAGCCTCGCGCCAGTAGCGCTCGACGTGGTACTCGGTCGCATACCCCAACCCGCCGTGGGTCTGGACGGCCTGGTCGGCCGCGAAGTAGCTCGCCTCCGCCGCGAGGTACTTCGCGGTGTTGGCGTGCTCACCGCACTCCATGTCGTTGTCGTAGCGCCACGCCGCCAGCCGCCACATCGTGGCGGCGGCATGCAACTCCATGTGGGCCCTGGCCAGCGGGTGCGAGATGGCCTGGTTGGCACCGATCGGCCGATCGAACACCTCGCGCTCGGTGGCGTAGGTCGTGGCCCGACGCAGTGCGGCCTCGCCGATGCCGCAGGCCATCGCGGCCAGCAGGATTCGCTCGGGGTTCAGCCCGTGGAGGATGTGCCGGAAGCCCTGGCCGCGATCACCCACCATGCGCCATCCCTCGACGGGCAGATCGTCGTAGGCCACCTCGCAGGAGGCGACCGCGTTGCGGCCAACCTTCGGGATGGCCGCGATATCGCAATGCTGCGGGTCGAGGTCGACCAGGAACAGGGTGAGGCCGTCGAACGATCCCGGTTCACCGTCGGTTCGGGCGAGCAGCAGGCACACCTCGGACTCGAGGGCCTTGCTGGTCCAGATCTTGCGGCCGTTGATCACCCAGCCACCGTTTCCGTCCTCGGTGGCCCGGGTGGCGATGCGCGAGGTGTCGGTTCCGGCATCGGGTTCGGTGACGCCGAAGGCAACGTGCAGTTCGCCCGTCGCCGCTCGGGGCAAGAACGCCTCCTTGAGCTGGTCGTTTCCGAACTTCACGACGGGGTTGAGCCCGAACATCGTCAGGTGCAGCGCGGTGGACCCGTTCATGGCCGCACCCGACGCGGCGACGCGGTTCAGCACCAACGCCGCTTCCGCGATGCCCTGCCCGCCGCCGCCGTACTCGGCCGCGATGGCGATACCGACCCAGCCCCCGTCGGCCATGCGGCGGTAGAACTCCCACGGAAACTCATGGTTTTGGTCGCAGGTCGACCAGTAACTGTCGTCGAATCGTCCACACACGGCATCAACCGCCTCGACGATGGCCTCATGGTCGGGGTTGGGACTGAAGTCCATGGAGTCCTTCGCGCGAGCGGGTCGGTGGCTACAGCACCTGGTCGGTGTCGAGCACCTGCGGCAGGGTACTGGCGCGGATGTCGTCGGCGAAGGCGTAGTCGAACGCGGTGATCGCCTCAAATGGCGCGTCCAGCGTCACCTCCACGTCATCCGGGTACGCCGCGGCGGTCCGCGCCGCCAGGGTGGTCTCGGCGGCTTCGGCCTCGATCAGATAGAAGTCGGCGAAGGTCCCGGCGAAAAAGCGGCTGGCGAACGAACACACGCCCAACACTCCGGGCACGGTCAGGGCTGCGTCGGTCACCGCCCGGACCTCCGCACATTCGGAGCGCAATACGACCCGGAGCGACCGGTGGGCGAGGAAGGGTACGTCGGCTTCGGCAAGCCGCAGCTCCGGTCGGGCGGCGGCCCACAGGAGATCCATCGCATCGCCGGTGCGGACCGCCCGGTTGCCGGCGTTGTCCATACGGCCCGCGGCGAGCAGCACCTCGCGTTCCTCGGTCATCGACGCGATCGCCACGGTCGGGTCGGTGACGGTGAGATAGATGGTCACGTGAACGCCCTGACCGTCGGCAAAACCTCGGGCCGGCTCCGCCGGCAGTCGCACCTCGTGCAGCGCGGGAGGCGCCACGTAGCGACGGCCGTGCGCGATCTCGGGCAGGGCGATGTTGGGCGGAAGGTGCTCGACGTCGTACCAGCGGTTCCACGCCTCGATGTTGTCCGCGTCCGTATCGATGGCGGTGAAGATGATGCCCTTGGCCTGCACGTCGCGCCCCTAGTCGAGGTCCGGGGCCCACGAGGAGCCGTTGATGTGGCCGCCACCGTCGACGAACAACGTGTTGCCCGTCATGTACCGACTGCCCTCGCTGGCCAGGAAGACCGCCACCGGGGCGATATCGGTCTCGGCATCGCCGATGCGACCCATCGGGTTGCCGGCGTCCGCCGCGGATTCCAGCTCGGGATGCTGGCCCATCACGCGACGAAACGATGCCGACTTGGCCGCCGGGCAAATGACGTTCGCCGTGATACCCGTGGGCGCCCACTCGCGTGCCGCCGTGCGCGTTGCCGCCCGGATGGCCTCTTTGGCCGAGTTGTATTCGAGCGTGCCCATGTGGGCGTTGACCCCGTTCAACGAACACATGTTGACGATCCGGCCATAGCCGTTCGCCGCCATGGTTGGATGGGCGGCGATCATTGCCCAGAGCGGCCCGTAGAAGCCGACGTCCATGCCGGCCTCCATCAGCTCGGGCGTCTTTCGCTCGACCCGGCTGATGCGGCCCCCACCCCACGCGTTGTTGACCAGGATGTCGATCGTTCCCCAGCGGTCGACGGCGGCGGCCACCATGGCCTCGACCTGGGCCTTGTCGGCCACGTCCGTGTGATGAAAGTGGGCGGCGGACCCCAACTCATCGGCCACTGCGGAGCCGCTGGCCTCGTCGACCTCGGCGATGAGCACCTTGGCGCCCTCGGCGACGAAACGTCGGGCCACGCCGCGCCCGATGCCGTCGCCGGCTCCGGTGACGACCGCTATGCGTCCATCGAGTTGCCCCACAGAAGTTCCCCCAGAGTCATGTCGCAACGGCCGACCGGATGCCGCCGTGCTACATCCCTTGCTAGCCAGGCGGACGGCCGCGGGAAAATCGGTGCCAAACCGCGAGCCTGCTGCGAGAGTGGGGCGATGTCGACACCCGCCCCTCGGGGAACCGCACCCCCGACCGCGGCAAACACCGAGGAGTTCACCGGCACCGATTGGGCGCTGTTCCTCGGGGTATCCGTCATCTGGGGTTCGTCTTTTCTCCTCATCGCGTTCGCGCTCGAGGGCCTGTCGCCCGCGATGGTGACCCTGGGGCGGGTGGGGCTCGGTGCCGCCACCCTCGGGGTGCTTCGCCTGCTCAACCGTGGTCCGGTGGAACGGATCGCGCCGCAGGATCGCCCGCGGGTGATCCTGGTCTCGGTGCTGTGGGTGGGGCTGCCCTTCACCCTGTTCCCGCTGGCCCAGGAGAGCATCAACTCCGCGCTAACCGGTCTATTGAACGGGGCCACACCGATCTTTGCCGCCGCGGTTTCGGTGCTGTTGTTCCGCCAGCGGCCGCGCGGTCCGCAGCTGCTCGGGCTGGGCCTCGGGTTCCTGGGCGTCGTGCTCATCAGTGCCCCGGCGCTGAACGAAGGCTCGTCGGAGGCGATTGGCGTGGTGCTGGTTCTGGTGGCGACCGTCTGTTACGGCTTCGCCATCAACCTGGCTGCACCGCTGCAACAGCGCTACGGCGCCATTTCGCTGATGAGCACTGTGCTCGGGCTCGCCACCGTGTGGGTCACCCCGTACGCGCTCGTGACGCTGGCGGACAACGAGTGGAAGGTGCGGCCGGTCCTCGCCGTCGTCGCGCTCGGCGCGGTCGGTACCGGTCTCGCCTACCTCATCATGTCGACCCTCGTTGGCCGCGTCGGTGCGGTGCGCGCGTCGTTCATCACCTACCTCATCCCGGTGGTGTCGCTGATTCTCGGCGTCACCATTCGCAACGACGAGGTGGCGGTCCTCTCGGTGGTGGGAGCCGGGTTCATCATCACCGGCGCCCTCCTGGCCTCGCGTCGATCCAACGACGGGGTAGCCGCGGCTGCCGAAACCTGACCCGCGATTCACCATCCATCCACCCCTCCGCGAACCATCTGGTGCCAGGCACCAGATGGTT
>CALHYX010000004.1 GCA_938041035.1 uncultured Acidimicrobiales bacterium | reverse complement strand
GGTGCCAGGCACCAGATTGTCCGCGGGGCGCTAGGTTTCGCCCATGCGCATCTCGATCAATGGTTCCGCTCTGCTCGCCACGGCCAATCTGGGTGAGCTCAAAGCCCACGCCCTGCAGACCCACGCCGACGGGTTCGATGGGTGGTGGCTGGCCCAAACGGGTCTCGTCGATGCGTTGACCGTGTTCGCCGCGATCGGCGACTCGGTCGGTGGCATGGAATTGGGCACCGCGGTGATCCCGACCTACCCCCGGCACCCGACGGCGTTGGCCGGGCAGGCGCTGACCGCTCAGGCGGCGACGTCGGCCCGGGTTGTCCTCGGTATCGGTCTGTCGCACAAGCCGGCGATCGAAGGTCGTCTGGAGATGTCTTTCGAGCGGCCGGTCCGGCACATGATCGACTACCTCGAGACGCTCAACCCGCTGCTCGAGACCGGCTCGGTCGATGTCAGCGGCGAGATGTTCTCGGGGCACATCGACGCCGTCCGGCCAGTGGATCAGTCGCCGAGCGTCATGGTGGCCGCCCTGGGCGAACAGATGCTGCGGGTCGCAGGCCGACGTAGCGATGGGACCATCCTGTGGTTGGTGGGGCCGCGCACGATCGAGGATCACATCGCTCCGCACATCATCGCCGCTGCTGAGGCCGCCGACCGGTCTGCGCCGCGAATCGTGGCTGGACTGCCGGTCGCGGTTACCGACGACGAGGCCGATGTCCGCGAACTCATCGGCCAGGTACTGGCGAGCTACCGGGACCTGCCGAGCTACCGGGCGATGCTCGATCGTGAGGGCGTCGACAACGTCGGTGGCGTAGCCGTCGTCGGCACCGAGGATTCGGTGCGTGAACAGCTCGCCGTGATTCACGCTGCCGGGGCGACCGAACTGGCCGCGGTGGAGTTCGGCCGGAATCCCGACGAACAGGCTCGGACCCGGGCACTGCTCCAGTCCGTCAACAGCTGACGTTGCCTCGAGGAGACCCAAAACAGGGATTCGCGAACCATCTGGTGCCAGGCACCAGATGGTTCGCGGGTGGGTGAAGTCGTTGCGTTGGGCGGGGGAGGGCGGTCCTTGATGGGGTATAAGGCTCGGGTTAGACTCTCTAAGTACGGGCGTGGTGACCGTCGGGTAGGTGAACGCCTGCTCGCCGGTTAGTGAACGCCTGAACGCACAGCGGCCCGCAATACGCCGCAAGGGCAACCGCAACCGCAGTACGCCGCAACAGAAATACGCCGCAACCGCAATACGGCCCGCAACAGAAATACGCCGCAACAGGGGGAACACCGCATGCAGGATCGCGCTCGGGTAGTCATCATCGGCGGAGGTGTGCACGGCGCAGGGTTGCTCTATCACCTCACCCTCGAGGGCTGGACCGATGTTGTGCTGATCGAAAAGGCCGAGCTCACATCGGGCTCGACCTGGCACGCGGCCGGCCAGATCACCCGTTCGGTCGCCGACTACACCACCGCCGCGTTTCATCACTACGCCATCGAGCTCTATGAGGAGATCGAGGCGCGGACCGGCCAGGCGGTGTCGCTGCACCAGCCCGGCGGCCTGCGCATCGCGTACACCGAAGAAGAGCTCGACGCCCTCAAGACCCAGCTCGGGGTCGGCCGCTACATCGGGTATCCGATCGAGCTGATCAGTGGCGCCGAAGCCGCCGAATTCAACCCGTTCTACGACTTCACCGATGCGCTCGGCGTGATCTGGACCGAAGGCGAGGGCCACGTCGACCCGTCCGGCGTCACCATGGCGTTCGCCGCCGGCGCCCGCGCTGCCGGTGCGGTGATCTCTCGGCGCAACCGGGTCATCGAGGTCAACCTTCGCGCCGACGGCGAATGGGATGTCGTCACCGAGCAGGGCACGATCACCTGCGAGCACGTGGTCGATGCCGCCGGCTGCTACGCCGACCAGGTGGCGCTGCTCAGCGGCTTCCGCGTCCCGCAGGCCAACATCCTCCATCACTACCTGGTCACCGAAGAGGTGCAGGCCTTCGTCGACCACGACGTCGAGATGCCGGTCATGCGCGACAACCGGGTGGCCGGCTACATCCGGCAGGAGCAGACCGCAGGCCTGATCGGCATCTACGAGCAGCATGGTGCCGAGCAGATCTGGGCCGACGGTGTGCCGTGGGATGCCGAGAACCCTTTGTTCCCCGCCGACTACGACAAGATCGCTCCCTGGCTCGCCGAGGCGTTCGAACGCGTGCCCGTCCTCGGTGAGGTCGGCATCAAGCGGGTCGTGCACGGCGCCATAACACACACCACCGACGGCCACATGCTGCTCGGCCCGGCGCCCGGCGTGCCGAACTACTGGTTGAACACCGGCTCGTCGATCGGTCTGGCGTGGAGCCCCGGCGCCGGCCGGGAGCTCGCCCGCTGGATGGTGCACGGCGAAACCGAGCTCAACCTGCGCCATTACGACCCCCGCCGGTTCGAGTGGGCCACCCCCGACTACATCGCCGCCAAGGCGCGCGAGGACTACGAGTGGATGTTCCGGGTGCATCCGCCGGGCGAGGAGCGGCTCGAGGGACGTCCCGTCCGGGTCTCGGGTGTACACGACCGGCTGACCGCCAAGCGGGCCATGTTTGCCCAGGCCTACGGCTGGGAGCAGCCCAAGTGGTTCGTGCCCGAGGATCAGCCGCTCGAGGATGTGCACGGTTGGCGTCGCCCGGCCTGGTACGACGCCGCCCGCGCCGAGTGCGCCGCCGTTCGCGAGCGGGTCGGGGTCATGGACCTCTCCGCGTTCTCGAAATACGAGGTGTCCGGCGCGGACGCGGCGTCGTATCTCGACACCCTTACCACCGGGCGTATCCCCACCAAGATGGGTCGTATGGCGTTGAACTATGTGCTCAACGCCAACGCTCGCATCGAAACCGAGGTCACGGTGACCCGTCTGGCCGAGGACCGCTTCTATGTCATCAGCGGTCCGATGGGCGAGTGTCGGGACCTCGATTGGATCACGCACAACCGGCCCGCCGGTGCCGATATTGCCGTCGTCGACCGGTCGACCGAGCTCGGCGTACTCGTGGTGGCCGGCCCGAACGCCCGGGAGTTGTTGTCGCGCTGCACCGACACCGACGTGTCGAACGAGGCCTTCCCCTTCCTCTCGGCCCAGGAGATTGCGGTCGCGGGCGTACAGGTTCGGGCGTTGCGCGTCGGTTTCACCGGCGCTCGTGGCTGGGAGCTGCACATCGCGGTCGGCGACATGGCAGCGGTGTACGACGCGCTGTTCGCGGCGGGTGAGGACCTCGGCGTCGCCGACTTCGGGGCCTACGCCCTCAACTCGTTGCGCATGGAGAAGGCGTACCTGACCCGCCACGAACTCACCCACGACATCGGCCCTCGTCAGGCCGGCGTCGACTTCTTCGTGAAGATGGACAAGGGCGACTTCATCGGGCGCGACAACGTCGACGCCGAGCCCAGCGGCAACCCGTGGAAGCTCGTCTATCTCGATGTCGACGCCGCCGACGCCGACTGTCAGGGCGGCGAAGGCGTCTTCCTGGCCGATGGCACGCCCATCGGGCTCACCACCAGCGGGGGCTACGGGTTCACGGTCGACAAGAGTCTGGCCTTTGCCTACGTCCACGCCGATCATGCCGAACCCGGCACCACGATGGCGGTGCTGATCCTCGGCGAGTCGCGACCGGCCACCGTGCTCGACGGGCCGATCTTCGACCCTGACAACGCCGAGCTCCGGGGCTGACGATGACCGTCATCGACCGCCAGCGGGTGCTCGAGGTCGCCGAACAGCTGGTCGAGAGCGACGGGCCCGATCGGTTGACGATCACGGCGATCGCCCGATGTCTCGGGGTCACCCAGCCGGCGTTGTACCACCACGTCGATGGCCTCGACGACGTTCGGCGCGGCCTGGGCCTGATCGAGCGCCGGGAGCTGGCCGCCACGTTGGCCGACGCCTGCCTCGGCCTCAGTGGGCCGGAGGCCGTTCGCGCCGTCGCCGATGCCTGGCGAAGGTTCGGCACGACCCGGCCGGGCCTGTACCGGGTGGCCGTGATCTACCCGGTGGCCGGCGACCCGGACCTCGAAGCCGCGGTCGACGAGGTCGTGGCGGTGTTGGATGCCAGCCTGCGCGGCTTCGGTCTCAACGACCACGAGCGGGCCCACGCTGCGCTCATGTTGCGCAGCGCCCTCCACGGATTCGTCAGTTTCGAGCTGGCCCAGGGCCACCCCAAGGCCCAGGAACCCGATGACACTTTCGCCCACATTGTCGAGCTGTTGATCGTCGGGTTCCACGCCCTCGCCGACGGCAGCGTCGACGGACTTCGTTAGGAACCCATGGCTCCACCTCCTGCCCGTGCCCAGGTCGTCGTCGTCGGCGGCGGCATCGTCGGCTGCTCGGTCGCGTACCACCTCACCAAGTCGGGCGTTACCGATGTGGCCGTGCTCGAACGCCACCAACTGACCGCGGGCACCACGTGGCATGCCGCCGGCCTGGTCGCTCAGCTGCGCTCGACCGAGAACCTCACCCGGCTCGCCCAGTACAGCCTTCAGCTGTACCGCGACCTCGAGGCCGAGACCGGGCAGGCCACCGGCTTCCGTGCGCCGGGGGCGATTTCGCTCGCCTCCAACGAGAGCCGCTGGGAGGAGCTGCGGCGCACCGCGGCGATGGCCCGCTACCTCGGCGTCGAGGCAACCGAGATCGGCCCGAACGAGATTCTGGAGAAGTTCCCGCTGTGCGAGGTCTCCGACATCGTTGGGGGCATCTGGTTGCCCGAAGACGGCGCCGTCGGCCCCAGCGATACGACCCTCGCCCTGGCTCGTGGTGCCCGCAATCGGGGGGCGACGATTCACGAAGGCTTCGGCGTCGACGATCTGATCGTGACCGACGGGCGCTGCACCGGCGTGGTGCTCGAGAACGGCGAAACCGTCGAGGCCGACACCGTGGTGCTCGCCTGCGGCCTGTGGACCCGCCACCTGGCGGCCAAGGTCGGCGTGCGCGTTCCCTTGATGGCTGCGGAGCATCACTACGTGGTGACCGAACCCGTGCCGGGCTGCGAACCGGACTGGCCGATCCTGCGCGACCCCGACCGGTGGGCCTATCTCAAGCCCGAGGCGGGCGGCGCCATGTTGGTCGGTCTGTTCGAACCGGTTTCGCGGCCGTGGCCGGAATCGGGTGCGCCGCCGACCGACAAAGCCTTCATCGCGATGGAACCCGACGCCGACCATCTGGCGGACTGGCTTCCGCCCACCTTCGACCGCATTCCGGTGCTCCACGAGACCGGATTGCGGCTGTTGTTCGACGGACCGGAGAGCTTCACCCCCGACGACGCCTACATCCTCGGGGAAGCGCCGGGGGTGCCGCAGCTGTTCATGGCGGCCGGCTTCAACTCCATCGGTATTCAGTCCGCCGGCGGCGCCGGTATGGCCCTGGCGCACCTGATTATCGAGGGCGACTACCCGATGGATCTCGCCGACGTCGACATTCGCCGGTTCGAGCGCTTCCAGTCGACCGAGAAGTTCCTGCGGGAGCGCACGGTCGAGGGGTTGGGCCTGCTGTACGCACCGCACTGGCCGCATCGCCAGTACGAGACCGCCCGCGATGTGCGCCGCTCGCCCCTGCACGACCGGCTCGCCGGCCACGGAGCCTGTTTCGGCAGCCTCCTCGGCTGGGAACGGCCCATGTTCTTCGCCCGCCCGGAGCTCGGGGTGGAGCCGCACTACGAGTATTCGTGGGGCCGCCAGAACTGGCACGACGCCAACGCTTTCGAGCATCGGGCAGTGCGCGAGCGCGTCGGGCTGTTCGATCAGACGTCGTTTGCCAAGTTCCTGGTGCAAGGTGCCGACGCTGCGGCGGTGATGGATCGCCTTGCCGCGAACGCGGTCGTGGGCGAGGTCGGATCGTCGACCTACACCCAATGGTGCAACGAGCGGGGCGGGATCGAGGCCGACCTCACCGTGAACCGGGTGAGCGAGCAGGAGTTTTGGGTCATCGGAGGCGCGGGGACGCGCGAACGCGACCTCGCCTGGATCCGGCGCGGCATCGCCGACCATCCCGGCGGGCCCGCCAACGCAACGGTCACCGACATCACGTCGGCGTATGCGGTTCTCGCCGTGATGGGCCCGAACTCGCGTGCGGTCCTGTCGTCGTTGAGCACCGCCGATCTGTCCGAGGAGGCCTTCCCGTTTGCCACCCACGCCGAGATCGATGTCGGCTCGGCGCTCGTGATCGCCAACCGCATGAGCTACGTGGGCGAGCTCGGTTGGGAGCTGTATGTCCCGACCGAGTTCGCGGTGCACGTGTTCGACCTGGTGTGGGAGGCCGGTCAGGACCATGGCATGGCCCTGTGTGGCTATCACACGCTCAACTCACTTCGCTTTGAGAAGGGCTATCGCCACTGGGGTCACGAGGTCACGCCCGACGATTCACCGATTCAGGCCGGATTGTCCTTCGCGGTGGCGTGGGACAAGGAGGCCGACTTCATCGGGAAAGAAGCGCTCGTCGCCCAGAGGGCCGAGGGTGCGACCCGGCGGCTGGTACAGATCGCCGTGCACGACGATGGCGTTCTGCTGCACCACAACGAACCGATCTATCGCGACGGCGAGCGGGTGGGCTATGTCACCGACGGCATGTGGGGCCACACGGTCGGCGCCGCGGTCGCCATGGGGTGGGCCGACCGGGGCGAAAAGGTCACCCGGGCCTGGGTGGAAGAAGGGGAGTGGGCCGTCGAGTTGCCGGGCGGGCTGGTTCCCGCCGAGGTGCAGCTTCGACCCTGGCTCTAGCCAACAGGGTTCGATCGGCGCCGTTCGCGGGCGAGCGACTCAGCTCGCCGGGCGGCCGAGGACGTCGGTGATCGCCTCGACGGCATCGCCGATCGCTTTGGCCACCGCGGCCAGTGCGTCGGGTGAGGTGGCGCGCTCGGGAGTGTCCTCCGGGGTGTGGAAGTCGACCCCGGCGCCCGTGAACGACAACAGCGGCGCATCGAGGTGGCAGAACACCTCCCCTTCGCCGATCCAGCTGTCGGCCCCGGTGGTGAGATCGAGCCCGATGGTCGCCAGCGCCGTGGCGGCGTCGGTGGCGTCGGCTTCGCTGATCGAGGTCATGGCGATCCGGGTCGGCACGAGGGTGCGCCCGCCGTGGTCATCGGGTGCGTCGACGGCCACCGACGCCCCGACATGGATGGTGGCGAGCACGTCGATGTCCGCGTTGCGTTCGGCCCAGAATTTGGCACCGAAATAGGAGATCTCGTGCCCGCCGGTGGCGACGACCAGGAGCGGCCGGTCGTGGAATCGTTCGACCAGGTGGAGCAGTACGGCGATGCCGGTGGCCCGCTCGCCGGCACAACCGAACCAGCCGGTGAGTGGCGTCGTGAGCAGTAGAGGCGGTCCCGCGTCGGGGGAGGTTCGGTTACGGCCGATGACGTTGGTGGTCGTACCGGATGCGACCTCGGCGTCGATGCGCAGTTCGATCGCGCCCGTCCTGAGCCGTTCGTGATCGCGGCCGGCGACCAGAACGGTGGCCAGCCCCGAGCCGGCGTCGAGGGGCCGGTTGATGCCCACCAACGAGCCGTTCGGGTGGTCGGTGGCGATGATGACCGCGTCGGCGCCCGCGGCCTTGGCCGCCGCGCACGGCGCGTCGAGCGTGCTGGGAAATCCGCCGCTGTGAGGGTCGATGAGCACCACGTGCGGCGCGGTGGTGTGCACCGAGCCGGAGAACTCGTAGGGCACGACGAGGTGGGTTACCGGGTCGCCATCCACGGTGAGCGAGCTGGTGGCGGTCGCGTGCGGGAACGGCACCGCTTCGCGTTCGACGGTGAGCGAACGGGCTTCGAGGTGCTGGGCGAACCAGTCGACGGTCGCTCGGTCGACCACCCCGCCAACCCGGTGATGGCCAAGGGTGTGATACCGGTCGACCAGCGAGAACAACTCGTCGCCGTTCGGTTGGTCTCGGCGCGCCTGTTCGGTGGTTTCGACTGAGTCCTGCGGGTCCATTGCCGAGGACTCTAGGGGAAGGTGGCCTCGGGTTGTGGCGCTTGTCACCCCCGGGCCGGGGGCGCGCTTGAACCGGGCGCCATCGGACCGATACTGGCGTCATGCGATCTCTCCCCGTCTTCCGTGCCTTCCCCGTCATCGCCGCGTTGCTCGTGCTGAGTGCGTGCGGGAGCTCCGGCGACGACGCGCTGAGCACCTCGGTCCCGGATGCGGCGACGACCACGCAGCACGGTGGCGACGACGAGGCGATGAGCGAGGATTCGCCCGAGGACCCGTCCGACGACGGGGCGCCGGGTGACGATGCAGCGGAGGACGATGGAGCTGAGGACGACGGCAGCGAGGCCGACGACGGGGCGACGGGTGACGATGCCGGTGATGACGACGCGGCTGAGGACGGTACCGGTGAGGACGGTACTGGTGAGGACGGTGGCGAGGCCGACGACGGAGCCGAAACCGACACCGACGGCGGCGACGATTCCGATCCGGACAACACCACCCCGGATACCACCAGTCCTCCCGACGACACCGGCACCGACGACGACGGTATCGATGGTGACAATGTCGATGGTGGCAATGTCGATGGTGATGGTGGGGACACCACCGATCCCAGCGATGATGGCGGTGGCGATCCGACCGACACCGTGAGGCCCCCGCCACCGGTGGACGACCTGCCGGTCTTCAGCGGCGACCCCGACAGCGAGTACTGCATGCTGGGCGAGCAGGCGTCGGCGCTCGACGACACGTACCCGAATTCGTTTGCCGACCCCGTCGAGACCGAGGCGTATTTCACCGAGCTGCTCCCGCTGTACGAGAAGGCGCTCGCGGTCGCCCCGGACGAGATCGCCGACGATTTCGTCGTGCAGTTCGCCAGCTTCCAGCGCCTGACCGAGGCTCTCGAGGAAGTCGACTGGGTCACCGAGGACGCCGCCGATGTGCTCACCGATATTTTGGCCGACCCCCTCTTCGACAATGCCATCACTCGCCTCGAGGCGTACGACACTCAGGTATGTGACGCCTGAGCCCGGCGGGCGGCGCGTCGCTATGCTGCGGCGATGATCTCCCGCTTCGGCGCCGACACGGCGCTCCTTTTGATCGACGTACAGGTTGGCGTCGACGTTCTCGACCACTGGGGTGGGCCCACCGGCCGGCGCAACAATCCGGACGCCGAGGCCAACATGGCCGAACTGCTCCGTGCGTTTCGCGCTGAGCAACTCCCGGTGGCCTTCACCCGCCACGACTCGCGTGAGGTGGCCTCGCCGCTCAAGTTCTCCCTGCCCACCGGTGCCCAAAAGGAGGGCTTCGAACCGGCGGCCGGAGACCTCGTCATCAACAAGGACGTCAACAGCGGTTTCGTCGGCACGTCGCTCGATGTCGACCTGCGCCGCATGGGTGTTCGGCGGTTGGTTGTCGCCGGCTTCTTCACCAACATGTGCGTGGAAACCACCGTCCGGATGGCCGGCAACTTCGGCTACGACACCTACCTGGTGCCCGACGGCTGCGCCACGACCAATCGAGTCGGTCTCGATGGGGTCGACCACGAACCGGAGCTCGTCCATGACCTCGCCGTGGCCAACCTGCACGGCGAGTTCTGCACCGCGGTAGATCTCTCGTCCGCGGTGGGGCTCACCATCGGCGACAACGCCGATCTCGAACGGGTACAGGGGAACGAATGACGACTGAAAATGTCGGGGTCTCCTCGATGGTGGCGCCGCTTCGGCGCGTGGCCATGCGCCGCCCGGGGGCCATGCTCACCGCCGACCCCGGTCGGTGGCACTACGCCAAGACCCTCGACCCCGACGCCGTCAACGCCCAATTCGACGCGTTCGTAGCCCACGTGGCGGCCAGCGGGGCGGAAATCGAATGGCTGCCCGACGGGTCCGATGATCTCGCCGACTCGGTCTTCACCTACGACCCCTCGTTCGTCGTGAGCGCCGGTGCCATCGTGTTGGCGCCGGGGAAACCGCTACGGCGCGGTGAGGCCGATCTGCACGAACGGTTCTATGCCGACATCGGCGTGCCGGTCCTGGGGCGCATCCAGGCCCCGGGGCTCATCGAGGGCGGTGACATGTTCCAGATCGACGCGGCCACGATCGCCGTTGGCCGGGGGCTGCGCACCAACCAGGCCGGCATCGATCAGTTCGCCGCGTTGGTCGAACCGCTGGGCGTTTCGCTCGTGGTGTTCGATCTGCCGTATGGCGACGGGCCCGACGCCTGCCTCCACCTTCTTTCGGTGATCAGTCCCCTCGACGACGATCTGGTGCTGGTCCACGCACCGCTCATGCCCGCGGCGCTGTATCAGCTGCTCGATGAACGGGGCGTGCAGATGCTCCACGCTCCGGCTGAGGAGTTCGATCGCAGCGGCGGGCTGAACCTCAACGTCTTGGCGACCGCGCCGCGCCAGGTCATCGCCATCGACGGTTTCGCCGGTACGGCCGAGCTGATGCGGTCCGCGGGTTGCGAGGTCACCCTCTTCGCCGGCGACGAGCTGTGCATTCCGTGCGAAGGCGGCCCAACCTGTCTCACCCGGCCCCTGCATCGAGCCTGACGTACCCCTGGTCTGATCTGTCGCCGCCCGGGCCCGGTGTGCGATATTGGTTCATGGCCACCACGGAAAACGCCCCTCCTGTCGGCGATAATCTACCCGCCGACGGTCTGCCGTCCAGCGATGAGGTCGACGAGTCGATCCGGCTCATCACCGACAACGCCACGCGCATCATGACCTGGAAGTACGACCGCGAACGCGAGCAACTCGTGAGTTTGTACAACAAGGCGATGGCGTCGCAGTGGAGCAGCGTCACCGATCTCGACTGGGCGATCGAGGTCGACCCCGAACAGGTCGTGCGCGAGCAGACGAGTTCGACGATGAAAATCGTCGAGCAGGCGACCAAGATCCCGGGTTCCCCGATTGCGTCCTGGACCGACCGCGAACTCAACGCGGTCGGAATCGAGTTCCTCAAGGCATCGCTGAGCCAGTTCATGCACGGCGAGCAGGGTGCGATGTTGACCGCGGCCAAGATCGTCGAAACCGTGCCGTGGATCGACGCCAAGTACTACGCGTCGACTCAGACCATGGATGAAGCCCGCCACACCGAGGTGTTCGCCAAGTACCTGCACGAGAAGCTGGGCGAGCCCTACCCGATGAGCCCGTTTCTCGACGGCCAGATCATGGCTCTCCTCGAGGACTCGCGCTGGGACATCGCCTACCTCGGCATGCAGATCATCATCGAAAGCCTGGCCCTCGCGGCCTTTGGCGACATGCTGCGCCGAACGAATGAGCCCCTGCTGAAGAAGCTGCTTCGCTACGTCATGGCCGACGAAGCTCGCCACGTCGCGTTCGGCATTCTGAGTCTGTCGGAGTACTACGAGAACCTGACCGACGCGGAGCTGAAGGAACGCCAGGAGTTCATGATCGACAACACGCTCCGGCAGCAGGGCCGGTCGACGACTCCCGAGGTGTGGGAGCGCATGGGCGTTTCGCCCGAGGCGGTCGTGCCGTTCCTGATTCAGGCGTCGGCGGAGATCGAGGTGGACCCGTCCACCAACTTCCAGCGGTACTTCTTCGCCAAGCTGGTGCCCAACACTCGGCGGCTCGGTCTGCTCGACGCCAACGACGGCTACCTGCGCAAGGCATGGGGAGAAGCGGGGTTGATGGAGTTCGAGTTCGCCGACGATACGGCGTCGGACTATGAGCAGTACGACGCCGTCGCCCAGGACCGAGCAGCGGCGAGTTAGGCCCCACCGATAGCCGGCGTTGGCTGGCTACCCTGCGGATCATGGCTGACGTTGTCCTCGAGTCGTTCCCGCTGGGGGCCCAGTGGCCCACGGTGGATCCATTCCTGTTCTGTGCGCACCACCTCGACCACTACCCGGCCGGCGACGGTGCGCTGGCTCCGGCGGCGTCACTCCAGGGTCGACAGATCGGGAGCGATTTCAGCGGCATCGACGGCTGGAGCATGTACCACGGCTCGCGGGTTCCAGGGTTTCCGTCGCATCCCCACCGCGGCTTTGAAACGGTGACCTATCTGCGCAGCGGCTTGTGCGACCACACCGATTCGCTCGGCTCGGCGGCACGGTTCGGCGTCGGCGATACGCAGTGGTTGACCGCCGGCGCCGGTGTGGTGCATGCCGAGATGTTCCCCCTGGTGCACACCGACGAACCCAACCCGTTGGAGTTGTTCCAGATCTGGCTGAACCTCCCCGCAGCCAACAAGATGGTCGACCCGTATTTCACGATGCTCTGGGGGCACGACACGCCGTGTCTGCACCATGTCGATGCCGAAGGGCAGGCGTTCGAGGTCACCGTTATCGCCGGTCGATTGGCCGCACTCGAACCCCCGACGCCACCGCCCGATTCGTGGGCCGCGGCCGCCGACAGCGATGTGGCCATCTGGCACATCTCCGCCACCGCAGGCGCCACCTGGACGCTGCCGGTCGCAGCCGAGGGAACGATTCGCACCCTGTACGTGTTCGACGGAACGTCGCTCACGGTGGGCGGCAGCACCGTCGACGCAGGTACCGGAGCCGTGATCCGCTGCGACGAGGAGTTCACCGTGGTGGCCGGCACCGGGCCGGTCGACGCCCTGGTGCTCCAGGGCCGACCGCTCGGCGAACCGGTGGCGCGGTACGGGCCGTTCGTGATGAACACCGAGGCGGAGATCGAACAGGCCTTCGCCGACTATCGAGCGACCGGCTTCGGCGGGTGGCCGTGGCCGAGCGATGATCCGGACCACGCCGACCAGGGCCGGTTCGCGCGGCACGCGGACGGCACCCTGGTCGAGCCCTGACCCGACCGCTACGGTGGGACCATGCTCGTCGCGCTGTTGACCTACCCCGGTGTGGTCAACGACGAGTGCGATGCGTTCCGTCAGGTGCTCGAGCTCCTGCCCGGCGCCGCGGTGGTGTCGGTGGGGGCTCGCAGCGGCCGCGTGAGTGGCCCGGGGGGTTACCAGACCGTCGATCGGTCGTTCGCCGAGCTCGATGATCAGCCCCGCATCGTCGCCGTGCCGGGCGGCATTGGTTGCGAGGCGATCGCCCGCGGCTCGGAAGGGCAGTGGCTGCGCTCGGCCAGCGAACGCGCCGACTGGGTGTTGGCCAGCTCCACCGGGTCGGTACTGCTTGCGGCCGCGGATCTGCTGCGGGGTCGAACGGCGGCCACCCACTGGCTGGCGGTTGATCAACTGGGCGAGAACGGCTCGACCGCATCGGGCGAACGGATCGTCCTCGACCCGCCGTTCATCACCTGTACGGGCTGGGTCACGGCCCTCGATGCCGGCCTGGCCTTGGCCTACCAGATCGGGGGGATCGAACTGGAGGCTCAGGTGCGAGCCGAGCTCGGTCGTCCCCGGCCCGAGCCAAAACGCAGCCGATTTGGGCTCGGTAGCGTGCTCGACGGCCGCCGGCGAGGGGGAGCAGCACCGTTGCAACCGGGGCCGACCACCCACCTGGTAACCCGCGGGCGCCCGTTATTTCCGGGTCGGAAACGCCGATAGGTACCAGAGCGGCCCACCCGGGTCGGTTTCGCCCACCCTGGAGCGGTCCTTGCGGCCCACGAGTACCCCGATCGTCGGCATCGCCTGCGTTGCGCTGGTCGCCGCGACCATCGAGATGGTGGCCCTCGTGCTCGTGGCGTTGTCGGCCACCGCGTTGGCCGACGGCGAGCAACGGGTCGAGGCGTCCATCGCTGGTCAGGCCATCGATCTGGGTCTCGGTCGCGCGCTCTTGTTCGCGGCCGGCCTGGTCGTCGCCTCGGCCGTGGTGCGCGCCGTCGCCATTGCCATGCAGACCCGGCTGGTCGCATCGACCGAGTTGGCGCTACGAACCCGCATTGCGGCGGCCTTCATGGATGCCCGGCACGGCGCGCAGCAGGCACTGAACGGAGGCGAGATCGTCGACCACTACTCCCGATCGGTGTTGCAGGCCGGCGCCGGCGTCGTAGCCGAAAGTAAGTTCTGGCGGGCGGTGGCCGGCCTCATCATCTTCATCGGTGGCGCGCTGGTCGTGAATCCCGTCGCGGCATCGACCTT
The DNA here is from genome assembly GCA_938041035.1 of uncultured Acidimicrobiales bacterium. Lineage (GTDB taxonomy): Bacteria > Actinomycetota > Acidimicrobiia > Acidimicrobiales > SHLQ01 > CALHYX01. The sequence continues at coordinate 89,991 of CALHYX010000004.1, read as the reverse complement.
GGTCGTCGTCGGCATCGTGTTGGTAGCGGCGCTGCTGCCGCTCACTCGCGCCGTGCGCCGGGCGGCGCGGGCCTTTGTGGCCGAGAACAACGATCAGGCCACCCTGCTCGACGAAACGGTGCGGATGGCTCGCGAGGTGCGGGTTTTTCAAGCCGATGGCTGGGCGGCCACCCGCCTCACATCGACCGCCGAGAACGTGGCCACGCTGCGCGATCGCACCCAGCGTCTGGTGGGTCTGACCCCGGTCGTGTACCAGGCGGTCGGCGTGCTTTTTCTCATCGCCATGCTGGCGGCCGTCCGAATGCTCGACACCCCCGATGTAGCGGCCCTGGGTGGCATCGCCATCTTGTTGCTGCGGTGTATTTCGTTCGGTCAGCAGGCCCAGGGGTCGTGGCAGCGCATGAGCGAAGCCGGCGCCAACGCCGTGCGGCTCGAAGAGCTGATCGATGACCTGTCCACCCAGCGCCAGATCGACGGCACGACCGATGTGGCGGACGTGAATGCGATCCGCTTCGAGGCGGTCTCATTTGCGTATCCGAACGGTGAAACCGACACGCGAGCCACCCCTGGAGGCGGGTTGGAGTTGGCCCTCGACGGCGTCGACCTCGACATGGCGATCGGGGAGACCATCGGTGTGGTCGGCCCCAGCGGTAGCGGTAAATCGACCTTGGCCGCGATCATGCTGCGCCTGCACGAGCCCACGGCGGGTCGGGTGCTGGTCGACGATGTCGACCTGAGCGATGTGACCGCCCGATCCTGGTACTCGACGGTCGGGTTCGTGCCCCAGAGCACGTCGCTGGTGAACGCCACCGTCGCCGACAACATTGCGTTCTTCCGGGAGGGGTTCTCCCGGGCCGACATCGTCGAGGCCGCAACGGCTGCCGGCCTCCACGATGCGATCGACGGTCTGCCGCAGGGCTACGACACGCCGATCGGTCCCGAGACGCGCGACCTTTCCGGGGGCCAGTCGCAACGCCTGGGCATTGCCCGCGCCCTGGTCGGTCGGCCGCGCATACTCGTGCTGGACGAGCCAACGAGCGCCCTCGACACCCGGAGTGAACAGCTGGTGGCGGCGACCATCGACCGGTTGGCGGGCGATCGGCTGATCATCGTGATCGCCCACCGGCAGTCCACGCTCGGGGCATGCGATCGGGTGGTGGTGCTCGAAAACGGCCGCATCGGCTTCGACGGACCGCCGGAAGCGATGCGGGCGAACAACGAATTCGCGTTCGAGAGCTTCGCCGTCTAGTCGGTTCTTCCGCGACGACATCATCCGCTGGCAACCGTCCGGTTCCGCGAGTAGGTTCAACAAGCGAACTCACTAGCTGAAACGGGGCCCCATGACCGAAACCGCGGAGCAGGATCCGACCAAGGTGTGGCACAAGACGGTCTGCGTCCTGTGCAGCGCCAACTGTGGGGTTGAGGTCCGCCTCGACGGTCGCTCGATCACCCGGGTGCGGGGCAACAAGGCGCACGTGGCTTCGAAGGGCTACACCTGCGAGAAGGCGTTGCGGCTCGACCACTATCAGAACTCGCGCAGCCGCCTGGCCTCGCCGATGAAGCGCCTGCCCGACGGCACCTACGCCGAGATCGACTGGGACACGGCGATCGCCGAGGTGGTGGCCGGGTTGCAGGGGGTCGCCACCCGGCACGGCGCCGACAAGGTTATGTACTACGGCGGCGGCGGGCAGGGGAACCACCTGTGCGGGGCGTACAGCTCCGCCACCCGGCGGGCGTTCGGCATCACCCGGCGATCCAATGCCCTCGCCCAGGAGAAGACGGGTGAGGCATGGGTGGAAGGCCGCCTGTTCGGCACCCACACCCACGGCGAGTTCGAGCACGCCGAGGTCGGCGTGTTCCTGGGCAAGAACCCGTGGCAGTCCCACGGGTTCGACGAGGCCCGCCGGGTACTGAAGGAGTTCGCGGCGTCCCCCGACCGCACGATGATCGTCATCGATCCTCGGCGCACCGAATCCGCTGACCTGGCCGACGAGTGGTTGGCGGTGAAGCCGGGCACCGATGCGCTGTTGTTGTCGGCCCTCATCGCCGTGCTGATCGATGAACATCTGCTGGCCGCGGACTGGTTGGCCGAGAACGTCGTCGGGCTCCAGGAGACGGTTGCCGCGTTTGCCAACATCCCGGTAACCGCGTTCGCCGCCCGCTGCGGCGTCGATCTCGACCAGATTCGTTCGGTGGCCAACCGACTGGCGACCGCCGAATCGGTATCGGTGTACGAGGACCTGGGCACCCAGATGTCGCCCCACTCGACCCTGGTGTCCTATCTCCAGCGCATCGTGTGGGTTCTCGTGGGCCAGTTCGGCAAGCCCGGCTCCATGAACGCCCACACGTCGATGGCGCCGTTGTTCAGCTATTCGGCCAGCGGAGCCGAGCCGCGCGACCCCGTGACGGGGGGCCAGATCATCTCCGGGCTCATCGCCTGCAACGAGATCGCCGAGGGCATGTTGAGCGATCATCCCGATCGGTCGCGTGCGTTGTTCATCGAGAGTGCGAACCCGGTCCACTCGCTCGCCGACTCCGAGAAGTTCCGCCAGGCCATGCGGGAGGCCGAGTTCTCGGTCGTCATCGACATCGCCATGACCGAAACCGCCCTCGAGGCCGACTACGTGCTGCCGGCGGCGTCGCAGTACGAAAAAGCCGAGGCGACCTTCTTCACGTTGGGCTTCCCCGAGAACCGCTTCACGCTTCGGGCGCCGATCCTCGATCCGCTCGAGGGCACCCTGCCCGAGGCGGAGATCCACAGCCGCCTCGTCCAGGCGCTCGGTATTGTCGGCGAGGCCGAGTTCGCGCCGCTGCGCGAGGCGGCGGCTGAAGGCCTCGATGCTTTCGCCGAGGCCTTCATGAACGCGGCGATGACCCATCCCGAGCTGGCCGGAGTGGGTTCGGTTGCGCTGTACGAGACCCTCGGCCGGAGTTTGCCCGCCGGGATGGAGGGCGCGGCCGTCTTGTGGTTCAGCGCCCAACAGGTGGCGATGAAGTTCGCCGATGCAGTACGCGCGGCTGGTCACGAGGGTGAGGGGCCGGCGTTGGGCAACGCCTTGTTCGAGGCCATGCTGCGCGAGCGCGATGGGGTGGTGTTCACCCGGCACGAGGTCGATCGCAGCTGGGATCTGCTCAAAACCCCCGACCAGAAGATCCACCTCGCCATCCCGGAGCTGTTGGCCGAGGTTCCGAAACTCGTCGACGGACCGGATGCCCGGACCACCGAAGAGTTCCCGTTTGTGCTCTCGGCCGGGGAACGCCGCAGCTTCACCGCGAACACGATCATCCGCGACCCAGCCTGGCGAAAGCGCGACCCGGAGGGCGCGCTGCGGTTGAGTCCGGCCGACGCCGGCGAACTCGGGGTCACCGATGGTGCCCGGGTGCGCATCACGACGCCCGGGGGAACATCCGTCGCCGTCGCCGAGGTCAACGACACCATGATGGCGGGGCACATCTCGCTGCCCAATGGCCACGGGCTGGGCTATTCCCCCGCCGGTGGTGAGGCCGAGGTCTACGGCGTCGCCCCCAACGAGCTGACGACGTTGGATTGGCGTGACCCCATCGCCGGTACGCCGTGGCACAAGCACGTTCCGGCCCGCCTCGAGCTCGTCAGTCCGTGAGGCGAACCCGATTCGACAAGAGCTACTGCCCGATCGCCCGCACCTCGGACCTGATCGGCGACTGGTGGACCCCGCTCATCATGCGGGAGCTGGTGTTGGGCCGTAGTCGATTCGCCGAGCTCCAGGACGTGCTGGAGATCAGCAAGGCGGTCCTCGCCCAACGGCTCCAGCGATTGGAGGCCGACGGGGTCGTCGACAAGGTGGCTTACCAGGACAATCCGGTGCGCTACGACTATCGACTCACCGAGAAGGGGCACGCGCTGACCGACGTCCTGATCGCGATGTGGCGCTTCGGCGACGACTGGCTCTTCCGCGACGGGGCCGCGGTGGAACTGTTCGACGAGCGGTCCGGCGACGCGATTCGGGCGAGGTTGTACGACGAGGTCACCGGCGAGGCGTTCTCGATGGCCGACACCCGAATTCGGTTTCGGCGCTGAAGCCTCACCGTTAGCGTCAACTCCATGGTGTCGATGGAAACGCTCGGCCTGTTCTCGGTGGCCGCCCTGTCGTTGTTGTTGTTGCCGGGTCCCGCCGTTCTCTACATCGTGGCGCGATCGGCCGGTCAGGGCCGCAGGGCGGGGTTGGTGTCCGTCCTCGGCATACACCTCGGTACGATCGTGCACGTCGCCGCCGCACTCGTCGGCCTGTCGGCGGTGGTCGTCGCCTCGGCGACCGCCTTCACGGTCGTCAAGCTGGCCGGAGCGGCGTACCTCGCCTATCTCGGCGTGCGCGCACTGCTGACCGCCCGCCAGATGCGCTCGGTCGAGACCGAGGTGGCTTCCCAGGACCGGTCGCTCCGCCGGATCTTCGTCGATGGGGTGGTGCTCAATGTGCTCAACCCCAAGACCGCGGTCTTCTTCCTCGCCTTTGTTCCCCAATTCGTGTCCACCGAGAGCTCGGCGTCGGCGACAGGGCAACTGCTCGTTCTCAGCGCGGTCTTCATCGGTCTCGGCCTGATCACCGACGCTGCCTACGCCCTCGCCGGCAGCTGGGTCAGTGAGCGCCTGGCTGCATCGCCCGGCATCGCCCGACGCAAAGAGGTCGCGTCGGGCGTTACCTACCTCGGGTTGGCCGCGATCACCGCAGCGGCTGACTGACGTGGCTTCAGCCGGGGCACCGACGTTGTATTTGCTGGTTGGACTGCCCGGAGCGGGGAAGACCACTCGGGCAAGGGAGCTTGAAGCGGCGGGAAAGGGAATCGTGATCAATGGCGATGCCTGGATCCACCGGCTTTACCAGGAGGACGCCGAGGCCGCCGCCCGCGATAATCGCCGAGGGCGGGTCGAGGCGGTGCAGTGGGAGCTGGTCGAACGCCTGTTAGCCATCGGCGTCAACGTGATCCTGGACTGGGGTGTGTGGCTGCAGGCCGAGCGCGCCCACTTCCGCGAGCGGGCCCAGGAGTTGGGGGCGACCGTGCAGACGGTGTTCGTCGACGCGCCGATCGAAACCCTCCACGAACGCATCGCCGACCGCAATCGGGATCTCCCACCGGGCACCTTCCACATCTCGCCTGCCGAACTCGATGAGTGGGCCGCGCTCTTTGAACCCCCGACCGCAGATGAGCTCAGCTGAACGCCAGTAGCGGCGGGCTATCGGCCATCCGTCAGGGGGCTCGCAGGTTGTCGACCCAATGTCGGGCCTGGGTCTGGTTGGTGAACACCTCGACCCGGGCGTGATCCCATTCACCCGAGGCTCGCGCGGCGGCGAACTTGGCCCCGTACTCGTGGTGGTTGACCCACGACCAGCGGATGACGTTGCGTTCCGGATCCCAACTGGTGAAGTTGGTGAACGGTTCGCGATTGCCGTTCCACAGGACCTCACGGGTGACCGACCGGCGGATGGTTCGGGCGACGAGTTGGCGCATCACGCGGTGGCGGGGGAGGTCGTACACCACGATGGTGTCGGCGGCCGCCCGGACGAGATCCCCACCCTTCGACCCGTAGTTGCCATCGCATACCCAGTGTGGCCGTTCGACCTCCTCGGCGACGATGCTGCGCATGGCGTCGGTGGGCCGCATCTTCCAACCGGGAAGGTGGTGGATGGCATCCAGCTCGATGTGATGGATGCCGGTTCGATCCACCACCCGGTCGGCCAGCGTGGTCTTGCCGCTTCCGGACGAACCGACGATCGCGATGCGCACGTGTCCAGTATGTCAGCGCCACGGGAGCGGTCGGTGGCGATCCCGGACTTAGGCGCGGGTCCACACGGTGGGGTACAGGTCGCCGCTCGGCCGCTCGCCCGGCGCCAGGCCCGCAGCGGTCATGACGGCGCTGTGGTCGGGGTCCATGCCGTGGTCACGGAATTTGATCACCACATCGTCGCCCAGCCACTTGGTGGTGAACACTTCGAGGCCCGTATCGGGAGGAAGTTTGCCGGAACCGCCGTGCATCATGCGGCTGTTGAACGCCACGCAGTCGCCCGGTTCGAGATCCCAGCTGATCACGCCGAAGCCATCGCGATCGGCCTCGATGTCGGGAAAGGCTTCCTCGGCCACCGGAGCGAAGTCGACCGTGTCGATGGCGACTTCACCGTCGGGGTTGAGGCTGCCGAAGTCGGGTTGGGCGAGAAGCTTGTTCCCCAGATGCGAACCCGGTACGAAGCACAACGCGTTCTCGGCCTTCACGGGGACCAGGGGCATCCAGATGCTGCAGGTATTGAACCCTTCGACCGACCAGTAGGGCTCGTCCTGGTGCCACGGTGTCTCGAATTGGGTTCCCGGAGAGCGCACGAAGACGGCGTCGAAGTAGAAGGTGACCTGGGAGGCGCCGAGCAGTTGGGCGGCGATCGCCGCGGCGGGGGAGTCGAATACGAACGACCGGTATTCGTCGATGCCCTGCCACGCCTGGCTGTCGTAGAACACGGTGCGGTCCTCGTCGTCGCGGTCCCAGATGCGGGCCCGGTCCGTGGGGTGGCGGCGGTTTCGCTCCAGTCCGGCGCGCAGGCTGGCGATCCACTCGCGATCGAAGAGCCCGGGGAGGGGCACGACGCCGTCTCGCCCAAAGGCGGTGACCTCGTCGGTCGTGATCGCTCGCAACGGCTCATTGTTCATCCCGAAACCATGGCATATCCGGCCGCTGGTGGGCGACCATTCCGCCCCGTGCGCGAACCGCCAAGAGTCTTGGCCAAAAGTATGGCGCCAGGCCGTACTCGCGTCGTCAGACTGAGGACATGGCCACTGCCACCACGGTTCCGTCGACAGCTGACAAGATCGTCCCCGTGACCGACAGCCTCGTCTCGGCGACCAACGTGGTGAAGCGCTACGGCACGTTCACCGCCCTGTCCGACGTCAGCTTCGAGATCCGTCACGGCATCACCGGCCTGCTGGGCGCTAACGGCGCGGGCAAGACCACCATGCTCGGCATGATCATCGGACTGCACGAGGTCGATTCCGGTTCGCTGCGGGTCCTCGGAAGCGACCCCTGGAACGCAGGGGTCGCGGTGCGCGAGCGCCTCGGCTACTCCCCGGAGCATCACACCTTGCCGGGCGACCTTCAGGCCAACGACTTCGTTCGCCACATCGCCGAGCTGCACGGCCTGCCCAAGGCCGAGGCGGCCACCCGGGCGAGCGATGCACTGTGGTTGTGCGGCCTCGGCGAGGAACGCTTTCGGCCCATGGGCACGATGTCCACCGGCCAGCGCCAACGGGTGAAGCTCGCTCAGGCGATCGCCCACGACCCCGAGATGGTGCTGCTCGATGAGCCGACCGACGGTCTCGATCCGTTACAGCGCGACTCGATGCTCGATCTCATCCGCCATATCGCCACCGAGTTCGGGATCGACGTGATCTTGTCGTCGCATCTGCTCGACGAGGTCGAACGGGTCTGCGATGCCGCGGTGATCATCGGCGAGGGCCGTACCGTCGCGGCCGGCACGCTCGACGAACTGCGCGGTACCGGCACCATCGGCGTGGTGGTCGAACTCGACGCCGACCCAACCCAGATCAGCAGCGTCGTCGAACGGCTGCGCTCGTCGGGGGCGCAGGTGAATGTCGACGGTCGTCGCCTGGTGGTCGAAGGCGACGACGACTCCGTGTTCGATCTCGCCCGGGATGCCTGTGCGGCGACCGGTGTCGGCATCGCCCGGCTCAGCCGGAAACGCCTGAGCCTCGAAGACGTATTCATCGAGTCGTTGGGATGACGATGGCGAACGTACCCGGGGCCGTTCCCCCCAACTCCGCCCAGATCTTCGACCAGGGGTATCGCCGCTACGACGGCCCTCGCACCGGTTTCCGCGGGTCGATGCGCACGATGGTCACCCACAGCCTGCGCCACGCGCTGGGGCTCGGCCGGTCGGCCCGGTTCAAGATCATCCCGGCCGCCGTCGTGATCTTCGCCTACCTGCCCGCCGCCGCGTTCATCGGCATGGCGGCCCTGCTGCCCGAAGACCTCGCCGCCGAAGGGCTGCTCCCGACCTACGCCGGCTACTACAGCTACATCGTCGGCGCCATCTATCTGTTCGCCGGCTTTGTCGCCCCGCTGCTCTTGTGCACCGATCGGCGCACCGGACTGCTCGGCGTGTACCTGGCCTCGCCGCTGAACCGGCCGTCGTATCTGTTGGGCAAGGCCCTCGCCACGCTGATCCTGCTGCTCCTGGTGACCCTTGGGCCACCGTTGTTGATGTTGATCGCGTTCACCCTTGAATCGACCGGCCCCGACGGCTTCGTCGAGTGGATCGAGGTGTTTGCCAAGATCGTTCTGTCATCGCTGGTGATGGGCGCCATGTTCGCCGTCGTCGCCATGGCGGTCTCCGCGGCAACCGACCGCTGGGTGGTCGCTACCGCCGCCGTGATCTTGATCATGCCCGGTTCGGCCATCGTCACCGATGTCCTCGTCAACGAAGCCGACCTGAACTCGGCGCTGCGGCTGTTCAACATCCCCAACCTGCCGCGCGAACTGATCTTCCGCATCCATGGCGAAGCCACGGGAGGCGCCAGCTTGTGGCGGCCCCAGGAAAATTCGACCTGGACGCTCTGGGCCGCCTGGTTCGGCTACATCGCGACCGGCGTCGGGTTCATCTGGGCCCGCTACCGAAAGCTGTTGGTACGCCGATGAGCAACCCGAACGCACCGACCCCGGACCATCCTCCCACCGCGCCCTCCGCGATCGGCCATCCCGGCAACGGTCATCCCTCTACCGACCATCCCCCTACCGACCACGGCGGTGTCGACCAGGTGCTCGCCGGCGCTCCCGCCGCCGTCGAGTGGCCGCCGGCCGACGCCACGGTCGTCGCCTACGACGTCTCCCGATCCTTTGGCGGCGTGGTAGCGGTAAGCAACGTGTCGGTCGCCATCCGGCCCGGCGTCACCGCGCTTCTCGGCCCCAACGGTGCCGGCAAGTCCACGCTGTTGCGGATGCTCTCCGGCCAGATCAAACCCTCGGTCGGCCGGGTATGGGTGGCCGGCGGCGACCCCCGCCAAGATGGCGAAGCCCGCGGCCGGGTCGGTCTCGTCCCCCAACAAGACGGTGTCTTCGAACGCGAGCGCGGCATCGACATCGTGCAGATGGCCGCCATCCTGTCGGATCTCGACAATCCCGACGAGCGAGCCCGGTGGGCCCTCGACCTCGTCCAGATGGACCCCGACCTCGAACGCCCGATCGGTAGCTACTCCAAGGGCATGCGGCAGCGGATCAAGATCGCCCAGGCGCTCGTGCACGACCCCATGGTGATCATGGCCGACGAGCCGTTGAACGGCCTCGACCCGAAGCAACGGCGCCAGATGATCGACCTGTTTCACCGCCTCGGCGAGTCCGGCAAGACGGTCCTCGTATCGAGCCATGTGCTCGAGGAGGTCGAACGGTTCGGTTCCCACGTGGTCGTCATCGCCCGGGGTCGCCTGGCCGCCCAGGGCGACTTCCGCGAAATCCGCGCCTTGATGGACGATCAGCCGTCGCGAGTCCGCGTGGTGTGTCACGAAGCGAACCGGGTGGCGGCCGCCCTCATCAATTCCGGTTCTCTCGTCGGTTGTGCGGTCAACCATCCCGGCCAAATCGAGGTCACCACCACCGACGTGCGCCGCTTCCGGCGCGAGCTCACCGCGGTGTGCGCCGACCAGCGGTTCCGGCTCGAAGAAGTGATGCCCCTCGATGACGACCTCGAGAGCGTCTTTCGCTATCTCGTTGGAGGTTCGTGATGACCCAGCTATCGGTTCTCTACCGCCTCCTGGTGCGCCGACAGCTCACCACCGGCCGGTGGTTTCTCTTCGGCGGATTCGGCCTGGCCGCCATGGCGGTCGCGTGGGCGATCAACCGTTCGAGCGAGGGCGCCCAGGCCGCGACCGACGTCACCGAGTTCATCTACCTGTTTGGCATCGGGCTCATGGTGCCGGTGATCGCGCTCGTGCTGGCCAGCTCGTCGCTCGGCGAACTGGTCGAGGACGAGACGCTGGTCTACGTGTGGCATCGCCCGGTAGCCCGCTGGAAGATCGCCATGGCCGCATGGACCGCCGCCGCGTCGATCGCCCTGCCGTTTACGGCCGTGCCGCTGATGGCCACCGCGGCCATTGCGTCGGGTGACTTCACCTCGGTGGCTGCGACCGGAGCGGCCACCGCGCTGGCGGTGGTTGGCTACAGCGGCGTCTTTGTTCTGTTGGGCCTAGTGGTACGCCGGGCCCTGGTGTGGGGCCTGATCTACCTGGTCGTGTGGGAGCTGTTTGTGTCCCGGGCCGGCACCGGCGCGGCGAAGCTTTCGATAAACACGTACCCCTCGTCGGTGCTTTCCCGGCTGACCGATATCGACCTGCCGCTCGCCGACCGGGCGATGGCGTCGGGCATCATCGTGCCGATCGCAATCGCCGTGGCTGGTATCGCGCTGGCGGGCTACCGGCTGCGGTCGATCGACGTCGCCTGAGCCAGCACGTTCGGGTCGAAGCCGAAGGGCAACGCCAGTCGGTGCCGGCCCAGGGTGGCGCGGTCGGCCAGCAAGTCGGCGGTGGGTGCATCCGCCCACGATCGGCCTTCGTCGATGATGACCGAACGGTGGCACAACTGCAGCGCGAACGGAATGTCGTGGGTGATTACCACGAGCGTCTGCGGCAGGGTCTTGAGCAACGCGACCAGTTCGTTGCGCCCGGCCGGGTCGAGTCCGGCGGTGGGTTCATCGAGTACGAGGGTGCCGGGGTTCATCGCCAACACCGTGGCCAGCGCGGCCCGGCGCTTCTCGCCCGTACTGAGGTGATGGGGTGCTCGTTTCGCCAGTGCGGCCGCTCCGGCTGCCGCGAGAGCTCCGTCGACCGCGGCATCGAGATCGGCGCCCCGCATGCCGTGGTTGGCGGGCCCGAAGGCAACGTCGTCGCGCACGGTCGGCATGAACAGCTGGTCGTCGGCCTTGGCGAACACCAGCTGAAGCCGGCGGCGGACCTCGGCCAGGTTGGGCTCGACGACGGGCAGTCCGTCGATCGTGACCGAGCCGTGCTGGGCGAGAAGGATGCCATTGAGGTGCAGCGCCAGTGTGGTCTTGCCGGCCCCGTTTGGCCCGAGCAGCGCAACCCGCTCGCCGGGTCGAACCTGGAGCGAGAGGCCGTCGAGCGCCGAGGACCCGTCGGGGTAGCCGTGCTCGAGGTCCCGTACATCGATGGCCAGCTCGTGCGCCGAACTGGTCATCGGGCCGCTCGGGTGGTCATCGGGGTTGCCGTTCACGAGGCCAGCGCCGCGATGGCGACCGCAACGGTGATCCCGGGCAGGGCGATGGCCCGGATCCAGTGTCGTCCGGCGGCCGGTTGGGGGTTCAGATCGGGCGGAGTGCCGGTGAAGCCTCGGGCCGCCATGGCGTGGTGCACTCGCTCGCCCCGTTCGTAGCTGCGCACAAACGTGGCTCCGGCGGAGTTGGCGAGCGGCGTGGCCTGCCAAAGCCAGCGTGGGTTGTGACCTCGGGATTGCATCGCGGTACGGGCCCGCCGCAGCTCGCCGGCGACGGTCTCGAGATAGCGAAGCATCGTCGCGGTGATCATCACCAGCAGGGGTGGAACCCGGAGGCGGGCGAGACCGCGGACCAGGTCGGCTTGTTCGGTGGTGCCGGCGAGCACGATCGAGGCGGCGGTGCCGAGCAGCGCTTTGCAGACGATGCCCGACGCGGCCCACAGGCCCTCGGTGGACAGCGCCAGGCCCATGACGTCGGTGGTTTCGCCACCGCCGATGAACGGGACGAGGGCGGCGACGCCCAGGAAGGGCAGTACGAGCAGAGCCCGGCGGGCCACGAAGCGCACCGGAAGCCGGGCGACGGCCATGGCGAAAACCGCGACGGCGGCGTACACCGCGAAGGCCCACAGTTCCTGCCTCGGGGTGACGGCTACCGCGGCGACGAACACCAGCGTGCCGACCAGCTTGGTGTGGGCGGGAAGGTGATGGACGGGGGAGTGACCGTGGTGAAAAAGCGCGTGCGAGTGCTCGGCACCCATCTAGACCGCGCTCGGTTCGCGGCGGGTGGCGACGAGGCCGTAACCGATCGCGCCGACGATGACGATGCCGGCTCCGGCCGCGATGGCCAGGCTGAGCTGTTCGTTGTCGAGTCCGTCGACGGCATAGTCGGCGAACGGGCCGCGAGCGTCGCCAGCTTGATCGGCGGTGAGTTCGAGATCTTCGGCGACCCGTTCGAGCCCGTCGGGGTCTGACCCCGCGAACTGGCTGACGATGGTGCCGACCACCAGGGTGACGGCGAGAGCGGCGATGACGAGGCCTCGGGTGCTGAGCGACGCCCGTCCACGCAGCGCCGCGGGGTCGAGGTGGCGGGCGCCGTAGACGAGGTCGGGCCGGGCGGCGAGCACGCTGGCCACCAGGAGTCCGGTGATCACGCCTTCGCCCACGCCGATCAGCAGGTGCACGCCGACCATGGCGGCGAACACGGTGTCGAACGACACCGGCGCGGTTGCACCAAACAGCCATTCGATCGACAACGCCATGGAGGCGAGGACGACGGAGATGCCCGCGGCCAGACCGGCCGCGGTGGCGACGCCGGAGGCGTTGCGGGGGAGTATCTTGCGCACGGCCACGAAGGCGGCGTAGCCACCGAAGCTGGTCACGATGGCCATGTTGAGGGTGTTGTAGCCGAGGGCGCTGAGCCCGCCATCGGCGAAGACGAGCGCTTGTACGACGACGACGACGGTGACGACCAGGGCTCCCACGGTGGGGCCGAGCAGAATGGCCGCGAGAGCGCCGCCGAGCAGATGGCCCGTGGTGCCCGCCGCGACCGGGAAGTTCACCAGTTGGGCGGCGAAGATGAACGCTGCGGAGACGCCGGTGAGCGGGATCTGGCGATCGGCCAGCCGGGTTCGGGCCATGCGCAGCGATGCACCGACGACGCCGAAGCTGATCGCCCCCGTCGCGACGGCGGTGCCGAGGCCGAGGAATCCGTCGGGGGCGTGCAAGGCGGCTCTTTCTCGACGTCGGGGGCGAGTGGGGACGGACGGGCGGACGCCCGCGAACCTAGCGCTACTGCGAGTTGTTCGCAATTAGCAATCGCTCGCAGTACTGAGCCCTGGTAGTACCGAGTTCAGTGCTGATGGGAGGCCACATCGGCACGGGTGCACGCGCCGGTTCGGGTGAACTCCACACATCGGCCGCGCACGGTGAGTTCGACGCCCGTCGGTTCGAAGTCGTGGCCGCTGCGCAGATGGTCGACGATGTCGCCGACCAGGGAGCCGACGTGATGATCGACCCGGCCGCAGTCGTCGCACACCACGTGAAAATGTTCATCGGGGTGGGCGACCTCCCAGCGGCCGCCTTCGGAGTCGAGGTGGGATTCCCGAGCCAGGCCGAGCTCTTTGAACAACGCCAACGAGCGATACACCGACGCCAGGTTGACCCCGTCGTCGCTCGCCGCCACCCGATCGGCCACCTGTTCGACGGTGAGGTGGTCCTCGGCGCCGGTCAGGGCGCGCCAAACGGCCCGTCGGGGGCCGGTAACCCGGTAGCCACGGTGTTTCAGGAGGTCAGCAATGTCGTCGGCCATGGCGTCACGAGCATAGGTCAGCAACCTGAACCCGTATCGGCCGATGACCCCCTATCGGTGCATTAGCCGCTACCGTTCTCCGTCGTGAGCGAGGAAGTTCCGACGGCACGGCCGCCGATGCGCGTGGTGGCGCTCGACATGGAGGGTGTGGTCACACCCGAGATCTGGGTGGCGGTCGCCGATCACACCGGTGTCGACGATCTGCGCATTACGACCCGCGACGAGCCGGACTACCAAAAGCTCATGGACTACCGGATCGCCACCCTCGAACGCCACGACATCGACCTGCCCACCATCTGCAAGGTCATCGACACCCTCGAGCCCCTTCCGGGCGCTCGCGAGTTCCTCGACGAGCTGCGAAGCCGGTACCAGCTGGTGCTGTTGTCGGACACGTTCGAGGAGTTTGCCCGCCACCTGGTACCTAAGCTTGGCCGCCCGCACCTGTTGTGCCACCGGCTGACCGTGGTCGAGAATCGGATCACCTCGTTCGTCCCTCGAATCGCCCACCCCAAGCAGCGGGCGGTCGAGGCCTACCAGGGTCTCGGCTATCACGTGAGCGCCATGGGGGATTCGTTCAACGACCTCGAGATGCTCGCGGTCGCCGACGCCGCTCGGCTGTTCCGAGCGAGCGATGAGCTGGTGGCCGATCATCCCGAGATGGGTCACGAGACCACGTACGCCGGCGCCCTGGCCTGGCTGGCGACGTTTGACGACCCGAGTATCTGACCCGGGCCGGCCGGGGTTCTACGCTGGGGCAGCCCGGCTATCGACTTGGGATGCGGCATGCACGACGCAACTTCACATCAGGACCCGACCTGGCTGACGGCCGGAGCATGCTCGCTCGATGACTTTCGGGCGGTCGTCGAGGTCGAGACCGAACTGGCCGACTACCCGCATGCCGCGGCGATCGAACATCGCCTCGTCGTGTACGAAGCGGCGGCGCTGCGCGACGCGACGACCACCCCGGTCGGCCGAGCGGTGGCCCAGGCCGAGCTGGCCCGAGCGCTGCTGAGCGGTCCCGGCGTGCTGGTGATCAAGGGGGCGTTCGCCCCGGCGGTGCTCGATCGGGTTTCGACGGCGTTCGAGGAGATCATCGCCGAGCAGAAGCGCACCGGAGCCGTCGCCGGCGATCACTACGCCAAGCCGGGCGCGAACGATCGAATTTGGAACGCGATCGAGAAGCTCGCCGTGCTCGACCCGGAGGGTTTCGTCGACTACTACGCCAACGATCTGGCCGAATTGGCCATCGAAGCGTTCCTCGGCCCGGCCTATCAACTGTGTTCGCAGGTGAACGTGGTGAATCCGGGTGCCGACGCCCAGGAGCCCCACCGCGACTACCACATCGGCTTCTTTTCCGATGACCAGTCCGAGCGGTATCTCAGCCATGTGCATCACATGTCGCCCCTCCTCACGCTCCAGGGGGCGATCGCCCACTGCGATATGCCGATCGAGACCGGGCCGACCAAGCTGTTGCCCCGCAGCCAGAACTACGGGCCCGGGTTTTTGGCCTGGCGCCGCCCCGACTTCCGCGAGTACTTCGCCGAGCACCACGTGCAGGCGCCGCTCGGCAAGGGCGACATCGTGTTCTTCAACCCGGCGCTGTTTCATGCGGCCGGGGCCAACATCACCGCCGATGTACGGCGTATGGCCAATCTGTTGCAGGTGATGTCGGCGTTTGGCCGGTCGATGGAAATCGTCGATCGGCAACGGATGGTGTCGCATCTCTACCCGGTGCTGCTGCAACGCCAGGAGGCCGGCGTGGACGTCGCCGCCCTGCACCGCGTGGTGGCGTCGAGCGCCGAAGGGTACGCCTTCCCGGCCGATCTCGACATCGAGCAGCCGGTCGACGGCCTGGCCCCGCCCTCCATGGCCGATGTGGTGCGTTCCGCGCTCGCCGAGCGGTGGGCGCCGGCGAAACTCGATGAGGTGTTGGCGGCGAGACGTGCGGGTTGACCCGGCGCGCATCGGCGTCATCGGTGCCGGGGGGATGGGGCGCGAGCACATCGCCAATCTGCACCTGGTCCCCAACGTTTCGGTGGTGGTCGTGGCCGACGCCGATGCCGACGCCGCCGCCGACGGGGCCCGGCTCGCCGAGGCCCGAGCCGAGACCGACGCCCACAAGGTGATCGCCGACGACCGGCTCGACGGCATCATCATCGCGTCACCCGATGAAACCCACGCCGACCTGGCCGTCGCCGCTCTCGATGCCGGCCTCATGGTGCTGTGCGAAAAGCCGCTCGCCCACGACCTCGGCAACGCCGAGCGGGTTCTGTCCGCCGAGATGCGCCAGGGTCGGCGTCGTCTTCAGGTGGGGTTCATGCGCGAGTACGACCCGGCCCATCAGCAGGTGGCGAGCGCGTTGGCGGAGCTCGGCGAACCCCATCACCTGCGGTGCGTGCATCGAAACGCCAACGGCGACAACCCCCGCGAGGTCGAGGCGGTGCTCACCCAGTCGGTGATCCATGACGTCCACACCATTCGATGGCTGACCGGCGGCGAGATCAAGAGCATCGCGGCCCATGTCGCGTACCGGGGCGCGAGCGACTTCGTCGCCGCGGTTCACCTGGTGGCCGAGGTGGTCGACGACGCGGGCCACGAGAGCATCGCCACCATCGATTTTGACGACGTCTCGTATGCCTACGAGGTGTCGGTCGAGGCATCGACCGGCACCGGCATGGTGACCATGGCGCCCCCGATGCTGCCCACGGTGGGCGTCGCCGGGGTGGCCCGCAACGACGTGGGCACGGACTGGTTCGCCCGTTTTCGCGAGGCCTACGTGACCGAGGCAAACGTGTGGGCCGGCAGCGTGGTGACCGCGGGCCTCGTACCCTCCTTGGGTGCTGTCGGCCCCGGCGTGTGGGATGGCGTTGCCGCCCAGGCCGTGATCGAGGCCGCCCTTCGTTCGGTCGGCAGCGGCGACTCCGAGCCCGTCGACACCCTGACCAAACCGGAGCTGTATCGATGAAAGCCCTCGTGCTCCGATCCGGCGAGCTGCGCGTCGACACCGTCGACGACCCGACACCGGGTGCCGGCCAGGTCCTGGTGAAGTCGCTCGCCTGCGCGATCTGTGCGAGCGATCATCACATGGTGCACCATTCGCACCGGCTGGCCGATTGGTCGGCCGCCCACGACGGCCCCTTCCGGTTCGACGCCGATGCCGACCTGGTGCTCGGCCATGAGTTCTGTGCCGAGGTCGTCGACTACGGGCCCGACACCGCCAAGAGCCTCGATGTCGGCAGTCGGGTGGTGTCGTGGCCGCTCGTATTCCACGACCGCGGGTTCGACGTGTTGGGGTACTCGAACACCTACCCCGGTGGGTTCGGTGAGTACCTCGCGCTGAGCGAGTCGTTGTTGTTCCCGGTGCCCGACGACGTGCCGACGTCTTCGGCCGCGCTGATGGAGCCGCTTTCGGTGGGCATGCAGTACGCCCGCATCGGTGCGGTGGGGGAGCGAGACGTGCCGTTGGTGATCGGTTGCGGCGGCATCGGCCTGGCCGTGATCGCCGCACTGGCCGCCCGGGGCGTCGGTCCAATCGTGGCGGCGGACTTTTCGCCGATGCGCCGGGGGATGGCCGAGATGGCCGGTGCCACCGAGGTGGTTGACCCGGCGCAGGAGTCCGCGGTCGAGGCCTGGCACCGGGTGGCCAGGCGGGGCTCGGGCTGCGTGATCTTCGAATGTGTTGGCGCGCCCGGCGTGCTCGGGCAACTGTTCATCGAGGCGCCGTGGGCGGCCCGGCTCATCGTGGCGGGTCAAAACCTCGACGACGACGTGTTCTTCACCGCCGCCGCCCATACCAAGGGCCTCAACGTGCAGTTCGGGGGCCCGCCCGAGGCAGGCGACTACGAACAGGCCCTCGCCGCGATCGCCGACGGATCGATCGATGTCACCCCGTGGCAGACCGGTCACGCCGACCTCGACGGCGCGGTGGAAGCGTTCGCCGACTCGGC
The DNA here is from genome assembly GCA_938041035.1 of uncultured Acidimicrobiales bacterium. Taxonomy (GTDB): domain Bacteria; phylum Actinomycetota; class Acidimicrobiia; order Acidimicrobiales; family SHLQ01; genus CALHYX01. The sequence goes on along the minus strand of CALHYX010000004.1, from coordinate 72,482 downwards.
CAACGTCGAACGCCACACCCGGGTGCTGATCCACCCGCACGGGCAGGCGGAATAACCCAGTCCCCCCGATGGAGGTGCCCACCCGGTTGGCGCAACGGCGTTGCTGGCCCGGACCCGGGGATGCCAACGGCCCGGCGTTAGGGTTCGGCATGGACGCGACCGACCTCTGTTACGCCGGGGCAGCCATGCAGGCCGGCCTGATCCGGTCGGGTGAGGTGTCGGCCAGCGAGATGGTCGAGGCCACGCTGGCTCGGATCGAAGCGGTCAATCCGAAGATCAACGCGTTTCGTTGCGTGTTCGCCGAAGAGGCGATCGCCGAAGCACGGGCCATCGACGGTGGCCCACGGGGAAGCACCGATCGCCCGCTCCTGGGCGTTCCCGTCGGGGTGAAGGACACCGTTGACGTGGCCGGCGCGGTGACCACGCATGGCAGCGCCGGGTTCGAGGTCGCCGCGGCTCGTGACGATCCCATGGTCGCCGGCTTGCGAGAAGCCGGCGCGGTGATCATCGCCAAATCCACCTCGTCGGAGCTTGCGGTGTGGCCGTTCACCGAGAACGAGACCTGGGGAGCGACCCGCAACCCCTGGAACACCGACTTCAGCCCCGGCGGCTCAAGCGGAGGCTCCGGGGCCGCGGTCGCAGCGGGGTTGTGTGGGTTGGCAACCGGCTCCGACGGACTCGGGTCGATCCGCGTGCCGTCGGGGTTCAACGGAGTCTTTGGGCTGAAGCCCGGCCGAGGTCGAGTCTTTCACGGTCCGCTCGACTGGAACGGGCTCTCGGCCCGGGGGCCGATCAGCCGGTCAGTGGCCGACGCCGCTCTGTTCCTGGATGCCACCGCTATCGAACCGCGAGACGCCGCAGGCGGCCGGGTCGACAGCTTCGCCAACGCCCTGGCTGAACCGCCGGGAAACCTGCGAATCGCGCTGGCGTGGAAGCCGATGGTCGACTGGCCGTTCTCCTCGCGACTTGGGGACGACGAGCGGGCCGCCGTCGACCGCACCGTGCAGGCGCTGCGAGACCTTGGGCACACGGTGGTCGAACGGGAGCTCAACTTCTCACCGACCGCTTCGAGCAACGGCATGATCCGCTACCTCGCCGGTATCGATCGGTCCCTGGCCGAAGTGGAGTTGCCGGACCGCATCACTCAGCGCACGCGGGCCATGGCCCGGCTCGGTTCTCGGATCCCGGATCGCGTGGTTCGGCGGGCGGTGCGCGACTCGGCGGCCATCGCCCAGCGTCTGAATGCAGTGTTCGACGACGTCGACGTGGTGCTCACTCCAGGGGCTGTGGAACGACCGCTGCGTATCGGCGAGTTGGACGGCAAGGGGGCGTTCGCGACCCTGCGAGCCTCCGGGCGGCGGATTCCGCATTACGGCATCTGGAACGTTGTCGGTCAGCCCGCCGCGTCGGTACCCGCCGGCTTTGCCGCCTCCGGGCTTCCCGTCTCGGTTCATCTAGCCGCAAAGCCGTTCGATGAGGTGACGCTCCTCCGACTCGCCGCCCAACTCGAGACGGCACAACCCTGGGCCCAACAGCGGCCGCTGTAGGTGCCGGGCGCTGCGTTTCTACCGGGCGTTCGAACCCTTGAGCTGGTTGGTTAGGCCTTCGTCGTTGGCGGGTCGACTGCGCGACAGGAACGCACCGGCGTCGGCGACGATGAATTGACCGGTGATGCACCGGGCCAGGTCGCTGGCGAGGAACGTGGCGAGTCGAGCCAGCTCATCGTGTTCGACCATGCGCCGCAGGGGAGTCGACGCCACGATGGCATCCATCCGTTCGGGGGTAAACGCCGCTGCGACGGTCTCGGTCATGGTGGTGCCCGGCGCCATGGCCAACACCCGGATGCCATCGGGCCCGAGTTCGACCGCCATCGACGTCACGAGATGGTTGATCGCCGCCTTCGCCGCCGCGTAGATCGAGTTGTAGGGCGATGGCCGGGTGGTTTCGCCCGAGGTCACAAACAGGATCACGCCGCCGGCGCCCGCCTGCATGACCTCGGCCTCGGCTCGGCCGCACAGCGCGGCGAGCGTGAGGTTCTGATCGACGATGTCGCGCCAGTCGTCGCCGCGGTAGGACACGAAGGGCTTCGGACGCCGTCCCGCCGGCAACATGCCGATGTTGTTGACCGCGATGTCCAGACTGCCGAACGCCTCGACCGTGGTCGCGACCATGGCGTCGACCGCCTCGTCGTCCCGGCAGTCGGCGGGTACGGGGATGGCCTCACCGCCCTCGCGGTCGATCTCTGCGACAACCGCGGTTGCTCGTTCGGGGTCGAGGTCATTCACCGCCACCCGAGCGCCCGCCCGGGCGAGCCAGCGGGCGATCTCCCGGCCGATACCGGCACCCGCTCCGGTGACGAGGGCCGACCGGCCGGTGTGGTCGAGCGTGATGGTCATGGGCGGGCCGTTCTTTCTGATTCGGATGGCGTTCTGATTCGGATGGCGTCGGGGCGAGGTTGACGGGCGGGCCGACCTCCGGTCAGATGGATCCGCAGTTGGCACACGAACGGTACTGGAGCAGCGACGGTGACGATCAAACTCGATCCCAACAACACGTGGACGATGGTGGAGCAGCGACTGGCGGCCGAGACCGACCCGGTGTGTCGCCGCAACCTCGAACTGGTGCTTGCCCACATGAAATGCGAGGCCCAGGCCGACATCGAAGGGGTCGTGGCCACCCTGTGCGCCGAGCCCAAGTACGTGATGCACGACGACCCGACCAACCCGATCACCAACCCGACCGGCTCCCACGATGCCGTGCGGGCGTTCTACGACGCCACGATCGTGCAGACCGGAGCGCACCGCCTCGAGCTGGCCGTCGACCGGGTGATCGTCGACCACTACAGCGTCTTCACCGAAGGCGTCATGCGCATGGCCTACCCCGGGCGCACGCTCGAGGCCATGGGCCACGAGGTGGCTGACCCCGACTCGTACTACCTCACCGAGGCTCGCATGGGGGTGGTGTGGCCCGTCGATGAGGAATCGGGCCTGTTGACCGGCGAAGAGGTCTACATCGGCGGCGACACGTTCGCCGGCATCGCCGACCGCCCGATCTCCCTCGACGAAATCGCCGAGCTGACCTAAGGCTGCACCGTCGCCCGTCAGTCCTCCGCTACTCGCCCATTACGGCGACGTCGTCGATCAGGCCGAGCTCGATGGCCACCCGTTGCAGCTGCACGGTGTGGTCTGGGTCGTAGTCGGCGGCGTGCGTGGCGACATGTGCCAACGCGGCGCCCACCACCGCCGGTGTGGTGCCGTACTTGGCGATGCGGGCGACTTCCTTGCTCGATTGCAGGATGCGCTCGGTGGCCACCATGCCGGGCTGCACGTTCAGCGCCAACAGGCCCCTATCGGCGTACTCGAAATGCAGCTGTTTCGCGATGCGATGAAAACCGCCCTTGGCCACGGTGTAGGCCAGGTTCCAACCGCCGTTGTCGGGGGCGGCGAACGGTTTGGCGTACGCCGCCGCCGAGGTCATGTTCAAAACGACGCCGCTGCCCCGCTCGACCATCGCGGCGACGATGGGCTTCGAGAAGATCATCTGAGAAACCACGTTGGCCAGAATCCGCTTCTTCGACTCTTCAACGTCGAGATCGAGGAACTTCTTGCGCTGACTTTCGGCGACGTAGATGGCGTTGTTCAGCAACAGATCGACATGGCCGAGCGCCTCGATGCACTGCGCCGCCGCGCCGGGCAAAGCCGGTTCGTCGATGAGGTCCATCGGCACGAGGTGGGCAGTGCCGCCTGCGGCTTCGATGCCTTCGGCGGTCTCGTCGAGCGAGCCGGGGAACTCCGAATCGCCCCGATGCACTGTGCGGGCGGTGATCGCGACGTCGTAGCCGGCCCCGGCGAGGGCGATGGCCGACGCCTTGCCGATACCTCGACTGGCCCCGGTGACGATGGCGGTCGGACGGTTCATCGGCTGGTGGCTTTCTCGTAGGCGGCGACGATCGGTTGCAGTTCGGTGGGTGTGGCTCCGTGCAGGATCACCCCGTCACAGCCGAGGTCCAGCTGGCCCTGCACCGCCGTGACGCAGGCCTCGGGGGAGCCGGTCGCGCTGGGCGCGAGCCATTCCTCGGGCAGGAGTTCGGCCACGTGCTCCAGTTCTTCGACCGTGCCCGCCACATCGAACCCGCTGCGGTATCCGGCGACCAGCTCGTCGGCGCGGAACCGCTCGAGGACGGCGGGGTCCCAACCGTTGGTGCTGACGAGCAGGTCGCCGTACCCCTGGAGGTAGGTCGCCAGCCGGCCGACCGACTTCATCAACCGCCTCTCGTAGCTGATGTGGTCGCCGATGGTGGCGAAGCAGGACCAGACCTTCACGTCGTCGGGGTCGCGGCCCGCCTCGGTGGCCGCCTGCTTCACGGTTTGCACGCAGTGGGCGGTGGTTTCGTCGGTGAAGTAGGTGTGCAGGATCACCTCGTCGAAGCACCGTCCGGCCAGTTTCAGCGTGTTGTCGCCGAACGCGACCAGATTCATCGGCAGATGTTCGTCGAGGCCCGAGTCGATGTGCAGCACCGGCCAGGAACCGGCGGCGCCGTCGTGGCCCATGATGACCTCGCCACGGAACAACCGCCGCATCAAACCCGCAAAGTCCTCCATCTGGGCCGTGGTGATCCGGTCGATACCGAAGGCGTCCTGAAGCCGCGTGATGCCGCGGCCGAGACCGAGAACGAAGCGACCCCCGGTGAGGCTCTGCATGGTGCGGGCGTACCCGGCGGTCACCATGGGGTGTCGGGTGTTGTGGTTGGTGGCGGCGGTGGCGATGGTGATCGATTCGGTCACCGCTCCCGCGGCGCCGCAGAGGGTGGCGGCTTCCTTCTTGTTGTACCGCTCGGAGATGAATGCCGTACCGAGGCCCATGGCTTCGCCGTTGCGTACCTCGTCTACCAGCTCTCGCGAAGTCCCCGGCTGGCCGGCAAGGGCGTAGAAGCCGAGTTCGGGAAATCGCTGGGTGTTGGCCATAGCGCACCCTATTCGTCCGGTTCCGACGGTCGGAAATCTCCGTTCTCGGCCTGGCTCGGATGCGCCCGCCGGGAACCATTGCGGCGATACTGGGGCTCGATGTTGAACTTCAGGTTGTCTCCCGAACTGGTCGAGCTACAGGAGCGGGCCCGCACGGTCGCTGCGGCCGGCGTCGCCGAATTCGGCCGCCACAACGACAGCTGGATCAACGGGTTCTCCAAGGAGTTCGCCCAGGTGATGGCGGCGGAGGGCTGGATCGGGATGGGCTGGCCGATCGAACACGGTGGCCGCGACCGGCCGCCGATCGAACGGGTCATCGTCGCCGAGGAGATGATCGGTGCGGGTGCGCCGATCGCCGCGATGTGGTTCGCCGATCGGCAGATGGGTCCCACGCTCATCGCCTATGGCTCGGCCGATCAGCAGGCCGAATATCTGCCCCGGATGCTCGCGGGCGAAACCACCTGGTGCATCGGGATGAGCGAGCCGGACGCCGGTTCGGACCTCGCTGGACTATCGACGGCGGCCGTGCGCGACGGCGACGATTTCGTGATTGACGGCCAGAAGATCTGGACCAGCTTCGGCGAGGTCGCCGACTACTGCTACCTGATCTGTCGGACCGCGACCGAAGGTCCGCCGCACAAGGGCATCTCCGAGATCATCGTGCCGATGGATACGCCCGGCATCGAGGTGCGGCCCATCACCGATATGACGACCAACCGCCACTTCTGCGAGGTGTACTTCACCGACGCCCGAGTGCCGGCGGAGAACCTGGTCGGTGTCGAAGGCGACGCTTTCAAGCAAACAATGGTGCAGCTGCAACACGAGCGGGGTGGTATCGACCGGCTGGTATCGAACCGGGCGTTGTACGACATCGCCCTGGAAAGGGCCGATCGCACCGACCCGGTGATCCGCCAGGAGATCGCTCGGCTCGAGACCGGGTACCGCGTGGGTCGGATGCTGGTGTACCGCGAGGTGCTGCGCCAGGCCCCGGCGGGCTTCAGCGCGGCGACCAAGGCCTACTGCACCGAACACGAGTGGGACGTCGCCGAGTTCGTGGCCCGGGTGCTCGGGCCCGAGGCCACCGGGTGGAACGACATCACCCAGGGGCTTGCCTACGCTCCCGGATACACGATCATGGGCGGCACGTCGGACATCATGCGCAACATCCTGGGCGAGCGGGTGCTCGGCCTGCCCCGGGAGCCGCGGGTCTAGCCGACCGCTGCGCCGTCGGCGGGCTCGGTGAGCAGGTCGCCGAGTCGGGCCATCTCCTCATCGATCTCCTCCTGGAGCCAGTTGCCCAGGACCTTCTCCATGATCCGGAACGGGCCCTTAAAGTCGAACGTGTAGGCGTGGGTGACCACGGTGCCCTCGTCGCCCTCGTCGCATTCGAACGTGCCGACGAAGTCGAACACCAGCCGGCCGGGCTGCTTCGGCGCGCCGGTGAAGGTGATCTTTGACCAGCGGTCGAGCTGGAAATTCTGCACGTCCGGCGACGGCGGTGTGCCCTTCATGCGGCCCCAGAGTTTCGCAGATCCGGCGCCGCTTTCGTCCGGCCCCGTGACCTTCACGACCTTGGTGATCTTGTGGTCGGCTGCCATGTACTTCTCGAGATCGAGCACGAACTCGAGAACTTCCTGCGCGGATGCGGAGACCGTCGTGCTCGCCCGGGCTTGAAGCGTCATGCCGTCACGTTGGGCAGGGGACCGCCCGCGGCCGTCACCGGGCGAGCTACGCGAGGGCCGTCGCCAGATCCCGCAGCGCGTCGAGTACGGCGTCGGGTCGCTCGTCCGGCAGCAGGTGGCCGGCCTCTTCGACCACGCGCACGTGGGCGTCGAGCGCGGTCGTCGCCGTCTTCTGCAGCTTCGTCGGCGGGAAGAAGGGGTCGACGGAGCCGGTGACGACCGACGCCCGACCCCGCCAGCGCCCCACCTGGGACTCCGGTTGCGGGCCCGGCGCTCCCGGCTGCCATGTATGGCGCCCGACCAGCTCCATCCACTCGACCAGCTCCGGGTCGAGAGCCGACCCGGGGGCCTGCATGTAGCGCAGTAGCGACTCACTCGAGTCACGGGATGGCCGGACCTGCCACCGAATCGAGGTGCTCAGAAGCGAACCCGTAATCCGAATTCGGCTCAGCCCCGCGGGGCTGAACAGTGCGATGCCCCTGATGCCCGGGCCCTTGCCACTCGGCGCTGGGTCGGCGGCAAGGGCTACTGCGCCGCCCAGCGAGTGGCCGGCCACGAGCACGCCGTCCCCGGCCCCGAAGTCGGTCAGGTGGCCGACGACTTCGTTCGCCCAGGCACCGTACTTTCGCACTCGCCCCCGGCCGACCGAGTTGGGCGAGCTCAGGCCCGGCTGTCCGGGAAGGTCGGCTACGCAGAATCGGAAGTGGTCCTGGAGATGGCCGGCGAGGGTGGCCGAGGTCGCCGCATTGAAGTTGGTACCCGGGAGCCAGAGCACCGTCTGGTCGCCGGAACCGGTGGCAGCCACGTGGGTGGCGCCGAGCGATGTCTCGATCGTGCGGCGCTGGTCCCACGGGCCCTCTTCGACCCGGACCTCGCACCACTGTTGCAGCAGGTTCTGTTTGTCGGCGCCCCGGTAGATCCTCACGGTCCGACCGTACGCCATGACGGCGGCTCAGGCGATGGGGCGGGCGAAGGCTTTGGTCTCGAGGTACTCCTCGAAGCCGGCCACGCCCATCTCCCGGCCGATGCCCGACTGCTTGTAGCCGCCGAACGGCACATCCGGCCCGTACCAGACGCCGCCGTTGATCGACATGGTGCCGGTGCGGATTCGCCGGGCCACCGCGAGCGCCCGCGCTTCATCGGCGCCGAACACCGCACCGGATAGTCCGAAGATCGAGTCGTTGGCGATGGCCACCGCGTCATCATCGTCGTCGTAGGCAATGGCGACGAGCACCGGACCGAAGATCTCCTCTCGGGCAACGGTCATGTCGTTGGTGACATCGGCCAGCAGGGTCAGATCGTAGAAGTTGCCCGCGTCGAGACCCTCGGTGCATCGCCCGCCACACACCACCCGTGCGCCTTCGGCGATGCCCGTGGCCACGTACCCCTCTACCCGAGCGAGCTGCGCCGGCGAGATCAGCGGCCCCATCATCGTGGCCTCATCGGACGGATCCCCGGGACCCCCGACGGCGGCCATCATGTCGGCGATCGCCGCGACCCCTTCGTCATAGCGAGATCGGGGGAGCAGGATGCGGGTGGTGAGCGCGCAACCCTGGCCGGCCACGGTGGCCGTGCCGAACGCCGCCGTGGCGGCGACCATGCCGAAGTCGGCCACATCGTCGAGCACCAGCGACACCGACTTTCCGCCCAGTTCGAGGAACACCCTCGTGACATTGGCCGATGCGGCCTCCATGATCCGCCGCCCGGTCGCGGTGCTCCCGGTGAAGCTGATCATGTCCACCCGCGAGTCGGTGGTCAGCAGTTCGCCGATCGCCTTGTCGGCGGAGCTGATGACGTTGACCACGCCCGCCGGAATGTCGGTGTGTTCGGCGATGAGTCGCCCGAGGGCCAGTGCCGTGAACGGCGTCTCCGGAGCCGGCTTGAGCACCACCGTGCACCCGGCGGCCAGCGCGGGCGCAATCTTGGCCAGGTTGATCTGATTGGGGACGTTCCACGGGGTGATCGCTGCGAGGACGCCCACCGCCTCGGCCTCGGTCCACCGTTCGGCCGGCCCTCCCAGCGTGTCGCGCGCGCCGAGGTCCCGACGCCACTGGTACCCCTCGGCCAGATCGGCGTAGTACGGAAGGAACCCCATCGGCTCGGCCAACTGCACCGAGGCACACACCGTGCGCGGTGCACCGACCTCGGCGATGGTCAGTTCGGTCAGTTGTTCCTGGTGAGCCTCCATCGCGGCGTGGAGTTGGCGCAGGCATCGCACCCGCAGCTCCACGTCGGTCGACCAGCCGGTCTCATCAAACGCCCGCCGGGCGGCCGAGGTGGCCTGCTCGACGTCGGCGGGGGAGGCGTCGGCTGCGGCGCCGAACACCTCGCCGGTCGCCGGATTGACATTGTCGTAGGTCGCGCCCCCCGAGGCCTCGCGCAGCTCCCCGTCGATCAACAACCGATGCTCGTGCCACATGTCTGCCTCAGATCCTGGTGATCTGGCCGCCGTCGACGGCCATAACGTGCCCGGTCATCCATCCGGCTTCATCCGACAGCATGAACAGCACCGGCCCGACGTGATCGCCCGGCTGCCCCAGCCGCTTGATCGCCAGCGCCGCCACCATGGGGTCCTGGAACGCCTCGGGCACCTGCTTGTTCATCGCGGCCGTATCGGTCGGACCGGGAGCGATTGCGTTGATGCGTATGTTGCGATGCCCGAGCTCGTGGGCCAGCGACGTGGTCAAGAAGTTGATCCCCGCCTTGGCCAGTCCGTAAAAGCCGCTGATGCCCATCCACGCCGCGGTCGACGACTGGTTGACGATCGAGCCACCACCGCCCTTGCCCATCGGCCGCATGACCGATCGGGTGCAATGCAGCGCGCCCATCATGTTCACCTTCATGAACCGATCGAGATAGTCGTAGTCGACGTTGGTGAGCCCAGCGAGCTCCATGTCGCCGAAGATGGCGGCGTTGTTCACCAAATGGTCGATACCCCCGAACGCATCGACGGTGGCGGTGGCCATGGCGTCGGTACTCTCGGGGTCGGCCACATCGGTGGAGACGAACAGTGCCCGGTCGCCCAGGTCGTCGGCCACGGCCTGGCCGGCCTCGTCGTTGAGCTCGGCGATGACCACGTTGGCGCCCTCGGCGTGTAACGCCCGGGCGTAGGCCTCGCCTATCCCTCCGCCGGCGCCGGTCACAATGGCCGTCTTGCCGCCAAATCGCTGAACGTCTGTGGCCATGGTTCCCCCGAACATCGTACGCGCTGGTGGTGAGCGCAGTGGTTGGCGATCGCACCGTATCTGACGGACTGTCAGGGAGCGAAGTACGGTCGGAGCCATGACGGCGACCGACCCGGGCATCGATTACAACCCCTACGCTTTCGCGCTCCACGACGACCCCTACGTCACCTACAAGCGGCTGCGCGACGAGGCACCGGCGCACTGGAACCCGGAACTCAACTTCTGGACTTTGAGCCGTTTCGGGGACGTGCTGGAGGCGTTCCGCGACTTCGAAACCTTCTCCTCGGCCGGAGGCGTGGCCCTCGAAGCCCGCCGACCCGTGAGCCATCGTCCCGGCGAGTTCCATCAGATGATCGAGATGGACCCGCCCGACCACACGGCGTTCCGCAAGCTCGTATCTCGAGTGTTCACCGGCCGCCGCGTCGCGGCGATGGAGGACGAGGTGCGAGGCATCGTCAACCACTACATCGACACCATCATCGAAGCCGGCCGGGGCGACGTCGTGCTCGATGTGACCGGGCCGTTCCCCATGGATGTGATCTGTTCGGTGCTGGGCATCCCGCCCGAGTCTCGCGACGAGTTGCGAGCCAACGCCGATCAGGTGCTCGTGCGCGAGGACGGGTCGATGGAAATACCCCAGGCCGCCTTGGACGGCATGTTCGGGATGGTGCAGTACTTCATCGATGATCTCGCCGGCCGGCGAGGCGGGCCATCGGAGGGCCTGATCGGCGACCTGCTCGAGCTCGAGGTCGACGGTCGAGCCCTGACCGAAGAAGAACTGCTCGGCTTCTGCATCCTGTTCGTGATCGCCGGCCATGAGACCACCACCAAGATGGTGGCGAACACCCTCGAACTGTTGTCGCGGCATCCCGATCAACTCGCCGCCGTCATCGCCGACCCCGACCTGGTGCCCGGCACGATCGAGGAGGTGCTGCGTTTCCACAACTCGACGCAGTACATGCACCGCACGCTCACCAAAGACATCGAGATGCACGGCCGACAGATGAAGGCCGGCGACTCGGTACTCCTGCTTATCGGTGCGGCCAACCATGACGAGCGGGAGTTCGGGCCAACCGCTGAGGAGTTCGACGTGCACCGCACCCCGGACCGTCACCTCGGTTTCGGCTATGGAGCCCACTTCTGTCTCGGCGCCGCGCTCGCCCGGATGGAGGGCAAGGTGGCGATCGAGGAGTTTCTGCGCCGGATGCCCGACTACGAGGTCGACCACGATGCCAAGGTGCGATTCCATTCGAGCAACGTCACCGGCTGGACCAACCTGCCGATCCGGTTCACCCCCGGGCCCCGCCAGGGCTGACCGGCGCCGATCGCCCAACCGAGAGAACGAGGTATCCGTGAGCGACGAATCCGACCGCCCGCAGGCTAACGCTGATGAACCGAGCGCCTATGAACGCGGCTCGGCGAAGATCGCCGAGGTGTACGACGGGAACGTCGTCGCCATGCCGGAAGGCACGATGCCGTTCTACGACGTCATGATGAAGTCGCTGTTCGCCGAAGTCTGGGACCGCGACGTGCTGTCGATCCGGGATCGGCGGCTGCTGATCATGGGGGTCATCGCCGCGCAGGGCAAGACCGACGTCTGGAAGATCCAGGCGGGCGCCGCCCTCGGCCGGGGCGAACTGAACGCCGACGAGCTACGCGAGACGTTGATCATGTTGGCCCCGTACGCCGGCTACCCGAACGTGGCGCCGCTGATCATGGAGTGCGAAGCCGTCATCGCCGAAGCAGCCACCGAAGCCGACGATTAGCCGCGAACGGACGCTCTGAAACGCGCCCGCGAACCATCTGGTGCCAGGCACCAGATGGTTCGCGGGCGGGTATTTCGGAGGTGCGACGATGACGGGCGGCTATGCCTCGCGGGCGTCGAGCTTTATCTCACTGCTGTTGATGTCGGGGTGATCCATCGCCACGGCGAGCGCGCCGGCCAGAGCCTTGCCGACGTCGTCGACGTGCATCATCCCGCTCGGGATGGCCTGCGCCCCCCAGGCGCCGAGCGCGTCCCCGAGCAAATCCATGTTCATGTGCTCGGCGAACTCGGTCGGCTGACAGTTGCCCATGACCACCCGGATGAAGCGCCGATCGGGATGCTCGACCCTCCACCCCCGAATGCACTGGTCCAACGCGGCCTTCGACGCCGCGTAGGAAGCGAAGATGGCATTGGCGTCCTCAACCGTCCGCGACGACACGAAGGCGTTGATGCCGTTGCGATCCATGTGGCGAAGGGCCGCACCCGCTGCCAGGTTCGCTCCGATCACGTTCACCTCATACACCCCGAGCCAGGTGTCGGGGTCGGTGTCGGCCAGGGGCTGCAACACGCCGTACCCGGCGGCGTACAGCATCAGATCGATGCCGCCCATCGCGGCGGCCGCTTCATCGGCCACCCGCTTCGCGTCGGCGGGCACCGTGGCGTCACCGCCTAGAGCCGTAGCGCCAACTTCGGCACAAAACGACCGAAGCTGATCCAGGCGCCGGGCCGAAGCGCACACCGTGGCTCCCGCCGCGGCAGCCGCCTTCACGAACGCGGCGCCGATGCCCGAGGATGCGCCGACCACGAGAATCCGACGATCGACCAGTTCGACCGGCGGCGATGATTCGGTAGACACGGATCTCCTTCAGAGTGGCGACGGATCGAGCCTAGGAGTCTTGCCACCATCGGTCGAAGTACGGCAGGCTCGGCGCACGAGGGAAGGGTGGTGGATGAGTATGACGAATACCGAGGGCTTCGTCCTGCGCGGTGGTGATTCATGGCGCGATCCGTTCGCCAGCTACCGGTGGCTGCGCGACCACGATCCGGTGCACCGCGTCATCGACCCCGTACGCGGCGACTACTGGGTGTTGAGTCGCTTCGATGCGGTGTTCGACGCCGTGCGCGACACGACGACGTATTCATCGGCCCAGGGGCTGACGCCCGAACCGGCGGCCATGGACATGTTCGGCGATATGGCGGCGCCCATCGTCATGATGGACCCGCCCGATCACACGGTGATGCGGCGGGCCGTCAGCCGCCCCATGACCCCCCGCAACGTGCAACCGTTCGAACCGGCCGTCACCGCGTTCGTCGACGAACGCCTCGACCGCATCGGTGCCGACGAGGTCGACATCGTCGAACTGTTGTTCAAACCCCTGCCGAGCTTCGCGGTCGCCCATTACCTCGGTGTTCCCGAGAGCGACTTCGTGCGCTTCGATGCGTGGACCCAGAGGATCGTGGCCGCCAACGCCGACGGCGATATCGCCAACGCGGGCGACCCGTTGATGGATCTGTTGACCTACGCCGGCGAACTGATCGAACGCAAGCAGGTCGAGCCGGGCGACGATCTGATCTCCGATCTTCTCCAGTCGGGTACCGCAGCCGCCACCCCGATGTGGATCGTCGGGTTCATCTTCACCATGGTCACCGGGGGCAACGACACGGTGACGGGCCTGCTGGGTGGTGCAGCCGAACTGCTGTGCGCCTACCCCGACCAGCGCGCCGAACTGCTCACCGATCCCGACCTCGTTCCCGACACGGTCGAGGAACTGCTTCGCCTCACCTCGCCGGTGCAGAACCTCGCCCGCACCACGACGGCTCCCGTCGTCGTCGACGGCGTCGAGATTCCGGCCGACCAGAAAGTGATGCTTCACTACGGCGCCGCCAACCGCGACGACCGCGAGTTCGGCGCCGATGCTGACGACTTCGTGGCTCGGCGGGCGCCCCGGCGCATCCTGAGCCTGGGCTACGGGGCGCACCACTGCCTCGGCGCCGCCGTGGCCCGCATGCAGGGGCGAGTGGTGCTCCAGCGCCTCCTCGAGCGGTTCCCCGCCTTCTCGGTCGACGCCGAACGAGGCTGTTTCGCCGACGGACCCTACGTGCGGCGCTACGAGTCACTGCCGTTCATCGCCGGTTAGCCACCGGAGCGACCCGGGCTCCTCAGTCCCAGTTGGGTGGGCGCTTCTCGCGGAACGCAGCCATTCCCTCGGCGGCTTCGTCCCCGCGGAACAATTCGGCCGACAGCTCCGCGGTCCAGGCGAAGGCGTCGGCCTGCGCCATCGACGGCACCTGCACCGTGAGCGCCTTGGTCGCGGCGATCGCGTTGGGCCCACCCAGCAACAGATCGCTCACGATGGCTTCGACTTCGGCGTCGAGTTCATCGACCGGCACCGCGCTGTTGATCAGCCCCATGCGAGCCGCCTCGGGGGCCAGAAAGCGATTGCCGCGCAACAGCGCCGCCTTGGCGTCGGCCGTGCGCATCTTGGGTAGGCACAGCACCGAGATCATGGCCGGGGCCACACCGATGCGGACCTCGGTGAACCCCATCTTGGCGGTGTCGACGGCCACCGAGAGGTCACAGGCCGCGGCGATACCCATGCCGCCGGCGACACAATGACCGGCGATACGGGCTACGTAGGGCTTGGGTGACTTCTCGAAGCGGGTGAACAGATCGAGACCGGTGCGGCCCGGTTTGGCGGCCCTTCCGCCCTCTTTCAGGTTCGCCCCGGCACAAAACACCCGGCCCTCGTTGGTGAGCACCACGACGCGGACCGTGGGGTCGGCGTCGGCGGCGTCCATGGCATCGAGGAGCTGTTCGAGCAGGGCCGAACCAAGTGCGTTGCGATTCTCCTGATCGTCGAGCGTGATGGTCATCACCCCGTTCTGGACGCGGGTGTGGACGACCTCGCCGCTTGCGTCGCTCATCGGAACGTTCCCGCCGCGGGTCCGTCGGATGCCGGGCCGGCGAACGCCTGCGCCTTCTGCATCCAGTCGATCGCCGCCTCGCCGGTCGCTTCGAGACCGGTATCGGCGACATGGCGCCGCTGGGTGACGACCAGGCAGAAGTCCTCGGCCGGGCCGGTGACCAGGTTGTCGGCGTGGGCCGGGCCCCACTCCCAGGTCGCACCCGACGGGCTGTCCAGCACGACCCCCACCTCGCCCTCCGGTGGTTCGGCCTGGCGGTTGATGTAGGTCCAGCCTCGGGTGATGACTCCCAGCTGGGCGATGTGGCGCAGCCGGTCGGTGGGCTCCCGGGTCGCGCCGACGGTGTCGACGATGTCTTGTCCGTGCGCCCACGTCTCCATCAGTCGAGCCGTGAGAAACGACTTCGACCCCATCGAGGGTCCGTACCACGCGACTCGCGCATCGTCGGCCAGTTCGGCGGCGGCGGCCGCCAGTTCGGCGCGACCCGCCCGCCATCGTTCCAGCCGAGCGGTGGGTGCCAGCCCCCGCATCTCGCCGTGCAGTATCTGGTCGAGATGTTCGGCGCCTTTCATGCCTTCCTCCCACATCTCCTGGGCGGCGACCCCGAAAGCCTCGGGGTCGCGTATCGCCAGGGCGGCGGTGCCGTCGAAGTACGTGAGGTGGGCGATCTGGTCGGTCACCGACCACCGCTCGCTGGCGGTCGGGGCATCCCATGCCGCGTCGTCGATGCCCGCCATGACGGCGTCGAGGGCATCGTGTTCGGCGAGTAGATCGGCGGTTACTTCGGATACGTGCATGGGGTCTCCAGAAACGTTGAGGCGTTCGGTGGCGGGGGCGTTCAGCCGGCGGCTGGCACCGTGGTGAGGCCGCGCAGGATGACGTCGACCATCATGTCAGCGGCCCGTTTGGGTGAGCTGGCGATTGAGCGCAGCACGTGGGGTTGGGCGAAATCGCGTCCGAGGCCGGCGACGACCCGGGCAGCAGCCGCGGTATCGACCGGTGCGATCTCGCCCTGTTCGACCGCGATGTCGAGGAGCTCGCGCGTCACGGCCACCAGGTAGTCCGAGTGGGCCTCCCACAGCTCGTGGCCGCCGGACACCTCGCTGATGTCCCGGGCGAACTCATGGGTCGTATCGGCGACCGCCATGTTGGCGGCGGTGAGATACGCCCTGATCATCTCCAGCGGTCGGGTCGCCTCACCGGCCGCATCGCCGGTTGTGGCGGCGCTGAGCGCCGACCGGGCAGCGCGACCGATCGACCACAGCGACCGTTCGACGACGATCAAAACCAGCTTCTCGCGGCTCGGCGCCAACCCGTAGAGCGTGCGCAGGGAGCAGTTCATCTCCCGGGCGATCTCGGCCATGCGGAGGTGGGCGAATCCCTTGTCAAACAGCGCGGGCAGTTGGTCGAGCAGCTCCAACTGGCGTTCGGTGAGTGCCGCTTCGTCAGCCTTCGACAGCATGCGCTCGGGCCGCGGGATCGCCTGGATTCGAAGTTCGGCCGATGTGCGGGTCACGGCACCAGGCTGACCGGTAGGTCGACATGGCGCGCCCGCAGCCACTCGCCCAGGCTCTTGGCCTGGCCATCCTGGCGGGTCGACGCGGCCACCCCCTCCTGGAGAATCCCGTGGATCAGGAAGTTGAGCGACCAGATGTTGGGCATCCGGTAACGATCGATCTCCAGGTCTGCGGTCTCGGGGAGCAGGTCCCGCAGCCGTTCGGTCGTGAGGAAGTCGTCGAGCCAGGCGAACGCCTCGGCGGAGCGGGTGAACACGCCCAGGTTGGCGTTGCCGCCCTTGTCGCCCGAGCGCGAGCCGGCCACCAGCCCGATCGGTCGGCGAACCGTCTCGCCGTCGGGCACGGCGACCGTTGGTTCCGGTGGAACCTCGATGGCGACCGACCCGGCCGGCGCCACCGAGTCGACCACCGAGCGGTCGCCGTTGAGCACTACGACGTTCTGGGGCACCAGGTCGGCCGGGACGAGGGCCGGTCGATACACGCCGTAGGCCTTACCGGCTGATCCGCCCCCGACGCCGAACATACCGGGAATCGTGGCCAGGGCGAGTTCGTTGATGGCGCCGCTCGCGGCCTTCACCTTGCGTTCGTCGGGATCCTTGATGGTGATCCGCCACGTGGCGACCGCTTCTTCATTGCTGGCGGGATCGTCCTTGTCGGTGCGCACCACCCGGGTCGCGACGCTTTCATAGTCGCCGCGGTCGTACCGGCACGCCGCCCAGAAGGCCTCGTCGATCAGCGCCGCCTTGGCGTCGATGTCGAGACCCGTGAGGGCGACGTTCAGGTCACTCCGGTACCCGCCCAGTTCGTTCATCGCGACCTTGAGCGTGGAGGGAGGCGGTTCTCCCCGGACGCCGCTCATACGCACACGGTCGGTAGCGACCTGCTCGAGTTCGATCGTGTCGAACCGGGCGGTCACGTCGGGGCCGAGGTAGGCCGGGGCGCCGATCTCGTACAACAGCTGGCTGGTCACCGTACCCACGGTGACGGCGCCGCCCGTACCGTCGTGCTTTCCGATGACCGACGCGCCATCAGCGGCGACTTCGGCCCACGGGAAGCCGGTGCGTTCGAGCCCGTCGAGCTCGGTAAAGAATGAGTAATTGCCACCGGTGGCCTGGGTGCCACATTCGATGACGTGGCCCGCTGCGACCGCCCCGGCGAGGGCATCCCAGTCGTCGCGTTTCCAGCCGTGGTGCCATGCGGCCGGGCCACACACCACCGCCGCGTCGGTGGTTCGGCCGGTGATGACGATGTCGGCCCCGCGTTCGAGTGCGTCGACGATTCCCCAGCAGCCGAGATACGCGTTGGCGCTGATGAACCGGCTGGGGTCGCCCAACGGTTCGCCGTTCTCGAAGTGTTCGAGGGTAACCCCGGCCGCGAGGAGATCGTCGAGCCGGGGGAGGAGGTCGTCGCCGTCGACATAGGCGATGCTGGGGGCCAGCCCGAGGGTGTCGGCGACCTCGGCCACCGCGTCGGCGCAGCCGTCGGGGTCGAGGCCTCCCGCGTTGGTCACCACCTTGATGCCCGAGTCGAGGCAGGTGCCCATGACCTGTTCCATCTGCCTGACAAACGTGCGGGCGTACCCGCCACCGGGCCGCTTGGCCTGGGTGCGCGCCAGGATCAGCATCGTGAGTTCGGCGAGCCAGTCGCCGGTGAGCACGTCGATCGGCCCGCCGTCGACCATCTCGGCCGCCGCCGAGAGCCGGTCCCCGTAGAACCCGGAGCAATTGGCGATCCGTAGCGGTTCGCTCACGTCGAGCTCCCCTCGGCGGTGTCGGTCGCGGTGGCGATGTCTTCGCCGTCTTCCCCGTCGTCGCCGGAATCGATCACCAGCAGCAGTTGGTCCTTCTCGACCTGATCGCCGACGGCCATGCGCACCTCGGTGACGATGCCGGCTTCGGCGGCGCGCAGATGATTCTCCATCTTCATGGCTTCGAGAATCGCCACCACGTCGCCGGCCTCCACCGTGGCGCCGACCGCGACCCGGAGTTCGATGACCTTGCCGGGCATCGGTGCGGCGATCGCGCCGCCGGGGATCTCGGGTTCGGGCACCGTGAAACGGGGCAACGCGGTGAAGCTGATACCGCCGCCCGCGCCCGTCAGGTGCAACCGGTGGCCCTGGTGAGCGACGGCGTAGGCCCGTCGCCGGCCATCGACCGCAAGGTCGATCGAGGATGCCGTCCATTCGTGGATCGTGACCGTCCCGGTCGGGGCGGCTCGGTCGGGACCCAGCGTGAACGAGCCGTCGCGCTCGGGCCGGTAGTGCACGGTTTGGTTGGGGGCATCGTCATCGCCGGCCACGGCGAACGTGATCTGCTCGGCGGGCAGGCGTCCGATGCGAAAGCCGCTCGGGATGCTGGTCATCACGTGGGCCTGACGGCGGTTGGCGCCCTGTAACCACATCGCCGCGGCCACCGCGAGCCGTTCGATCTCATCGGCGCCGACCTCGCGCTGCGGAGCGGGGCCCACCCGGTCGATGAAGTCGGTCGTCGTGTCGCCCGCGAGGTACTCCGGCGACCGCAAGACGGTGCTCAGGAACGCCCGGTTCGTGATGAGCCCGCCGAGGTGAAGCCGTTCGAGCGCCAGGGCCAACGTGCCCGCGGCCTCGGCCCGGGTCGCACCGTGGCTGATGACCTTGGCGATCATGGGGTCGAAGTCGGTGCCGATCACCGAACCACTCCGCACGCCCGTGTCCCACCGAACCGCGGGCGATGACGCCGGGGCAAACACGTCGAGCACACCGATCGCCGGCAGGAAGTCGTTGGCCGGATCTTCGGCGTACAGCCGGGCCTCGATGGCGTGCCCGGCAAAGCGCACCGCCTCCTGGCCGTAGCCAAGCGGCTCACCCATCGCAATACGCAACTGTTCGCGCACGAGGTCGACACCGGTGACCTCTTCGGTGACCGGATGTTCAACCTGGAGCCGGGTGTTCACCTCCAGGAAGAAGAACTCGCCGCTGTCGTCGTCGACCAGGAACTCGACGGTGCCGGCGGAGCGGTACGACAACGTCGCCGCCAACCGAAGCGCGGCCTCGCCCATCGCCGTACGCATTTCGTCGGACACGAACGGCGACGGCGATTCCTCGATGATCTTTTGGTGTCGCCGCTGAATGCTGCACTCGCGCTCACCCAGATGCACCAGGCCACCGTGGTCGTCGCCGAGGATCTGGATCTCGATATGGCGGGCCCGCGGCACGTACCGTTCAGCGAATACCCGGTCGTCGCCGAATCCGCTCAGCGCTTCTCGTTGCGCGGACGCGATGGCTTCGTCGAGGTCGGCGGCCCCCTCGACGATCTTCATGCCCTTGCCGCCGCCGCCGGCTGCGGCCTTGATGAGCAGCGGGTAACCGACCGACGCGAAGTCGCCGGGGTCGGCGGTGGAGCCCAATACCGGAACATCGGCCTCGACGGCCAGCTCCTTGGCCGCGATCTTGTCGCCCATGGCGGTGATGGCGTCAGCGCGGGGGCCCACCCAGGCGATCCCCGACGACTCGACGGCGGCGGCGAAGGCTGCGTTCTCGGCGAGAAAACCATAGCCGGGGTGGATGGCACCCGCGCCGGTGGCCTGGGCGGCAGCAATGATGGCTTCGGCGTCGAGGTAGCTCTCGACCCGGACGGCTTCGTCGGCTTCCGCGACGAACATGGCGTCGGCATCGGCGTCGACGTAGACCGCCACGGTGCGGAGGCCCATGATCTCGGCGGTGCGCATCACCCGCCGGGCGATCTCTCCGCGGTTGGCGACCAGGACGGTGGTGAAGCGGTTGATGGTGGGGCTGGCCGAGGCGCTCACAGTCGGAACACCCCGTAGCCCTCGGCGCCCGCGATCTCGCCGTTGGCGACCGCGGACAGGCACATGCCGATCGTGTCGCGGGTGTCTCGGGGGTCGAGGATGCCGTCGTCGGCCACCGCGGAGGTGGCCCGCAGCGCGAGCGAGCTCTTCTCCTGCATGGCTTCCACCGCGGCGACGGTGGCCGCGTCCTCCTCCTCGTCGAATTCGACACCGGCTCGTTCGGCCGCCGACCGGCGCACGATCGACATAACCCCCGCGATCTGCTTCGGTCCCATCACCGCGATCTTGGCCGTGGGCCAGGTGAAGGTGAATCGGTTGCCGAACGCCCGGCCCGACATGCCGTAGGTTCCCGCGCCGTACGACGATGCGATCGTGACCGTGAAGTGGGGGACGGTCGAGTTGGTGACGGCGTTGATGAGTTGGGAACCCTTTTTGATGATGCCGTCGGCCTCGAAGTCCTTGCCGACCATGAACCCGGTCACGTTCTGGAGGAACAGCAGCGGTAGATCGATGTGGTTGCACAGCTGGATGAAGTGCGCGGCCTTCTGGGCGGCGTCGGGGTAAATCACGCCGTTGTTGCCGAGAATGCCGATGGGGTAGCCGTGGATCGACGCCCAGCCGCACACCATCGTCGTGCCAAACCTGGGCTTGAACTCCTCGAACCGCGAGCCGTCGACGGTTCTGGCGATGACGTCGCGGATGTCGACGGGTTGGCGAAGGTCGCGGCTGACGATGCCGAGCAGGTCTTCGGGGTCATAGGCCGGTGGTTCGACCGCGAGCGACGGCTCCGGACCCAACTTGCGCCAGTTCAGGTGCGACACCACCTCCCGGCACAACCGCAGCGCGTCCATCTCGTCTTCGGCGAAGTAGTCGCCGCTGCCGGACACCTCGGCGTGGAGCTTGGCGCCGCCGAGGGTCTCGTCGTCGGACTCCTCGCCGGTGGCCATCTTCACCAACGGAGGGCCGGCCAGGAACATCTTCGACTGTTCCTTGATCACGATCGTGTAGTCGGACATGCCGGGCTGGTAGGCGCCACCGGCGGTGGCATTGCCGAACACCACACACACGGTGGGGATGCGGAGCTTCGACAGCTCGATCATCTCGTAGAAGAACCGGCCGGTTTCGGCGAAATGGTCACTGGCGATCTTGGCGCCATCACCCCCGCCACTCATGCGGAGGTCGCCGCCGGCGGACTGTACGAAGTTCACGTACGGCATGTTGTTGTCGCGCGAGATCTCGAGCGCCCGCATCCACTTCTTCGTGGAGTAGGGGGTGAGTGCGCCGGCGAGCACGGTTGGGTCGTTGCCCTGGATCACGCACTCGACCCCGGCGATCACCCCGATCCCGACCACCATGCCGCCACCGACGGCATAGTCGGACTTGTACCCCGCCAGCGGGCTGATCTCGAGAAACGGGCTGTCGGGGTCGAGCACCGCGGCGATGCGTTCGCGGATGGGGAGCTGGCCCCGCGAACGGTGTCGGTCCATGCGCTTGGGGCCGCCACCGCCCTCCGCCTCGTCGAGCAGGCCGTCGATCACCTCCAGTTGCTCAAGCATGTCGCGCTTGTTCTGCGCGAACTCCGGGGTGCCGGTGTCGAGCGTCGATCGGATGGGTGGTGCGAGCAGCGATCTGGTCATCGCCCGCCAACCTAGAGCGGTAATCCTGCCACCGTCGACTTACCGGTACCTACGGGCGGGAGCGTTCGTTCCTGCCCTACGGATGGGTCTACTTCTCCCAGTGGGGGGTCCAGTCACCGTCGAGGCGAAACGACAGTTGGGCGTCGTCTTCCAGCCGCTTGGCGACGTGCAGTTCACCCTGGTCCTCGCCGTAGCGTTCGGCCGCCCGGCCAAAGGTGGCATGGGCGGACTCGGTCATCGGCAGGTCCGTGCCGACGTTCGTCGCCAACTCGGCCACCAGGCCCAGGTCCTTCAGGCAAAGGCCGAGACTGAACGACGGGTCGTAGTGTCCGGCGAATATCGACGGAGCGTCGTGGTCCGACACGAAACTGGCTCCGACACTCTCCTGGATGGCGTGCCACAGTGTGCCGAGCTCGACCCCGTTCGCCAGTCCGAGGGCGAAACCCTCGCCGAGCGCGGCAGCGTGCACAAACCACAGCTGGTTCGTGACCAGCTTCACCACGTTGCCCGTGCCGAGCGGCCCGCAGCGGATCGCGAGTCCCAGCTCGCTGAGCACCGGCACCACCCGGTCGAGGTCGGCGTCGCGGCCACCCGCGAAGAGCGTGAGCTTGCCGTTGCGGGCGCCATCGACCGCACCCGTGACCGGCGAATCGACACACGTGACCCCGGCGGGAGCCTGCGCGGCCAACGCTTCGACCAGTTCTCGCCGGTTGGTGGTGAGATCCACCCAGATCGCCCCCTCGCCGAGCGCGGCCAGCGCACCGTCCGGGCCCGCCATCACCGCTTCGACGTGGTCGGGGCGCGGTAGCGAGGTGAGAAACAGCTCGGCCCCCGTAGCGCAGTCGACCGCCGATTCGGCGGCCACCGCACCGGCCGCCACGGCGGCGGCAAGGGCGTCGGCGTCGATGTCGAACGCCCGGACCTCATAGCCGGCGGCGCACAGTCGGCGACACATCGGCCCGCCCATATTGCCGAGGCCGACAAACCCGATCGCGGCCTTGCGGATGGCCCCGGCGGCGGGCGGGGTCGGTTCGTTCATGGTTCGCTTCTCGATCTTGTCGTGCGTCTCATCGGTGGTTCGCGATCCGAGTTGGGGCTCAGGTCATCGGGCCGAGGTCCGTGAAGCCCTCGTCGGTGAAGCCGATCTGCTTGCCCCGATTCACCGACACCCAGTCTCGCGCTTCGAGATACGGCTTGAAGGTGGTGGCGATGGCGCCCTCGTCGGCCGGCGTCTTGGGCCGCTGCAGCTCGTAGAGATGCGGGAACTCCGCCCACGTCGCCACCGAGTCCCAGAGGCGCAGGGCGGCTGCACCCGTCGGTGGGTCGATCAGCACCGGTCCGAACAGGCACTCGTCACCGAAGAACAGCGTCGGCACGCCGTAGCCCCCACTGTCGATGACGCGTTGGTGGTCGGCCCGCACCTCATCGTGGGTACTGTCGTCGGCCAGCGATGCATCGACCACGCCCGGATCGAGCCCCAGTTCGTCGAGCAGATGACGGGCGACGTCGGGCTCGTGCGGCTTGTGCCCGTCCTCGTGCAGCGCCCGACCGGCCCGTTCGTACCAGCGATCGAGGTCGTCCATGTTGGAGCGGCGCAAGATGGCTCCGATGCGCATCATCGACCAGCCGTAGGACCACTCGCGCTCCCATGGGTGCTTCTTGCCCTCGACCCGGTTTACCTCTTCGAGGCTGAAGAACTTCCAGTTGATGGTGATGCCGTTCTGGGCCCGCACGTCACGAATCCACTTGGCGGTCTGGTAGGCGTACGGACACAACACGTCGAAGTGGAAATCCACCACCGATGTGTCGACTGCGTTGGGTTCGGTGTCGGTACTCATGCTGCCCCCTGTGGCGTTGAGGAAATGACCCTAGTCAGTCGGCGGCGAGGCGGCGGCCGCGCTCGGTGGCCTCGGCGATGGCCCGATCGACGTCGAAGGTCGTGCACGTGCCGTCGTCGACGACACGCTGACCGTCGACCCACACATCGGTGACGAAGCGGGCCCCACCCGCGAACACGACGTGGGTCAGCAGATCCTCGATGCGACCCGGCACGAACGCCGGCACATCGAGGTCGACTCTGATGATGTCGGCCCGCGCTCCGGGTCGCAGTTCGCCGAGATCGGGCATGCCGAGCGCCAGGCCGGCCGATCGCGTGGCGAGGTCGAGGGCGGTCGTCGCGTTCATCGCCGCCGGATCATGGGCTCGACCGCGGGCGAGCAGGGGAGCGAGGCGTACTTCCTCCCACAGGTCGAGCCCGTCGTTCGATGCCACGCCGTCGGTGGCCACGGCGACGGTGATGCCGGCGTCGAGCATGGCGTTCACCCGAGCGATCCCTGAACCCAACTTCAGGTTCGACTGCGGGCAGTGGGCGACCGCCGCGCCGGCCTGGCCCAGCAACGCCATCTCGTCGTCGTCGAGCCAGACGCCGTGGGCGGCGATGATCTTGCCGTCCAACGCGCCGCAGTCGGCCAATAGTTGGGTGGCGCTGGCTCCGTGCTGTTCGCGGATCCCGGCGCCTTCGACCTCGGTTTCGGCCAGATGGATGTGGAACAGCCCGCCGACCGCCCGGGCCCGCGCCGCGATCTCGCCGACCTGAGCGGGGGAGAGGTCGTACAGCGAGTGCCCGGCGAAGCCCACGTTGATGCGCTCGGCGGGCCGATGGTGCGCGGCGTGAAAGTCGCTCAGCTCGGCCATGCGCGGTTCGACGTTGCCGTCGGGCAAGAGGGCGCCGATAACCGCGCCGGTGATGAGCACCCGGGCCCCGGTATCGCGCACGGCGTCGACCATGCGTTCCTCGTGCAGGTACATCTCGTTGCTCGTCGTGACCCCGGCGCTCAACATCTCGATCGAGCCGAGCACCATGCCCCAGTACACGTCGTCGGGTTCGATGTTGCCCTCGCGGGGCCAGATCGCCTCGGTCAGCCATCGTTGCAGCGGCAAACCGTCGCCGGCGGAGCGCAACAGGGTCATCGGCGTGTGGGCGTGGGTGTTCACGAGCCCGGGCATGAGCAGACCGCCCACCCGGTCGATCGGTGCCTCGGTCGCCTCGAGGTCCGATTCCGGGCCGACGGCGAGGATGCTGCCGTCGGCGCCAAGATCGACCGCTCCACCCGGGATGATGAGGCCCGTGCCTTCGCAGGGCACGACGTAGTCGGCCGCGAATCGGCGGGCGATCGCCGGGGTTTCAGCCATGAAGTTCGCTCACAACGTGTCACCGGCCCCGAAGCGGACGACTCGAGTGTCGGTGACGAGCGCGGTGACGAGGTCGACCGGGGTGACGTCGAACGCGGGGTTGATGGCGTCGGTGCCCTCCGGCGCAATCGCAGCGCCGCGAACGTTGGCGACCTCGAGCGGACCGCGGTCCTCGATCTCGATGTCGCCGCCGCTGGCGGTGTTCATGTCCACGGTCGACTCCGGAGCGACGACCAGGAACGGCACCCCGGCGTGCGCCGCGCCGAGCGCCAGGCTGAAACTACCGATCTTGTTGGCCGCGTCGCCGTTGGCCGCCACCCGGTCCGCGCCGATCAACACGACATCGGCCACACCTCGGGCGAGGAGAGACGGTCCGGCCGAGTCGACGATCAGCCGGTGCGGTGCGCCCATGCGTTGGAGCTCCCAGGTGGTGAGGCGGCCACCCTGTAGAAGCGGGCGGGTCTCGACCGGGATGGCCTCTTCGAGCTTTCCCCGTTCGTGCAGCGTTTGGATCACCGCGAGCGCGGTGCCGCGCTCGACCGCCGCCAGGCCGCCGGTGTTGCAGATGGTCATGGCCCGGATCGGCCGGTCGCCCACGAGTTCGAGGATGAGGTCGGCGCCGAGGTCGCCCATCGCCACCGAGGCGGCGATCTCCTCGTCGCGGATGATGTGGGCCTCGGCCAGAGCTGCGGCCGGATCGGCGAGGGCGATGGGTTCCACCCGGTCGACCATACGGGCGAGGTTCACCGCGGTCGGACGGGCGGTGCGAACCCGGTCGACCGCGGCCGAGAACTCGGCTGCGGCCGTCGCCGGTGGGTGGATCGCCGCGGCCAGCGCGACGCCATAGGCGCCGGCGACTCCCAAAGCGGGTGCCCCTCGCACCGAGAGGCGCTTGATGGCGGCCACCAGGTCGTCGATGGTCTCGATGCGCAGGGTTTCGGTGACCTGGGGAAGCTGCGTCTGGTCGATCATCTCGATCGCTCCGTCGACCCAGTCGAGGGTGCGCAGTGGGCTGGAGGCTTCGGTCATGGGGTCTCCGGTACATCGGGGCTGTTGGCGCCGGCGATGGTCGCGGCGATGAGCGTAAAGAGGTTCTTGCCGGCCGAATCGATAACGGCCCAGATGTCGTCCATCGACAGCGTGTCCTGGCCCAGGCCGGCGGCGGGGTTCGAAACCACACCGATCGACGCGTACGGAACTCCCAGCTCGTTGGCGAGGGCGACTTCGGGGAAGCCGGTCATGCCCACCAGGTCGCCCCCGAGGCGCCCCATCATCGCAATCTCGGCGCGGGTCTCAAAGCGGGGCCCATCGGTGCAGACGTACACGCCGCCATCGATCAGTTCGACCCCCGCGCTAGCCGCCGCCGTGAGGAGGCGACCGCGCAACTCGGTATCGTAGGGCTGGCTCATATCGGTGTGCACCACACCGTCGAGCGACGGCATCTCGACACGCGGCGGGTTCGATGCCGCCAGCTCGGCCTCACCCACCGTGCCGTCGAAGAAGGTGGCGGCCCGGCCGCTGCTGAAGTTGAGGAAGTCGTCGATCAGCACCAACTGGCCGGACCCCATCGCCGGGTTGATGGCTCCACTCACTGCGGTGGCGATGATGGATTCGGCCCCCGCCATGCGCAGCCCCCAGACGTTTGCCCGATAGTTGATCGCGTGCGGCGGCTTCGAGTGGTCGGCTCCGTGGCGGGCCACGAAACCGACGTCGACGCCGTGCCAGCGGCCGCGCGTGAGATCGACGACGCCGAACGGGGTCGTGAGGGCAACCTGCTCGCGCTGCTCCAGGTCGGGGATGTCGTAGAAGCCGCTGCCGGTGATGAGGCCGAACATCGAGTGCCGTCAGCCGTGCGGCAGCAGCACGGTGCGGGCGTCGGCGCCGGTCTTGAGCGAATCGAACGCCGCCTGGAGGCCGTCGAGGCCCGCGGTGTGCGAGATCATCTCGTCGAGCTTCAACTTGCCCTTCATGTACATGTCGGCGAGCACGCGGAAGTCCTTGCGGGGCTTGCCGCCGCCCGCTCGAATGCCCATGAGGTTCTTGTTCTGGTGCAGCGCCTGGAAGGGATAGGTGACCTCGGCGGTCAGATCCGGAACGCCGACGGCGCAGACGTTGCCACCCGCCTTGGCCATGCTGATGGCATCGGCCAGCAGAGCCGTGCTGCCCACGACCTCGAACGCGTGGTTCACGCCCCCACCGCTCAGGGCCTGCACCTCCTTCACGGCGTCAAAGTCATCGCCATCCGCGAGCAGAAAGTCGGTGGCTCCGAACTCCATAGCCAGCGCTTCTTTGGCCGGCGCCCGGTCGATGGCGATGATCTGGCTGGCACCGGATATGGCGGCCGCCTGGATCACGTTGAGGCCGACACCGCCGGCGCCGATGACCGCACACGTGTCGCCAAAGCCGACCTTGGCCCGGTTGAACACCGCGCCCGCGCCGGTCATGACGCCACAGCCGATCAGGGCGGCCGCGGTCAGCGGCATGTCCTTCGGAATCGGAATCGCCTGGTTCTCACTAACGATGGTCTCCTGCACGAACGCCCCGATATTGGCGAAGTTGTACAGCGCCTGGTCGCCCTCGGCGTAGGGCTGGGTCAGGCCACCGAGCGCTCCGCAGTTGCCGGGGTTGCCGCTCTCGCAGACCGCGCAGTGCCCGCAGTTCCCGAAGGTGGACAGCACGACGTGGTCGCCGACTTCGCAGTAGGTGACGGCACTCCCGGCCTCGACGACCACCCCGGCCGCCTCGTGGCCCGGCACCAGCGGTGTGGGCATGTAGTACTTGCCGTGTACGCAGCTCAGGTCGCTGCCGCACACGCCGGCGGCGCGCACCTCGACGCGCACCTGACGGGGTTGCAGCGTGCCGACGAGTTCGATGTCGTCGGAGAGTCGAACGCTGTCTTCGGTAGTGCCTTCAAGAATGAGTCCCTGCATGGGCGGCATGGTAACCGGGTGGGCGATCTTGCTGTAGTTGAGTGCCGAGCCTTACGGCCGCCGTCCTCGCCCGACCACCGCCCAACGTCAGCCGTCGAGGGCGAGGGGATACGGCTGCTGATCGGTGCGCTCGTACACGAGGCTCTCGCCCGGTACGTCGGCGGGCCCGATGTCGGCCAGGATCACGCCTCGGTCGGCCGCGATGTTGAACGAGGCGTCGGCGGACGAGGCCAGGGCGGTCACGTTGTCGGGCACGAGCGCGGCAAACGCGCCGCGACTGCCACCACAGCGGGCGCCGGGGCACCGGGCGTACAGCACCAGGCTGCCATCGACGATGGAGGCGGGAGCCGAGCACACGCGGGTCATCGAGGAGGCCACGCGCGGTTCGTCGACCGCTCCACCGAGGCCGCCTTCCACGAGGGCACCGGGTCCGAGGCTGCCCTGCACGATGCAGACGTCGGCGACACCGTCGACCTCCGGTAGCTGCACGACGACAGCGAACAGCGTGTCGGTGAGCACCACACGCGTTCGGGTGGCCGCGCCGAGGCCCGCCTCGTCCATCCACTCGGCGATGGTGGCGCCGTCACCGGCTCGCCACGTCAACACGTCGCGGGTGCGTGCCGCTTCGTCGGTCGAAATGGCGGAGAAGATGGCCAGACCGTCGCCGCGCCCACCGACGTTGCCGCGCGGGTCGTCGGGCCTGGTCGACGGCGAGAGTTCGGCTCCGGTCGACAACAGGACGCCCGCGACCACGGCGACGCAGACCACGAGCGCACCGAGACCCCGCCAGGGGAGACCTCGACGTCCGACCAGCACCGGTGCCGGGTCGCGCGGCGCGGCGGCGATGAGTTCGATCTCGGTTTCGGTGCCGACCCCCATGACGACCAACGTTGCCACGGGCGCTCGGGCGTCGCCGCACCGATCCGGCTACCTTCGCCTCATGGGCGATGAGAACGATGAAACGAACGATGAAACGCACGACGCGGCAATCGACCTCGACCGGCGGGCGGAGATCGAGGATGCGATCGCCCGCTACCTCGACATCCGCTACGGCGCCATCGCCGGTGACCGACCGTGGACCGACCTGGCCGAGGTGTTCACCGACGACGCCGAGTTCGTCGACTCGGTGTGGGGACGTCATCGCGGCATCGACGCGGTGGCTCAGTTCCTGGCCGACTCGATGGCCGGGCTCGACGACTGGGACTTCCCCCATAGGTGGCAGCTGATCGACGGTGACCGAGTGGTGCTCGGATGGGCGAACATCTTGCCCGGGGAGCGACCCGATGGAAGCCCGTGGGAGGTACCCGGCATCTCCGTGCTCGAGTACGCGGGCGGAGGACGCTTCTCCTTCGAGGAAGACCTCTACAGCGAGAGCCTGCTCACCGCGGTGATGCGAGAATCGAAGTTTCGGCCGAACGATGCCATGAAGATGCCGCCGGCGGATCGCACCTGGTAGCTCAGGTCGGGGAGTACTGTCGGCTGCGATGAGGCAGTTCACGACCGCGATCGACACCGGGTCCGCCCGGTTCGCCGAGAACCTCGCCGCGTACGAAGCCGATCTGGCCATCCTGCGCGAACGCATCCAGTTCGCCATCGACGGCGGCCGGGGACGCGAGCGCTCGATCGCCCGCCACCTCGACCGGGGCAAGGTGATGGTGCGCGAGCGCATCGACATGGTGATCGACGCCGAATCGCCGTTCCTCGAACTGTCGTCGCTCGCCGGGTTCGGCCAGGTCGACGATGCCTTCCCCGGGGCCGGCATCGTCACCGGTATCGGCCTGGTCCACGGCGTGCCTTGGATGTTCATCGCCAACGACGCCACCGTAAAGGGCGGCTCGCTGTTCCCGGCCGGGATCAAGAAGCACGTGCGGGCCCAGGACATTGCGGCCGAGAACGGGCTGGGGTGCATCTACCTGGTGGATTCGGGCGGGGCCTTCCTGCCGATGCAGGACGAGGTCTTCCCCGACAAGGATCACTTCGGTGGCACGTTCTACCGCCAGGCCCGGATGTCGGCTCAGGGACTACCGCAACTGTCGGTGGTGCTTGGCGGCTGTACCGCCGGCGGCGCCTACGTGCCCGCGCTGAGCGACGAGGTGATCATGGTCGAGGGCATCGGCCGCATCTTCCTCGGCGGCCCGCCCATCGTGAAGGCTGCGCTGGGTGAGATCGTCGAACCCGACGACCTGGGCGGCGCCGAACTCCACACTCGCGAGTCGGGGGTTTCGGACTACCGGGTGAGCACCGAGGCGGAGGCGTACGGGTTGTTGCGCACCATCTGCGAGACGACCAATCTCACCCGGGCCGACCAGAGCGCCGGGTGGCTCGATTCCGTCGCGCCGGAACCGCCGGCCCTCGACCCCGCCGAGATCGGCGGCATCATCAATGCGGACACCCGCATCCCCTTCGACGCCCACGAGATCATCGCCCGACTGGTGGACGGTTCGCGCTTCACCGAGTTCAAACCGGAGTACGGCGCTTCGATCATCTGCACGTTCGCTCGGGTGTGGGGCCATCTGGTGGGGGTGATCGCCAACGACGGCATCATCTTTTCCGAGGCCGCGCTCAAGGCAACCCACTTCATCGAGCTCTGCGAGCAGCGCAGCATCCCGTTGCTGTTTCTCCAGAACACCAGCGGCTACATGGTCGGCCGCGACAGCGAGGTGGCCGGTATTGCCAAGCACGGGGCGAAGATGGTCGCCGCCGTCGCCAACGCCCGGGTGCCCAAGTTCACCGTGCTGATCGGTGGCTCCTACGGGGCGGGCAACTACGGCATGTGCGGCCGCGGGTTCGGGCCCCGGTTTCTGTTCGCCTGGCCCAACAGCCGAATCGCCACCATGGCGGCCGACACCGCCGAGACGGTGCTCACCGATATCCGACTCGGCGGGATGAAGGGCGCCGAAACCACCGAGGACGAACTCGCCGCCATCCGCGCCGAGATCCGCGGCCAGTACGAGGAGCAGTCCGACCCGTACTACGCCACGTCGCGCCTGTGGGACGACGGCCTGATCGAACCGACCGCCACCCGCGATGTCCTGGGTCTGTGCCTGGCCCTCGCCGCTCGGGGGCCGGCGCCGGACCAGGGCGACAAGATCGTGTACCGGATGTGACCGGCGCCGCCGAGATGGACGATGCCGCGACTGCGTTCGCCTGCCCCGACCCCTCGATGCGGGTCCTGGTGGCCAACCGGGGCGAGATCGCGCGTCGCGTCATCCGTTCGACCGACGCGTGGGGTGTCGCGTCGATCGCGGTGTACGCCGAGCCCGATGCCACCGCCCCGTTTGTCGCCGAGGCATCCTTGGCGGAGCCCATCGGTCCGGCGGCCCTGGCGGATTCCTACCTGTCGATCGACGCACTGCTCGCCGCCGCCGAGCGTAGCGGCGCCACCCACGTGCATCCCGGCTACGGGTTCCTGGCCGAGAACGCCGACTTTGCGAGCGCCGTGGTGGGCGCCGGGCTGATCTGGGTCGGGCCCACCCCGGAACTGATCACGCTGATGGGTTCCAAGATCCGGGCGCGGAGCCTCGCGGCGGCTGCGGGCGTGCCGATCATCCCCGGCTTCAACGACTCCCAGGACGACGACGCGCTGGCCGCGGCCGCAGAACGGATCGGTTACCCCGTACTGGTGAAGGCCTCCGCCGGCGGAGGCGGTAAGGGCATACGCATCGCCCACGAGCCCGACGGATTCGGGGCCGCACTGGCCGAAGCCCGCACCGAGGCCCAGCGCGCTTTCGGCGATGGCGACGTGATCGTCGAGCGCTACGTGCAGCGCCCGCGCCACGTCGAGGTTCAGGTCGTGGGCGACAAACACGGCACCGTGGTCGAGTTGGGCACCCGGGAATGCTCGGTGCAGCGGCGATACCAAAAGGTGCTCGAGGAGGCACCGGCGCCCAACCTGGCCGAAGCGACCCGAACCGGTCTGCGCGCCGCTGCTCGGGACCTGGCCGGATCGCTCGGGTATGACTCGGTGGGCACGGTCGAGTTCATCGTCGACGACGACACCGGTGAGTACTTCTTTCTGGAGATGAACACCCGAATCCAGGTCGAACACACCGTCACCGAGATGGTGTGCGGGCTCGATCTGATCCAGTTGCAGTTGTTGGTCGCCAACGGAGGGCACCTCCCGATCGCCGCCGACCATTTCGATCGCCATCTCCGGGGCGCGGCGGTGGAGGTGCGGGTGAACGCCGAGGACCCCTGGGCGGATTTCGCCCCGCGGATCGGCCGGGTCGAACAGCTGGTGGTGCCGCCCGACTGCCGGTGGGACGGCGCCGTCGTGCAGGGCAGCGAGGTCTCACCGCACTACGACTCGATGATCGGCAAGCTCATCGCTCACGGTGCCGATCGCGACGGCGCCCTCGCCACGCTCGACCGGGCGCTCGGCTCCATGCGGTTGGCGGGGCTCACGACCAACCTCGGTTTCCTGCGCTGGCTGGTCGCCCAGCCGCCGGTTCTCGCCGGCCGCATCACCACGCGTTTTCTCGACGAGTCCGATCTTCCCGAACCGGTTGACGTATCGGCGGCGGCACTGGCGGCCGCGAGTGCCTGGTTTGCTTCCAGCGACACTTCTGCGCCGAGGTCCGGGGTGTGGTCGGCTGGGCCGCTGCGGCTCACGCCGGCACCGATCGCCCAGACGGTGGCGGTCGTCCAAAACGGCGAGACCTACACCTTCCCCCGCACCGAGCTCAGCCCCGGATCGCCGGCCGATGAGGACGCCGGCCCCGGTACAGCAGAATCCGATGCCCCGCTGGCGGTGACGGTCGATCGACCATCAAGGACCTGTTTCGTCGACGCTGGGCTCGCCACCTTCACCTTCGCCGTGCCGACCCGCTCGGAGCGGTGGGCGCCGTCATCGGCCGGCCGGTCGGTCGCCGGCGCCGTCGTCGCGCCGTTCCCGGGGCTCGTCACCGACCTGGGGGTCGCGGTCGGCGACGAGGTCGAGGCCGGGGCGACCCTGATCACCATCGAAGCGATGAAGATGCTGCACCCGGTCACGGCCGCCGGGTCGGGCACGATCGCTGAGATCCGGGTGGCTGTCGGCGACCAGGTCGCCGCCGATCAGGTGCTGGTGGTGTTCGCCGAAGCCGAGTAGGTCAGGCGGCGCCTTCCCATCGGCCTGACATCGGGGAACGCCGGTGGTAGGCCCGGGTGGTGGGAATCAAACTGGGTTATGGGTTGGAGTTGTACCGCGGGGCCGACCTGCGGGTGCCGGTCGAGCAGGTGCAGCGATGCGAGGAACTCGGCTATGACGTCGTCTGGACGGCCGAGGCCTACGGCACCGACGCGCTGACGCCGCTTGCGTTCCTGGCCGGCCAGACCGAGCGCATCCGGCTCGGAACCGCGGTGGTGCAGCTTGCGGCGCGCACACCCGCAGCGACCGCCATGGCCGCCATGACCATCGACGCCATGGCCGGGGGCGACCGGGTGATCATCGGGCTCGGGGTGTCGGGGCCCCAGATCGTCGAGGGCTGGTACGGCCGACCGTGGGGCAAGCCGAACCCGATGCTGCGCGACTACGTCGCCATCATGCGCAAGGTGCTGCGGCGCGAGGAACCCGTTTCCCACGACGGCGACCAGATCACCCTGCCCTACACCGGTGAGGGCTCGATCGGCCAGGGCAAGGCCCTGAAGTCGATTCTGCACCCCAACCCCAACATCCCGATCTGGATCGCATCGGGCGGACCCCGCAATACCGCGCTGGCGGCCGAGGTCGCGGACGGCTGGTTGCCGATGGGTTACGGCCCGGACGGCGCCCAGACGTTTGCCGAACCGCTCGCCGCCGGCTTCGCCCGTCGCGACGAACGCCTGGGCGACCGCGAGTCGTTTGAGATCTTCACCAACGTGTCGGTCGAGATAACCGACGACGTGGCCGGGGCGATCGCCGCCCGCAAGCCCCTACGAACCATGTACGTGGGTGGCATGGGCAGCGAGAGTCACAACTATCACCGCGACGCCATGGCCCGAGCCGGGTTCCCCGAGGAAGCGGCGCGCATTCAGGAACTGGTGCTCGCCGGGCGCCGCGACGAGGCGATCGCCGCCATGCCCGACGCCTACATCGAGCAGGGGACGTTGATCGGCTCCCGCACGCGGATCGCCGAGCGGTGGCCCAATGTCGTTCCCGCGGGGGCCACCGGAGTGACCGTGCGCAGCGAGCAGCCCGAGGCGATCGAACTGATCGCCGAGCTGGCCGGGACGCGCGACAGCTGAGAACGTGGGCCCATGACCGATGCGCCCAACCCGCTGCTGATCGTCGACGAGCCGTCCGAGCACATCTGCCGGATCACGCTGAACCGACCCGAGAAGCGAAACGCGATCAGCGCCGCGCTGCGAACCGAATTGCTCGACACCCTTCGCCGCAACGACCACGACCCCGACGTGCGGGTGACCGTGATCCGGGGCGCCGGGCCGTGCTTTTCGTCGGGCTATGACCTGGGCGGCGGGTCGCTGATGGGCGACGATCCCGTGCACGACACCCCGGTGTACACCTCGCCCGGCGACGGTGCGTGGGCCCGCCAGGCGGGGGAGGGGT
Source organism: uncultured Acidimicrobiales bacterium (assembly GCA_938041035.1). Classification (GTDB taxonomy): domain Bacteria; phylum Actinomycetota; class Acidimicrobiia; order Acidimicrobiales; family SHLQ01; genus CALHYX01. Next base: position 38,373 of record CALHYX010000004.1, on the reverse strand, counting down.
GGTTCTCGATCTGGGATCTGGCCAAACCGGTGATCGCCCAGATTCATGGCTACGCCATGGCCGGCGCGACCGAACTCGCCTCGGCCTGTGACCTGGTCTATCTGGCCGATGACGCCACGATTGGCTACCCGGTGGTGCGGGTGATGAGCCCGCCCGACTGGCAGGTACACACGCCGCTGGTGGGTCTTCGGGCCGCGATGGAGATGATGCTCACGGGCAACACCTATTCGGCCGCTGAGGCGGTCGCGGTCGGCTTCGCCAACCGGGCGTATCCCGCCGCGGAGCTCGACGAATCGGTGCTGGGCATCGCCCGCGACGTCGCCAAGGTCGCCCCGGACCTGCAACAGATCAACAAGCGGTCCGTGCACCGCTCCTTCGATGTCTGGGGCGCCCGAGCCGCCATACGGGCCGGTCAGGAGTTTCAGGCCCTCGCCGGCCATCAGGCCTCGGTGCAGGAGGCGAAGCAGGATCCGCTCGCCGCGATGAAGAAGGCCTTCGACTAGCTGGCGCTTGGACGGGTCCAGTGTCGCTAAGGTCGGCGGATGCCCATCGGCCGAGTCCGTCCATCCATCGCCGCCATGGCGCCCTATCGGCCGGGCAAGAGCGCCGCCCAGGCCGAGGCCGAGCACGGCATCGCCGATGCCATCAAACTGGCGTCGAACGAGAACCCGTTCCCGCCCGTGCCCGCGGTGACGGCGGCCATCGCCGCTGCGGCGTCGGGGGTGAACCGGTACGCCGACCACCGAGCGGCGGAACTGCGGGCGGCGCTGGCCTCGTGGGTGGGGGTCGAACCCGACCAGGTCACGGTCGGCTGCGGGTCGGTCGGGCTTTTGCAGCAGTTGTGCATCACCTACCTCGACCCGGGCGACGAAGCGGTGTTCCCGTGGCTGTCGTTCGAGGCCTACCCGGTGATGGTCGCCCAGATGGCCGCGACGTCGGTGCGGGTGCCGCTGGTCGATCACACCTTTGATCTCGATGCGGTGGCGGCCGCGGTGACCGATCGAACCAAGCTCGTGCTGCTCGCCACGCCGAACAACCCGACCGGCACCGCGGTGTCGACCGCGGCGCTGGCCGCCATGATCGAGCGCGTTCCCTCCGATGTGATCGTGCTGGTCGACGAGGCCTATCGCGAGTTCGTCGACCCGGGATTCGGAGACCCGGTCGCCGACCTTGTACCCCGATTCCCCAACGTGGTCGTGAGCCGCACGTTGTCGAAGGCCTACGGGTTGGCCGGACTACGGCTCGGCTACGCGGTCGGGGCACCCGAGGTGATCACCGAGCTGGACAAGGTCCTCCTGGCCTTCGCCGTCAACGGCCTGGCGCAGGCCGCCGGGCTGGCCGCCCTGGGGGCCCTCGACGAGATTCGGCCCAATATCGACACGTTGCTGACCGAGCGCACCAGGCTGGTCGGTGAACTGGTGCAGGCCGGATGGCGGTTGCCCGATGCCCAGGCCAACTTCGTCTACCTACCGATCGGCGCCGCGACGGCCGGTGTGGCGGTCGAGCTCGAACGGCGCGGTGTGGTCGTGCGGCCCTTTGCCAACGAAGGGATCCGAGTCACGGTGGGGACCGTCGAGCAGAATGATCGTTTCCTCGCTGCGTTCGGCGAGGTGATCGCCCCGCTCGGCGAACCCTCGAGGTTCCCCACCGAGACCTGATCCACCGAGACCTGATCCACCGAGAGCAAGTCCAGAGAAAGCACCTGATGTCCGACGAGTTGATTCCCACCCCCCTGCACGACCGTCACGAGGCGCTCGGCGCCCGGCTCACCAGCTTCGCCGGATGGAACATGCCGTTGCGCTACGGCAGTGCGGTCGAAGAACACCAGTCGGTTCGGAATCAGGCCGGGCTGTTCGACCTGTCCCACATGGCCGAGATCGCCGTGATCGGACCCGACGCTGCGGCGATGCTCGACTACGCGTTCATCGGGTTGATCTCCTCGCTCGATATCGGGCAGGCGCGCTACACGATGATCTGCAACGACGCGGGCGGGATCGTGGACGACCTGGTGGTGTACCGCCGGGCCGAGGACGGGTTCCTGGTGGTCGCGAACGCCTCGAACGGGGCCGTGGTCACCGCCGAACTCGCGGCCCGGGCGGAGGGGTTCGACGCCGAGGTGGCCGATGAGTCGCTCGACACCGCGCTGATCGCGATTCAAGGGCCGACGGCGGAGGCGATCGTGGTCGAGCTGACCAACCCGGAGATCGCCGACCTGCGCTACTACCGCGGCGCCGACGCCGAGGCGGCGGGGCTCGACGCGTTCGTCGCTCGGACGGGGTACACCGGCGAGGACGGCTTCGAGTTGTACGTGCCGGCCGATGAAGCCGTGGGGCTGTGGGATGCCGCCATGACGGTTGGCGAAGCCCACGGGATGGTGCCCGCCGGGCTAGCGGCGCGCGACACGTTGCGGCTGGAGGCGGGTATGCCGCTGTACGGCCAGGAACTGTCGCTCGCCACGACACCGTTCGATGTGGGCTCGGAACGAATGGTCAAATTCGACAAGCCCGATTTTGTCGGGCGGGCGGCGCTCGAGCCGCTCGTCGAGGAACCACATCGGGACCTGGTGGGCCTCGTGGTCGAGGGGCGCCGCCCGGCTCGACAGGGGTACGCCCTGCTCGACGGCGACACCGGTGTGCAGGTCGGGGAGCTGACCAGCGGAACGCTCAGCCCGACGCTCGACTACCCGATCGCCATCGCCAGCATCGAACCGGGCGTCACCGTCACCTCGGTGAACGTCGATGTTCGGGGCACCATCACCCCCGCCCGCATCGTCGAACTGCCCTTCTACAAACGCCCCCGCCCCTAACCGCGAACCATCTGGTGCCAGGCACCAGATGGTTCGGCGGGGGGAAGGGCAAGTTGTCTCACCGCGTGCGTATGTTCTCCGGCCATGCCACGACAACATCGAAATACACCAGTTGGATCGATACATCACGTATTCAATCGAGGGGGTAATCGTCGCCGGGTGTTCGCCCACGACGGGCATCGCCGGCTCTTTCTCAGCCACCTGGGCGATGCCGCCAGTCGCCACGGATTGGTCTGTCATGCGTACTGCCTGCTCGACAACCACTACCACCTGATTCTCGAGGCAAGGACCGGTGATCTCTCTGCGGGAATGCACCGACTGCTGTCGAACTACACCCGTCAATTCAACTTCGCCCAGGGCCGAGACGGGCCGCTGTGGCGGGACCGTTTTCAGTCCCGTCTGGTCGACTCCGACGTGTACTTTCTGCAGCTGTCGCGCTATGTCCATCGCAATGCGCTCGACGTCGACCCAACGAAGCCAATCCAGCGTTACCGCTGGTCGAGCATGCAGTTCTTCGCCAAGCCGACGCCGAAGCCGCCCCGCTGGTTCACGACGGCGCCGACACTCGACCACTTCTCGTCGCGGCAGCGATACTCCGACTTTGTTCGCACGCCCCAAGCTCAGGACCGCGTCGTCGAGACCGGTATCAGCGACGACTTTGGCCAACTGATCTGGGTGCAGCGACAGCTCGACGACATCGCCCTTGCCGTGCACGGCCGTATTGGCGACACCGGTGCATCGATTGTTCAGGCTTGTCAGATCCTCATTGCGTGCGAATGGATGCGGATTCCAACAGCGGACGTCGGCCACGGACTTGGAATATCCGGACAGGCAACCCGGAGTTGCCTGTATCGAGCCCGGCAACGAGCCCGAACCGATCCGGCATTCTGCGGTCTTCTCGCAAGTGTCCGCGAGCTCATTGACAAGCGCCGCGAACCATCTGGTGCCTGGCACCAGATGGTTCGCGGTTAGGGAGGTCGGGTCGTTTTCGCCCGGCTGAGGGGTTGCGTGGCAGGCTCGGCGAAGCGGCAGGCGTCTATCGAAAGTCTGAGAGAGATTTGGCTAGTGAGGAGAGCAGCGTGAGCGCGTCGACGGCAGGGGCGGACAATCGGGCGGGAGACGGCCCGGACAACCAGGCTGGAGACGGCCCTGACGACCAGGCGGGTGCAGGGCCCGACGCGGATGACGCAACCGGGTTCCTTGCCGATTTGCGCACTCAGCTCGGCGAGACGGGTAGCGCCACCGAAGCACGGGACCCCGTCAACGCCTATGCCATCCGGGTGTGGTGCGACGCCATGTCGGAGGCCAACCCGTACTTCACCGACCCCGAGGCCGCCGCCGCCGGCCCGCACCGGGGCCTCGTCGCCCCACCGGGCATGCTCAACGTGTGGACGATGCCCGGTCTCGTCATGGGCCAACAGCCCATGCGTGGCGTCGAGCCCCAATCCAAAGTGCTCGGCAAGCTTGACGCCGCCGGGTTCGTCGGCGTGGTCGCCACCAACTCCGACCAGGAGTACCGCCGCTACCTTCGCCCCGGCGATGTCCTGACCGCCCGCACCCGCCTCGACGACGTGTCGGAACTCAAGAGGACGGGCCTGGGTGAAGGTCATTTCGTCACCACCCGGGCGACCTACACCGACCAAGACGGCGAAGAGGTCGGTTCCCTGTTCTTCCGCATCCTGAAGTTCCGGCCCGGCACCGGCAAGGCGGCGCCGCCGCCGAACTCCGATGGTTCGCCGGCCGCCGCCGCGCCGCCCAACGATGGGGTCGCCGCCGCGGCGCCGCCGACCACGCCGCGCACAGGGTCAAACCGACCCGGCCCCATCGTCTCCGTTGGTGACTCACTGCCGACCGAGGCCATCGCTCTCACCCCTCGACTCGTCGTCTCGAGCGCCCTCGCCACCCGCGACTTCCAGGACGTGCACCACGATCGCGACGCTGCGGTCACCAAGGGCTCGAAGGACATCTTCATGAACATCTTGTCCAGCACGGGTATCTGCAATCGATGGATCGGCGACTGGGCGGGCGACGACGCCGTGTTCCAGAACGTTCGCATTCGCCTGGGCGCGCCCAACTATCCATACGACACCATGACCATGTCGGGCTCGGTCACCGCGGTGGAGCCCACCGACGGGGGAGTAGCGGTCACGGTCGGCTTTGTGGGTGCGAACGCCATTGGCAACCACGCCATGGGCACCGCCGACCTCGTGCTGCCCCACGAATCGGCCTGACGCCAAATCGACCCTCGCTAACCGTCGGAGGGCGTTGCTAGTATCGAACGCATGTTCGCTGCCGCTTCCCCCATCGCCCCATCCGTTCCCGTCACCGCCACCGCAACGGTGCTGTCGGCGCCCGACATCGACAGCAGCGACACGAACCCCACCGCCGACGAGGCCTTACCACCGCGCTGGGCCCGGGGACTGAACCCCGATCAGCGAGCCGCGGTCGAACACGACGGCGCTCCGTTGCTGATCGTCGCCGGCGCCGGCACCGGAAAGACCCGCACCCTTGTCGCCCGCGTCGGGCGACTGATCGACGAGGGGGCCAACCCCGACCGCATTCTGCTCCTCACATTCACCCGGCGAAGCGCGGCCGAACTGATCTCTCGCGTCGGTTCGATGACCGACCACCAGCGGGCGACCCAGATCTGGGGCGGCACGTTCCATTCGGTCGCCAATCGATTGTTGCGCCGACTCGGCCCGAGCATCGGCTTGCCGGCCGGGTTCACCGTGCTCGACCCCGCCGATGCCGCCGACCTCATCGGCATCGTGCGCGCCGAACTCGGCCTGGCCGAACGGCGGAGCCGATTCCCGAAGAAGCAGACCATCGCCGCGCTGTACTCGCGCATGGTGAACAGTCAGGCACCGCTCACCCAGATGCTCGACGAGTCCTACCCGTGGCTACGGCCCCACATCGACGACCTCCGCGGGGTCTTCGCCGCCTACACCGAGCGCAAGCGGGCCCACCAGGTCCTCGATTACGACGACCTTTTGCTCTTTTGGCGGGCGCTGGTCGCCTCACCCGAGGTCGGGCCGCATCTGCGGACGCTGTTCGACCATATTCTCGTCGACGAGTACCAGGACACCAACGCGTTGCAGTCCGACATCGTGTTCGGCACGACCGGGCCGACCACCCAGGTCACCGTCGTCGGCGACGACGCTCAGGCGATCTACGGGTTCCGGGCGGCGACCGTGGCCAACCTGTGGGCTTTCGCCGAGCGTTTCGAGGGGGCGGTCACCACCAAGCTCGAGCAGAACTACCGGTCGACGCCGCAGATCCTGCACGCCGCCAACGCCATGTTGGCCGAATCCGACGTCCACATCGCCAAAAGGCTGTGGACCGAGCGAGACGGCGGTCGGCAGCCCGAGCTGATCACCGCGCACGACGAGGCCGCCCAATCGAACCTGGTGTGCGACCAGATTCTGGCGCTGCGCGAGGAGGGCGTGGATCTGCGGCAACAGGCGGTGCTGTACCGGGCGAATCACCACAGCGATCATCTCGAACTCGAACTGGCGCGGCGCGACATTCCGTACGTGAAGTTCGGCGGGTTGAAGTTCCTCGAGGCAGCGCACGTGAAGGATCTTCTCGCTGCGCTGCGGGTGCTCGACAATCCGTCGGACCAGCTCGCCTGGTATCGGGTCCTAGGGATGCTGGAGGGTGTCGGCCCTGCCACCACCAAGCGCATCGCCGACTCGCTCGGGATCGCCGACGGTGAGCCCGAGGCGCTCGATCGCTTCTTGTCCTCGCCGCCCCAGGTGCCGCCCGCGGCCGCCGACGGGGTCACCGAGCTGCGCGAAGCCATGGCTGATTGCGAGGTTGGCGATCTCACCCCGGCCGAGCAGATCGAACGGCTCCTGCGGTTCTTCGCCATGGTATTTCCACGCCGGTATCCGGATTCGGTGGTTCGCCTCGGCGATCTTGAACAGCTCCAGACCACCGCCGGCGCCTACCACGACCGGAGCCGGTTCCTCACCGAGGTAACCCTCGACCCACCCGACCGGTCGAGCGATCTCGCCGGGCCACCCCATGTCGACGACGACTGGATCACGCTGTCGACCATCCACTCGGCCAAAGGCTGCGAATGGGAAGCGGTGCACCTCATTCATGCCGCCGACGGCAACCTGCCCGCCGACATGGCGTTGTCCGACTCCGACGGTCTGGAGGAGGAACGCCGGCTCCTGTACGTGGCGATGACTCGGGCGCGCGACGTGCTCAACATCAGCTTTCCGCTGCGCTATCACACCCGGCGCTACGGCCGCGATGACGACTACCAGTTGGCACCGGTCTCGCGCTTTCTCGAGCCGGTTCGCAGCGCATTCCACGAGTGGGGGAGCTCGCCCCAGCAGGCGACCGCCGACGAGCTCCTGCTCGAGTTGACGTCGGTCACCGTGGTCGACGAGGTCGACAACGGCGTTGCGGCCCTCTGGGGGAGTTGACCCCTTCCAGCGCGATCCCATCGCGGACGCCATGCGCTGCGCCGATCAGCCCGGCGCCCGTGTGACAATGGCTGCGCTTCGGGCCAGGCGAGACAGACGGAGGATCATCATGGGTTTGTTCGGACGGCGGCGCCGTAAATGGCCTGATCCCGCTCGTCGGGGAGTCGCCCATCGAGCGGCGATGCTGGTCACCGCGTTGGCGCTCATCGTTTCGTCCCTCGCCCTCGCTGGCCCCTCGGCGGCACAGGATCCGAACGCCCCGGCCAACGATGCACCGGGCATCGAGGTGGAGGTGTTGGCCGTGTCGACCTGGGCGACGCGGGTGCGCGTGACGTGCAGCGAGCCGGCAGAGATCAGCCTGGCCGTCGAGGTGCGCCAAACGGCGGCCCAGAACGGCCGTTACGACACCAGCTTCGAAGGCGACGACTCTTTCGCCTGCGGGCCCGGCGCCCAGAATCGTCTCGTCGGTCTGGATGGGTCAGCCCGGCTCCGGGTGGGCGAGGCAACCGCAATCATCAGTGCCTCCGTCGGTGACGGCCCCAACACCGGCGCGCCAAACTTCGCCGGACGAGTCCTGGTGACCCAGGCGCCGCCGCCAAGAATCAACCGACCCAGCGACACGATCACCATCGGAGCCCTCCGGCGTCGGATCATCGACAACGAGGTGCGGTTCTTCGTCAACGTGGTGTGTGAGCAACAGATCGACCTCGTAATGACCCTGTCGGTCACCCAGCTGATCGGGCGTGACCAACACCTCCTGCTGGCCAGCGGCGGTCTGCCCTGCATCGGGACCCAGATCGTTGAGATTGAACGCGCGTTCGCCGAAGGCCAGGGACTCGACTCCGGGCGGGCGATGGTATCGATCACGGCCCATCCGGCCGGGCCGGATCCAGCTCCGACCGATGTGGCCAGCGCCCGGCGCCGTACCCGATTGCCGATACCCATCCCGGCGGCTCCGGGTTCGTAGAAACGGCGGGTCCGACCGGACCCTTGGGCCGTAGCGCCCACCCGTGTCACTCCTGTCCGACAGTGGTCGGACGAAGGGGGAGACATGAGTCCACTGGCCGTCCAACGTTCGACGCGTCGAGCGAGCATGCTGCTCACCGCGGCGGCGCTGATCGCGTCGTCGCTGGCAATGGCTGCGCCGGCGATGGCTGAGCCCACAATCAGCGTTTCCCCGTCCCAGGACCTCGTAGATGGCACCGAGGTCGCGATTACGGCGACTGGATTCGAGCCATCCCGGTCGTTCGGCGTCACCGTCTGCGACGCGTCTACCGCCCTCACAAGCCTCACATTGGCCGCGTGCGACACCTCGATCGCCGCCATTGGACGGACCGATGCCACCGGCGATGCATCGGCCGAGCTGTTGCTGCGTCGCATGATCGAGGTCGGCGGTGAGCCCATCGACTGCGCCGAACCTCAGCAATGCATCGTCGCCGCCGCCACCCTGCCACCGGGCGGCTCCCTGACCGACATGGCCACCGACTTCGCCGTGGCCGACATCAGCTTTGACCCAACGGTGCCGGCCAATGTGGCGCCCGAGGTCTCTGTGCAGGGTCCTCACGGTGTCGACCTGGATGGCCCGGGTCCGCGTGACCTGTAGCGAAGCGGCCGCGGTGAACCTGTCCGTCGACGTCACCCAAACCGCGGTCCAGAACGGCCGCTACGACACCCTGCTGGCCGGCTTCGACACCTTCGACTGCCACGCCGGCGGGCAGAACCGCCTTGTGCCGATCGCCGGCGGGCCCCGGCTCCGCGTCGGAGACGCAAACGTGGTCGTCGAGGCCATCATCAGAGACGAGCTCGACAGCAGCTCGGTGCGCCACGAGCAGGAGATTGCCGCAATCGCCGCGCCACCACCGCGCGTCGACCGGCCGAGCGAGTCGATCACGATCAACGCGGTGCGCCGCCGGGTCATCGATGATGAGGTTCGGTTCTTCGTCGATGTCACGTGCCGCCGCCAGATCACCGTGGGCGTGTCGATCTCGGTGACGCAACTGATCGGTCGGCGCCAACACCGGGTGCTGGGCGGCGGCAACCAACCGTGCGACGGCGATACCCGGGTCGAGCTGAGTCTCGGTAGCCCGTTGGATGAAGGCCTGATCGCCGGTCGGGCGATGATCTCGGTGACTGCCGCCCCGACCCCGCAGGGCCGAGCGCCGATGGATGTGGCCAGCGCGTGGCGGCGTACTCGTTTGCCAATCCCGATCCCGGCGGCGCCTGCGGCCTAGTTTCGGCGACGATGCCGTCGCTGGAGAACCCCGATCACGAACTGTTCGTCGTCGAGGGCGTATCGGCCGCCGATGCGGTGGCAAACGTCTGTGACCCCAAGGCCCAGTTCGTGTACGCCGTGCAGGGCAAGCCCATGAATGTCGTGCGGGCCACCGATGCCGAAGTCGCGGCGAACGCCCGAGTCGACGAGATCGTCCGACGACTCGACCGCAACCGGTCCGAGGAGTTCGACCCGCACCACGTTCCCTACGCCCGCATCATTCTGCTCACCGACGCCGATGTCGACGGCGTACATGCCAAAGCCCTGCTGCTGGCCCTGATCGCAAGGGCGATGCCGAACGTGATCGAGGCCGGCCGACTCTTCACGGTGCGGGCGCCGTCGTTCTCGGTGAACTGTGCCGAGCTCGATGAGCCGGTGTTCGCCTATTCACCCGAGGGTCGCGATCACGTGATCGCCCAGCTTCGCGAGCGCAACGCCACCCGGGTCGAGTCGCGTCACTACAAGGGCCTCGCAGGAATGAACGCCGACATGCTGTGGCGGGCGTGTGTCAACCCCGAAACCCGCCGCCTGACCCCGCTCACCGCTGAGCACCTGGCCGCCGCCCGACAGGCTCTGGACTGAGCGCAGCCGAACTGCGAGGCTGAATGCGGCGTCGAGTTGCAGTCGGCATCGAGGGGAAGTGGAGGAGACCGATGATGACGCACGCGCGATCGACCCTCGTCAGCTGTCGACTGTTGTTGGTGGTTGCGGTCGCTGCAGCCGGACTCGCCGTCACCGCCGAGCCGGCTGCGGCCGAACCGGCCGTGGCGATTACGCCGGCCACCGGCCTGGCCGACGGCGACTCGGTGACGGTCGAAGCGACGGGCTTCGCTCCCGGTTTGTTGTGGTCGGTCGCCCAGTGTCTGTCCGATCCACCGGCGGATGCCGCCGATCTGTTCATGACGTGCGACCTGGGCACCGGTGGCCTGCTCGGCGGCCCTACCGATGCGTCGGGTTCCGCCTCCCTGCGGTTCCAGGTCCGGCGCGAGTTCAGCCTGTCCGGGAACCCCGTGGACTGCGCAGCAGTGAGCTGTGCGATCGGATTCGTCGTCCACCCCGACGCAAGCCCGGTGCCGGATTTCAGCACTCTTGTACTCGCACCGATCGGGTTCGACCCCACCATCGGGCCGAACCCGCCGCCGCAGGCGACCGGCCGGGTTCTGTCGATGACCACCTGGGCAGCCACGGTGGCGGTGGAATGCCCCGCGGAAGAGGTCGAGGTGGTGGTGACGATCGCCATCCCGCGGCTCACGGCCGGTACCGGGGTCGTTCGATGCATACCCGGTGAGCCGCACCGCGTGGTGGTTCCTCTCGTCGGCGACCGCCGAATCGATCGAGGCCTGTACGACGTGAAGGTCGAGCTGCGGGTGTCCGACGGGATCGATACGGCGAAGCTCACCTCGACCGCGGCCATTCGGGTGAAGGCCGGCCTACCCCCGGGGAATCGCGTCGATGGCAACGACATCGCGATCGACCACGTGCGGCGCCGGGTGATCGACGGCGAGTTGCGCTTCTTCGTCCAGGTTCGCTGCAGTTCGCCCGCCACGGTGACCGTGATAGCCCGCATCGTGCAGTTCGCTCGCGGCGAAACGAACCAGCGAGTGGCGGGGCGCACCGTGGCCTGCGAAGGCCAAACGCGGGTCGAGCTGGAAACGGCGGCCAGCGGCGCCCCCCTGCGGATTGGTCGAGCGGCCATCCGGGTGCACGCCACGATCGAGGAAACAGCGCTGGATCCCAGTCCGGACTTCGCCACCGCTCAGATCCGCACCCGACTACCGGCTCCCTTGCCGCTCGGACCGATCCTGCCCGTTCCGTAGCGCTCGAAGGCCACCGCCCGGCAGACGACGGGCCCGCGAGCGGCCTTAGGGCCCCAAGCGCTCGTCTGCTAAGCCAAGGGGCGATGAGCGACCAACCCGACCAGCCAAAAGCCGCCACCGCGGAGACCGCAGCCGCCAATGCCGCGGTCACCTTCTCCTTCGACGACCCGGGCGACCACGAGCGGGCGTCACGCGGCCTGCTCGCCACCCACGAGACCGGTCGCATCACCATCGGCGATCACCCGGTGTGGGACACCGCCGGCCACGACTTCCTGCGGACCGACGACCCGGCACCGGACACGGTGCACCCCGGCCTCTGGCGCCAGGGCAAGTTGAACGCGATCCACGGCCTCTTCGAGGTGGCCGACGGCTGCTGGCAGGCCCGCGGCTACGACATCTCGAACATCACCTTTCTGGCGGGTGAGAAGGGCTGGGTCATCATCGATCCGCTCACCACCGCGCCGACCGCCGCCGCCTGTCTCGAGCTCGCCAATCGCACGCTCGGCGAGCGACCGGTCACGGCGGTGATCTACACCCACAGTCACCTCGACCACTTCGGCGGCGTCCTCGGCGTAACCACCCAGGAAGCTGTCGACGCCGGCGATGTCCGCATCATCGCTCCCATCGGCTTCCTCGAGGAAGTGGTCAGCGAGAACGTCATCGCCGGGCCGATCATGGGCCGGCGGGCGAGCTATCAGTTCGGACCGTTCCTGCCAACCGGCGTCCGGGGCCAGGTCGACGTCGGGCTCGGCCAGGCGATTCCGCTGTATCTGTCCGACCTGATCGCTCCGACCGAGACGGTGTCGGAAACGGGCGAGGAGTTGGTTATCGACGGCCTCCGCGTCGTCTTCCAGAACACTCCGGACGCCGAGGCGCCGGCGGAGATGAACTTTCACTTCCCCGATCTCGGCCTGCTGTGCATGGCCGAGAACTGCTCGCACAACATCCACAATCTGTATCCGATTCGTGGTGCTCAGACCCGCAACGCACTGGCGTGGAGCAAATACATCCACGAGGCGTTGGAGATGTGGGGCGATACCACCCAGATCATGTTCGCCAGCCATCACTGGCCCCGCTTCGGCCAGGACGACGTGAAGCGGTTTCTCGCCCTGCAGCGCGATGTGTACCGCTGGATGCACGATCAGACGATGCGGCTCGCCAATCAGGGTTACCGGCCGATGGAGATCGCCGAAGAGCTCACGCTGCCCGCCGCGTTCGCCAACGAGTCGCATGTCCAGGGGTACTACGGCACCGTGTCGCACAACGTGCGGTCGGTCTACAACCGCTACCTGGGTTGGTACGACGGCAACCCGGCCAATCTCAACCCGTTGCCGCCCGTGGAATCGGCCGAGCGGTACGTCGAGGCAATGGGCGGGGTCGACGCGGTGCTGGGCATCGCCCGAGCCGCCTTTGCCGACGGCGACTACCGCTGGGTCGCCCAGCTGGTGAACCACGCGGTGTTCGCCAACCCCGCCAACGTCGAGGCCCGTCAGCTCCAGGCCGACGCGCTGGAGCAACTCGGCTATCAGGCCGAGTCCGGCACCTGGCGCAACGCCTACCTCATGGGGGCCCAGGAGCTGCGCCACGGTTCACCCGAGGGCCCCATCGGTGCCGGCCGGTTTCTCCTGGTGGCGGCGACGGCCGAACAGCTCTTCGACCTGCTGGGCGTGCGGTTCAACCCGGAGCGCTGGACCGGGTCCGACACCACCATCAACTGGCACTTCACCGACCTCGACGAATGGCATGTGCTCGGGGTCGGAGCGGCGACCATCCATCATCGGCCCGCCCAGCGAGACGATGCCGCCGCTGCCGAGATCACCATCGACCGCGCCACCTACCAGCGCTTCATGGACCACGCGAGCGGCGCCACCGTCGAAGGTGAGATCGAGGCCGGCTCGATCACCGTCACGGGTGATGTCGAGATCGTGCGGGCGTTGTTCGCAACGCTCGACGTGTTTCAGGCCCCCGGGTTGATCGAGCCGTAGCCGGGCTCGGTGGGGCGTTAGAACCCGAGGGAGTGCACTCGCTGAACATCCAGCCCGTCGATCTCGACCGGTACACCGTTGACTACGATGCTCCCGCTCGCGACGTAGACAAGGGTGGTCCCGGTTCGGTCGAGCGCCACCGTCCCGGGTTGCGCCACGGCGACCGGGGCCGAGATCTGTCCGGTGCTGGGGTCGATCTGGTGGATCCCGTGAAAGTCGTCGACCGTCCAGTCCGTACCCAGCACGGTGCCGTCGGGGAGGGCGCCGAGCAAAGCCATATCCCCGATTTCGACCGCCTCGGCCGGATCGGTCATGATCTCGGCCGAGTTCAGCTCGATCTCCAGCAATTTTCCGTCGACATTGACCAGAATTCGATCGTCGGTGAGCGCTATCGATCGAACCGGATCGGGAACCTTGGAGTCAAACACCGCGCCGGGGAAGTCCCATCGGGTCTCCTCCCCGGTGTCGAAGTCGAGCCGGACAATGGCGTCAAGCGGAGCGTGGACGAAGTTCGGATCCTGCAGGTCGGCCTGGCAGTCGCTGGCCGCGGCGTACACCATGTGGCGACCATCAGCACTCAACTGTGCGTAAGCGCCCTCCAGAGTCGACAAGACGCCGGTTGGTGACAGCTCCTGGATGGCTCCGTTGTAGCTCTCGCAGGAGAACCAGCCGTCCTCAAAAGCCGCATTGGTGATCAGTCGATCTCCGCCCGCGCCCGCGGAAGGAGCGCTGTGGAATACGCCCTCGCCCGAAATTGTCGCGACGGTACTGATCTGACCATCGGCGTCGGCGCGAAAGATGATGTTTCGCGCTTCGTCCTCTCGGACGGCGATCAGGATCGGGGTGCGGCCAAACGGCCCGATCACCGTTGTGCCCGATTCAGCCGGCCCGTTTTCGGTCGAGGTCACTTCCACTGGCGTCGCCGTTGTCGTGACGGCGGTGGTGGGAGCAGAGGAAGTCGTTGGGGCGACAACCTCGACGGTCGACGGACCACCGTCGGACGAACACGCCGCTACCACGACGGCACCGACCAGAAACAGGCTGAACGGTAGATGTCGGCGGTGCACGTCCTCAGTATGGCGGCGGGTGACCCTCGGCCCGGGTCACCCGATCAGCCCGACGGTGGACGGATCGCCCCTTCGAGTCCATATGGACGATACGGGCCGAGGATGTTCTGTTCGAGCACGCCGATACCCTGCCGGTCGCCCATCGTCACCCGCACGAGGTGCTGGACGTGTTGGTTCTCGAACGCGGTGTCGTCGACCGAATCCAAATCCCAAGACTCCGAGCCGACGGCCACCTCGTCCTTCCACATGCCGTGGCCCCATTCCGGGTGGCTGTAGCCGATGCCCTTCATGCGGTAGGTGAAGACCTTCTCAAACTCGATCTCATGGCGCGTCCCAGACTCGATTTCGGTGAACGCGAGCGTGCAGTCGGTGATCATCCGGCTGTCGGTCGAGAACGTCACGTCGTGCTCGAGGTTTCGCATGTCGGTCACGCCGGCGTCCTCGACGCCGGGCAGTTCATCGATCGAGCCATAGGTCGGCAGGAAGGCCCCGACGCTGAACATCGGTCGGCCCCGGGTGTCCTCGAACAGCTGGTAGTGGGCGCACAGATCGTCAAAGTGCAGCGGTGCCCAGAGAAAGAACAGTCCGGAGTCGCGGGGCGGTTCGGGTGCGCCGCGACGGTCGCCGCCTGCCAGGGGACGGATGCCCCAGGAGCGGTCCTTGGTGCCGAGCATCGTCTCGCGGTCGAACTCGACTCGTTCGCCATCGAATTCGAGCCAGCCCGACCATCGACCGAGCTGGGTGAAGCGGGTGGTGTCCATTACCTTGCGCATCCCGCGGCCAAAGGTGTGGCGAGGCTCTTCGATGTTGGCGGTGCGGCCCTCGAACAGCAGCTCGCCCGCCCACCCGGTGTCGTTGGCGGCAACGGTGATGCGGCACGAGCGCATCGGTTCGACGATTTCGAGCCGAAACGGGCCGATCGTCATGTCGGTGGGTTCGTCGCCCGAGCGCGCCGAGGCGTGGAACGCGTGCTGGCGGCCGTTGATCACGATGCTCACGCCGGCATCGCGGATACCGAGGTGGGGGTACAGCGCCGTGCCGATGCCGATGTAGGTCGTCGCATCGGTCGAGTAGCCGTTGAACCAGTAGCGCTCGTAGACGTCCTTGTCCGACGAGGCCGGGGTGTTGATCGGGTCCGGCGTCTGGTGAATCGGGTAGTCGTCGAAGAGGGTCAGCATGGGTAGCTCCGTTGATCAGGACGTGGAGAAGATCATTCCACCGTCGAGTTTGAGGATGGATCCGGTCGTGTAGCTCGACGCATCCGACGCCAGGTACAGCGCGGCGCCGACGATCTCATCGGGTTGGCCGCCCCGGCCCAGCGGGACCCGTCGCTCCATCGCGGCGATCATCTCCGGGCTCCACGCCTTGGAGATGTCGGTCATGAACGGGCCCGGCATCAGGCAGTTGACCCGCACCTTGGGGGCATAGGCCCGGGCGAACGACTTGGTGAAGCTGTGCACCCCGGCTTTGGCCGCGCCATAGACGGTTTCGACGGGGGAGGGCTCGGCCGCCGCGACCGACGAAACGTTGATGATCGAACCGCCATCGGCGGCCGCCATACGTTCGCCAAAGGTGGCCGATAGGCGAAACGGGCCCTGCAGGTTCACCGCCATCACCTTGGCGTACAGTTCTTCGCTCACCTCGACGAGCGACGGGTATAGCGGGGACATGCCCGCGTTGTTCACCAGGATGTCGCAGCGGCCGAATTCGGCATACGTGGCCTCGGTCAGCGCATCGCAGGCGGCCCAGTCGCCGACGTGGCAGGCGAACGGCAGCGCCTGGCGACCGGTTGAGCCGCGGACCTCGTCGGCCAGGGCCTCGCACGCGTCGGCCTTACGGCTGGCGATCACCACATCGGCACCGCATCGGGCAAAGGCGAGAACCATCTCCCGACCCAACCCGCGGCTCCCGCCGGTGACGACGGCCACCCGTCCGCTGAGGTCCGTGAGTCGGTCTTCGGGGTGGGTCAACGCCTTGTATCCATCTGCGGGGCCAAGTTGTGTGGGGGTGCGGGTGTGTAGGGGGTGCGTGCAGGGGGTCGGCCAGAAGCTCAAACCCCCGGCTGCGGCGACCCTATCCATCCAGCCCAACCCGTGCGATTCGACCCCCGCCAACCGCCTCGTGGTCACTCTGGTGCCTGGCACCAGAGTGACCACGCGGGCCGGGGGCTCGGTGGCGCGGGTGGGGTGGCGATCCTAGGGTTGGGCCATGACGATGCTCAGCAGTCCATCCGACGCCATCCACCTCGGGGACGACGAGGTCCCGTGGGTCGATCTCCCCGACGGGTCGAAGCTCAAGCTGGTGATGGCCAACACGTCCGAGGGTTTGTGGATCGTCCGCAACCTGTTTCAACCCGGGTTCAACGTGCAGCGCCACAAGCACACCGGCCCCGTCTTCGGGTACACCCTCTCCGGCGCGTGGAAGTACGCCGAGTACGACTACGTGAACCGGGCCGGCTCGTTTCTGTACGAGGAGGCCGGGTCGGTGCACACGCTGACCGTTCCCGCCGACAACACCGAGGCCACCGACGTGTGGTTCCAGATCTACGGCGCCAACCTCAACATCGACGACGACGGCAACGTCGAATCCGTCGTCGACGCCACCACCATCAGCCAGGCCTACTTCGGTCTGTGTGAGGCCCAGGGCATCGCCCGGCCCAACGTCGTCATCAAGAGCTAATCACCGCCGGCCCGAGCCGATGACCGACTCCGGCGCTCAATGCAGCTAGCGCGGTCCGGCGAACGTCTTCTTCCACTCGTACTCGCCGACCAGTACCGACCCGCTGAGCGGGGGAGCGGCGGCGATGAAGTGTTGCTTGTACTTGGTGAAGTTGCCGCCCACCGTCTCGTCGATCTCGTCCTGGGTGTAGTCGAGCGAGAAGTAGGCCGACAGCCCAAGCCCCTCGGCCGATGCGAGGGCTTCGTCGGCATCGTCGACCGCGAACACGACACCGGCGATTCCTTCGCCGTGGGTCTCCAGGTGCTCGCGCGCATGGCTGGGCACGTCCGGCAGCGGGGCTACGAGTTCGATACCCGCATTCCAGGCCATCGCCGCCTGCACGCCAAACTCCGCCGCCCGCGTACCGTCGGACTGTTCGAAGGTGGCACCGAGCAATTTCTCGTAGAACGCCATGCCCTCGTCGAGGTCCCACACCATCATCACGACCCGGTTCACGCCTCGAGCACCCATCAGAACGGATAGTTCTTGTCGTAGAAGTCGGAGGCGCCGTTGGCGTTGGGCTCGAACTTCGGCCACCGCGGCTCGCCCAGCCCGGTCGGCTTGTCGCCCAGCACCGTGATGCGTTGGATGATGCGGGAACCGGACCAGTCGTTGACCACCGAGTGCAGCGTGCACCGGTTGTCCCACATGCCGACGCCACCGGGGCTCCAGCGATAGCGAACCGAGAAGCGCGACTGCTCGCACCACCGGTACAGAAACTCGAGCAGCACTCGCGACTCGGGCCGGCTCAGTTGGCGGATATGGCTGGCGAAGATGCGGTTGACGTACAGGCTCTTGCGCCCGGTGACCGGGTGGACCCGCACCACCGGGTGCTCATGGTTGCCGGCGCCGTACCGGTTGACGTGCACCGCGGTGCAGCCTTCGAGCATCTCCTTCATGGGCGGCGACAGCGTCTCGTACGCCTGGTAGAGGTTGATCCACATGGTGTCGCCGCCGACCGGCGGGCATTCCACCATGTGCAAGATGGCGGTGATCGGCGGACTCTCCCGGTACGTCACATCGGTGTGCCACACGTCGGCCGCCGGCGTCACCGCATCGTCCAGCACCACGATTTCGGGATGCTGATCGTCGAGCTTCTTCAGCCCGTTGATCACCTCGAGTTCCCCGAAGCGGGCGGCGAACTCGCGATGGCCGTCGGGGGTCAGGTCCTGCTCGGGAAAGAAGACGACGAGATGATCGGCGAACGCCTGCTCGATCGCGGCGAACTCGTCGTCGCGGAGGTGATTGAGGTCCACGCCCCGGATCTCGGCACCGAGCGCGGCGCCCACCGGGCGGATATCCAGTTTCACGTCTGCCATGGAACAACCTTAGGTGAGCTGTCGCCGACCGAACCGGCTTGGTAGAACAGGTTCTTAACCGCCGGCTCGGCGGATGGTCGAATGGGGGACGCGCAATGGGCCGCATCTACACGCACGAACAGCGATCGGACATCGACCTGCTGAACGGGTCGTTCTACGCCAACGACCCACATTCGAGTTGGACCTGGATGCGCGAAAACGCTCCGGCGTACTTCGACGAGAGCAACCAGGTCTGGGCCCTCACTGGATACGACGAGGTACTCGCCGCGGCCAAGGACCCGGCTCGCTTCTCCAACGCCAACGGCATCCGGCCGCACTCAAGTGGGCCAGCGGACAACATGATCGACAAGGACGACCCCGAACACAAGGCCCGGCGCATGCTCGTCAACCGGGGCTTCACCCCGGGGCGGGTGCGCGACAAACGAGACCACATCGCCACGATCTGTCACGAGATCATCGACCGCGTCTGTGAGAAGGGCAGCTGCGACTTCGTCTGGGACATTGCCGCGCCGCTGCCGCTGCTGCTCATCGGCGACATGTTGGGCTTTGACCGGCAGATGGCCGATCAACTGCTCGAATGGAGCGACGACATGCTCCGCAGCCTCACGAATCAGCCCACCGAGGAACAGCTCACCAAGACCATGCTCGCCGCCATCGGCTTCCGGGAATACCAGATGGGGGTGATCGCCGACCGGCGGGGCCGAGAACAGACCGACGATCTGGTCTCGATCCTGTGCCACGCCGAAATCGACGGCCAAAAGCTCGACGATGAGGCGCTGGTCATGGAGGCGCTGCTCATCCTCATCGGGGGTGACGAAACGACCCGGCACGTGATCTCGGGCGGGATGCATGCCCTGTTGGAGAACCCGGACCAGCACGAGCTGCTGACCAGTGGTGAGGTGACCCTCGAAACCGGCGTCGAAGAGATGCTGCGGTGGGTCACGCCCATCAAGAACATGAACCGGACCGCGAGGACCGACATCGAGGTCGCCGGCCAGACCATCGCCGAAGGTGACCAGGTTCTGCTCATGTATCCGAGCGCCAACCGCGATTCCGCCCATTTCGACGACCCGTTCCGCTTCGACGTGGCCCGCACCCCCAACCACCACATCGCCTTCGGTTTCGGCACCCACTTCTGCCTCGGCAGCGCACTCGCTCGCCTCGAGTTGCAGGTGATGTTCGAAACGCTCTTCGAGCGGCTGCCCGACATCGCCCTCGTCCCCGACGCGGAGCTGCCGATTCGCCCCGCCAACTTCGTCGTTGGTTTCGAAGCCATGCCGGTGACCTTCACCCCGACCGAAAAGGTGGGTGGCTGATGGCAACGCAGGCCCGGTTCGGCGTGATCGGAGCGGGGATGTCCGGAATCCTGGCGGCGATCAAACTTCAGGAGGCCGGTTTCGACTACGTCGTGTTCGAAAAGGCCGACGATGTCGGGGGCACCTGGCGCGAGAACACCTATCCCGGTATTGCCTGCGATGTGCCGTCACACATCTACAGCTACTCCTTCGCCTTGAATCCCGACTGGAGCTACCTCTGCTCGCCGGGCCAGGAGGTGCAGGCCTACTTTCAGTCGATCTCCGAGCGCTACGGCATTCTCGACAACGTGCGGTTCGGCGACGCCGTCGCCCGCTGCACCTGGAACGAGCCGGGGTGGGAGGTCGAAACGGCGTCGGGCCACACCGAACAGGTCGACTGGATCATCGCCGCGACCGGGATCCTGCATCACCCGAAGCTGCCCGATATCCCCGGCGTGGGGTCTTTCGCGGGCCCGGCGTTCCATTCGGCCCGGTGGGATCACGATGTCGAGCTGGACGGCAAACGCATCGGCCTGATCGGTACGGGCTCAAGCGGCGTCCAGATCACCGGCGCCCTCGCGCCCCGGGTCGAAAAGCTGAGCGTCTTCCAACGAACGGCGCAGTGGGTCGTCCCCATGGCCCAGGAGGCGTACTCCGATGAGGAGAAGCAGGCGTTTCGTACCGACGCCGACCTCCTCCAGGACCTGCACGACAAGATGTCCACCGGGTTCAACGATGGGTTCGGCACCGCCATCCTCGACGCCAACTCCGGTATCGCCGACGACTTCGAGGCGACCTGTCGCGCGGAGCTGCAACGCATCGATGACGAAGATCTGAGAGCGCGGCTGACCCCGGACTACCGCGCCGGCTGCAAGCGGCTCGTGGTGTCGCACAACTTCTACGATGCGGTGCAGTCCAACAGTGTTGACATCGTCACCGACGACATCACCGCGGTCGAGGCCACCGGGGTCCGCACTGCGGACGGCAAGCTGCACGAGCTCGACGTACTCGTGTACGCCACCGGCTTCCACGTCGACCGTTTCATGCGGCCGATGCGAATCGAAGGACGCGATGGCGTGTTGCTCGACGATGTATGGAGCGAGCGCCCTACCGCCTACCTGGCGGTCGCCGTGCCGCAGTTCCCGAACTTCTTCATGCTGAACGGACCGAACAGCCCGGTTGGCAACTTCTCGCTTATCCAGACCGCCGAGATGCAGTTCGCCTACACGATGGCGCTGCTCGACCACGCCGTCGGCGAGGGCTTCACCACGGCCGAGCCGACCGAAGCGGCGGCCGCGGCGTTCGACGACGAGCGGGTCGCCGCGGCGACCGAGACGGTGTGGGCCACGGGTTGTCGGAGCTGGTATCTCGACGACCGCGGCATTCCGTTCGCCTGGCCGTTCACGTTCAGTCGATTCCGCAGCGAGATGGAACAACCCCGACTCGCCGACTATCACTTCGCCTGATCGGCGGCGCTTTATCAGGCGGGGAGGGCAGGGAGCAGCTCACCGGTGCGGTGGAGTTCGGCCATGTCCGAACTCGTGGGCACCAGAATGAGTTCGTCAACGCCCGCCGCCCGGCAGGTCTCGATCGCGCCCACCAGAGCTTCGGGCCCGGCGATCGTTTGCTGATCGGCCATCCATCTGGCGATCTCGGGGCCGAAGATCTTTAGGTAGCGCATGGAGTACGCATCGAGCACGCCCTGCGGGTCGTCGGGATCGAGCGAGTACCAGAAACTGGTGCTGATGTAGGGAGGGTCTTCGCGGCCCGCGTCGGCCCAGGCCTGCCGGAATAGGTCGACATCGTCGGCCACGGTGTCGACCGGTGCCGCCATCTTCTGTCCGGCGATGCCGTCGGCCCACACGGCGGCGCGGGCGAGCCCCTTGGGTCCCTGGCTGCCGCAGAGCAGGGGAGGGCCGCCCGGTTGCACCGGCGGGGGACCGATGGGGTCGGTATCGGGAAACGCCGGTTCGCCCGACCACAGCCGGCGCAGTTCGCCGGCCTGCTCGTCGAGCCTGGCGTAGCGACGCCGAAAAGGTGCTTCGGCAGCCCGGAAATCCTGCTCTCGACCCCCAACACCGAGCCCCACCACCAATCGTCCGGCACTCAACACGTCGATGGTCGCCAACTGCTTGGCGAGCATGCCGGTGCCGTGCATCGGGCTCACGACGACGGTGGGGAAGATCTTCACCCGCTCGGTCAGGGCGGCCGCGGCCGCCAGCAGCACCATCATCTCCTGGTTGAACCAGGTGACCCGTTCGCCCACCGAAACGGAATGGTACGGCCCCTCGTCGATCGCTCGACACCAGTCGAGGGTGGTCGAGCGGTCGTATTCGGGAACCATGGACGGCAGGGTCATCGAGAGGTGCACGCCCGCACGCTAAGGCGACCTTCACCGACCGGCAAGATCGCCGGAACGGTGGTCAGCGCCGCATCAACGGGTCACGATGTCGGCTTTGCACCGGCGAGGAACCCCGCGGCCGTATCGACGATGTAGGCCATGTCGTCTTCGGTGAGACCATGGTTGCAGGGCAGGATCAACCCGCGGTCCATGACGGCGTCGGCGTTCGCCAACCCGGCGTCGGCGACGCGGTGCGCGACGGATGCGAACGCCGGTTGCCGCAGCGCGTTTCCCGTCCACACCATGCGCGTGTCCACCCCGTTGCCTTCCATGTGGGCCTGGAACGCGGCCCGACCAACCCCGGACTCCGGCCGGATCAGAAACGGGAACATGTGCCAGGCGGTGTCGACCTCCGGGGTCGTCCGAGGCAGCACGAAGACCTCGGGATGATCGGCAAAGCCCTCGTACAAGATGGCGAAGTTCCGTTTCCGGATCGCCAGGTTCTCGTCGAGTTTGCCCATCTGCACAACCCCGAACGCCGCTGACAGCTCGGACGGTTCAAAGTTCCAGCCGACGTCGTCGAAGATGAACAGGTCGTCGTACTCGGTGCCATCGGGCAGTTCGCTGAAGAAGCGGCGTTCGCCCTTGCGCGACCCGAACAGCGCGGTCTCGCTGCGGCGCCCCCATCGCCGCAGGAGCACGGCGCGGTCGAGCCAGGCCGGGTCGTCGAGGCATAACATGCCGCCCGTACCCGCCGCGGTGATGATGTGGCTCATCGCGAAGCTGGTCAGCGACATGTCCGAGCGGGTCCCGGTGGGAGTGCCGCGCAGCGACGCTCCGAGGCAGTCGCAGCTGTCCTCGATCACCACGAGGTCGTGACGGTCGGCGACGGCGCGAATGGCATCCCAATCCGGACAGTTGCCGATCAGGTTCGGGACCAGGATCGCCTTCGTACGAGGGCCAATCGCCCCTTCGATCTGATCGACGTCGATCTGAAACGTGTCGGGGGTGACGTCGACAAAGACCGGGTGCAGGCCCCGTTTCACCATCGGAGCGATGTCGGTGGAGAAGGTCACGGCCGAGGTGATGATCTCGTCGCCCGGCTCCACGTCGAGCAGTTCGATCGCCAGGTACAACGCCGAGGAGCCGGAGTTCACCATGACCCCGTGCTGCTTGGCGAAGGTGGAGGCGACGAGACGCTCCATCTCCTTCACCCGCCGGCCGATCCGTAGCGCCGTGGCGGGACCCTCCAATACCTCCACCACAGCAGCGATCTCACGTTCGTCGTGCACGCTGCCCGCGTACTCGATTCGTCGGGTGGGACCATCACCGTTGCTCATGGTGCGGCACCGTAGCTGTCGCGCCCGCTTGCTCCCAGATCACCGGTGGTCTTTTGACGGTGTCGAACCCGGCGGGGCAGGTTGCAGGGGTGCAGCTGCGATCAGCTCACCCAGCGCCTGGCTACCTACGCACGGAAGAAGCGACCATGGATCCACAAACCCTCGCCGACCGGATCGAGATCGGCGACCTGCTCACCCGATACGCCACCTCGGTCGACACCAAGGACTGGGACCTGTTTCGGTCGGTCTTCACCGAGGACGCAACGATCGACTACACCTCCGCGGGCGGCGAAAAGGGGACGGTCGCCGAGATGGCCGAATGGCTCAGCACGACCCTGCCGATGTTTGAGACGACGCAGCACCTCATCGCCAACCAGGAGGTCGCCATCGACGGCGACACCGCGACGGTGCGGGCGATGTTCTACAACCCCATGAAGTTCGCGGGCGGCGACAACATGTTCTGGTGCGGTGGTTACTACAACCACAGCCTGGTGCGCACCAAGGAGGGATGGCGCAGCACCAGGCTGGTGGAGGAGACCGCGTGGTCGACGATGTAGGGACTATCCGTTTCCCGGCACCGTGACGCCGCGGTTGCTTACGCCGGCTTGGGGCCACCCCTGTGCCCCGGCCAACGACTTCCGCCGATCACATCGGCGTGCGGCCAGAATGCGTCCGGATCGAGCGGCCCGGCGTTGGTGATGTCTCGCGCTTTGGCCTGGTGGGTCACCAACTGCGCGGAAACCAGATCGCCCATCGGCAGGTAGCGGGCGATCGGGTCCCAGGGGCTGTCGAGTAGCCGCAGCTCGCCGTCGATGTTCTCCACGTGCTTTTGCTCGAACGTGGTGGCCACATCGACCACGTGCGGGGCGAAGTCATATTCCTTTTCGGCGCCACCGATAGCGCGGGAGTACTTGGTCCACCACTCGTGTTCGACCACGTCGCCGCTCACCACATCACCCGGACCCGTGACGGTGCCTTCGAACTCGACGAACGTGTACCCCTGGTGAATGGTGCGGGCGCCGACCTGATCACCCAACCGGTGATAGCGGATGTCGCACAGGAACTTGGGCTGCCCGTTCAGCTCGCCGCTGATGAATACCGCGGCCTCCTGGTCGATTCCCATACCGAGGTTGTACTGACCGGCGACGCCGTTCCACTCCGCCGGCACCTTCACGCTCACGCCGTACTCGGGTTCGCCGAGGATCGGCACGCAGTAGATGCCGACGGTGACGACCGGGTCGAGCGCGGTGAGACCCGGAGGCAACAGCGGCCCGATGTTCGCGGGGTCGGTCGTGTATTTCACCACCAACTTTGGCCAGCCACCCATCTCCCCGGTGGTGCTCATCGGTGCTTCGGACATTGGATTCTCCCCGGTTGCTTGTGCTCGCTGGTTTCCGTGCTTGTTTTGCTGCTTGTTTCGGTCTTTGTCTTGGTGCTCGTCGTGAAGCGGATCGTCGGCGACCGCTCAGTTCGAAACGGTCACCCGTTCGATTTCGTCGTGCGCTTGGTCGTGCTCTTCCTGGCCCGCTTCGTCTTGTTCTTCGCCGGCCCGGCCGCTTTCGCTGCGGCCGGCCGCGATCGTCTCTTCACCGGTTCCGGTTTCGCCAGGATGTGGGCGACCACGGCGTTGATGGTCGATTCGAACAGCGCGTCGAGGTCGGCCGGCTGGGCCAGTGCGTCGATCGTCGCGGCGTCGAGCCCCAGCTCCGGGTCGGTGTCGGCCCACAGCGCCTCGGACCGTCGATTCGCCGGAATGATCGACTCGTCGCGTAGCGCCTGGATGAGTAGCCCACCCACGGTCGCCAGGATCGCCCGATGCGCTTCGGCGGCGGCCGCGCCGGTAACCCCGGCTACCTGCAGTTCGTGGACCAGCGCGATTTCGAGCGGGCGCTCCAGCAGGCTGGTCGCCCCGTTCTGGTGGGCGAGGCTGGTAATGGCGCGATTCTCGCGAGCGCTTTCCCAAATGTGGCGCGCGAGCGAAACCACCCGCTCGTGCGGAGTCTCCCCTTCGATCGGCCGGGCGGCCTGAATCTCGGACTGGTAGCGGATCAGTTCGGTGATCAGCTCGTCGCGGCCACCGACATGCCAGTAGATGGTGGTCGTCGTGACCTCGAGCCGGCCGGCCAGATTCCGCATGGTGAGTGCGTCGGCCCCCTCGGTTTCGACCAGTCGGAGGGCGGCGAGTACCACGTCAGCGCGATCGAGGCCGGCGCGGCGGCCGGTTCCTTCGACGGTGGCTTCCTGGCTTCGCTTCATGGGTGCCTCGGGGGACTCACGGTGGCGCAGAACTGGTTTCGAACGCTGTCCGGCGAAAGGGCCTCGAAGAGATTGCGTGAGACCAGTCCGTCTGTAACAGTGTGCAAGTAACACTATGACAGCGTTCAAGTCTTGACAATACGCGACGGTCGACACCCCGTGCTCGGCAGCCGATATTGCTCACCCGACGTTCAGGAGAGCCCATGCCGAACCCGGTAGAAGGCATCGATCAGAGCAACAACCCCTACATCATCGTCTCGTCCGACACCCACGCAGGGTTGTTCGTCGAGGACTACCGCGAGTACCTGGAGTCCTCGATCCACGCGGAATTCGACGAGTGGCTCGTCACCCGCCACGAACACCGGGCGATGGTCGAGGAGATGAACGGCGAGTACGTCGAACAGTGGGAACGCGAGAACGAGATTGGCCTCAAGGGGGCCTACGATCCCGCGATTCGGGACAAGACGCTCGACGCGGACGGCGTCGCCGGCGAAATCATCTTCGCCGATGGCGACGCGGTCACGGGTATGGAGTCGCCGCCGTTCGGCGCCGGTCTCGCCGCCGGCATGATCACCGACCCGCGTTTGGCATGGGCGGGCGCTCGCGCCCACAACCGTTGGTTGGAGGAGTTCTGCGCCACCAACCCGCCGCGACGCGCCGGCGTTGCCCTGGTCCCGATCACCCACGGGGTCGACGAGGCGGTCAGCGAGATCGAGGCCCTGGCCGGCAAGCCGGGGATCCGCGGGATCATGATCCCGACGATGTGGCACGACAAGCCGTCCTACGGTCACGAGAGCTACGACCCGGTGTGGGCCGCCTGTGCCGAAGCCGGTCTCGTGGTGCACACCCACTCCGGCGAGGCCGATCGCGAGGCCTACAACGAGAACATGGCCCAGTACATGCTCGAGGTTGCCTTCTGGACGCACCGCCCTCTGTGGCAGTTGCTGCTGTCGGGCAAGTTCGATCGCTTCCCCAACCTGAAGTACGCCCCGGTGGAATGCGGCTCGTGGTGGTTGGGCGATCTCCTGTTCAAGACCGACGCCATGTTTGGCGGCCGCAACTGGAAGGTGAAAAAGATGGCGGCGGCCACCTCCGGGCTGATCGAACGCCTGCCGTCGGAGTACATCGGCACGAACGTGTTCATCGGCGCGTCGACCATGAGCAAGGTCGAACTGCGGCGGCGCTACATCAACGGCATCGACGCGTTGATGTGGGGCACCGACTATCCGCACCCCGAGGGCTCCTGGCCCAACACCTTGACCCGGCTCGAGACCGACTTCCAGGACATACCGGTGGAGGAGACCCGGCTGTTGCTGGGCCTCAACGCGGTGCGCTGCTATGACCTCGACATCGACGGTCTTACCAAGATCGCGGCCGACATTGGACCAACGCCCGAGCAGCTCAACCAGGACCTCGACCTACGCATGGAGCCCAACGCCATCCGCGAGGCCCGGTTCTGGTTCGACGACTACAACATCGAATGGAAGGACTAAGGGTGTCCGATCACCACATAGTCATTTCGGCCGACACCCACTGCGGTGCCGACCTGCTGGGGTACCGGCCGTACCTCGACGCCCGGTACCACGCCGACTTCGACGAGTGGGCCGAGTTCATGAAGGCCGACCACCAACGGCGCCTCGAACTGTTCAAGGACATGGAACGCAGTCCCATGGAGGTAGGCGTCGACGGCGACCCCGAGGAATTCGGCTACCGAAACCACTCCTCGGAACAGCGCCTGCGCGAACAAGAAGCCGATGGCGTCATCGCGGCGGTGCTCTTTCCGAATACCCAACCACCGTTCGCTCCACCGGCGGCGACCTCGTTCGAGGCCCCGCCCTACTCGGACAACTTCGAGCACCGATGGGCCGGCCTTCGCGCCCACAACCGATGGCTGGCCGACTTCGTGAGCGAAGCGCCGGAGCGCCGAGCCGGCATCATCCAGATCTTCCTCGGCGACGTCGAGGGTTCGGTCGCCGAAATCGAGTGGGCGGCCGAGCAGGGGCTGCGCGGTGGCGTCCTCGTTCCCGGTGCGCCACCGGACTCACCGTTCGAACCGCTGTACTCCGCGAGCTACGAACCGATCTGGGCCGCGGCTGCGGCCGCCGGTATGCCGCTCAACCACCACGCGGGCGGCGCCACCCCAAACTTCGGCAACCATTTCCCCTCGTCGCTGGCGATGTTCATGCTCGAGGTGCAGTGGTGGACACAGCGGGCCCTTTGGCACCTGATGTTCTCCGGAGTGTTCGAGCGGTATCCGGACATGGCCTATGTCATCACCGAAACCGGCACGGCCTGGGTGCCCGATACGCTCGCCAAGCTCGACAGCTTCCACCACCGGATGAAGCACTCGAAGTACGGATCCGAGTCCATCTTCGGCGGCCAGGCAGTCGCCCAGATGTCGCTCACGCCGACCGAGTACTTCCAGCGCCAGTGCTACATCGGTGCCTCATTTCTCCGCCCGGCTGAAGCCGAGATCGCGCGGGGCGTCGGAATCGATCGAGTGATGTGGGGGAGCGATTACCCCCACATCGAAGGCTCCTACCCCCATACCCACGAACATCTGCGGCTTACGTTCGCGCAGATGACCCGGGAGGAGACGACGACCATGCTGACCGACAACGCGGCTCGCGTGTACGGCTTCGACCTCGACGCCCTCCGCCCGCTGGCCGAGCAGTTCTGCCCGACCAAGGAGTTCGTGGAAACCCCGATCGACTACGCCGAGATCCCCGAACGCGCCAAGGGCTGCCCCGGCATGAACCCACTCAACCAGGTGCAGGAGGTCGCGTGACGACATCGGACGGATCAGCCATCGACGACCAGATCGCCGATATCGAGATCTCGGGTGCGGTCGCCGTCGTCACCGGCGGTGCCGGTGGCATTGGCAAGGGCATCGTCGGGGGCCTGCTGCGCGCCGGCGCCAGTGTCGTGATCGCCGACGTCGAACCCGACGCCCTGGATGCCGCGGTCGAGGAACTTTCATCGCTCGGCCCGGTCTCGGGGCACCGCACCGACATCACCGACGAAGCCTCCGTAAAGGCGCTCGCCGACTACGTCTACGCCACCCACGGCCGGTGCAACCTGCTGTACAACAACGCGGGCGTCACCTCCGGTGGCGGCGGCAAGCCGTGGCAGCAGGAACCGAACGACTGGCGCTGGTGTTTCGGGGTCAATGTGTTCGGCACCGCCATCTGTGTGAGCGAATTCGTGCCCCGCATGCTCGAGGCGGGCGAACCGGGCCAGGTGATCAACACGTCGTCGGGCGACGGCGGCTTTGCGCCGGTACCCACGGCATCGGTGTACGCCGCTTCGAAGGCCGCGGTCAGCTGTTTCACCGAAGCGCTGCATCACAATCTGGTGAGCGAGGACACCCAGCTCCGGGCGTCGGTCTTCTACCCGTCCGGTGGGCTCCTTCGCACCGGGCTCTTCACCGCCAGCCGCAACCGTCCCGACCACCTGCAGCGGGTCGGGGAGGGAACCGGCCGGCGCAGCATGACCTTCGATGAGATGAAGGAGATGCTGGCCAACGCCGGCCGCGATGTCACCGAGGCCGACCTGGATGAACTGGGCGACTTCGTGGTGGCCGAGACCGCGGCGCGGCGCTACATCATCATCAAGGATCTTCGCGAGACGGTCGATCTGCTCCACCGCCGCGCCGACGCCATCGGTGCACTCGATGTGCCTCCTCACCACGGCATGCCGGTCTGACCCAGCGGCCCGGGCCCCAACGCCGTAACCGCTAGGTTCTCGATGATGTCGAGCTCCGCACCGGTGCTGCGCGCTGCCCAACTCACGGTGCACCGCGCCGCGATAGCGCACAACTACCGCCGGCTCGTCGCGGCGTGCGGTTCGGTGCCGGTCGCCGCGGCCGTCAAGGCCAACGCCTACGGCGTGGGGCTCGACGCCGCCGTCCCAACGCTTGTCGGCGCCGGTTGCCGCACCTTCTTTGTCGCCACCGTCGACGAGGGCGTCGACGTCCGGGCCATGGCGCCGCAGGCGACGATCTTCGTGCTGTCCGGCGCCATGCCGGGAACCGTCGAAGACCTGATGGCCCAACGGCTGACGCCCGTGCTCAACGACCTCGGCCAGGTCGAGCGGTGGGGGTCGAGCGCCACCGACTCCTCCCGCCGCGCGGCCGTACACGTCGACACCGGTATGCAGCGCCTCGGCCTGGCCGGCGCCGAACTCACCACTCTCGTCGAGCAGCCGGAGCGCATCGCCGGTATCGACGTCGTGCTCGTGATGAGCCATCTCCACAGCGCCGACGATCCCGCCAGCCCCGACACCGAGCGCCAGTTGACGGCCTTTCGCGCCGCTCGGGCGCGTTTGCCGGTCGGGGACGCCTCGCTCGCCAACAGTGCGGGTATCACCCGGGGGGCGGCGTATCACTTCGACCTCACCCGGCCCGGGATCGGCCTCTACGGCGGACAACCGGCGCTCGACAGCGACCTCGATCTGCACCAGTGCGCAGAAGTCCGCGCCCCGATCATCTCGGTCCGCGCCGTGGCGGCGGGCACCACGGTGGGCTACAGCGCGACCTACACCGCTCCCGATGACCGGCTCATCGCCACCGTCTCGGCCGGATACGGCGACGGCTTTCTTCGCTCGGGCAGCGGAAAGGCCGAGGTCAGCGTCGATTCCACACCGTGCCCGGTGGTAGGCCGGATATCAATGGATCTGCTGACCGTCGATGTCACCGACGTCGACCCCACCGCGCTGTATCCGGGGGCGCCGGTGGAACTCCTGGGGCCGAATCAGCCCGTCGACGCGGTAGCCCGGCGCGCGGACACCATCTCCTTCGAAGTGTTGACGAGCCTCGGTGGCCGTTACGCCCGCACGGTCGTCTGACCACCACCCGCGCCTGCACCGAACCTGCACGACCAGTGGCTAGGTTGGGCGGGTGACGTACCGACGGCCGTTCAACTTCGCCGAGTGGATCGACGAGCACCGCGACCAGCTCAAACCGCCGGTGGCCAACAAGCAGGTGTTCGCCGACGCCGGGATGATCGTGATGGTGGTCGGCGGTGGCAACGAGCGAACCGACTACCACGACGATCCTCGCGATGAGTTTTTCTACCAACTGCGCGGCGACATGGTGCTCCGGATCATGGAGGAGCCCGGCCAACCGCCGGTCGACCTGCAGATAACCGAGGGCGACATTTTCCTCGCCCCGGCCCACCTGCGCCACAGCCCACAGCGACCCGACCCCGACAGTATCGGGCTCGTCGTCGAGTACAGCCGCGATCCGGACGAGCTCGACGGGTTCGAGTGGTACTGCGCGACCTGCAACAACCTCGTACATCGGGTCGAGGTCCAGGTGCAGTCCATCGAGGATGACCTGCCTCCGCTGTTCGCGGCGTTCAACAACTCCGTTGCCGATCGCACGTGTGCCGTGTGCGGCACCGTGCATCCGACCGAATGAGCACCGCATGAGCAGAACATGAGCACGGCATGAGCAGAACGTGAGCAGAACATGAGCACCGTGCTCCCCGATGCCACCGACCCGGCCTGGTTGGCCGACGCCCGGGCTCGAGCGGCTGCGCTCGACGCCGAGGATCCGCTGGCGGACTTCCGGGCCCGCTTCAACCTTCCGCGCCACCACGACGGGGCCGAGCAGATCTACCTCGTCGGCAACTCGCTGGGCCTTCAGCCCCGCGCCGCGCGCGATGCGGTGATCACCGAACTCGACCGGTGGGCCGGACTGGGTGTGGCCGGCCACTTCACCGGGCCGACCGCGTGGGCGCCGTTCCACGAGGCCCTGGCCGAGCCCATGGCCACCATCGTCGGGGCACGACCGACCGAAGTCGTGATGATGAACGCGCTCACCGTCAACCTGCATCTGCTGATGGTGAGCTTTTACCGGCCGACCCCCGGTCGCCACAAGATCCTGATCGAGGAGCACGCGTTCCCGTCGGATCACTTCGCCGTCGAGTCCCAGATTCGCCAGCGCGGATTCGATCCGGCCGCGTCGGTGGTGCTGGTCAGCCCACGAGCCGGCGAGCATCTGGTGCACCCCGACGACATCGCCGCGGCGATCACCGAGCACGGACCCGAGTTGGCCCTGGTGCTGTTGCCCGGGGTGCAGTACTACACCGGCCAGGTCATGCCCATCGGGTCGATCACCGCTCAGGCTCACGCGGTTGGCGCCATGGCCGGGTTCGACCTGGCCCACGCGGTCGGCAACATCGAACTGGCACTCCACGACGACGACGTCGACTTTGCCGCGTGGTGCACCTACAAGTACCTCAACTGCGGGCCGGGCGCCGTCGGTGGAGCGTACGTCCACGAGCGATTCCACGGTGACCCAACCCTTCCCAAACTCACCGGGTGGTGGGGGACCCGCAGCGCCACCCGCTTTGAAATGGCCACCGAGTTCGATGCCGACCCGACGGTGGACTCGTGGCAGCTGTCGAATGCGCCGATTCTGGCCATGGCTCCGCTCGGACCAGCACTCGACCTCGTCCTCGAAGCCGGCGGCATGCCCGCGCTCCGGGCGAAGTCCCGACACCAGCTCGCGTTCTTCGACCAACTCCTCGACGACCATTTCGCCGGGCGGGTCGAGAACATCTCGCCCCGACCGTTCACCGACCGTGGCTGCCAGTGCGCCCTGCGCATCACGCCGTCCGACATCGATGGACGGGCCGTGTTTGAGGCCCTTGAAGCGGCCGGCGTCGCCTGCGATTGGCGCTACCCCGACGTGATTCGGGTTGCACCGGTCCCGCTCTACAACACCTTCGCGGATATCGCCGGGTTCGTGGCCATCCTCGACCGGTTGCTGCGATGAGCCGACTGGGCGAACGCGAACCCATCGTCATCGTCGGGGCGGGACCGGCGGGTTCGTTGCTTTCGGTCTACCTCGCTCGGCACGGTCACCGGGTGGAGCTGTACGAGAGCCGCCCGGACCTCCGCTCGGTCGACATCTCCGCGGGTCGCTCGATCAACCTGGCGGTGGCCACGCGCGGCATCGCCACCCTGGTCGACATCGGCGTCATGGATCGCGTCGATGAGATCACGGTGCCCATGACCGGCCGCATGATCCACGACGGTGAAGCCATCTCGTATCAGCCGTACGGAACCCGACCCCATGAGGTCATCTACTCGGTTTCCCGATCGAGCCTCAATGGCATCCTGCTCGACGCAGCCGAAGCCACCGGCCTCGTCACCGTGCACTTCGAGCAGCGCCTGCGCGGCGTCGACCTGGCCGCCCGCACCCTTCGATTCTCCGACGCCGCCGACGGTGATCGGGCCTACGACCTCGATTTCGGTGTCGTCTTCGGTACCGACGGGGTGAACTCCCAGATTCGCGAGGCCGTCGTGGCGGCCAACGGGGGCGAGGTTTCCACCGAGCTTCTGGGCCACGGGTACAAGGAGCTCACCATCGCCCCCGCCGCCGACGGGGCCTTCCAACTCGACCCCAACGGCCTCCACATCTGGCCGCGCGGCGAGTTCATGTTGATCGCACTGGCGAATCCCGCCGGCGATTTCACCGCCACCTTGTTCCTCCCCAACGAGGGCGCCGACGGTTCGTTTGCCGCGCTCGGCTCCGATACGGCGGTCGATGCGTTCTTCCGCCGGGAGTTCCCCGACTTCGTCGAACTCGTGCCCGACCTGGCCGAGCAGTTCCGCGCCAACCGCACCGGTTGGCTGGCCACCATTCGCACCACCGGCTGGAGCCACGACGATACGGCGGTGATCCTCGGTGACGCCGCCCACGCCATCGTGCCGTTCCACGGCCAGGGGATGAATCTGGCGATGGAGTCCTGCAAGGTTCTCGACGAGCATCTGCGCGCTCAACCCGAGGACCTGGCCGGCGCATTCGCGGCCTTTGAGGCCACCCGCCGGCCCGACGCCGACGCGATTGCCGACATGGCCCTGCACAATTATGTCGAGATGCGCAGCGACGTCGTCGACGACGACTACCTGCTCGATCGAGCACTCGCCCTGGCGCTCGAGAAGCGCTTCCCGGAGCGATTCTCACCGCACTACGCCCTCGTCATGTTCAACATCATTCCCTATGCCGAAGCCAAGGCTCGGGCCGACCAGCAGGCCCGCATACTCGACACGTTGACGGCGGGCATCGATTCTCTCGACGCCGTCGACTACCACCACGCCGCCAAGCTGGTCGCGGAGCTGGATCTCCTGCCCGCGCTGCCCGAGCGCCTGCGCTATGTCGACCCCGACCTCACCCCGTCCACGATTCCGACCCTCGACCCCAACGCCTGAGCCCAGGTAACCCAACCAAACCCATGAGCGAACTCAACTACAACTCGTATCTGCAACTCGACGATCTGCTGGCGCTCCAGACGCTGCAGTCAGCACCCGAGGAGCACGACGAGATGCTCTTCATCGTGATTCATCAGGTCTACGAACTGTGGTTCAAGGCCGTGCTGCACGAACTGGACGAGTGCAACCGGGAACTGATCGTCGACGAACCCATCCGAGCGAGCCATCAGTTGCGGCGGGTGTTGCGCATCTTCGACACGCTGACCGCCCAGATCGGGGTGCTCGAGACCATGACCCCCCTCGAGTTCGACTCCTTCCGGGCGTTTCTCGACCGGTCGTCGGGGTTTCAGTCATCGCAGTTCCGCGAGCTCGAGTTTCTCCTCGGCAACAAGAACCCGGTGGTGCTCGGCTGGCACGAGAGCCACCCCGAGAACCTCGCCGCGCTCCAGCGGCGCTACGACGCACCGACGGTGTGGGATGCCTTCGTCCACCACGCGGGCCAGCGCGGGTACCCCGTGCCCGACGAGGCGTTGAACCGGGTCGTCACCGAACCGGTCGTGCCGATGCCCGCGATGCAGGAGGTGCTGGTGGAGATCTACCAGCACAACCGCAGCACGGCGATGCTGTGTGAACTGTTGGTCGATCTCGACGAAGCGTTGCAAAAGTGGCGTTACCGCCACGTGATGATGGTTCAGCGGACGATCGGGACCCGGACGGGCACCGGCGGGTCCGAGGGCGCGGAGTACCTGCGCAGCACGCTGTTCAAGCCCGTGTTTCCCGACCTCTGGGCCTGCCGCAGCCGGCTGTAGCCATCGCCGGAACGGCTACGTCGTTTCGATCCCGTCGATCGCGCTCACCAGGCGAGCGACCGCGGCGTCGACATCGTTGAGCTTGTCGAGTCCGAACAGCCCCAGTCGAAACGTGCTGAAACCGTCGGGCTCGTCGCATTGGAGTGGAACCCCGGCAGCGATCTGCATGCCCTGGGCGCCAAACGCCCGCCCGGACTGCACCTCCGCGTCATCGGTGTAGGACACGACCACGCCTGGTGCTTCGAACCCGGGTGCCGCAACGCTCGGAAACCCCCGCTCGACCAGCACCGCTCGCACCCGATCGCCGAGTTCTTGCTGGGCCGCCTTGATCTCGGCGTAGCCGCGGGCCTTGGTCTCGACCATCACGTCGCGAAACGTGGTGAGCGCATCGGTGGGCATGGTTGCGTGGTAGGCGTGGCCGCCCCCTTCGTACGCCGCCATGATCTGGCGCCATTTGCCCAGATCGCAGGAGAAGCTGGTGCTCTGGGTGGCGGCCAGCCGCGCTTCGGCCGCTTCGCTCATCATCACGAGCCCACTGCACGGCGACCCGCTCCACCCCTTCTGTGGTGCGCTCACGAGTACGTCGACCCCGGTGGCCTCCATGTCGATCCACATGGTGCCCGAGGCAATGCAGTCGAGCACGAGTAGCCCCCCGACGGCGTGAACGGCATCGGCCAGCGCTCGGATGTAGTCGTCGGGCAGCATCATGCCGACCGAGGTTTCGACGTGCGGCGCGAACACCGCGGCCGGCTTTTCTTCGGTGATTCGGGCCACCACGGCCTCGATCGGCGCGGGCGCGAACGGTTGTTGGTGCCCATCGGCGACGGGCGCCGCCTTCATCACCGTGCTCGACGCAGGAATAGACCCCATGTCGAAGATCTGCGTCCAGCGATAGCTGAACCACCCGTTGCGGACGACGAGCACGTGTTGGTCGGTGGCGAACTGACGGGCGACCGCTTCCATGCCGAAGGTGCCGCTGCCGGGGATCACCGCGACGCTGTGGGCGTTGTAGACCTCGCGCAAGCCCGCCGAGATGTCGGTCATCACCGTCCGGAACGATGCGGACATGTGATTGACCGCTCGGTCGGTGTAGACGACGGAGTATTCCAGGAGACCGTCGGGGTCGACGTCGGGCAGCAGTCCGGGCACGGCTTCACCTTGCTTGGTATCGATGACTTGGGAACGATCGCTACGAATTTCGAGGCGGGCCCCATCATGCTCGCCCAATCGCACCAACGCCGAGTCCGATCTAGGTTGGCGGCAATGCTTCGAGGGGGATCCAGTGCGATGAAGACCCAGTACGGCGTGTCCGGGGAGTGCGCCGACGGCTACGCGGGGGTGAAGAAGGCCTTCGCCAACAACTTCACCGCCGGGCCCGAGGCCGATATCGGCGCCGGTTGCGCCGTCACAGTCCGCGGCGAGCTGGTGGTCGATCTCTGGGGAGGGAGCAGCGACCTCGACGGTAGCCGTCCCTGGCAGGCCGACACGATCGTCAATGTGTGGTCGATGACCAAGATGATGACCGCGCTGTGCGTGCTCATGCTTCACGACCAGGGAAAGCTCTCGGTGGATGAACCGATGGCGACCTATTGGCCCGACTTCGCCGCCGCGGGCAAGGCCGACGTGCTGGTGCGCCACGTCATGGGTCATACCGCAGGGCTACCCGTCTTTACCGAACACGTCGACGACCGGATGGTGTTTGACTGGGATGCCTGTTGCGCCCGGCTCGCCGGCCAGGAACCGCAGTGGAAACCGGGCGATGGATCCGGCTACCACGCCGAGACCCAGGGCTGGCTGCTCGGCGAACTGGTTCGGCGCGTCGACGGCCGCACCGTGGGCAACTTCTTTCGCGAGGAGGTCGCGGAACCTCAGGGCCTCGACTTTCACCTCGGCCTGCCCGACGAGCACCATCACCGGGTGGCGGCCATGTCGACCGCGGCGGTGATCCCGCCCCCGGAAACCCCCGATGGAATCGCCCGGCGCCAGTACCGCAGCCTAGGGCTGGTGAACACCCCGTCGTGGCGGCGGTCCGAGATGCCGGCCTCAAACGGACACGGCAACGCCCGCGCCGCAGCGTTGGCCATGGCCACCCTCGCCAACGGAGGCGTCGCCCAGGCCGGAGAGCAGGCCGGCTCGCTCCGCCTTCTGTCGGCGGCCACGATCGAGCGGGCGTTCGAGGTCCAGGCCGATGGCGTCGATCGAATCCTCGGCATTCCGTTGCGCCACGGCATCGGCTACGGGCTCAACACATCCGATGCACCGCTCGGCGTGAACGACCGCACCTTGTGGTGGGCCGGGTGGGGCGGTTCGATGTGCGTGGTCGACGTGGAGAACCAGATGACCGTCGCCTACGCGATGAATCGCATGCTCGACGACGGCGATCTCCGGGGGGTCCACGTGATCTACGCCGCCCACCAGGCGATCGCCAACGAGAAGGGATCAAACCCATGAAGGTCGGAATCACCGGGGCCAGCGGCTTTGTCGGCTCCCACGTCATGGCCGCCGCGCGACGCGAGGACCACGAGGTCATCGCGTTCGCCCGCAACCCGGACAAGATGGCGAGCGCCATCGCCGCCCACGGGCTGGCCGACGACGAGGTCGAAGTGGTCATCGGCCAAATCACCGACCAGGGCGATGTCGAGGGATTCCTCGATCGATGCGACGCCGTCGTGCATACCGCCGGCATCGCCAGCGTCACGGCCATCGATGAGGCCTTGATCACCCGAACGAACGTCGATGGCAGTCGTTACGTCCTCGACGGTGCGGTCGAACGCGGTCTCGACCCGATCGTTCACACCTCGAGCGTCGCCGCCCTGTTCCCCCCTCCGGGCGACGTGATGACCGCGGATGACCCGCTGGCGGATTCAGCCACCGTCTACGGCCAAACCAAGGCCGCCGCCGAGAGGATCGCCCGTGATCATCAGGCCGATGGCGCCCCGGTGGTCACGTTCAACCCGGGCGGAATCGTGGGCCCGATCGACCCCGGCTCGAGCGACATGATCGAAGCCAACGCCATGCTCATCGACAAGGGCGTGTTCATGTTGCCCACCGGCGGCGGGAACAGCTTCATCGATGTCCGGGATCTCGCCACCGGCATGGTCCGGGCCCTCGAACCCGGTCAGGGGCCGCGGCGGTTCATGTGCGGTGGCCGATTCACCGGCTGGGACACCTGGATCAAAGCGATCGAGCAGGCCTCCGGACGCTCGATGCGAATCATCACCGTGCCACCCAAGGTCATGATCGGCCTAGGGGCCAGCCTCGACGCCGTCGCCCGGGTCATCAAGAAGTTCGAGCCGCCCCTCTCGCGCGAGAGCGCCTTTTTCATGAGTTACGCCAAGCCGACCGACGACACCCGGTTTCACGAAGAACTGGGCGTCGAGTACCGGCCGCTGCAGGACACCGTCGATGACTTCGTGGAGTGGATGTTCGTCAGCGGCCGGGCGAAACGGCCCAACTAGTCCGCGGCGCGCATGGCCGCGGCCACGTCGGCCCAGCGGTCGAACGTGGCCGGGTCGGCGCCGTAGTGCCCAATGGCCGAATAGCTCATCACGGCGAGGTTGGGCGCGAGGTCGCGGTAGCGCTCGACCAGGGTGGGGCCAAGTTCGGACCACGTGCTCGACACGATGTAGTGATCGAGCACCTCGTCGGTGATGAGCGAGGCCATGGTGGCCATGTCGCCGGCCCGTTGGGCG
>CALHYX010000003.1 GCA_938041035.1 uncultured Acidimicrobiales bacterium | reverse complement strand
TCAGCATCGCGGGAGAGCTGCTCGAAAAACTCTTCGAGTTCATCATCGCTACCGATCGGAATGCCGAGCAGGTCGGCGATCGGTGATTCATCGGGAACGATCGAGTTCTCTGCCTCAGAGCTACTCGATGAACCGTCACTATCCGAACTTGCCGACTCGGTGTCATCAGAGGATGTCGTCGAAACACCTCCATCACCAGTACTGCCTGAGCCACACGCCGCAGCGAACAACGAAGCCGCCAGAACGAGCGCGATTGCACGAACTACTTGTTTCCACATGCTCGCAGTGTCTCAGAACGAACCTGAGAGATCGATGAGAGTGCGACCAACCGTTCTGTGAACCGAAACGGGCAATAATTACCCGTTTAGGTTCACAGATTGGAGTTACTCGATGCGCAGACCCGAGATCGCACGGCTGATGACCAGCTGCTGGATCTGCTCGGTGCCTTCGAAGATGTCGTGGATCTTGGCATCTCGGTGCCAGCGCTCGACGGGGTACTCCCGGGTGTAGCCATAGCCGCCGAGGATCTGGATCGCCCGTTCGGTGACCCAGGTGGCGGTGCGGCCGGCCTTGAGCTTGGCCATCGAACCCTCGGCGTTCTTGAACTTGCCGTTCTTGCCGAGC
Organism: uncultured Acidimicrobiales bacterium; assembly: GCA_938041035.1. Lineage (GTDB taxonomy): Bacteria > Actinomycetota > Acidimicrobiia > Acidimicrobiales > SHLQ01 > CALHYX01. The sequence goes on along the minus strand of CALHYX010000003.1, from coordinate 72,885 downwards.
CAGGCGGCCCGCCAGATCAGCAGGCGGCTGGCCTCGATCTCGGTGGCCATGTCGGCGAGCATGAAGGCGATCGACTGGTTCTGGATGATCGGCCGGCCGAACGCGTGGCGCTCCTTGGCGTACTCGAGCGAGTACTCATAGGCAGCGCGGGCGACACCGATGGCCTGGGCGCCGACGGCGGGACGGGTGGCCTCAAAGGTCTGCATGGCGGCCTGGGCGTTGCCCTTTTCGCCGCGGCGGACCCGGGCGAGACGCTCGTCGAGCTTCTCCTTGCCGCCGAGCAGACAGCGGCCCGGCACGCGGACATCCTCGAGCACGACCTCGGCGGTGTGGCTGGCCCGAATACCGTGCTTCTTGTACTTCTGGCCCTGGCTCAAACCCTTGGTGTTGGGTGGCACGATGAAGCTGGCGTGACCCTTCGAACCGAGCTCGGGGTCGACCACGGCGACGACGACGTGGATGTCGGCGATGCCACCGTTGGTGATCCACGCCTTGGTGCCGTTCAGCACCCATTCGTCCTTCGCCTCGTCGTACACGGCGCGGGTGCGGTAGCCGCCGACGTCAGACCCGGCGTCGGGTTCGCTGGCGGCAAAGGCGCCGAGGGCGAGGTTGTCGGCGTCGCCGTAGGCCTGCGGCACCCATTCCATAACCTGCTCCGGCGTACCCGAGGCGGCGATGCCCGCGGCGGCGAGGCCGGTGCCCATGATGGCCATGCCGATGCCGGCGTCGGCCCAGAACAGCTCCTCGAGGGCGACGACCATCGTCAGGCCACTCGGGTCGTTCATCATGGCCTCGGCCATGAACTCCCAGCCGTACAGACCGATCTGGGCGGCCTGCTCGACGATGGGGAACGGGAACTCTTCCCGCTCGTCCCACTCCTCGGCGGCCGGGCGAATGACGTCGACGCCGAATTCGTGGATCCACTTCTGCAGCTGCAGCTGATCCTCGTTGAGGTTGAGGGAGAACTCCGACATTGCTGACTCCTGATCAGGGCTGCCTGCCGGTGGCGGTCAGGCGCAGTTTTTCTTGGGTGGTTTTCGTTGATTTCCCGGGCGCACTCGACGTAGCGAGACCTTAGGATACCCGTGGGTAACTTAGTGGGTTAAGTATGCCTGAAAAGATCGACTTTGGCCAGCGATTCGTGTCCGGCGAAACGCCCGTCCCCCGCCACCGCCGAGTTACCTCCGAGTCAGCGCGCCAAAGCGCTCCCGACCTGCGAGGATGGACCCCATGCTCGATCATTTCTCGCATCAGCTCCCCGACATCGACGCCGACGAAACCAAAGAGTGGATCGAATCGCTCGACGCGTTGGCGGCCCGGTCGGGCAAGACCCGGGCCCGCTACGTGGTCGCCCGCCTGATCGAACGGGCCGCCGAGCTCCAGCTGGGCGTCCCCCCGGCGGCCTATACGCCCTACGTCAACACCATCCCCGCCGAGGACCAGCCCTGGTTCCCCGGCGACGAACACATCGAACGCCGCATCCGGGCCTTCATCCGCTGGAACGCCGCGGTCATGGTCATCAAAGCCAACAAGGCCGCCGACGGCATCGGCGGCCACCTGTCCACCTTCGCCAGCTCGGCGTCGCTCTACGAGGTCGGCTTCAACCACTTCTTCCGCGGCAAGGACGACGGCGTCCCCGGCGACCACATCTACTTCCAGGGCCACGCCGCGCCCGGCGTCTACGCCCGGGCCTATCTCGAGGGTCGCCTCGACGAGAACAACCTCGACAACTTCCGCCGCGAGATCGGCGGCGGCGGGCTCTCGTCGTACCCCCACCCGCGCCTGATGGACGACTTCTGGGAATACCCGACCGTGTCGATGGGCCTCGGCCCGCTCAACTCGATCTACCACGCCCGCTTCAACCGCTACCTCACCCAGCGCCGCATCGAGGACACCTCCGACAGCCGGGTCTGGTGCTTTATCGGCGACGGCGAGACCGACGAACCCGAAACCCTCGGCGCCATCTCCCTCGCCGGTCGTTCCGGCCTCGACAACCTCATCTGGGTCGTCAACTGCAACCTGCAACGCCTCGACGGACCCGTGCGCGGCAACAGCAAGATCATCCAGGAGCTCGAAGGCGTGTTCCGCGGCGCCGGCTGGAACGTCATCAAGGTCATCTGGGGCACCCGATGGGACGAGCTGCTCCAGCGCGACGTCGACGGGGTGCTGCTCCACAAGATGAACACCACCGTCGACGGTGAGTTTCAGCGCTACGCGGTCGAATCCGGCGCCTACATCCGCGAACACTTCTTCGGCCCCGACCCGCGCCTGCGGGCCATGGTCGAACACCTCTCCGACGACGAACTCAATCAGCTCCCGCGCGGCGGGCACGACTACCAAAAGCTCTTCGCCGCCTACAAGCTGGCGACCGAACAGGAAGGGGCGCCGACCGTCATCCTCGCCAAGACGGTGAAGGGCTGGACCCTCGGCCAGGGCTTCGAAGGCCGCAACGCCACCCACTCCATCAAGAAGATGACCAAGGACCAGATGCTCGAACTGCGCGAGCGCCTGCACCTCGAGGACGAGATCCCCGAGGAGTCCCTCGCCGACGGCGACCCGCCGTACTACAAGCCCGACCCCGAATCGATCGAGCACCAGTACATGGTCGAGCGCCGCCGCGCCCTCGACGGCCCGCTCCCCCAGCGCCTCATCCGCGAACGCCGGCCGATCACCCGACCGAAGTCGTCGGTGTTCGACGGGCTGATGAAGGGCTCCAGCGGCCGCGAGGTCTCGACCACCATGGCGTTCACCGGCCTCCTGCGAGACCTCATGCGCGACCAGGAGTTCGGCGCCCGGGTCGTCCCGATCGTGCCCGACGAAGCCCGCACCTTCGGCATGGATTCGCTGTTTCGCGAGTTCGAGATCTACGCCCCGTTTGGCCAGCTCTACGAACCCGTCGACCACGAACTCCTGCTGTCCTACAGCGAGGACACCGACGGCCAGATCCTCGAGGAAGGCATCACCGAGGCCGGTTCGATGGCCAGCTTCATCGCCGCCGGCACCAGCTACGCCAACCTCGGTGTGCCGATGGTGCCGTTCTTCACCTTCTATTCGATGTTCGGCTTCCAGCGGGTCGGCGACCAGATCTGGTCCGCCGCCGACAGCCGCACCCGCGGCTTCCTCATGGGCGCCACCGCCGGGCGCACCACGCTGATGGGCGAGGGCCTTCAGCACCAGGACGGCCACAGCCACCTGCTCGCCAGCGCCGTGCCGTCCGTGGTCGCCTACGACCCGGCCTTCGCCTACGAACTCGGCGCCATCATCGAAGACGGCCTCGCCCGCATGTACCCCGACAGCGGTGTCGCCGACGGCGAAGACCTCATCTATTACGTCACCATCTACAACGAGAACTACGAGATGCCGCCGCGGCCCGACCACGTGTCGAACGAGGACGTCACCAGTGGGCTGTACCTCTGGGACTACGCCCCCGAGGGCCCCGAACACGCCGCCACCATCTTGTTCTCCGGCACCAGCAACGGCGCCGCCCGCGCGGCCCGCGACGTCCTCGCCGCCGACTACGGCGTCGCCGTCGACCTGTGGAGCGCCACCTCCTACAAGCGGCTGCGCGAGGAGGCGATGGCGGCGGAGCGGTGGAACCGACTGAACCCGACGAGCGAGGCCCGGATACCCGAGGTCACCCGCAAGCTCGCCGGCGACGGCCCCGTCATCGCCCTGTCGGATTTCGTGCAGCTCATCCCCGACCAGGTCGAACGGTGGGTCCCCCGGCCCTACCTGTCGCTCGGCACCGACGGTTTTGGCCGCAGCGACACCCGCGACGCACTCCGCGCCTTCTTCGAGGTCGACGAGGGCCACGTCGTCGCCGCCGTCCTGTTCGCACTGGCCCAGGAGGGCACCATCGATACCTCCGTGGTCGCCGAGGCGATCGAGCGCTACCAGCTCGACACCGACGCTATCGCCCCCTGGCTCGTCGACCTCCAGTAACCCGAGCGGCGAGCGCAACCCCATGGCCCCGGATCCTCAGCCCGGCACGCTGGCACCCACCGGCGACGCCGATGCCGATCGACTCCTGAACGAGAACCCGCTGGCGCTGCTCATCGCCATGCTTCTCGATCAGCAGATCCCCATCGAATGGGCCTTTCGGGGCCCGGCCGTGCTGCTCGAACGCCTGGGCCACCTCGACGCCGCCACGATCGCGGCCACCGACCCCGCGGTCCTCGACGAGGCCTTCCGCGAGAAGCCGGCGCTCCATCGCTACCCGGCGGCGATGGCCAAGCGCGCGCACGCCCTGTGCACCCATATCGTCGCCGAACTCGACGGCGATCCGGCCCGGGTGTGGACCGAGGCAACGTCGGGGGTCGACCTGCGCGCCCGACTGGAGTCCCTCCCCGGCTTCGGCCCGGAGAAGGCCATGATCTTCACCGCCGTGCTCGGCAAGCGCATGGGCGTGACGCCCCGAGGGTGGCGCACGGCCGCCGGACCGTTCGGCGACGCCCAACCCCGATCGGTGGCCGACATCGACGGACCCGAAGCGCTCGCCCGGGTGCGCGAGTGGAAGAAGCAGCAAAAGGCCGCGGGCAAGACCAAACAGCAGTAACCAATCCGGCGACCACTAGCCGTTTGCAGCTGTTAGCCTTGAGGTCTCTCGAACCCTTTCCAGCTATACCACCGTCTGCGGTTATTGCGCCGAAGTTTGCTCACTCCACGTGACGGCGGTACTGTTCGGGGTTTCATGACACCGGCGACATCGCCGGATTTCCCCGAGCACGCGGAGTGCAAGACGTTGATGTACGAAGCCAATCAGGGCGGTGGCGACACCCCCGGCCTGGAGGACTACCTCCGGGCACTGCAAAAGCGGAAATGGCTGGTCCTGGCCGTGACCGCGCTCGGGCTTCTGCTCGCCTTTGCCTACACGAACCAACGCACCGACACCTACGAGGCGGTCGCCAAGGTGCGGGTGGCTCCGTCACCGGTCGGCGCGGTCGATGCCCGGCTCGTGCAACCGAACCTCGAAACCGAGCGCGAAGTCCTCGACTCGCTCCCCACGGCCAACACCGTGATCCGCGACCTCGGACTCACCACCCCGCCCAACGACCTGTTGCGCGAACTCACCGTGCAGTTCCGCCCCGACAGCGACGTGTTGACCGCCGCCTTCAAGGACGAAAGTCCGGCCCGGGCCGAAGAACTCGTCAACGCCTTCATCAAGGCCTACGTGGACGACCGCAACGCCCAGGCCACCGACTTCTACGAGTCGCAGCTCCAGGGCTTTGCCGACGCCCAGACGCTTCCGGCCGAGGAACTCCAGACCATCAACTCCCAGATCGCCGACTTCGACGCTGAGATCGGTCGCATCGCCTCGCTGCCCGGCGACGACCCGGAGCGCACCCGACTCGGCGAGCTGAACAGCCAGCGCGCCGATCTGCGTCAGCAGGCCAACGCCCTGCGCAACCAGATTCGGGTCGAGGAACAAGGCGCGGCCGACGTTCGCCGCGAGCAGGCCTCGCGTACCCTCCCCGCCGCCATCCTCCAGAACGCCGACACCCCACAGCACCCGATCGGCCTCGGCGCCACGACGCTGCTCCTCGGCGGCCTCGTCGGCGGTCTCATCGCCGGCATCCTCGGCGCATTCATCCTCGACCGGCTCGACACCTCGGCCCGCGACGAAGGCGACATCGAACTCGCCGCCGGCGCCTCGGTGCTCGGCTCGATCCCGATGTTCGGTTTCGGTTCCCGCTCCGGCGCTGCTGCCCTCGTCATGTTGAGCAGCGGCAAGAGCGCCGGGCTCCAACGAGCCCGGGAGTCGTTCCGCCGCCTCCGCACCTCGGTGCTGTACCTGTCGGCCATGAACGGCACGAAGAGCGTCATCATCACCAGCGCCCAACCGGGCGAGGGCAAGTCGGTCAACGCGGCCAACCTCGCCATCGCCCTCGCCCAGGGCGGCACCAAGGTCGCCCTCGTGTCGGCCGACATGCGCCGCCCCACCATCGAAGGCCTCTTCGGCGTGCGCAACACCCACGGCCTGTCGGTTGCCCTCGATGGCCAGGGCAACTCCGACGTGCCGCTGATCAGCGTGGGCGTCGAGAACCTGGCGATCATCCCGGCCGGCCCGATGCCCGAACGCCCGGGTGAGCTGCTCGGCTCGGCCACCTTCGAGTCGCTCATCCAGCGCCTCGAGGACATGTACGACTTCGTCATCGTCGATACCCCGCCGGTCCTGGCCGCCGCCGATGCCGGCGCCGCCGCAGCCGCCGTGGACGGCGTGATCCTGCTCGTCGACACGGCCCGCACCGATACCAGCACGCTGTTGAAGGTTCGTTCGGACCTCGACCGGGCCGGCGCCAACGTGCTCGGCACCGTGCTCAACCGCGACCGCAGCAGCCCGACCGGCCGCTTCCGCTCGCGCTATGACTACTCCTACGAGAAGGCCGCCGCCGGCATCGCGTCGTGACCTCGGTCCTTCCGCCCCCGGCCGACGCCGAGCTGCCCCCCGGCGACGCCGAAGCGGCCGCACCGGCAATCGTCCTCACCCGCCCCGGGTTCTTTGAGCGGCTCTACGTCGTCATCCTGGCGTTCCTGTTGCTCTACAGCCTCCCGAACGAATGGCTCGCCGGCGCGCCCCTTCCCGGGCAGCGCAACTACTCGGTGAACGAGTCACAGGGTTCGCTGCCGACGGTCGTGTTCGTCACCCTGTTCGTCATCTGCATCCTGTTGCTCACCAGCAACTGGCACCTGGTGTGGAAGCTGGTGAAGGGCGAACCGCTCCTCACCATCTTCGTGTTGCTGGCGCCGATCTCGGTGCTGTGGTCCGTCGATCCGGACGTCACCATCCGCCGCTCGGTCGCCTACACGCTCACCACGCTGTTCGCGTACTACCTGGTGGTCAGATTCGAGCTGCTCGACATCCTGCGCCTCACCGGTGTCGCCATGATGTTCGGCACGTTCGCCAACCTCGTGTTCATCCAGGTGCTTCCCCAGTTCGGTCGCACCCCGACGCGCGCCGAGTTCGGCATCAACTCCGGATCCTGGACCGGGGTGTTCGTCACCAAGAACGCGCTCGGGCTCAACACGGTGCTCACCATCGTCGTATTCCTGATCCTGGCGAGAGCCGACAAGAAGCGACGCATCATCTACTACCCGTTCGCGTTGTTGAACTTCTACATCGTCGTCTTCTCGGACTCGAAGACCAGTTACGCCAACGCGGTGCTGCTGTCGGGCATGCTCGTGCTGTACCTCGTGTTCCGCTCGCGTAAGCAGCTCTTCGGGGCCGTGGCATTCGCCATGGCGAGCGGCGTCGTCGTGGCCACCGCCTTCGTAACCGCCAACCTGGCCTTCATCGCCGGCCGCCTCGAACGAGACGTCACCCTGTCGGGTCGTACCCCACTGTGGACCGACGTCATCACCGCCATCAAGGAAAAGCCGATCCTCGGTTCGGGGTGGAGCTCGTTCTGGAACGGCTGGGGCTCGCCGGCCCACGAAATCTGGATCGAACACGCGTGGGCCCCGCCCCACGCCCACAACGCTTTGCTCGACTACGCCCTGCAACTCGGTGTCGTCGGTGCGGGTGTCTTCATCGCCCTGTTCGTGCGCAGCGTCATCCGCGCCACCCGACACATCCGCGACACCAAGGGCCCGCTGGGCCTGATGCCCCTGATCATCTTGTCGCTCACCCTGCTCGCGTCGATCACCGAATCCGGCGTCATCGGCCGAAACCACGCCTGGGTCCTGTTCGTCGTCGCCGTGCTGGTCGTCACCCGCGACTCGCGGCGGGTCGACAGCATTCTGAGCGTGCGCCGCGAGAGCGCCGCCCGGCCCACGCGCACGTTGCGAGTGGCCCCCCGGTTCGACTGAACCGACGCCCGAGCGCCTGACTCGAACAAACCGCGAGAAGAAACCTTGCAGGGTTTCGCGGGCCTCGGGACTTGTATTGCTGTGCGAGTCAACGATCCAATGCCTGCGTGGCTGACCAGGACGGCTTTGAGCGGTGGTATCTCGATGCCCACCCGCGTCTCGTCAAGGTCCTGCTCGTTTACTGCGGCGGAAACGTCGATGTGGCAACCGACGCCGTTGACGAAGCCATGGTCCGCGCCCTCGAGAAGTGGCGGCGCGTCCAGGACATGGACTCCCCGGAGGCCTGGACCTATCGGGTTGCCGTCAACGTTGTTTCCCGGCGCTTCCGGCGTCGCGGCGGCGAGCGTCGGGCCATGGCGCGCACCCCTCCGAAGCCGGCCTGGGTCGACGACGGCCAACCGAGCGCGCTCTGGGACGCCGTGGCCCGACTCGACGAGCGCGAGGCCGAAGCTCTCGCCCTGCGCTACCTCGCCGACATGACCGAGGCCGAAGTCGCCCAAGCGCTCGGTATGCGCGTCGGTGGCGCATCGTCGCTGCTCAGCCGGGCTCGCAAGTCGTTGCGCATCGCCCTGGAGGCGGCCGAGGATGTCTGAATTCTCGGGCGGCCCACCGGCGGACCCCGACGAACCCGACCTGCGGGCACTGGTCGACGGCGCCCCGGTGCCGGGCCCGCCGCCCGTCGACGCCGTGCGCCGGCGAGTCCGCAGACGCTCGATGCGCCGCCGGGCCACCGGTGCCGTCGCCGCCCTCGCCCTGCTGGCCTCAGCCGGCGTCGTGGCCGCCAACCGCGACACCGGCGGCGGCGAACGCGAAGTGTTCGCCGGCACCGACGAGCAGTCCACGATCCCCCCGGACGAGACGAGCACGAGCGAGACCAGCACCAGCGAGGCAAGCGGTGCCCCGCCCTGGCAGTGGGTCGACGACCTGGACATGACGGCGCGCGACGGCTCCCCCACCGGCTACCTCCTGCGCACCGGCGCCGACACCACCCGGCTGCTCATCCACCTGGCCGACGGCGACCTCTGCCTCGCACCCGAGGCGGCGTGCACCCGGGAAGGGTTCGGCGACGACGCGGCGACCGCTTTCGTCGAGGGCACGAGCCCGCGCGGCGCCCTGTTCGATGTCGTCGAGAACAACCCGTTCGCCACCTGGACCGCGGTTGAGATCCCGAGCACGACCGCCGACCTCCACGCCGGCCTGAACGACGAGACACCGCTCACCGGGGCCCGCAACCTCGAGCTGGTCCTCGCCGACCTCGCCACCCGCTTTCCCGCCGGCTTCGGTCAAGTCGCGTTCGTCGGCACCGGAGCGGGCGGGCTGGGTTCGATGATCAACTACCCGACGGTGGCGGCCGCCTTCGCCCCCACCGCCGTCGATCTGCTCGTCGACTCCGCCATCATCCCGCTCACCACCGACCTCCTCGGGGCGTGCCTCGTGAGCCGGCTGGCGAGGGCCCTCGACCGCACCTACCCCGACGACTGGGAGGCGGTGGTGACCGAGCCGCAGGATCAGGCCCTGGCCGGCTCGTATCAGTACCTCGCCGACCAGCACCCCGATGCCCGGTTCGGCGTCATCGTCACCGAAGGCAACGAACGGCTGCGCACTGCGCTTGGACGAAGCCTGGACGATTGCCAGGCCGACGAGCCGCTGAGCGAAGCCGAGTTCGCCGCCGGTACTACGGCCGTCATGGCCCACGCCGAACGATTTGGCTGGGAAACCCTGGTCCTGCCCGGCACCACGGCGACCCTCCTCGATGCTGACTACCTCGATGCTGATTACCCCGATGCCGACTACCCCGATACCGACCCCGTCGATACCGATTCCGAAACAGCTGTTGCCCTACTCGCGTTCCTTCAGGAGTTCACGAACCGATGACCAGCACCACCACCTTCACCGATCACGGCCATCTCCTCGATGTCGACCACGAACCCGAATCGCCGGCCCGCACGGATCCGAGCCGGCGCGACCTGCTGAGCGGGCGATGGAGTCGAGCCGCGCTGATCGCCGCCGCCGGGGTCGGGCTGGCGGCGTGTGACCTGGTGTCCGCTCCGTTCGACGCCGACCTGCACCTGCTCCGACGGGCAACCTACGGCCCCACCCCAGACCTGCTCGAGGAGATCGAGACCATGGGTTCGGCCGCCTGGCTCGACGCCCAGCTGCATCCCCAGACCCTCGACACCACCGCGGTCGATGCCCTGCTCGCACAGCTCCCCGCGCTCGACCTGCCCCCGGCCCAGCTGTTCCAGCAGTACCCGAACACCAACACCGCGAACGCGGCCGGAGCGCAGCTGAAGTTGGCCTGGCTGATCCGCGCGGTCCACAGCCCCGCCCAGCTGTTCGAACGCATGGTCGAGTTCTGGTCCGACCATCTCAACGTCCCCCAGCAGTCTCGGTTCTCCAACCTGACCAAGATCGTCGAAGACCGCCAGGTGATCCGGCCGCACGCGCTGGGTCGGTTCAAGGACCTCCTCGCCGCCTCGGCGGCCAGCCCCGCCATGCTCGACTACCTCGACAACGCCCGGTCCTCCGCTGGGGCCATCAACGAGAACTACGCCCGCGAACTCCTCGAACTCCACACCCTCGGCGTGGACGGCGGCTACACCGAGACCGACATCGTCAACACCGCCCGGCTGCTCACCGGCTGGAGCGTCCTGCCGGCATTCGGGGTCTTCCTCTTCCGGGCCGGTCAGCACGACACCTCACCGCTCTCCATACTCGGCTGGCAACGACCGACCGACACCGAGTATTTCGATCACGGGGTGCAGTTTCTGCACTACCTCGCCGAACGACCGGCGACCGCCTCGTTCGTCTGCACCAAGCTCGCCGTCCGATTCGTGGGCGATGACCCCGACCCGGCCCTGGTCAACGCCATGGCCCAGGCCTGGCTCGCCAACGACACCGAGATCGTCCCGGTACTCGAAACCATGTTCGCCCACCCGGCCTTTGCCGCCGCGGCGGGCACCAAGCTGCGCCGACCCCTCGACTATCTGGCGGCCACCCTGCGCGCGGCCGAGGCCAACGTTGTCCCCACCACCGATCTCGCCAACCTCACCGGGCTGGGCGGTGTTGTCGGCGCCCTCGGCCAGATCCCCTTCGGTTGGCCCGCGCCCAACGGCTTTCCCGATGTCGAAGGGGCCTGGCTCAACACCGGTGCGCTCCTGAACCGATGGCGGATGACCGGTCTCATCATCGACGGCGCCTTCAATTCGGTGCTCGCACTGAATCCGGCCGACTTCGTCGCCGCGATGCAGGGACTGACCGCCGAGGAGATCTACGCCGCAGCCGCCGAACGCCTGACGTTCGAACAGATCACCACCGACGGCGCCCAACTTCTCGCCAACCGCACCGGATGGCCACCGGGCCAGATACCTCCCGGAAACCAGTTCACTACCGGTCTCGCGACCGTCGCCTACGCCCTGCTCACCGCCCCGGATGTGATGTACCGATGACCGCTTCTTCTGCTTCCGTTTCCTCAGTGTCTTCGGGACCCAGCCGCCGCTCGTTTCTCGCCGGAGCGGTCGCGGCGACGGGCCTGGCGACCACCGCGGTGAACCTCACCCCCGGATTCACCGCCCGGGCCGGCGCCCAAGCCGGGCCACCCGGGCGCCTCGTCGTCGTGTACCTGCGCGGCGGCCAGGATCACCTCAGCACCGTGGTCCCCTACGGCGACAGCAACTACTACGCGGCCCGCCCCACCATCGCCATTCCCGACACCGAAGTGCTCGACCTCGATGGAACCTTCGGGTTCCACCCGGTGATGGCCGGGCTGCATTCGTTATTCACCACCGGCCGACTGTCCGTCGTCGTCGGTGCCGGCAACCCCGTGGGTGACCGCAGCCACTTCACCGCCCAGGACCTGTCCGAATACGGGGCCGAGACCACTCCCAGCGACGGCTTTGGTTGGTTGGCCCGCTACCTGCGCGCGCCGTCGTCCAGTTCCTCGTTGTTTCGCGCCCTCACCGTTGGCAACAACGTGCACCTCAGCCTGCGCGGCTTCGATGCGCTTGGCATGGCTTCCATCGCCGGCTTCGGTCTCGGCGAGACCGGCCTGGCAGCGCAATCAACCGACCTGTTGAAGATGGCCTACAGCGGCGGCGCGTCGATCGAACGGGTGGGTACGACCGCGTTGAGCGCGGCGGACATCGTCGGCGGCCTGCCCCGTTCGACGAGTGCTGATCCGAACACGGCCGTGTTCGAGGACACGGCGAACCTGTTGGAAGCCGACCTCGGCACCGAGGTCATCACCATCAACCTCGGCGGCTGGGACTCCCACGACGCCATGGGCACCTGGGACGACGGGGAGATGAGGTACCTCCTCGGGGGCCTCGATACCGCCCTCGGTGCCTTTCAGAGCGACCTCGACAGTCGGGGGCTCGACGACGTCACCACCCTGGTGATGACCGAGTTCGGGCGGCGCGTCATCGAAAACGGGTCCGGGGGCACCGACCACGGCCACGCTTCGGTGATGCTCGTACTCGGAGACGCGGCCACCGGAGGGGTGTTCGGCACCGTCGCTCCGCTCACGCCCGGCTCGATCGGCCCGCGCAACGACGTTCCCGTGACCGTCGACTTCCGCGACGTGCTGGGCGATGTCGCCGGCTCGGTGCTCGGCGTTGCCAATCCGAGTGATCTCTTCCCGGGCCACAGCTATCAGCCGCAGGGCACCGTCTAGGCTGCTACAGCAGCGGTGCCCAATTCAGGCAGTCGTCGAGGGCTTCGCACAACGTCACGTTGGCGATCGCGGCCGGCGGCAGCGGTGGTGACACCGCGCCGGGCGGAATCGATGCGGCCGGACCGGTCGTGGTCGGCGTGGCCGCGCCACCGGTGGTGGTGGGCGAGTCGGGAACGGTGGTCGACGGTGTCGTCGGCGCCGCGGAACCGATCGTGGCGGGCGTCGGCGGGTTGAAGAAGGGCGTCCGCGGCGGCTTGGTCGTCGACGGCGCCGCGGGCGGCTGCGGGCCGGGGGCCGGCGGCGTCGGCGCCGAGGTCGGCGACGCAGGCGGGTTCGGTGATGGAGGCGGCGGCGGGGCCACAGCCGGCGGCGGGTTCGGCGATGGTGGTGGTGGCGGTGGGTTCGGCGATGGCGGCGGTGGAGGTGGTGGCGGGTTCGGCGATGGTGGTGGAGGCGGCGGCGCAGGAGCGGCGCCGGAGACCTGGTAAGCGCCGTGGTCAGCCTTGCCCGAGGTCGGTCGCGATGCCCGCACAAAGTCGTGATCGACGCCGCTGATCGCGGTCGCCTGGCCCCGAGGAGCGGCCGACGTCAACCGGAAGTCGCCGGCGCCGGGATTGCGGAAGTACCCGGCCTGGGCCGGGAGGTTGTCGCCACCGCCAAAGCCGAGGTTGCCGCGGGAGTCGACGTTGGCCTGAGAACCACCCTCGAGCTCAAAGGCGCTCGCCCCGGTGTTGAACACGGTGTTGAAGTAGACGTTCACCGCCCGGTTCGACCCGCTCGGACCGCGGCGCACGTGGATGCCGCGATGCTGGCAGTTGTAGATCACGTTGTTCACGACGGTGATGGCCGAGGACAGGACCACACAGTTGCCGTCCATCCACCGCGACGTGCGCGAGACGTTGTTCACCCGGTTCCGCCGGAACGTGATGTTGGGATCGGCCGTGTTGAACTCGCCCAGGTGGATCACCACGGCACCCGTGGTGAAGGTCGGAATATCGTGGAAGTGGTTGTCCTCGATGGTGATGTTGTACGTCCCCACCTTGATGTCCAACGCCTCGTGGCCAACCTCGAAGACCTCGTTGCGGGCGATGTAGATGTCGTGGGTCCGGTCGACGTTCGACGGCGTACCGGTACCGATGTAGATGCCCTCGCCGTTGGCGTGCGGGAACGGGCCGATGGCGTCGGGCCGGTTGCCGGTATCTTGCACGACGTTTTCGATGAGGCTGACGAAGGCGGAGTCACCCTTGACCCGCAGTGCCTCCTGGCCGATGTCGCGGGCGTGGTTGCGAGCCACGGTCACCCGTTGCGACTGCTCCACCATGACGCCCCACAGGGCGTGTTCGACGACGAACCCCTCGACCACGATGTTGCTCGAACGCAGCACGTGGATCGCAGCTCGGGAGCGGTAGTCCTTGTCCCGGATGGTCACCTGACCACGGTTGCGAGCCCGCATCACGATCGGGCGGTCGTTCGAGCCGTGCTTGTTGGTGAACTTCACCGGTGCGTACACACCGTTTTCGACCGTGATCGTGTCGCCCGGCTTGGCCAGGTCGACCGCTCGCTGAAGCGACTGCACGGCCTCGGCGGATTCCCGTCCGGCATTGGCATCGTCGCCCTCAGGCGATACGAAGATCTCCGCCGATTCCGAGGATCCGAGTACCGAGGTCTCCGGCTCCGGTTCAGGCGCGCTCGTGCCCGACCGCGAACAGCTCGTTGCGAGCAGGGCGAGGGCCAGCAAAAGGGCGCAGGCGCGGAGCCAACGGTGACGAATACTCATGACTGGGACCGGGCCGCATCGACTTGAAGGGAGACGACCTGCAGCAGCAGCGCCGGATTTGGTTGGGTCGACCCGAGATCGATCACCCGAACCTCGACGAGCTGGTCCTCCACCTGGGCCAGGGCGGTCTGGCTGACGGACGTTTCGACGCCGTCCTTCGAGAGGGTGGCGGTCAACATCACGGCCTGGTCGGCACCTTGAATCCAGCTCAGTGACTCGACGAGGCGGCGAACGTTGTGCCCCTCGTAGCTGTGCTGGCCGCATCGCTGCGCCGCGTCGACCGTGATCTCGACGAACTCGCCGGCCAGGTCGTTGGAATCGAACTCGAGCACGCGGATGTCGACCAGTACCTCGGGAAACGCGAGGCTCTGGTACTGCCGGTGCGAGGTCGACGTCGGCGGCAACTGCACGCTTGGGCGTTCCGCTTCGGCGCAGAGCGGCGTGTCCGTCGACGGGGCCGCCGCGGAGACCTCTTCCCAGTCACCGTTGAGCGCTATCGGGTCGGGCGCCCCCGGTGCGGTGGTGGTCGGCGCGACGGTGGAGTCCGGGCTATCGGTGGCCGGCGGCGACGTGGTCGCAGCATCACCGGGCGCGCCATCGGTCGCCTCCGGGGCGGGGACCGTCGTCGTCGCGTCGGTGACGTCGCGGGCCACGCCCGGCGCGGTGGCGTCGGGGTCCGCGGTGGCGGCGTAGTCGCTGAGCGACTGGGTGGCGCAACCGGCGAGCAGCAACGCGAATACCAGCGCCAAGGCGGGGGTGACGCGGGTCGCAAAACGACCCTTGAGGGGAGTTCCGGGAAACAGCATGGGGAATGCCGCCAGGGAGCGGCACTACTTCCATCGGTTGAACCCCGTGCGAACTTAAGTCGCATTCCCCACTTCGCTGCGCGCCAGCCACCACACGGCGATCCAGAGCCCCACCGCGTACACGCCCTCGGTGATATTGGTGGCGATCGCCGCGCCCTCCCAGCCCCGGCCGGGGATCAGCAGCAGGTTCAACACGATGTTGCCGAGCGCGGTCATGGTGAGCAGGGTGGCGCGCACCGGTTGATGGTCCGATCCGCTCAGCGTGTTGGCGGGGAAGTACTGCAGGGCTTTCAGCAACGGGATGAAGGCGAGATAGCGCACCACCCGCACGCTGTCGGCAAACTCGTCGCCGAGCAGAAACTTCAGCCACGGGGCGAAAATCAGTAGACCGATCGCGACCACGGTTGCGTACCCGGCCGCGATCAGGCACAGCTTCTTGGCGTACGGCAGCGCGTCGCGCACCTGGCTCGCCCCGCGCCGAAAGAAGTCCCCGTAAGACGCTCGGACCAACGCGCTGATCGGCACGATCGTCATCTGGGCGAGCCGGTAACCGGCGGCGTAAATGCCGGTGTCGACATCGAAGTTCTGGGCTTTGAGAATCACCTTGTCGACGTCGGCCTGCAGACTGTCGGAGCCGGTCGCCACCACGAAGGCCATACCCGAGCGCACCTCGCCGGCGTCGGGTCGCGCCAGCCCGAACGGCGCGCCGAGCTGGCGGTGCACGATGGCGAACGTCGCGACCGCGGTCACCAGGGTGGCGACGAACAGCACGATCGACCAGGCCATGACCGTATGGCGACCGAGCAGCACGAACGGCAGAAGGGCCAGCACCCGGGCGATAGCGTTCACCAACACGAATCGGGTTCCCACGTCGGCGCGGCGGTCGGCCTCGGCGATCATCATGGCGCCGTTCAACAACCCGAAGAAGCAGATCTGGGAGATGCCGAGCAGCACGATCGCGGCGATCGGTACGTCGTCGAACAGCACCGGCCGCAACGGCACCACCACCGCGGTGGCGACCAGCCCACCGATCAGCGCGGTCGACGACAGCCGGTGCCACATCGGCGACAGCGGCAGCCCCCGAGCAACCGCCCGCACCGCCAGGTGAGCCATCCCGAGCTGCGCGATGGGCGACAGGATCTCCATGAGGGAGATGACCGCGGCGAACTGGCCGTAGCCGACCGGGTCGAGCAGGGCGGCGAGCACCAGGAACACGGCCGTGCGCGTGCCGATGACCAGCGCCTGGCTGCCCAGAGCCCAGCCGGTGTTGTTGGCGAGACCTCGCGCTTCGCCGGCGGAGCCCGAATCGTCGGTGGATGAGTCGGGGGTATCCGCCCCCGTGGCGCTCACCGCAGAGCTTCCACCACGCCGTCGGCGAAGCGGCGCGCCATCTCCTCGATCGTGAGGGTGTCGGCGCTATCGCGACAACCCTTACGCAGACGGGCCAACCGCTCGGGGTCTTCCAGCAGCTGGGCCACTTCCTGGGCGTACTTGGTCGGCGTCGTGTCCTCGGCCAACATGACCGCGTTCACGCCGTCGAGCACGTACTCGATCTCGGGGGCGTGGTACGGCCGATCCACCGACGCGATCGGCAGATCGAGGGCGAACGCGTCGACCACGTTGAGCCCGACCAGACCGGGGATCAGGAAGATCTTGGCGAGCGCCCCGTAGGTCGCTCGGCTGTCGCTGAACACCGAGCCGGGATAGTGCACCCAGGATTCGGTGGCCGCGGCCTGGCGAACCACATCGCTCATCGGGCCGTCGCCGAGCACGATCAGCTCGAAGTCCGGCACCATGCGCCGCAGCTCATAAGCCGCCGCGATCAGGTAGTCGGGCCGCTTCAGGTCGTAGAGGCCACCGATGAACAGGCCGATGTTGTCGCCGGTGGCACCGAGTTCGGCGCGCAGCTCGGCGATGTCGGCGTCGGTAACCGCCGCACGCGCTTCGCGCAGCTCGCGCGTATCGGTTGCGTTCTGCACCGCGGTGATGCGTTCCGACGGGAACCCGAGGCGACGAACCTCGGCGGCGCTCATGCGGTTGTAGGCAAAGAACCAGTCGGCCCGGTTCGTGAGCAGCCGCTTCGCGGTTTCACCCACGGGGCTCTCCTGGCCGCGCCGCAGGTTGCGACCGTGACCCCAGAGCGCAAGCCGGCAGCCGAACAGCTTGCGACCGAACAACAACACGTAGTTGAGCAGCAGGCGGCTGGCCTGCTCGCACACGATGATGTCGCTGTCGCGGGCAACCCCGATACCCGACTGCCAAAGCAGCTCCTGCGACCGAATGTTCACGGTGCGAAGCGGCAGATGTTCCGACCACGACAGGCGGGTGACGTCGCCCTTCGCCCGATCCTCGTGCGTGCCCTGGCCGTGCACCAGACGGAGGCGCACCCCGCGCTCGGCGAGCATGCCGCGCAGATGCTGATAGAAGCTGACCCGATAGTTGTAGAGGCCCTTGATCAAGATGGTGGCGACCGGGGCGTCCAACGGCAGCGCCGCGACCCGCCGGTCGATGTCGTGAACCCACTCTTCGTCGCGTCGGGCCACCGGGGTGACCGGTTCGTGGCCGTGATGCTTGCCGAACTGGTCACGGACCTTCCCGGCGAAAACCCTCGGTGAGTTGAACGCGGACATGGCGAGCTGGGAAACACCTGCGCTTCGACGGCCGCCGAGCACGGCGGCGCCGGCGCGCCGGAAGTTGATCTGGCTGGCGACGTCGCGGCTGCGCATCGCCCGGCGCAGGAAGGGGTCGGACTTCTCGCTTTCGAGCATTTCCTCGATGCTCGGCTCGGGCTCACCCGCCCGAACCCGCTCCATGCAGGCCCGGACGTAGCGCATCAGTTCGGCCAGGTGGGCACCATCGGAGGTCGACAGCGACTGATCGTGAATTCGGTAACCGAACGTGCGGCGCACATCGGTGATGATCGGCGAGTCCTGGGCCAGACGGGTGAGCAGGCCCACATCCATGACCGGACCGAACTTGGCCTCGAAGCCCCCGGCGGCCCGGGCGGCATCCACATTGAAGATCGCCGACGGGAAACACAGCTCGAACAGGCGATTCTCCGAACGCCACTGCTCCCATTCGTCGATCGAGGTGGGGCCGAGATCCTTCCGCCCCAAAAAGACGGGCTGGCTCGGCGTGCCCCCGGTGCGGCGAGCAAAGCTCGACACCACGACCGGTTCCGGCTCGAGCTCAAAGAACGTCAGGAGCCGTTCGATGCGCGGCTCGAGCACCAGATCGTCGTCGCCCATGAACGTGATCAGCTTCGTCTCGGCGTCGAACAGCGGGAGGTTGTGTGACTCCCAGATCTCGACCCGCTGGGGAACCCGGGTGACCTTGACCGGCCCCTGCCAGCTTTCGAGCAGGTGTTCGGCCTCGGATGCGACCTCAGGTGCCACCTGGTTCAGCACCAGGTGGATGGTGACCTCGCGCGGCGTGGTCGCCAGTAGAGACTCGATGGCCGCCGGCAGGTATCCCGGGCGCCCGATCGTGCAAAGCGCGATCGTGAGGTCTTCGGGGCGGTAGCGGTTCACGTTTCGTGTCTTTCCTTGTTCTGAGAAGTTCGAGAACGTCGATTCATGTTTCTGCGTCCGGACCAGCATCCGCCCGCCGGGCCGATGGCCCAGCGGGAGACGAGGAGGTCCCGACTCCACCCGCCATCAGGGTAGCGGCTTCGTCGCTTTGACCCCGTGACTGCCGCTGAGCTTTCAGGAACGTCAGCCACCACACACCGGCGGCGACCAGGCGGGCGAAGGCGATCCACATCACGAATCCCGCCAGTCCGTCGTCCCAGGCGCCGTACACCGCGAGAGCCAGGGTCGGCGCGGTGATCGCCGCACGCGTCACCAGTAGCGTGCGGGCTCGGCCGAGAACCTGCAGCCCGCTCGTGGCGCCGAAGGCCAGCCCCTCCCCCACCACGCGGAGACAGAACCAGATCAGCACGGCGCGCGCCGGAGCCCAGGTGTCGCCGAGGAGCTGTACACCCACCGAGGATGGCAGGGCGAGGATCACGGCGCTGAACAAGACGAAGGCCACCACCACCGCGGCGCTGGCCAGGCCCATCATCGGTGCCAGGCGCTCCGGCGACCGCTTCCAGATACGAGCCCCCTCCGGCACGACGAACAGCGACAGCCCAACCAGCAGGATGAACGCGGGGCCGACCAGTTGCTGGGCACCGGTGAACGTGCCGACATCGGCGCGGGTCTGCTCGGTGACGGCGCTCAGGATCAACACCGCGGCCGACGACAAGATCGCGGTCAGCAGGTAATCGCCGGCGAGGAACGGCCCCAGATCGAGATGATCCTCGATCCAGCCCACAACCTCGCCGAACGACGGGATCAGACCCAGGCGCAGGCTGCCGAGGATCGCGGCCGCGGCGGCGCCGACGCCCCACACGAACAGCCAGGTCGAACCTTCGGTCACCTCGTTTACCGTCAGCACGGTGACGCCGACTCCGATGGCGACCAACCAGGTGAAGTCGACGATGGCGGCCCACTTCGGAATGCCGCCGCTCGTGAAACAAAAGCGCAGCGCGTCCTGTACCAGCAGCCCGGGCAACATGATGCCGAGGGCGGCGAGCACCCAACCAAGCGGTTCGTCCCGGATGTAGCCGTAGGCCACGAGAGGGACGCCGAACAGGCAGCCGAAGGCCAGCGCGGTGGACACTGCAGCGCGACACGCGCGGCGATGTTCGGCGGCGTCGACGCTGCTGAACCGGATCACGAGCGGTTGACTCGCAAACGAGCGCGACAGGTTCAATATCACGACGTAGGCCATGAACCCGGTGGCGAAGGAACCGAATTCGAACTGGTCCACCGAGCGGGCGACCGCGAAGGTCACCAGCACGTTGGTGACGCTCGACAGGCCCTGATCGACGATCGACCAGCCGGCGCGGCCGCCCAGACCCTTGCGGGTCGTGGACGGTTCGCTGATCTGGGTCGTTACCGTCGAGTCGGCGTCGCCGGATGGTGCAGGTTCCGCCATGTCCTCAACCGGGAGCGCGTCGCGAAGACTCAGGTGCTCGCAGCGAGCGCCTGCGCGGCGGAGACGAGTTCATCGAAGATGTCGTCGAGGCTGCGGGTGATACCCCACCCCGGGAAATGCTCGTGCATCTTGGTGAGATCGGAGATGTAGCAGATGTGATCGCCCGAGCGGTTGTCGTCGAGGTACTCGTAGTCGATCTTCTCGCCGGTGATGGCTTCGACCCGGGCGAACGCCTCGAGCATCGATACCGAGTTCTCCCGACCGCCGCCGAGGTTGTAGACCTCGCCGGGGCGCGGGTTGTCGCGGAAGGCATCGAACGCGCACAGCACGTCGTAGCTGTGAATGTTGTCGCGAACCTGCTTGCCCTTGTAGCCAAAGATCCGGTAGTGACCGCCGGTCACCGCGGTCTTCACCAGGTAGGCGAGGAATCCGTGCAGCTCCACACCCGAGTGCGCGGGGCCGGTGAGGCAGCCGCCCCGGAAGATGCCGACGGGCATGTTGAAGTAGCGGCCGTACTCCTGGGCCGCGACGTCGGCCGCGAGCTTGGACGCGCCGAACAGCGAGTGCAGGCACTGGTCGATCCGGAAGTTCTCCGCAATGCCGTTGGCGTAGGCGGGGTCGCCGTAGTCGTAGCGGGTCTCGAGCTCGATCAGGTCGAGCTCGTTCGGCGCGTCGCCGTACACCTTGTTGGTGCTCATGTGCAGGAACGGCGATTCCTTGCAGTACTGGCGGGTCGCCTCCAGCAGGTTCACCGTGCCGAGTGCGTTGACCTCAAAGTCGAGCAGCGGGATGTCGGCGGCCTTGTCGTGCGATGGCTGCGCGGCGCAGTGCACGATCGTGTCGGGCCGGACCTCCTCGAAGAGCTTGAACAGGTTCTCCCGGTCCCGAATATCGACCGAGACATGGCGGAACCGGTCCGAGACCGCTTCCTGCAGCTGATGCAGGTTCCACGTGGTGTCGCCGTCGGGGCCGAAGAACTCGGCCCTCATGTTGTTGTCTACTCCGATGACCTCAGCGCCTCGTTCGTCGTAGTAACGAACGGCCTCCGAGCCAATCAGGCCGCTTGAGCCTGTGACCAGAACCTTCACCGTCGTGGTTTCCTTTCTTGCGGGTTGTTCGATGCCGTACAGGCACCGGGAAGTAATGGGAACACCCGGCTCCCAGTATGGGTATTTCGATGTCTTTCGACAAGTCTCATTCGGCCTATTTTCCGAGTGAGTCCGCCTCGTCCAGCCGGGCCGCCAACGGATCAACGTTAGGGCGCGACGACACAAAATGGGGGTTGGACAAGAATCGCACCCGCAGGGCCAGCCGATCGGCGCTCACGGGCACGTTGGCCTTGTGGAAACCCGACGCGTCGGTGGCGAATCCCGTGCCGGCGGGGCCGACCACATTCGTGACCTTGTCGGCTCCGTAGACCGAGTCGACCTCGCGATCGGTGCGCTGGCGCGACAACGTGAGCATGTGCGCCAACTTCTTGCGGCGATGGGTCCCGGCCACAAACGTGTGGCATCCGGTCGTTTCGTCGCAGTCGGTCAGATAGAAGAAGAAGCTGACGCTCTTGTAGTCGTAGAGGTCGTAGTGGAACGTCTGGGAGCCGAACCGGGCCAGCTCGTAGGGCTTTTCGTCGTAGGTGTCGAACGAGTCCGGCGCCTGGGCGAAGATCCACGACAGGTTGTGCCGGGTGAGGATCGGTTCGGCGCCGAGATAGGTCGCGGCGATCTTGCGCAGGCCGGGATCGCCGGCGATGCGGTCCAGCGCTTCGTTGTCGTCGAGGTCTTCGCGGAGGTAGTCGGCCCGGATGATCGGCCCGCCGAGCTCGGCGAACTTGTCGGCCCGATCCTCGTACATGAACGAGATGGTCCGGTCGGCTCGACTGGCACAGGGCCGCGTGCGGACGATCTCCCACAATCCGTCGATCGATTCCTGGGGCAGCTGAAGCCCCTGCACGATGCCGTCGCGTTCGAGGGTCCTGCCCGCGGCGACGAAATCGACGCCGGTGAACAACGAGTCCTCACCGTACTTGCCGACGTTGAGCTGGCGATCCGACTTGGCCGCACGCTTGCGGACCTCGCCGAAGCGGCCTGCGGTCTCCAACGCAAAGCGATGGCGGTCCATCTTCTTGGGGACTTCCAGCGCCCGCTTGCCGTAATAGGTGAGCCAGTTCTTGGGCGCCTGTTCGGTGGTGGATGTCATGAGGGTTTCCTTCGGGATTCGCCGAGCGCGTGACGCACCTGGCGGCGGAATGTGTCCTGTTGGTCGAGAATGGTCTCGGCCCGGTCGAGGTAGTCGAGCACGAGGGCAACCGGGTCGTCGTCGAGGCCGAGTTGATCGAGCACGCGCCGACCCAGTGACCCGGGGGCGGTGAGCTGGCGCACGACGTCGGCGGGCTCGAGCAGTTCGAGCAGCTCGCCTTCGCCGATGAGATAGTGCGCGAGGTCGAAAAGGGGCTGGCGCTCGGGGCGGGCATCTTCGAGATCGATCAACGCGAGGGCGCCGGCTCGGCGCAGCACGTTCCAGGGGGCGAAGTCACCGTGAATCATCGGCGTGTCGAGACCCTGGAGCCGGACGATGGCGTCGACCAGGTGGTCGCCATCGTGCGCCGATGAGGACGGCTCGGCGTTGCGCAGCGCGTCGATGCACAACACGCGACGACCCTTGTGTTCGCCGTGCCAAAGCAGGCGGGGCAACACGTTGGCCACCGAGGTGCGGTGCAGCCGGTCGAGGACATCGATCTCGTTGGCCAGCCCGTCGTCGGTCATGGGACCGACCTTCACCACCGCTTGGAGTTCGCCGTCACGGCTGAGACCGAGAATGTGCCGGGCATGGCCGCCATAGCGGCGTTCGGCCTGCATCGTGAGCACCGCGGTGCCCTCGACCTCGACCGGCAATTGGTCGAGGAGGTCGTCGAGTTCGTCGATCGGGGGGGCGGCCTTGCGGGCGAAACCGAGCCGCAGGAGGGCCCGGCTGATCGGGGCCACGACCTTGGCGCGCGGTCGCAGCGGTTTGTAGACCGATGTCGCCGCCAGGTCTCCGGCTCGATCCACGTGCACGGTGAGCCGGTCCGGCGTCACCGGCGCCACGCGCCAGTCGCCGCTGGCGTCAGCGAGCGCGTCGAGGATGCGCTGGGCGCAGTCGGCGGGGGCGGTCTCGACGGTGTCGAGCGCGAGCACGGGCCCCTTCACGTGGGTGAGTTCGCGGCGCCACGAGGTGAGTTGCGCTTCGATTTCCTCGACCGGCAGTTCGGGCTTGCGGTCATGGATCGCCTGCGGATCGCCATAGAGCAGGACGAAGAGATCGGGCGCCGGCAGGAAACGGCTGAGCACTCGGGCCAGCGGCACGGCACCGGGGTGCACCCGGTATCGCAGCGGATCGACCAACTGGTCCTGCCACACTCGTTCGCCAACCACCACCCCCTCTTTCGCCCGAGGGCCGAGGCGTAGCCGACCGACGGCCAGAAACTGACCGAACAAGATGGCGACCTTGGCGATCGAGGGCACCAGCGGACGCGCCGTCTCACCGTGGGGATCGGTGACGATCGGGCCCCCCTTGTCGGACCCGGACCAGTTCGGCCGCCAGTGGGTGCGGACGACATCGACGTTGGCGTCGGCGAGACGGCCGAGGAAGGCATCGCCCACCGTCGACTTGCCGACCCCGTCGGGGCCTACGAAATGCACGGTGCCGCGCGGAGGACGACTCATCTCATGCGCCTCGAACGACGTCCTCATAGATGCGGAGCTGTTGATCGAGCACCACGCTGGTCTCGAAGCGCTCGAGGAACCGTTCGCGGGCTCGCGCACCGCGATCGGCCTGACTCTCGTTCGCCGCGTCGCGCAATGCCTTGGCGAGGGCACCGACGGAATCATCGACCCGCCACCCAACGTCGGGGGTCACGAGCTCGGTAAGGGCGCCGTGGTTGGTGACCACGACCGGACGCCCGGCGGCAAAGGCCTCCACGACCACCAGGCCGAACGTCTCGTCCCAGACCGACGGCACGAGTACCACCGCGGCCTTCTGGAAATGCACGGTGACCTCATCGCGCGAAACCTGGCCGGCGAAATCGAGTCCCGGGAGTTGCCGGGCGCTCATCTCGACGAAGCCGCGCAGCGGCCCGTCGCCCACGATGGTCAGCGTGTGGTCGCGGCCGATGTTGGCCACGTCCCAGGCATCGATCAACAACTCGACGCCCTTCTCGCGATCGAGGCGACCGGCGAAGACGAAACCCGTACCGGGGGGCGTGGGCTCGCCCGGGTCGGCGATGCCGTTGGGCTTTACCGTGAGCTGGGCTCGGGGCACGCCGGTCTCGGCGAGCTTTTCCGCCACGAACTCCGAGATGCAGAGGAACCGGTCGACCATCGGCCACGTCTTTTGGTGGGCGCCGAGCGACGCGGCCATGATCACGCTCTGGGCGCGGGAGTCGCGGTAGCACCCGTGCACGACGCCGGGCCAGCGCGACCGCTTGTCCTGGCACGAGTAGCAGATCTCGCCGTCGCGAAAGCACGTGTTCGACATACAGAACTGCCGGTAGTTGTGCACGGTCTGGACGACGGGAACGCCCTTGCGCTTCGCGACCCGAACGATCGCAGGCGAGATGAGGGGGTACACGTTGTGGATGTGCATCAGGTCGGGCCGATGCTCATCGATCAGGTTGGCGACCGTGCGGGTGTCGCCGAGCGACAATATGGGCCGGGTCGGCAGGAGCATCTGGTCGCCCAAACCGAAATCGGCGATCTCGGCCGAATCGCGAAAGTGGGTGACGACCTCGACACCCGAGCGCCGCAGCGCCTCGACCTCGGCGAGCACCAGGTTGTTCTCGCCCGACGGGAGCCGGGAATCGTAGAAGTTGTGGACGACGAGGACTTTCACAACACGTTCTCCGCCCAGGGCGAGGCCGACTGGCCGCTCGAGCGACGCAGTCGGGACAGATGGGTCACGCCGCAGGCAAAAATGCCGAGCACGGCAATCGTGCTGAACGAGACATCGTTGAGCACGTTGGTGGTGATGGTGACCGGTAACAAGGCGAGCGCCAAGATGGCGATCGGACTCCCCAGGTCGGTGGGCATTCGAATGCCGAAGACGATCGCGGCGACGAACATGGCGGCCAGCAACGCCACGCCGATCATGCCCATCGTGGTGTAGGTCACGATCCAGGTGTTGTCGATCGCCTGGTCCTTGGTTTGGTACACGACACCGCCGGGATTGCGGAACTCCTGGGTGACGATCACGGTCTTGTAGGTCAAGCCGTTACCGACCATCACCTGGGCCCGGTTCCGATGGATGTCCTTGGCGACCGCCCAGGCGTCGGTACGGCCGGTGAAGTTCAGGGTGGCGTTCTGCTGGTTGCGTTCACCGAAGTAGCCGTCGAGGGGCGATCCCGGCACGAACGTGGCCCCGATCAGCAATGCCAACGCGAGCACGGTGCCGGCGACCTTGATGAAGCTGCCCCGGCCAACGATTAGCGCGAGGCCGATGGCCATCGCGCCGAGACTCGTGCGCGACGCGGTTTCGAGAATGCACACCAGGCACACGAGACTCGCCGCCCAACGCAGGCGACGTTCGGTTACCGGGTGCACGAGGCCGGAGCGAAGATCTCCCGACCACATGACGACCACGGTGATCGCCGCGATCGTGCCGAGGCCGTTGGGGTGGATCGCATAGGGCCAGGCGGTAAGCCGACGAGCCTGGGCGAGCGGGTCGAAGATGCGCACCTGCACGCCGAGCTGCGACACGACGATGGGCAGCAGGCAGATGATCGTGCCGGCGTACATGACGCCGGTGCGCACCAGCCGCATGCCGAGGTGCATCGCCAGATGGCTGACCCCGAGCACCACGATGAAGAATCGGACGGAACGCACCAGGGCGATGGGGCCGCTGACCTCGGTGGTGAGCGGGTTGGGGCCGCCGGTTCCCGACGCAGCGGCGCCGAGCACCGAGATGAAGATCGTGGCGAACACCAGCTTGATCATCACGTTGTTGCGGCCCGGCGGCAGGGGAGGCGCCGAGGTAAAGGCGAGGTAGATCAAACCCATCGTGACCGCGAGTTCGATGGCCGGGATCAGCTGGGAGCCGCTCTGGCTCCACTGGGGGGCGACGAGAAGCAGCGCGACCCAAAGGTAGAAGAGCTTGCGCTGGCGGAGGCCGAGCGAACCGGCGGAACCGTCGGCGGCCAGGGCGGCACCGTAGCCGTACAGAGCAGCGCGTTCGGCCGCCCCAAGGCGGTCCTGTTCGTCCGCAGTCGCGGAATCGGTCCCCGTCGTGGGGTCATAGGTGGTCATCGCGTGCCGCCCGCCTCCAGCGGGTGGGCGCCGCGAAAAAGCAGCGCCAAAGGTTCAGACGATTGAGCGGGCGAATTGGTCGCGACATTCCGCGGCCGGAGCGGCGAGCGGTCGCGAGGGCGGGGGGACCCGTCGAGCATGTGGTTCCTAACCGAACGGCCAGAGCTTGCGCCCCGAGGAGGATGGTTCTGCGTAACGGTAGTGGTAGCGGTAATCGCTGTCCTCTTCGCGGGCGGCGACGAGCACCGAGCCGAGCAGATTGCCGTCCGCTTCACCCATGAGGCGCAGGGAGCGGCGGACCTCGTCGCGGCGGCTTTCGACGGCGTTGACGACGATGACGACCGCATCGACCATGCCGGCGAGGATCCGGGCGTCGCTCACCGGCAGAACCGGCGGCGCATCGATGATGACGTGGTCGACCTTGTCGCGCAGCGCGTCGAGCAACACGTCCATCGAGTCCGACATCAGCAGTTCCGGAGGATCGACGGTGCGGGGCCCGGCCGGGATCAGGTTGACGTTCGGGAACCCTTCGAGCTGCACACCCATCGTGAGTTCGCCGCTCAGCAGTTGGTGGGTGAGACCGTCCTCGGGGCCGAGCTGATCCTCGATGCCGAAGAGCTTCTGGAGACGAGGGCGGCGAAGGTCGGCGTCGATCAGCACGACCTGCTGACCGGCGTTGGCCAGCGCGACGGCGAGGTTGGCCGACACGGTGGTCTTGCCCTCGGACGGGTTGGCACTGGTGACCAGGATGACCTTGAGATCCTTGGCCGCGGCCGACAGCTGGAGCGATGTTCGCAGGGAGCGGAACGCTTCGCCGACGGGTCCGCTGGGATCGTGCACGACGTCGAGCTCGTACCGGTCGCGCGAGGCCCGCTTGGGAATCGAGCCGATGACCGGCAACGGGTCGACGGCGGATTCGAGTCGCTGGACGCTGCGGACCCGGTCGTCCATGTGCTCGCGCACGAAGACGAGGCCGACGCCGAGGGCGAGACCGGCGATGAGCGCCAGCTGTACCTGGCGGCCGACGTTCGGGGCGAACGGCCCGAACGGCACCTGGGCGGCGCGGCCGAGGTTGACGTCGGCGCCGCTGGTGAAGGCCCGGCTCACCTGGAGCTCGACGATGTCGGCCCGGATCTTGGAGATGGCGGCGTCGAGGTTCAACAACTCATCGCGAATGCGGTTTTCCTCGTTGGTGATCTCGGCTTCCAGGATGGCGCGCTGCTCGTCGGTCTGGGGGTTCAGCCGCTCGGCCTGGAGTTCCGAAAGCGTGGAGCGAACGTCGGTGCGCTCGATGCTGAGCCGGTTGAGTTCCTCTTTGAACGTGTTGGTGACCTCGTTGAAGTCGGCGTCGGTTTGCTCCTGCTGTTCGGTGACGTAGGTGGTCGCGAAGTCGTTGGCGGCGTCGGCGGCCAACTGGGCGTCGGTGCTCACCGCGGTGAAGAACATCACCGACGTGCCGTCGTTGGCCGCGTCGACGAACAGCTGCAGCTGCTCGCCCTCGACCTCGTTGCGGTCATAGACCTCGTCGACCACGACCTGCTCGGCATAGACCACCCGGTCGCCGAGGTCGCTGTTGGTCAACACGGCCCGGCCACCGGTGATTGCGTCCTCGGCGATCGAGGTCGGCAACAACACGTTGGCGGTCGCTCGGAACTGGTTCTCCTGACGCGAGGCGAGGTAGTAACCGGCGAGGCCGGCGACCAGCGCCATGAGCAGGACGATCCACAGGCCGCGCTTGAGCACCTGGACGTAATCGCGCAATGTTGGCGCGGGCGCGCCGAAAATGTCTTGGGAAGTCATATGGCCACTCATAGTACAAAGGCTTCTCGACCAATTTCAATAGGTCTGATTTCGTTTGATCCGGGAATCTCGGCCCGGATTTGCCACTTGGCGTGGGAATCATATTGGCTATGGACCATTCTGCGTGGGTTTTGTACGATCTGCGTCATGCCCCGCAGTATGGAAATCCCCCCGCTCCCCTCTGAAATCTCACCGAGTGTGAACACATCTCTCGGAGATTGCCCTAAGTTGGAGGGGCTGAAAGGTACCCCCCTGATGATTGACCACGGTAAGCAGAACCTGCTCGGCGTCACGATTGACGCCGTCGACTACGACGCGGCCGTCAACCGTATTCGCGACGCTGCGCGCGAAGAGCGGCCCTACGGCGTGTCGGCCCTCGCGGTGCACGGTGTGATGACCGGCGTGACCGACGAGGACCATCGCCACCGCCTCAATCAGCTCGAGCTCGTCACCCCGGACGGTCAGCCGGTTCGCTGGGCGCTCCGCCTGCTCCACGGGGTCAAGCTCCCCGACCGGGTGTACGGCCCCGAGCTCATGCTCCGGACCTGCACGATGGCGCGCGACGAACGCCTGCCGATCTATCTCTACGGTTCCACCGTCGAGGTGCTCGAGTCCCTCGCCAAGAACCTCACCCAGATGTTCCCCGGTATCGACATCGCCGGCTTCGAGCCGTCGAAGTTCCGCCAGACGACCGCCGAGGAAAAAGTCGAGATCAGCCAGCGCATCAAAGACTCCGGCGCCAAGATCACCTTCATCGGTCTCGGCTGCCCCCGCCAGGAAGTCTTCGCGTACGAATACCGCAACGAGCTGTCGATGCCGATGCTCGCCGTCGGCGCCGCGTTCGACTACCACGCAGGCCTGCTCGAGCAGCCGCCGGCGTTCATCCAGCGCGCCGGCCTGCAGTGGCTGTACCGGCTCGTCCAGGAACCGCGCCGTCTGTGGCACCGCTACACCGTGCTCAACGCGCAGTACCTGTCGCGCGTCGCACTGCAAAAGACCGGTCGCTGGTCGCCCGATCCCGCCGCCACCGTGGCGCCGCGCGAAGAAGTTCTGTACGGATGAGCGTGACCCAGACCTCGACCACCGTCGGCTCCCAGACCATCCTCAACCTCGGCTGTGGCACCCGGACCAGTCCGCACTGCGTCAACATCGACTGGACCCTCTACCTGCGCCTGAAGCAGCAGCCGATGCTGCGCCGGGCGGCCATGCCGTTCCTCAGCCCCGCTCGCCGCGAGCGGCTGTCCCACATGGACGACGCGATCGTTGTTCACGACCTCCGCACGGGCATCCCCGCCGAGGATGCGTCGGCCGATGCCGTGTACTCCTCCCATGTGGTGGAGCACATCGATCGCGATCAGGTCGAAGGCTTCCTGAAGGAGATCCGCCGGGTGCTGAAGCCCGGAGGGATCCTGCGCATCACCACCCCGGATCTCGAGGTCATGGTGCGCAACTACCTCGAGAGCCTCGACGCGGCCCGGGCGGGCAACCTGTTGCCCCACATCCATGATCGCCGGGTCCACGAGCTGTACGAGCAATCCGTTCGCCGCATGAGCGTTGGCGCCCAACAGCAAACGGGTGTCCGCCAAAAGCTCGACCGCACGCTGCTGGGCGACGCCCGCAAGCGGGGCGAGACCCACCAGTGGGCCTACGACGAGGTCAACCTCGGCCAGTTGCTGCTCGACACCGGGTTCTCCACCGTCGAACGGATGACGTCGGAATCCTCCAACATCGCGATGTGGCCCGAGATCGATCTCGACCGCCGCAACGACGGGTCGGAGTGGATCGACGACACCCTCTACCTCGAAGCGACCCGCTAGGTCGGTCCGTTCCCGATCGGTGCCGCTCAAGCACCAGCCGGCAGGGTTAGAGCAGCGTCTGGGTGTGCCGATACATCGCCGCGACCGTTTGCCGCGCGGCATCGTCCACCGAGGTCGCCGCGATGGTGGCATCGGGGGTGGCGAGTCGAGGCAGCGGTCCCGATGACACGGTGACCAGCGGCAGCACCCGACGGGCGGAAACCGACGCGCCGACCCGCTCGCGTGCGACCGGGGATTCGGGAAACCGCCGGCGGCTCGTCATCAAGAACACCGCCAATCGGTCCACGAGACGGTCGGCGAGGTCGGCGTCATCGAGGTGGACCCACGACCCGATGGGCGACTGGATTCGCTGGAGAAAGCGGCTTCCGTGCTGGGCGAGCGCCATGGTTGGTTTGTCCCACCGTTGGCTCTCGGAGTGGGCAAAGGTCTCGCTCCCGAGCGCTTCGAGCATCTCTTCGCGGGCGGGCGAGCCGTAGGACTCGCGCACCCGCTCGGCGGCCGTACCGGCCCCATGGGTGCCGAGGACGTTGTCGAGCGCGGCGTCCCCGCCGAGCCGCAGGCGCTTCACCTGGCGCTTTCGGAGCCGGTACAGATCGGTGTCGAGGTCGCCGAGCAGCATCCACCGCCGGCCGCGCACCGCACGATCGATGAGCGCGCCGGTACGGAACCCGTACCGACTCACCCCGTCGGGGTCATAGGTCAGGTCGATCTGGGCGCCGCGGCGGGCTTCGGCATCGGAGAAGAACACGTTCACGCTCGGCCGGTCGTAGCGCCAAAACACCACCGGGACGTACCCCAGGGCTTCGAGCGCCGGACCCGCGGTGTGCACGACGTCGGCCGGGGACCGATCGACGCCGAGATCGACATCGCTGATGGGGTCCACCTCCACGGCCGACTCGTCGCCGAGCACGACAAAGCCAACGCCGGCATCGGCGATGGCCTGGAGCACTTCCTGGGCGACGATCGCCGAGGTGGTCGGCATCAGATTTGACCCGAGGCGGCGATCGCCCGGTCGTACCATTCGTCGAGCAGATCCGGCAGTCGCTCGAGTGACCATCGATCGGTGGGCTCTACCGCGGGTAGATCGGCGAGCCCGGCGGCCAACGCCGCGGGAACATCACCGGTGACCGGCACGAGGACGCCGGCCTCGCCGACGAGCACCGGTGGGCCGGCGGCGTCCAGGCAGACCACGGGCACTCCCATGGTGACCGCTTCGGCCACCGCCCAACCAGCGGTGTCGTGCAGGCTTGGGAACAACAACGCGTCGGCCGCCGCCACCGCCCGTAACAGCTCCGGGCGCGGAATCAGGCCGTTGAAGTTGACCCGATCGCCAACGCCGAGCGAGTCGGCCAGCTTCTGTAGTCGCCGACGGTCGGGGCCGTCGCCGTAGATCTCATAGGTCCAGTCGAGGGCGGCGGGGCGAGCCAACGCCGCGATACCCAGCGCGACCCCCTTCCACGGCAGAAGGCGTCCGGCATACACCGCGGTCCTGGTAGTGGCGTCCGGGGTGGGGTCGGGTGCGCCGTCCGGGTCGTCGAGATTGGCATCGAGATTGGCGAGGAGCGCCGGTACGTCGATGCCGACCATCGAGTCGATCGTGGTCTCGGCTCGATCACGAAAGCGATCGGCGCACTCCGGATTGTTGGCCACGACCAGGTCGGCCCGGTCGGCGGCGCGATCACCAAAGACCCGCCGCCACGAGACGGTCATCGCCGATCGTACGGCCTCGCCGACGAGTCCAACCGCGCCGACCGATCGCCATAGCCGCCACGGCATGGGTTGGCTACCGCCCACCGGCCCCCACACGAGCGGAACGTCGGGGATCTGGCCGATGCCCACCGGAAACCAGTCGGTGGACATCGAGACGTGATGCAGCAGCTCGAACGGCTCGCGGGCATGCAGGTCCCGGGCCGTGCGGGCGGCCTCGCGCTGCCACAACACGTAGAACGGCCGGAACCCGCGTAGCCCCTTCTTCCAGAACGTCATCCACGTCGGTGGATCCACGCCGACGACCCGGAGCTGCAGGTCGGGTTCTGCGGCGACCGCTGCCTCGATGGCGGCGACGTTGTTCTTGCGGGTCAGCACGGTCACGTCGTGCCGGGTGGCCGCGGCGCGCGTCGCCACCCACCCCCACCCGTCCTCCGAGCCCGAACCGGGCGCGCACCCGTAGGCGCTGATGAGTATTCGCATGGGGAAGTGTGTGGGGATTAGCCGTTCCGTCGGGATTTCTTCGTCGAGCCGTAACCGTAGCCGTACCCGTACTTGTCGACGGTGGAGTCCGCGAAGGTGAGCACGGTACCGATCACGCTGGCACCGACCCGTTCGATGCGATCAAGGGCCTCCTCGACATCGCCCGTCGTGGTCGAGTTCGACCGGGCGACGAAGATGACCCCGTCGACACTGCGGGCCAACTGGAGCGTGTCGCTGAGCGGGAGGATGGGCGGGGTGTCGACCACGATCAGGTCGAACGAGCCGCGGAGCTTGTCGATGAGGGTCTCGAACCGACCGTTGGCGAGCTCGTCGGCCACGGCATCGGACGGCGGGCCGGCGGCGAGGAACTCGATGAGCTGTTCGCCCGTCGCCTGCTCGCGCACCGTGGTGAAATCCGAGCCGGTCGAGATGAAGTCGGACAGCCCGGCCTGGTTCTTGACCTGGAGGAACTGGTGGATCGACGGGCTGCGCAGGTCGGCATCGATCAGCAGTACCCGCTGGCCGATCTGGGCCATCGACAACGCGATGTTGGCGCTGGTGGTCGACTTGCCCTCCGAGGGGTTGGCGCTCGTGACCAGGATGACCCGCAGGTCATCGGAGCTCTGCAACAGGCTGAGCGAGGACCGAAGCGAGCGGAACCCCTCCCGAAAGCCGCCGGTGCGTTGGGTGACGAGCATCGGCTGCTCGGCACCGCCGCGCCGCCGGCCGCCGGCTTGTTCGGGGATGGTGCCGATGACCGGGAGACCGTTGCTGGCCGAGCGAAGATCGGTTCGGGTCCGCACCGCATCGTGAAGGGCTTCGGACAACAGCGCCAGGCCGACACCACCCAGGCCGCCCGCGACGAGGCCCAGCAACAGGTTGCGGATCCAGTTCGGCGAGAACGGCGACTCGGGCACCTCCGCCGACCGGTTGATCTGCGCCACACCGATGTCGGTGAGCTGATTCACCAGTTCGAGTTCGGACAGTTGGCCCCGTAACCGGGATTCCTCCGCGGTCAGCGACGCGATGCTGCCGGCCAGGCTGGTCTCGAGGTCGGGATCGGCTTCGAGTTGGTCTTCGAGCGCCGTGCGGTCGGCCAGAATCTGATCGAGTCGGTCCTGGAGGACGGCGGAGGCGTCGAGGTAGCTCTGGGTGGCGAACCGCACCCGCTGGTCGATGTAGGCGTCGGCGTAGGCGTTGGCAGCCTCGGCGGCCACCTCAGGGTCGGTGTCGACGACCGAGATCCGCAGGTTGTCGGCGTCGGCATCGGGCGCGATCTGCGCCTTCACCTCGTAACCGACCGATTCCTCCACCGCCGATTCGACCCGATTGCTCTTGGCGAACTCGACCTCGTTGCGCAGCTCACGCTCGCGGTCGCGCGCCGACGCCACACCACCGAGGTCGAGCTGGCGCTGCACGCTTGCGTTGGCGATGAGCACCTGGGTGGTGGCGCGGTACTTCGGCGTCTGGAGGGCCGAAATGGCGCCGGCGGCCAGAATCCCGAGGATGGTGACGGCCACCAGGGTCTTCCACCGGCGTCGGCCGAGGGTGAGGTAGTCCGTGAGCTCGAGTTCGTCTGCCCGCATGATCTTTCCGCCAGTTCAATCGTGGTGCTGACCCGAGAGGGGCCGTGGGTGATGGGCCTGTGGCCCGCTGGTCACGCGCCGGTTCCCCGCAGAACCGCGCCGCCGGTACGAAGCAGGATCTTCAGGTCGCCCCAAAGCGTGACCCGTTCCACATAGTCGATATCGATGTGAATGTTCTCGTGCAGGAGGTCGGAACGTTCCGACGAGACCTGCCACAGCCCGGTGATGCCGGGCCGCACGAGGTGGCGGGGGTGATCGACGATGTCGTAGCGCTGCGCCACCTCGAGGATCTCCGGACGGGGTCCGACCAGGCTCATCTCGCCGCGAAACACGTTGAACAGCTGCGGCAGTTCGTCGAGGCTCCACTTGCGGATGATGCGCCCGAGCCGGGTGTGGCGCGGGTCGTCGGTGGTCTTGTGGGTGTTGCGGCGATCGGTACCTTCGAAAGGCTGCTGGTCGGCGCGGCGGTCGTGACCCATGCTGCGAAACTTCACGACGTCGAAGGGGGCGCCGTAGCGGCCGACGCGCATCTGACGAAACAGCACGCCATTGCCGAGCGACAGCCGAACACACAGCGCCGTCGTGGCCAACAGCGGCGACAACACCGCGATCAACAGAGCCGAGCCGACGATGTCGACCAGGCGCTTACCCCAGCGGGCGTAGGGCCCGATGATGCGCAGGACGTCGGGGTGCTCGACCGGTGCCGGGGTCGGGACCGTATGCAACATCGGCCGGGGGGCCGGGGTAGCTTGCCGTGCAGAAGAGGAAGATGCCATGCGTTCGTAGAGTCTCGGGGGGAGGTTGGTGCGACGGGGCCGCAGGATTCAGGCTATTGCGTATCCGGAGGCAGATGGTGCAGCCGCACCCGCCAGCTGCATCCAGGAATGTACAGAAGATATTGAGAGTTGTCGAAAATTTCTTTGTCTGGCCACTTCATGGCTCGATCTTTGGAGTCGCTGTAGTTCAGCACACGGTTGGCCGCGGGAAAAGAGGCACAGAACCCGTCCACCACTTTTACCGCACATTGCCGTCACCTTTCCACACGTAGCGTGGCAAACGGCCGAACGACCCAGGCCGAATGGAACCCGTGCGTGCGCCCGGCCTCAGCCGCGGGTCAACAAGAGCACGAGGTCGGCGCAGACCGGCTCCAACTGCTCGAGGCACTTGCGGTAGTGGCGCTTGGACCGACCGTGTGGATCCTCGATGTTGTCGGGGGCATTGTCGCCCATCAGATCCGACGGCGAACGTTGTTCGGTCAGCAGCTTCAACCATTGCTCCAGCGCCCCGCTCGGCGGCGGCGGGAGCGTGCTGTTCGACGCCGCGGCCACGAGGCCGCGAAGCGTGTGTACCCGATGCCCCACGTCGGGGGCGCCGACGATCAACTCGCGGGCGTGACGCCGCTCCATCGTGATGACCAGGTCCGAGGAACGGACCAGCTCCGGGCTCACCAACCGGCTCTTGTGACCAGCGGTGTCGATGCCGAGCGGCGCGGCCATGGTCGCCATGACCGAGTCCGGCTCCCGGCCGTCTTCGAGGAAGCCGGCCGAAGCGACCGACACCGGCACGGACCGTTGGGCAAAGCCCCGTTCGATCATCCGCTCGGCGACCGGCGACCGGCAGATGTTCGCCGTGCACATGACCAGGATTTTCGGGGAAGGCGCATCATCGCCAAGAGGCCAGCTCATGCGCCGCAATCTATATCGCCACTCCGACGACCCCCAAAGGGGGCGTGGTCAGGTCGGTTCCGAGGCGGAGGCGCCCGGACGGGACTTGCGCTGTTGGCGATCGAGCCAGTCGAGCAGAACCGCTACGGCTCTCGGATCATGGCGCAGGCGATGGGCGCCACCATTCAACACGCGAAGGTCGGCGTCACCGTGGGCGTCGGCCACCGCTCGAGCATCGAAGACCGGCACGACGTCGTCCTCGTCGCCGTGCATCACGAGCAACGGCCGCGGCGCCAGCGTGCGGGCCGCCTGCTCGGCCCGGATCTCGCTCAGTTCTCGCGACCACGCCGACATCGAGGCCGGAAAGGAGTCGTCGGTCACGATGCCCAGGCGCCGAGCATGCTCGAGCAACGCCCGGGGGTTGCCGGCCCAGTCGGCGAAGTCCGCCGGGGCGGCAACCGCGGCGACCCCTCGCACCCGGCCGTTCGCGGCGCCGGCACAAATCGCCAGGCTCCCACCGGTGCCGAACCCGACCAGCCAGACCCCGAGAATTCGTTCGACCTGGTGCACGTGCTCGATGGCCGCGGTGAGATCCTCATGCCAGCCGGCGAGGGAGAACTGTCCTTCGGACTCACCGGTGCCTCGGAACTGGATGGCGAGCGCCACCCAGTTCATCTCCTGGGCCACGCGGTCGGCCAGGGACGGATAGCTGACATAGGCGTTGCTGCCGCCACCGGCGGCCGAGGGAAACCCGTGGGCAAAGATGACCGCGGGGGGTGCATGCCCACCGGCCGCGGCCGGTCGAGCGAGATGACCGATCACGCGGTGGCCCCCGCTCAGGAACTCGGTCGGGCCCGATATGGCGGCGCCCGGGTCGCCGTCAGCCCCGTCGGAGTCGGTAGCCACGGTTCCTGGCTTCGGCGAGCGTGTCGGGACCAAAGGCGGCGAACTGCTCGGACTCGATCAATTCATCGATGATCGCTTCGTCGTCGAACTCGTCGAGGTCGTACACAACCTGGGTGCGCTTGTCGCCGAGGAAACGAAACTCCTCGAACTTGCCCGGTCGCTCCATCACCCGTTCACCCATCCTGATCGTCTTCTGCGCGTGTCCATGAACCGGTCATTCGTGAACCCTCCCACCCTATCTCCACGATCTCCACGATCTCGACGTCGAGTCCCCGAGGGTTATCCCCGGACGACAAGCCCGAAGCCGGTCCCCTAAGAGATCGCCGGGGGTGGCCGACGGGGACAGGGAGCACGGGGGTACAATTTCGTGCCGCGACACCAGGATTTCATGAACGCCGAGCACCTAACCGGGGACCCATTTCTGCGCCGCACCGCGGTGATCGCCGCGGCCATCGCCGCCGCGGTCATCATCGCCCTGCTCGTATCGTTGGTGCTGTTTCGCGGCGACCCGCCGACCGATTTTGCCCTCGCCATCGGCATTGTCGAACCCATCGACGATACGCGCGTGTCACCCGACAAGCTCGATTGCCCGACCGATCAGCGGGCGAGCTCGCCCATACCCGGCAGTGAATTCGGGGCGGCCACCGCCAGCCCGGACCGCAACAGCTTTGGCCTCGGTCAGGTCGTGGCATTCGCGATCTCGGTGACCGCGGGCGAAGCCCCGGCCGACGTCGCCCGCCTGAACGCCACATTCGGCGAAGCCTTCGCGGCCAACCCCGGCGTATTCTGTGTTTTCGTCGTCGAGGACGACCCCGCCCACGCCGAGGATGCCGCCGGCACTCCCGCCACCGCCCGCTGGTTCCCCACCGCCGCGGCCTCCGGGGCCGAAGGCCAGTTGGTGCTCGGCGGTATGGACGCCGGCGAAACCGTCATCGTGCAGGCGTGGACCGTGCTCGAGAGCGCCGGAACCGATTCTCCCAAGCTCGAGCTCACCCTGCGCCCGAGCCAGGGCACGGCAGCCGAGACCGCGACCCGGTCGGACCGGGTGAGCCTGGGCGCGCCGACCGGAACCGGCGCCGAGCTGACGCTCGCGGTCGACGACGGCAACGGCATCGTCGCGCCCGGCGGCGACTTCGTAACGGCATACACCATCACCAATCCGACCGATGCGGTCGTCAACCGCATCAACTTCCGAGCCAACATCGAGGGCGATGCCCGATTCACCGACGTCTCGGTCGACGATGCCGTCGGCGGCATCACCCGCTGCGACGTCGAAGAGGGCACGGTGAGCTGCACTGCCGGTTTCGCGGCGCCCGGCGAGACCATCACGGTGCTCGCCACCGCGGAAGCCGACCCGCTCGCCGCCGCTTTCTGGGGCCGCGACACGGGCGAATGCCAGCGCGACGAACGCCAGGATCTCTGCCAGCGCAGCGTGCTGTCCTGGCTCGGTTCGTTCAACGCGGTCACGACCGAGCTCAGCGAAGTCACCAACCTCGACGACAACGAGATCGTCAGCGTCGAAGCCTCGCCGGTCACACCGGTCGCCTATGCCCGCGGTTCGGTCAACGTCGACATTTTCGTCACGACCGACGAGGTGGGTGGCGTCACCGTGGTGAACGCCTCGACGAGCGGTTGCGACGAAGCGATCTACGTCGAGGGCGACACGATCGTCGACGTGGCCGACCAACGGCCACCGGGTGACGGCGACGGCCTGTTGACCCCGGGCGAGGTGTGGCAGTTCCAGTGCGCCGCTCGCCAATATGTCGACGGTCTGATCGAGGTGCTGGTCCAGGTCGAGGGGCCCGACGGCGCCCCCGGCCAGACGGCCCGCGAGGTGCAGATCGAACTGATCGACCCGCAGGTCACGCTGATCCGCGCCGAGGACGACACGGAGGAAACGTCCTGGTTGGTCACCAACACCGGCGACGACCCGCTCACCGACGTCGCGTTGTCGTCACCGGGTTGCCAACCCCAGCTCGAGGATGCCGCCGACGGCGACGAGATTCTCGACATCGAAGAGGAGTGGCGTTTCACCTGCCCTGCGGGCGCGGCTCCCGGCACCGTCTTCGCCATCGACTCCCAGCTCAATACCATCCGGGCCCGCGACGACAGCGTGTCGGTCAGCCCCGACACCATCCCCACCACCTCCGGCGGCTGAGTCGAGCCCCGGGAAAACGAACGAAGGCCGACGCCGGAGCGTCGACCTTCGAAACGTACATGCTCTGCCACTAGGGGCAGTTGCTGGTTTCACCAGATGTCGGTTGCCGCATCGCCACCTATCGGAGGTGACGGGCATTGGACGGGACGAGCTTCCAACCCGATTGATCTGGCGGTGTCTGGCGTGGATTCACCAGGTGGCCCAGCTAGCTGTCGCTCGCCGTCACCCTCGATCGTCTTGTTCGAGGATGGTGCGGAGAGCGAGGTTGACCTAGCGGCCAGCCACCTCCGAAGTCCCAAAAGAATTACTGATTTGGACCACCTCCTTTCCTCGGTACCGACAGTGAACCACACCGCCGCCCGCTGTGCATGTGCAATTGGAGAATTTGCGTCAACCAATGGCGCCGATGAGCTCGAGGTACTGCATTTGGAGGTCGATGACGACGACCGCGTCGACCGGCTCGAGGTCGACTTCGGCCTCGATCGCCTGCTGCACGACGAAGTCGATCGCCGCTTCGCCATCGGCGATGAGGTCCTCGCCCTCGGTGCCGACGACGTCACCGGTGGCCAACTCTTCGCCGTACTCGCTGCGCATGCCGACGGTGGCAAAGAAGTCGACATGCCATTCGAGAATCTGCGTGACGTCCTCGTAGCTCAGCCGCGCCGAGGTTTCATCGGGCAACCGTTCGGCGATCCACTCGACCGCATCCTCCACCCGGAGCACCGAGGGAGCATCCTCGGCCTCCAGTTGGAAAACGGTTCGGCCAACGGCCACGAGGGCGATGACCACCACGATGACCGCGGCGACGATGATGAGGGCGATGGCCATGGGGAACCCGCCGCCCGACGTCGGCGATCCAACGCCGGGTCAGCGATGCCGGCTCAGATGCCGATTCGCTGGGCGAGCAGCTCGCGGTGGTAGGTCGGGTCGCCGAAGAGCAGTTCGCTCGACTTGGCCCGCTTGAAGTACAGGTGGGCCGGGTGTTCCCACGTGAAGCCGATGCCACCGTGAATCTGAATGTTCTCGGCGGAGGCGTGGAAGTAGGCCTCCGAGCAGTACGCCTTGGCCAGCGAGGCCACCGACGGCAGTTCGTCGTTGAGTTCCGACGCAGCCCAGCCGGCGTAGTACGCCGCGGACTTGGCCGACTCGACCTCGAGCAACATGTCGGCGCACTTGTGCTTGATCGCCTGGAACGAACCGATCGGGCGACCGAACTGGACGCGGACCTTGGCGTATTCGACCGCCATGTCGAGACACGCCTGAGCGCCGCCGACCTGTTCCGCGGCGAGAGCCACCGCGGCGAGATCGAGGACCCGCTCCATCACGGCCCAGCCCTCGCCCTCGGCCCCGACCAGGGTGGCGGGGGTGCCGGCGAAGTCGAGCTTGGCCTGCTTGCGGGTCTGGTCCATGGTGGCGAGCGAGGTGCGGGTGAGGCCGTCGGCGTCGCCGGCGACGGCGAAGAGCGAGACGCCCTTGTCGCCGCGGGCGGCGACGAGGATCAGGCCGGCGGTGTTGCCGTCGATCACGTACATCTTCGAACCGTCGAGGGTCCACGAATCACCGCTACCGCTGGCCTGCATGGTGATACCGGACTCGTCCCACTTACCGTTTTCCTCGGTGAAGGCGAGGGTGGCGGTGGTCTCGCCCGAAGCGATGCCCGGGAGGTGCGCGGCCTGGGCCGCCTCGTCACCACTGTGGATCAAGGTGTTGGCACCGAGCACGACGCTCGAGAAGAACGGCGAGCACAGCAGGGCCCGACCCATCTCTTCGAGCACGACGATGAGTTCGACGTAGCCGTATCCCTGGCCACCGTGCTCCTCCGGGATGATGAGGCCGGGAAGGCCCATCTGCTCGGACATCTGGGACCACACGGCGGCGTCGAAGCCGTCCTCGGTCGCCATCTGCTCGCGGACGGCCTCTTCGCTGGACTTCTCCTCGAGAAACTGGCGGACGAAGGTACGAAGTTGTTCTTGCTCGTCGCTGAAAGCGAAGTTCACGCTGGACTCCCCGGTAGATGTGACGACCCGAACGTACGCGGGTGGTCAACCACCGTCCATTCCGGTGATGTACATCGATGTACAGAAAACGGGTATCTTCCGTGATACGAGGCCTACACTGGCGGCGATGGGCTCCTCCGTGCCACCCACCACCCCGGATCCCGTACCCGGCCGCATTCGTCTCTCGATGAGCGATCTGCGCCGTGACCTGGCGGCATCGCTGCGTCGAGCCGAGGCGGGCGAGCGCATCGTGGTCACCGTCGACGGTCGGCCGGTGGCCCAACTCGGACCGGTCGGCGCCGATGAGGCCGTACTCACCCTCGACCATCTGCTCGCCGTGGGCCTCATCACCGCCGCCGAGCGGCCGGATCACCCCGATCCCCTACCGCCGACCCAACTCCCGGTCGATGTTCGGGTGGACTCGGTGATCGACGACCTGCGCGGCGAACGGTGACCGCAGACTCGCCCACCACCGTTTTCGTCGATCCGTCGGCGCTGGTGTTGCGCTACGTGGAGCACGAGCACCGCGGTCTCGTCATCGACACCATGGCGAGCGCGGCGCACTGGTGTGCTTCCGCGCTGGCGCGCAGCGAGATGCTCATGGCGTTGCACCGAATCGCCCTCGACCAGTTCCACCACGACGAGCTGTGGACGCGCTTTCGCGACGAGTGGGACAGCTTCATCGAGGTTCCGGTCGACGAGCGATGCCTGGCCCGCGCCGCCGAGATCGGTGCCACCTACGGCGTGCGCACGGTCGACGCCATCCACCTCGCCGCCGCCGCCCGCCTTCCCCAGCCCGTCCGCTACCTGTCGTTCGACCGACGTCAGCTCCTCGCCGCGGGCGGGCTCGGCTTCGAGGTCATCGCGCCCCGGACCGATCTCCCGTAGGCGCCCGCAGCCCCGATCGGCGGCATCGCGCTGGTGACCGCGCTCTAGGGTGGTTCCATGACGCTCGACCTCACCCAGACCCTCCATTTGTCCGCGACCGGTTTCGAGATCCACAAGCTGGTGGTCGGACCGGTCGACAACAACGTGTTCGTGCTGCGCTGCACCGAAACCGGCGAAGCCGCCCTCATCGACGCAGCCAACGAACACGAACAACTCCTCGAGCTCGCCCAGGCGACCGGCGTACGCACGATTCTCGAAACCCACGGTCACTGGGACCACATCCAGGCCATCCCCCAGCTGCGCGAGGCCGGCTACGAGGTCGGCGTGACCGCCGAGGATGCCTCGATGCTCGACGAGGCCTACGACTACATCCTCGAGGACGACACCATCATCGAGATCGGCCGGCTCCGACTGCGCACCATCCATGCGCCCGGCCACACGCCCGGTTCGATGTCGTTCAAACTCGAGGATCACCCCGTGCTGTTCAGCGGCGACACCCTGTTCCCGGGCGGTCCCGGCGCCACCGGATTCGAAGGCGGCGACTTCGCCACGATCATCACCAGCATCGAGGATCGCTTCTTCCGACCTCTCGCCCCCGAGACGATGGTCCTACCCGGGCACGGGGACGACACCACCATCGGTACCGAGAGCCCCAGCCTCGACGAGTGGGTCGCCCGGGGCTGGTAACGCTCGTCGTGACGCGTCGATACCGCGCACGATCACCGCGGCGGCCAGCAGGGCCGACGACGCGTTGGGAGTGGTGAGCACCGCTTCGTTCAGGCCGTCGACGAGTATCAGCACGACCATGGCGTCGATCCCCGGTCGAAGTCGCCGGGCGGCGACGACGATGTAGGCCGCGACCATTGCCAGGCCGGCGAACAGCGCGGGAAGCCCGCCGACGACCAGCAGGTGCGCCCAGAGCGCGTGGGCGTTGCGGGCGTCCCAGCCGATCCGACCGTCGAGCCGGGCTTCGGCGTACACCTCGTCGTCGCCGAGCGGACCGACCCCGACGAACGGTGCGTCGCGGGCCTCGTCGGCGGCGACGCGCCACGTCTCGGTCCGCCCGGCCACGCTACCGAGATCCGCGATCGCGATCTCCCGACCAAGCGTGTCGGACAGAACCTCGCCGACCTGGGCCGGAGCCGCCAGGAGGGAGAAGGCACCGATCACGATCACCCCGACGGCGACGGCGCGTCGGTCGAGCCACGCCCAGGCGAGAAAGATGAGCGCAGCGGCGAGGGCGAGCGCCCCGGTACGACTGCCCGACCAGGCCGCGGCGCCGATGCAACTCCCGGCGACGACCAGCCACCCGGCGCGGGCGGCTACCTCGGAGGACCGCTCGGTGAAGGCCAGCACCAGGGCCGCGATGGCCGCCAGGCCGGCGAAGCGCGACAGCTGATTCGGATCGAGACTGAGCAACTGGAGTCGCCGTTCGAACCGCATCGCGACGTCGACGAAGGTGGCGACGAACAGACTGCCCGCCACAAAGATGGCGAACCCGGCGACCACCGAAACGCAGACCGTGCGCCAGGACCCGGCGACCGCGAGCCGCGCCGTGGCGATACCGAGCACCGCGTAGACGACGACCGCCCAGACCGACAGCAACGGATCCGATGCGACCGCCGCGGCGAACAACAGCCACCCGGTGAGAACGACGAGAGCGATCGTGGGGCCCCGGAGGGCGCCGGGCAGCGCCTGACCCCGTAGCGCGAGATTGGCGACGAGCGCGAGCAGTCCGAGCACGACGAGGGCCGGAAGTTCGGCATCGGTCTCGCCGCCCCGGAGGCGGATGGCATCGACCGCGGCGACCGCGTAGGCCGCGGCCAGCACCGCGGCTGCCGCCTGGGAGGCGAGGGTGCTCACCGGGCCGGCCGGAAACAAACGGGACAACTCGAAACCCGACGGTGCTTAGCGGCGGCGTTGCCGGGACTTGTCGAGCAACGATGGCTCGTCTGGATCGGCCTCGTCGGATGGGCGCCGGGGCTTGGTGGCGCCCTTTTTGGCCGTCGAACCGGACTTGGTGGTCGAGCCGCTCCGGGATGCGCGCGTGCCCGTCGAACGTTTGTCGGTCGACGACTTGGCAGTCGACGCCTTACCCGTCGACGTCTTGCCCGTCGACGTCTTGCCCGCCGACGTCTTGCCCGCCGACGTCTTGCCCGCCGACGCCTTACCCGTCGACGTCTTGCCCGCCGACGTCTTGCCCGTCGACGTCTTGCCCGTCGACGCCTTGGCCGCCGACTTCTTGCCCGTCGAACTCTTGGCCGTCGGGCTTCGCTTCTTTTCGGGGCCGGTGCTCGTGGCCTTCCGGGGCCCGCCGGACCGGGGGTCGCCGGTTGGCGCTGTCGATCTCGATGCCGATGACGACCGCTTCGACTGATTCGGCTTCGACCGTGCCTGCTGCGGTTGGCGGGATCCGGGCCCGGAGCCGACTTCGCGCTCCCGGGCGGTAGGGCTGGGGGTGGGACGGTTGGCCGCCGCGGCCCGGCGGGAGTCCTCGGCCTTGCGGCGAGCTCGCTCGAGCCCATCGTCGGTGCGGGTCACCGGTGCGGCCGGCGCGGTCTCGGCCGCGCCGTTGGGTTCGGACCGGGGCGGCGGAAGCGAGACCTCGGTCGAGCGGCGCCGCTGACCGACGCTGGCGCCGACGCCGCTGATCGAACGCACGAGCAACAAACTCGCAAACCCGGCGATCAGACCGGCCAGCAGCCCGTCTCGCCAGGCGCCGCCGCGCGGACCGTCGGGCACCTGGGCCGGGC
This sequence comes from uncultured Acidimicrobiales bacterium, assembly GCA_938041035.1. Lineage (GTDB taxonomy): Bacteria > Actinomycetota > Acidimicrobiia > Acidimicrobiales > SHLQ01 > CALHYX01. The sequence continues at coordinate 28,810 of CALHYX010000003.1, read as the reverse complement.
GCAGGGCCTCGATCTCGGGCTCGATCTGGGCCAGGGCGAGCTCGAGGTCGACAATGTTGCGTACCAACGCGTCGGCCCGGCTGTCGTCCTCGGCGGTCGAGCTCGGCGTCACCGACGCCAGCGCGGCTCGGGCGGCGTCGAGTTCGGTCTGGGTGTCCTCCCGGACCTTGGCCACGTTGGCATCGATGAGACGCTCGGCCACATCGTTGGCCGCACCCGCGGCCGACGCGGCGCTCGAAGCGACGGCCTGGACATCGATGAAGGCCTGGTTGCGGGGTATTTGCACCTCGACCGATCGCACCTCGTCGTCGAAGCGGTCGTTCACCCGGTCGATCATCGCCTCATCGACCGCGACGGCCTGGGCCTCGCGCACGCTGTCGTAGAACGGCCAGTTCACCTCGGTGGTCAGGGTCATGCGGTTGGTCGCCTCGAACTCGTCGGCGCCGCCGCGAATGACGAGAGCGACCAGCAGGGCGACGACCGCACCGATGGCGAGGGCAATCGCAATATCGCGAGCGAACGTCGTCAAACCCTGGACGCCGTCGGGGGAGGATTTTTGCACGGTAGGGGCTAGGCCGATCGATCGAATAGTCGGTCACGAGGAGGCGACAACAGACCGAAGGTAGCGCTGTTACCCCCCGGAAACCAGTGGGGCCGACGTCGCGCCCGACGTCCGGTTACGTTCGGTGGCGTGACCAAAGCAGACGACCGTCCCGTCGACCCGACGCCCGTGCACACCGCCGATCTTCCCCCCACGCCCACCCGGGATCGCAACATCCCCGCCGAGGCGTGGATAGAAGCACCCGATGCCCTGCTGTCGCTGGGCGATGACATCGGCGCTCCACTCATCGCCTACAAGCGAAGGCTGGGCCCGTGGCTGCTCTGGCGGGCGGGACCGGCGAAGGGCGACCACGCCCGCTACATGGCGATTCACTGCGAAGACTTGAGCCGCCGCTGCATCTTCCGATTGGATCCCGAAGGTTCCGGGCAGGGCCGTGGCCCCTCCGGCGACGAGCACGACCGATTCCGGGACTGGAAGAAAGACCTGATCGCCTCCCCAACCTCGTAACCTCGAACACGCGCCGGCGGCGCAGCCCCCGCCGCCGTGTCCACCCCCATTGGCTTCCCACCCATGACCACACCTTTCGCTTCGGTGATCATCCCGGCCCACAACGAGGCCGCCACCATCGATGCCTGCCTGCGCTCGGTTCTGGACGACCCTCGACGCGAAGACCTCGACGTGGTGGTGGTCTGCAACGGGTGCACCGATGACACGGTCAAACTCGCCCAAGCCCACGGCGAGCCCGTACGGGTGCTCGAAACCGATATCCCATCGAAGGCGAACGCGTTGGAGATGGGCCGCAAGGCGACCGCCGACGGACCTCGCCTCTACATCGATGCCGACGTCATTTTGAGCTCGGGAGCCGTCTCGGCCACCGTCGCCGTACTCGAGCGCGACGACATCTTCGCCGCCGCCCCCACGGTCATCCTCGACGGCGAAGGCGCCACCCGCCCGATGCAGCTGTTCCTCGACGTGTGGAAACAGGCGCCGTACTTCTCGGACAACCTGGTCGGCACCGGCTTCTACGGCGTGTCGGCCGCCGGCCAGGACCGGCTGGGGTCGTTCCCACCGATCGTCGCCGACGACATGTTCGTCGTCACCCGCTTCCGCAGCGACGAACGGGCGGTCGCCCGCGACGCAACCTTCACCCCGCTGATGAGCAAGCGCCTCCGCGATCTCGTATCGATCGAGGTCCGCCGCGAGGCGGCCCGCGACGAGTTCGCCGAATGGGCAGCTTCCACCGGCGCCACCGTGCACGACGAAGGCGGACTCCGATGGCTGGGCGACGTCGCCCGCCAACCGCGCTCATGGCCCGGCCTCGCCCTCTTCGTGGGAGCCAAGCTGTTGATCCGCGCCAAGGCCGCTCGCCGTCGCCGTTCCGATGACCCGCAGGCGTGGACGCGCGACGATCACGCCCGCCAGAGCACCGCGAGCGACTCGTGACCGCCGCCCACGACCGCATCCCGATCGGGCCGGCCCTGATCGATGTGTTGTCGATCGACGAAACCGTCGCCCACATCGTCGATCACGGCCGGGCCGGGTCCGGCGGGTACGTGATGACCCACAACCTCGAACACCTGTGGCTGCGCGAGCACGACCCGCAGTTCGATGAACTCTCGGCCAACGCCAACCTCGCCGTGGCCGACGGGCAGCCGCTCGTCCTCGTGAGCCGTATCCGCAACACTCCCCTCCCCGAACGGGTGGGCGGAATCGATCTGTTCGAACGGTTGATGGCCGCCGCCGGCGACGCCGGACTGAAGCCGTACTTCGTCGGCGGAAACGAAGGGGCCGCGGCCGGGGCGGTCGCGCTGTTCCAGAAGCGCCACCCCGATCTCACCTTTGCCGGCCACCACATGCCGCCCTTTGGGCTGAAGGACGACCCGGAACTGCTCGAGGAACACATCCAGCTGGTCGTGGCGGCCCAGCCCGACATCGTGTGTATCGGCCTCCCGAGCCAACTCCAGGCGATCATGGCCGACCGCTTTCGCGAGCTGCTCCCGAACGCCTGGGTCCTCGGGGTCGGCGTCAGCTTTTCGTTCGTCACCGGCGAGGTCGCCCGAGCCCCGGAGTGGGTCCAACGCGTCGGGCTCGAATGGCTGCACCGCATGTTGCAGCAGCCCGACCTCACCCGGCGGTACCTCGTGCGCTGCGTGCCGCTCGGCCTCCGCCTGGTCGCCGGGGCAGCATCGCACCGGCTGCGCAACCGATAACCGGGAAATTCGGCGAAAAACCTGGCCGCCGACATTTCTCCTATGGCCATAGTGCAAATAGACTTTGCCCATGGCTCCCCTCTTTGAGATCTCCGGTTTGCGCGCAGCTGCCGCCGGCGGCGACGGCACCGACATCCTCCAGGGCATCGACCTCACCGTCGAGGAAGGCGAGGTGCACGCGCTGATGGGCCCGAACGGCTGTGGGAAGTCCACCCTTGCCTCCAGCCTGCTCGGCAGCCCCGAATACGAGGTCACCGCCGGATCGATCAGCTTTCGCGGCGACGACATCACCGACTGGTCGGCCGACGTGCGGGGCAAGGCCGGCATGTTCCTCGCCTTCCAGCACCCCCAGGAAATCGCCGGCGTCTCGGTGATCAACTTCCTGCGCCAGGCACTGTCGGCGCGCAAAGGCTTCGATCTTTCGGTTCTGGAGCTGCGGGTTTCGATCATGGAGTGGATGGAACGCCTCGACATCGACCCGGCGTTCGCCGACCGCTACCTGAACGAAGGGTTCTCCGGCGGCGAGAAAAAGCGCAACGAGGTTCTGCAGATGGCCATGCTCGAACCCGAGATCGCCATCCTCGACGAGACCGATTCCGGGCTCGACATCGACGCGCTGCGCACCGTCGCCAACGGCGTGCAGGAAGTGCGCAAGGACCGCCCCGAACTCGGCGTGATCGTCATCACCCACTTCCAACGGCTCCTCGAGCACCTACGCCCCGACCACGTGCACATCCTGCTCGACGGCCGCATCGTCGAAAGCGGCGGTATGGAACTGGTCGAGCGGGTCGAAGCCGACGGCTACGACGCCTGGCGCACCGCGTGAGCCCGCTCGCCGGCCACAAGGCCGACTTCCCCGTCCTGGCCCGCACCTTCGACGACAAGCCGCTCATCTACCTCGACTCGGCCAACACCTCGCAGAAACCGCAGATGGTCATCGACGCGATGGCCGAGTACTACGAGCGTTCGAACGCCAACGTGCACCGCGGTAGCTACAAGCTCGCGCACGAGGCCACCGAGGCACTCGAAGGGGCCCGAGCCAAGGTCGCCCGGTTCATCAACGCGCCGGCGGTCCACGAGGTGATCTTTGCCAAGAACGTCACCGAGCTGCTCAACCTGCTCGCCCAGACCTGGGGCCGGGCCAACCTGGGCAAAGGCGACGCCGTCGTGCTCACCGAGATGGAACACCACGCCAACATCGTCCCCTGGCACATGTTGGCCGCCGAGCGCGGCATCGAGCTCCGCTGGATTCCGATCACCCCCGACGGCCAGCTCGATCTGCGCGAGATCGACCGTCTGCTCGACGGAGCAAAGCTGTTGTCGTTCACCGCCATGTCGAACGTGCTGGGCACGATCACGCCGGTCGCCGAGCTGAGCGCGCTGGCCCATGCCGCCGGCGCCACCGTCATCGTCGATGCCAGCCAACACGTACCCCACCTGCCGACCGATGTGCAGGCGATGGGGGCCGACTTCGTCGCCTTCACCGGCCACAAGATGCTCGGCCCCATGGGCATCGGCGCGCTGTGGGGGCGTACCGAACTCCTCGAGGCCATGCCGCCGTTTCTCGGCGGCGGCGAGATGATCCTCAACGTCACCAAAGAGGGGTTCACGACCACCGAGTTGCCCTGGAAGTTCGAGGCGGGCACCCCGGCCGTCGATGCCGCGGTCGGGCTCGGTGCTGCGGTCGACTACCTGAGCGCCGTCGGCATGGAAGCCATCCGCGAACACGAGGTTTCGCTCACCGGTTACGCCATGCGCACCCTCACCGAGCGCCACGGCGACGACATCACGATCCACGGGCCGTCGGAGCCGGCGAGTCGGGGCGGCGTATTCTCGTTCACCTACAAGGGTGTGCACCCCCACGACATCGCCCAGGTGCTCGACGAGCAGAACATCTGCGTGCGAGCCGGCCACCATTGCGCCAAGCCGCTGATGAAGGTGCTGGGTGAGAACGCCACCACGCGCGCTTCGCTGTACCTCTACAACGACGAATCCGATATCGACGCCCTCGCCGACACGCTGAGCGCCGCCGATATGTTCGCCCTCTAGGAGTCACCATGGGCCTCGAAGATCTCTACCGAGAAATCATCATCGACCACTATCGTTCGCCGCGAAACCGGGGCGAGCTGGGCGAGCCGGCGACGCGCACCGAGGGGTTCAACCCGCTGTGCGGCGACGAGGTCGTGGTGTTCCTCGACATCGACGAGGGCGGCGTCGTGACCGACGTGAAGATCGGCGGCCAGGGTTGCTCGATCTCGATGGCGTCCGCCTCGATGATGTCGGCCGCGGTCAAGGGCAAGACCATCGACGAGGTCCAGCAGCTGACCAGCTCGTTCAAGTCGATGATGTCGATCCACGAAAGGGAGATCGGCGGCGACGGATCGGAGTCCGAAGCCGACTCGATCGTCGACGCCGAGTTCCCGATGGGCGACCTCGAAGCCATGCGCGGGGTCGTGAAGTTCCCCGTACGGATCAAGTGCGCCACGCTCGGCTGGAACACCCTGCTCCAGGGCATCGACGAACACCCCGCGGTCAGCTGAGCCGCGCGCCTGTCGGCGCCTGGTCTGTCCTCGACATCGGCGGCCCGGTCGGGGCCCCGCCGCTAACGCCCGAAGTCGGCGTCGGCGACGATCGCCTGTTCCCAGGCCTGCTGGTCGGCGATCATGTTGCGCAGCGTGCGTTCGGCGCGCCAGCCGAGCGTCTCGGCGGCCTTGCTGGCATCGGCGTACACCGCGGCGGCGTCGCCCGGTCGGCGACCGACGACCTCGTGCGGCACCTCCGTGCCGAGCACCTCGGCGGTGGTGTTGATCACCTCGAACACGGTGCTTCCGGTGCCGGTGCCCAGATTGACCGTATCCCAGCCGGCATCTTCACCGGCGGCCTCGACCGCGGCGACGTGTCCCCGGGCGAGATCGACCACGTGCAGGTAGTCGCGGATGGCGCTGCCGTCGCGGGTGTCGTAGTCGTCGCCGAACACCTTGACCGGCGGGCGGGTGCCGTTGGCCGCGGCGAGCACCAACGGCATGAGGTTCACGGGCGTGCCCTTGGCCGCCTCTCCCATGCGGCCGCTGGGATGCGCGCCGACGGGGTTGAAGTAGCGCAGGCAGATCGAGTTCCAGCCGTAGGCCACCTCGGCGTCGCGCAGGAGGTTCTCGATCTGCAGCTTGGTGCGCCCGTAGGGGTTGATCACCGATAGCGGGTGATCCTCGCCGACCGGGGTCCACTGGGGCTCGCCGTAGACGGTGCACGACGACGAGAAGATCATCTTCTTGCAGCCGACGGCGTTCATGGCCTCGCCGATCGAGACGGTGGAGCCGATGTTGACCCGCTGGTACTCGAGCGGCTGCTCGACCGACTCGCCCACCGCCTTGAGAGCGGCGAAGTGCACGACGGCCTCGGGCTGGGCCTGCTCGAACACGGCGCGGGTGGCCGCGCGGTCGGTCAGGTCGACCTCGTGGACGACGATCTCGGTGCCGGCGACCTCGTTCATGCGCTCGACGGCCGCGGGATAGGAGTTATTGAAGTTGTCGATACCGACGACCTCGTGGCCGGCCTGAGCCAACTCCACACACGAGTGCGAACCGATGTAGCCGGCTGCGCCGGTGACGAGAACCCGCATCAGGCGAGGGGGTCCGCGAACGGGTCCGCCATCGGGTCCGGGGCGGATGCCGCTGCCGGTGCGGCCGTCCATTCGGCGTACCCGGTGCGTTCGAGTTCGTCGGCCAACTCCGGACCTCCGGTGGTCTGGATGCGCCCCTGGGCCAGGACGTGGACCACGTCGGGGCGCAACTGCTCGAGGAGGCGGCTGTAGTGCGTGATCACGAGTACGCCGAGCGGGTCGCGATCGCCCCGCGTGGCGTTCGTCGCCGCCTCGATGTGCTCGCTGATCGTGCGCAGACCGTCGACGTCGAGGCCGCTGTCGAGCTCATCGAGGATGGCGATCGCGGGGTTGAGAACACCCATCTGCAGGGTCTCGTTGCGCTTCTGTTCGCCGCCGGACAGGTCGACGTTGAGGGCGCGGTCGAGGAACCGGCGATCGAAGCCGATGCGGTCGGCCTCGGCGGCCAACTCGGCGCTGACGGCCGAGCGATCACGACCCGCGGCGACCGCGGAGCTCTCGAGCATGTCGACCAGCGACACGCCCGGCACCTCGATCGGGTACTGCATGGCGAGAAACAACCCGGCCTTGGCCCGCTCCCAGGTCTCGAGCCCGAGCAGGTCCACGCCGTCGAGCCTGGCGGTACCTCCGGTGACCTCGTAGCCGGGGCGCCCCATCAGCACATGGCTGAGGGTCGACTTTCCCGAACCGTTTGGCCCCATGACCGCGTGCACCTCGCCGCTGCGCACGGTGATGTCGACGCCCTGGAGCACCTCGGTGCCGCCGACGCGGGCTCGCAGCCCTTCGATTACCAGCTCCGTCATCGGGAGGCCTCCTCGGTGCCCAGGCCCAGAAGCACATCGTCGCCGTCGACGGTCACGGTGTACACCGGGACCGGACGGATGGCCGGAAGGGTCAACGCCTCGCCGGACTTCAGGCAGAACAGGCTGCCGTGCTTCCAGCATTCGAGGGCGAGCTCGTCGGTGTCGACGTCGCCTTCGGCGAGCGAGACGTCGGCGTGGCTGCACTGATCGCCGATCGCGTAGAAGTCGTCGGCGATCCGCACGACGGCCACCCGGTGACCGTCGATGTCGATGCGTCGGGCGCTGTCGACATCGAAGTCGGCGACCGCGCCGATCCGAACCGGGTCGGCGCCGGGCGTTGCGGTTTCGGTCACGTGAACCTCCGGTCGAGCTTGGTCGTTATGTCGCCGCGCACGAGGGCGTCGACGACGGACCCGTAGGGGAAGCCGTGCAGCACCTCATCGAAGAACCCGCTCACGACCAGCCGCTCGGCTTCGGTCGGCGGTACGCCGCGGGACTCGAGATAGAAGCGCTGATCCGCATCGATGGGGCCCACCGTGGAGGCGTGGCTACAGCGCACGTCGTCGTTTTCGATCTCGAGGTTCGGAACCGATTCAACCTGGGCGTGCTCGGACAACTTGATGTTGTGGTTCGTTTGGAACGCGTTGGTGCCGGCGCCCTCGGGAGCCACCCGAATGAGACCGCTGTACACCGAACGGGCGTGACCGCCGACGGCACCCTTGAAAAGCAGGTCGCTGGTGGTGTCGGGGGCCAGGTGATCCTGGAACGTGCGGAAATCCAGCGTCTGGTCCTCGTCGCCGAAGTACATGGCGGCGAGATTGCCGGTGGCCCCGCGCCCGACGAGTCGGCAGTCGGCGCGCATGCGGGCGTAGCCACCGCCGAGCCCAACCTGGGACATGGTGACCGTAGCCTGGGCGCCGACGCTGGCCGACAGCTGGCCCAGTTGCCAGGTATCGGTGTGCAGGCGCTGCACGTCGAGGTAGGTGACCCGGGCGGCCTGAGCCACATCGATTTCGACCATCGGGATGACCAGCTGGTCGCCGGCGGTGGAGGTGCGATGCTCGATGATGGTGACCTCGGCGTCCTCGCCGATGGATCCGACCAGGCGGCTGGCCACGGTGGCCCCGACGGCGGAGTTCTCGTGCACGATCAGGATCGGCCCTTCGACCGTCTTGGACCGAGGCACGTCGAGGATCAGCGGGGTTGGGGCCGCCGCGTCGTTGATCGCGGTGACCACATCGTGGTTGTCGAAGCGGTCGAGGGCCGCGGCGTCGTCGTCGCCCGCGATTCGCAGCGAGAACACGGCGTCGTCGGCGACCGCGATATCGACCACGAAGCCGTTGGCCACCTTGACCACCGCAGCCGGAGTGGTGTCGGCGAGGGCGATGTCGGCCGGGGCCGGTCCGGCGACCGTCGTCGCCGGCCGAGACTCGAAGTCGACCTCACCGATCCGGCTGTAGCGCCAGACCTCTTCTTCGACGGTGGGCACGGGGAGATTCGCGAGCCGTTCGGCAGCGGCGCGGCGGCGTTCGACAAGCCATTCCGGGCCGGGCAACGCAGCTGATTCTGCAGGGTTGAGCACCGATTAATCCTATCGGCGTAGGAGAAAATCGGTGGCATCGGACGCGGTACACTTCGGCGAATATGACGAGCCCGCAAACACCGGTTTCGAGCACCCGGACCGTGCTCTGGCACCCGGCCCCCGATGACCGAACGCCTTCGGACTACATCCACGACCTCGCCGGCGAACTGCGGGGCCACGGCATCGCGATGGAGGCGCTCACCCCTCGCCGGCTGCTGGGCCCGCGCCGCATCGTTCACATCCACTGGCCCGAGTACGTGATGCGTCCCATCCTGGCCAACGCACCCAAGCGCGTCGCCAAGGCGCTGTGGGGCCTGGCGGTCGTCGCGCTGTTGCGGTTGCGAGGATTTCCGCTCGTCTACACGGCGCACAACCTGGCGCCCCACGACGGGTTCGAGAGCCGGCGCGAACGATGGGGCTACCGCAGGATCCTGGGGATGGCCGACCACGTCGTGTTGTTGTCCGGCGGCCACGACCGGTTGCTCGACGACCGCTACCCCGAGCTCACCGGCGTGCCCAAGACCCTCATCCCCATCGGCGTCACCCGGTTTGGCCCGCCGCGCCCGGCGCACCCCGACGCCGATGGCGGGCCCGTGGTGTTCGTCGCCGCCGGCCGCATCGCCCCGTACAAGCGCCTGGTCGAGTTGGGAACGGCGGCCGAGACGCTCGGGGCCGGTCGCATCCGGCTCGACATCATCGGGCTCGACAAGGACCCGGACGTGCGGGTTGAGCTCGATCGCATCACCGCCCGAACCGACGCGGTCACCACGGAGTACGGCTACGCCGAGGCCGACCGGATTCACGAGGTGCTGGTCGCCGGCCACGCCGCCATCGCCCTCCAAGCCGAAGCCTTCACCTCGGCCGCCGCGTTGCTCTCCCTCACCCACGGGTTACCGGTGGTGATGAGTCCGGGACCGCAGGCCGACTTCCTGACCGACGTGGTCGGCGAGGAATGGGTGGCCACGCTCGCGGGCGACATCACCGCCGACAAGCTCGACGACCTGTGCCGCTGGGCGCTCGCACCGCGCTCGGGCCTACCCGACGTGAGCCGGTTCGAGTGGCCGGCCATCGGCGACGCCTACAACGAGCTGTACGCCACCCTCTAGGCCATTTGGACGCGTCTAGGGCGCTCGGCCTGTTTCGGTTGCACCCGCTGGCGTTTTCGGCCCAGGATCGACTACTCTGCGTGGTCATGGCTGCAGGTGGAACCGGGTTGCCTCAACGGGCGGATCGACCTACTGTCGCGCTCGTGTATTGGCGGAAAGACGGGAAATCATGGGTACAGGCGGGAACCTCGTACACCTTGTTGTCGCGGGTCAACTCCACAAACATGTGGGTTCGATGCTGCGGCTGAGGTCAGCGGCCACAACGGTCGAAGCGTGGGTGGCGGCACTCAACCGGCTGGCCGCGGAAGACCCGGCACCCGGATCGGTCGTGCACCTGGTCACCGACGATGGTTCGGCCAGCGTGAACATGTTGCACGCGACCCGACTGGCGGCGCAGGGCCGGCTCCGCTCCTATCACTTCCTGACCCACCGTTACGCCGAACGGGTGCGAGCACAACTGCGCGATCAGGGAGCCGACGGCAACCGTGCGGTCGTCTTCGGCGGCCCGCTGCGCGACCAGCTCGCCGATGATCCGGCGACCCGTCACCCGATCGAGAAAATCTCGGTGCTCAACCTCGGCGCCGGCGCCTCGGCCGACCTCGACGCCCTGCTGCGTTGGAGCGTCGACCGCTTCGGCGATACCACCATCGTCGCGTTCGAGAACTTCGCTGACGCCGGCTTCGTCTGGGATGTCTTCCTCGATGACCACGACGGCGTGAAGGTCGTCGACCAGCTCAGCGCCGCCGCCGACTCGGGGCGAGTGTTCCTGCTGGAACGCTGCCCGGTCGCCGCGTAGGTACCGCTAGCGCTTCCGCCGACGAAACAGTCGGCCGAACAACCCTCGCTTTGCCGCCTTTGCCTTTTCAGCATCGACATCGGCGCGCACCTGGGGACCCGCCGCGTTCACGATGTCCTCGGCGGCGTCGAGCAGCGCGGCGATAGAGGGATCCTCGCCCAGGGACTCCGGCTCGGCCGGGGTCGGTGGCGTGATCATGGTGCCGTACTTCCAGTCGACGTCGACCATGCGCGGGGCGAAGCTCGGACAGTCGTCCGGGCAGCGCCACGGCGCCTCGGGCGCGAGGTCGAGATCGCACTTTCGCACCGTGTCCCCGCTGGGGTAGGTGCGGCTTTCGAAGTACTTGCAGTTCTGCCGCATTGGCATGAACCCATGATGGCGTGTCGGGCGTCCAAAGCGGACGCGCAACCCGAAATCAGCCGACCGAGCCCTCCATTTGCAGCTCGATCAGACGACTCCACTCGACCGCGTACTCCATGGGAAGGGTGCGGGTGATCGGCTCGATGAAGCCGTTGACCACCATGCCCATCGCCTGTTCCTCGGTGAGCCCGCGGCTCATGAGGTAGAAGAGCTGATCGTCGGCGACCCGGCTGACCGTGGCCTCATGGCCAATGACCGCATCGGAAGACCCGACCTCCATGTAGGGGTAGGTGTCGCTGATCGACTCGTCGTCGAGGATGAGGGCGTCGCACTGCACATGGCTCTTGCAGCCGTAGGCCTCGGGATCGACGTGCACGAGACCGCGGTAACTGGTGCGGCCACCGTCCTTGGAGATCGACTTCGACACGATCTTGGACGAGGTCTCGGGCGCCGCGTGCACCATCTTTGCTCCGGTGTCTTGATGCTGACCGGGGCCGGCGTAAGCGACCGAGAGCACCTCGCCGGAGGCCTTGGGTCCCACCATGACGACGCCGGGGTACTTCATGGTGAGCCGGCTGCCGATGTTGCCATCGATCCATTCCATGTGGCCTTCGGCTTCGACCCGGGCCCGCTTGGTGACCAGGTTGAACACGTTCGAGGACCAGTTCTGGATGGTGGTGTAGGTGACCCGGGCGGCCTCTTTCACCACGATCTCTACCACGGCCGAGTGCAGCGAGTCCGAGGTGTACACCGGCGCCGAACAGCCCTCGATGTAGTGCACCTTCGAGCCCTTGTCGGCGATGATCAGGGTGCGTTCGAACTGGCCCATGTTCTCGGCGTTGATCCGGAAGTAGGCCTGGAGCGGCAGATCCTGGATGTCGCAGTTCTCGGGCACGTAGATGAACGAGCCGCCGGACCACACCGAGGAGTTGAGGGCGGAGAACTTGTTGTCGTTCGGCGGGATGATCTTGCCGAAGTACTGCTTCACCAACTGCGGATACTCGCGCAGGGCGGTGTCCATGTCGGAGAAGATGACGCCGCGCTCTTCGAGGTCTTCGCGGTTGCGGTGGTACACGACCTCGGACTCGTACTGGGCGGTGACCCCGGCCAGGTACTCGCGTTCGGCCTCGGGGATGCCGAGCTTTTCGTAGGTGTCCTTGATCGCCTCGGGCACGTCGTCCCAGGAGTCGGTCATCGCCTCGGTGGGCTTGATGTAATAGAAGATGTCGTCGAAGTGGATGCCGTCCATGTTGCCGCCCCAGTGGGGCATCGGCCGCTTCTCGAACCGCTTGAACGACTTGAGCCGGAAGTCGAGCATCCAGTCGGGCTCGCCCTTCATCCACGACATCTCGCGGATGATGTTCTCATCGATGCCCTTCTTGGGCTTGTAGACGTAGTCTTCCTTATCGCTCCAGCCCAGCTTGTAGCGGCTGAGATCGAGGCCAAGGTCATCGGTCGTGCTCATCGGGCATCCTCAAGGATCGGCGACAGGAATTTCTCCTATGCAGATAGGAATATTACCCGTTCGGGCCCGGGTTTGAACAGCCGATCCCGGGAAAAAGCACCGAAACAGCGCGCTCTTTGCGCTGGCACGGGGTGACGGCGGGCCAGGTGTGTCGGCCGACACGCAGCGTGAGCATTTTTGGAGACAAGATGTCTCATCGTGGTTGGAGATCTGCTATCTTTGGCTCCGCGGGCCGTACTGGTTGCCTCAATGCGGGCCTTACTGGCGGAAAGGTATAAGGCGGAGATTATGACTGGCGGGTCTTTGAGACGTTCAGCGGGGGCGACAGCTCCATCGTTGTCGATAGTGGCGGACCATTTGGTTCAGCGCGGCGGGGCCGAGCGGGTACTGCTCGCCCTGCTCGAGCATTACCAACAGGCGCAGCTCCACACGACGTTTTTCGAGCCCCGGGCCACCCACAGCGGCTTCGATCCCGAGCGGATCACCACCTCGCCGTTGAACGCCTTCGGCGCCCTGCGGCACCGACACCGGCATTTGCTTCCCGTGTTCCCGGCGCTGGCCCGATCGATGCACACCAGCACCGACGTCACCCTGTGCATGAGCGCGGGCTGGTCACACTGCGCCCGGGTCGAAGGCCGCAAGGTCGTGTACTGGTTCTCCCCGGCCCGCTGGTTGTACGACCCCAGCCCGTACCTCGCGGGCATGTCGAGCACCACCCGGGTCGGGCTGGCCGCCCTTGCACCGGCGATGAAGGCGCTCGACAAGCGCCCCATCCGCCACGACCCGGACACCACCCACCTGGCGATCTCGACCCACATCGCCCAACGGGTACGGCGCTCCTACGGTATCGACGCCGAGGTCATCGGCGCCCCGACCACCCTCGACGAATGCGGACCGTCGCAGGCGATTCACGGGCTCGAGCCCGGGTTCCACCTCGTGGTGAGCCGGCTCATCTCGTACAAGAACGTCGAGGTTGCGGTCGACGCGTTCCGCCGCCTGCCGAACGAACGCCTGGTCATCGCCGGCACGGGGCCGGAGTTCGACCGGCTGAAGGCGATCGCGCCGCCGAACGTGGAACTGCTCGGCTCGGTCACCGAGGCCGAACTGCGCTGGCTCTACGCCGAGGCCGCATCGCTCGTGGCCATCTCCTATGAGGATTTTGGTCTGACCCCGATCGAGGCGTCGCTTTTCGGCACCCCCTCGATCGTGCTGCGCTACGGCGGCTACCTCGACACCGTCACCGAGATGGCGACCGGATTGTTCGTCGATGACCTCAACCCCCAGACGCTCGCCCGAACGATCGAGGCCGGAACGGCCACCGATTGGGATGAGCGGTTGATCCAGAAGAGCGCGCTGGAGTTCACCATGGAGAACTTCGTTCGGCGCCTCGGCCCCCACCTCGGCATCGGCAGCGACCGCGAAACGGCCTAGACCCGGTCATTCGGTGGTCGCTCGCTACTCGTCGCCGTACCCGTGCAACGCGGCGCCCGTTTCGGTGCGGCGGCGCACCGCGTCGGCGACGTCGACCCCGAGCACGTCGACGGCGGCTTCGTCGCGCCGCGTACCGCGGCCCTGATACTGCCGTTCGAGATCGGCGCCGTGGTCCGCCCGGAGGTCCACGGCTCGGGCCAGCCGGGCGATCTCCCCTGCTCGATCGGCGACGAAGTCCTCGTAGCGGACCACCGCCGTCGGCCCGTCGAGGCCGCGGATCGCGCCGGCGAAGCGTTCCCACCGAACACCCACGTACTCGGCTACCGACAAGGGCATGGCCTCGGCCGTCGTGAGCCCGGCGGTAGCCGGGTCAAAGGTGGGCGCCCAGCCCGCCGGCAGGTTCGCCGAGTCGGTGCTCGACCACGTGTGCCCCGGTTCCATCCCCAGCCGATCGAGCACCGACCGCACCGTATCGAGCGGATCGCGCACGACGAGAACGACCGGAACCGCCGGCCAGCGTTGGCGGATCGCTTCAGCGAACAAGGTCAGATTGGGGTCTTTCACCACCGGTTGCGCGAAATCGAAATGGTTGTGGTCGACGAGCCGATCGAGGTCGGCCGGGCCCCACGGCCGGTACGCCCGCGGGTTGCGCACCTCGCGCCATAGATCGAGGGTGACCCCGAGCCCGCACGACGCCGCCAGTCCGGCGGCGATCGCCGTCGTGCCGGTCTTTTGGTGGCCGAGCATGACCACGCGAGGCGTGGGCGCGCTCCGGCGCAGCGTTCGGTCAGCGGCCGCGGGCAACCGATACCACAACCGACCCCAACGGGTTCTGGTCCACGCCTCGGTCATCGCAGCCGCTCGGCGTCGACCGAGCTGCGGTCGGCGTTGTCGTTGCGAATGATCTCGGCCCCGTAGCGCGCCAGCGCGCCCGGCCGCAGACCCGGCGCGGCCCGACGAAGTCCGGCGATGGCCTCCCGGGCCTGGGCGCGACTGCCAGAGCGCAGAGCCCGGACGAAGTGCAACACGGCGTGGGCGCCGGCGGCGGCTTCGAACGCCGCCAGCCCGTCGCGACCGGGGGCAAAGTCGGCGATCAGGCGGCCTCGTTCTTCGACGACCGTGCCCGAAGTCATGTTGGCCGAGGTGGTCGTCGTTGGATCGAAGCGACGGACGGCCACCGGTGACCCGACGATGGCGGCGCCGTCGGCGTGGTTCACCGCCCGGAGGTTGAAGTCGACATCGCACCCATGGTGATACGTCGAGCGAAATCCGTCGAGGGCGTCGAACAACGACCGGCGGATCAGAACGGTCGATGGTTCGCCCAGAATCTGGCCGTTGCGGAGCGTGAGGTAGGCGTGCCGGTCGGCACTCAACGCATAGCGCTCACCGCTTTGGAAGATACGGGACCGGTGGTGCAGCCAGCGGCGGGTGCCGAGGTCGATCTCCGAACCGTCGCCGGCGACGAGCACGGCGCCACCGCCGACGACGTCGGCCCCCACCTCTTCGGCGGCCTGCAACATCACCCCCAGCGAGCCGGGGACGAGCGCATCGTCCTGGTGCAGGACCAGCACCCACCGCGCCGACGACGCCCGAACTGCGGCGTTCCAGTTGCCGGCCAGACCCGTCCTCGGCCCGGGAACGTAGGTGGCCCCAAAGCGATCGGCCAGGTCGGCGACGGCCGCAGCCTCAGGGCCATCGGTATCGTCGCTGACGACCAGCTCCGCCAGCTCGGGGGCATCCACCGCCGAGGCCAGGCAGGCTTCGAGCAGCGCGAGGTCGGGGCGAAAGGCGGGAACGCAGACAGCGACCGCGGCGGCCGACCCGTTCACGCCGACCTCGATTCCGGGCCGAGCCCGGGTAGGGCTCGTAGCCAGGCGGCGGCGACCTCGTCGGGCCGATACCTCGCGGCCGCGGTGACGGCGGCTCGACGCAACCGCTGTCGATCGGGCGCCGGAGCGGCGACGAACGACGCGATGGCCGCGGTCGCTTCGGCGACCACGTCCTCCTCCCCCAGGAGCTGCTCCGCCAGGTCACCCGCCAACAGGTGTCGCGGGCCGACATGGTCAACCGCGATGGGTACGACGCCCGCGTGCATCGCTTCCAGCAAGGCGATGCCGAAGAGTTCCTCCCAGCGTTCGCTTCGGCGGCAGGGAACGACGATGAGATCCGCTGCGGCGTACAGCTCCACCAGATCCTGCGAAGCCAACTGACCGACATAGCGCAGGTTGGCCGAACCGTCGGCACGCTTCTCGACGTCGGCGCGCATCGGTCCGTCGCCGGCGATCACGAAGTCGACCTCGGCCAACTCCGCCGAACCCGCGATGGCGAGAAAGCGATCGACCCCCTTCTCCCGCTCGAGCCGGCCGACACAAATCACGGTCGGGCGCCGGGCCTCGTCATCTTGGCGAACGACCTCAGCGGCCAACAACGCCGAGGTATGACCCACCAGCTCGGTGCGCAGCCCTGACCCTTCGACCAGCGCCAGCGCGGAACTGGTGACCGCCGGCGTCACCCCGGCGACGACATCGACCCAGCGCTCGAGCGCCATCCGCCACGCCCGATAGGCCAGCTTGCGGCCCCCGACGCGCGGCGCGGCGACCGGCGACACGTTCCAGTCGGGCCACGACGAATGCACCGCGACAGTTCGCGACCGAAAGAGCAGCGCGACGACGGGGACCACCCACGAGAACGGCACCGCGGCCACGACCACCGCGCCGACCGCAGGGTCCCGGGCCAGGCGAACGACGTCGCGCCACGCGCGCCCCGACCGCACGAGGGCAGCGCCGGCCTCACGGAGCCGACCGGAGCGGAGCCCATCAGCAACGCCATAGGAGATCGGGACGATCTCGTGCCCGTGGGCGGCGGCGACCTCGATCAGGCCGAGGTAGTGGGAACGGGTCGCCCGAGGGCGCACCATGGCGATCTTCATCTGCGTCAATCGGTGATCGGGGCGTCGGCATCGATCATGGCAAACGATCGCCGAGCCGACACCAGCAGAGCCAGGAACCCCGCCCCGTAGCCGGCGAGACTGGCGATGGCGGCTCCGTCGGCGCCGTGGGATCGAGCCAGGGGCACCAGCAATGCCAACCCCGCAGCAGCACCGATCCAGTGACCGACCGCATCGCGACGCACGAACCCGCGGCTCACCAACGCCACCGACAGCGCATCGCGAGCCGACAACACCGGGGCGGACAACAACAACAGCAGCGTCACGCTTCGCGCCGGCGCAAACTCCGCGCCGAACGCCCACGGGATGAGCGGAACCACAACCACCGCGAGACCGATGGCGATGACGAGCGTCAGCGCAGCCACCCCCACCACCAGGAACCCGGGCCGGGTGGTTTCCCGCTCGGTACGCCCGAGTTCGGCCATGGCGATCGGGAATACCGCCCGGCCCGCGTACTCGGCGACCTCCGCCACGACGACGCCGACGGCGTAGACCCCGACCTCGGCATCGCCGGCGACCGCCAACAGCACCACCTGGTCGAGCCGACGGGCGAGGATACGCGCCACGTAGGAGCTACTGATGAACAGTTGCGGTGCGGCGAGCGCTCGCAGAATCTGGCGCGAGGCGAGGGTTTCATCGTCGACGATCGGCAGCCGGCCAAAGCCAACCTGGAGGACGAGCGCCCCGACGAACAACGCCACCATCGTCGCCGCCGCCACCGGGCCAACCGTGTCGACGCCGACGAGATACAACGCCACGATCAATGCGGTGCGCAGGACCGCCCCGGTGATGTCGGCGCGAGCCGAGGCCCGATAGTTGTGGTGGCGGACCAACGCGGATCGAGCCACCTCGCTCGCCACCACCAACGGCAGCGCCACCACCATGAGCCGGAAGCCGAGGACGGCGGCATCGTCGCCCGACAACAGCCACGGGGCGGCGAGCGCGGTCACGATCGCGAGGGCGATCGCGGCGCCGAACACGGTCGAACGAGCCAGGCGCAGCACCGAGCGTTCGGCGCCCAACCGGTCGGCGAGATGCAGGTACGCGTGCGGGGCACCGAAGACGGCGAGCACCCGGAGCACGCCGAAGAGCGCCAGCCCGGCGGCCAAACTGCCGCGTCCGGACACCCCCAGCATTCGAGCGACCAGCGGCGCCGTCACCAACGCGAGCGCGGGCGGAAACGCCGACCCGCCAAGCAACGTGAAGAATCCGCGAACCAACGACCGGTTCCCCGACACCGCCGCCCGGGCCCGGCCGGTGGCGCTCACCTCACCGGTCACCGGGGACTCGTCGGTGTCGGAGCCCACGCTCATCGTTCGGCCACGGGTTCAAGCCTGGCTGTTGGCCCAGGCGAGCGTGGTCACCGTGAGCATCCAGCCGAGCAACCCGTCGTTCAGGAAGTAGCTGAACGTGAGGTTGATGCCCAACATCAACGCGAAGAACGTTGTCGACCAGATGCCCACGAGGCTCGATCGGCGCAACACCGACACGACACCCCGCGACCAACCCAGCAGATAGATCCCCAGGATCATGGCCAGGCCCACGAACCCGAGCTGCAGCAGGGTCTGGACGTACCCCGAATGCGACTGGCGCAGGCTGATGCCCTCATAGAAGGCGCCGTTCCAGTATTCGGTATCGCGAGCGTCGAAATAGCCAATGCCGTGGCCGAACGTGGCGTTGCGGGAGATCTCATCGTCGAGGTCGGCCCAGATGCCCCGCCGCACCTCGAACGACGACCGGCCGCCCTGACGGCCGATGGCCTCCTCGATCGCGGTCGGCGAGAGGTCGGGCGGGTCGATGAACGGGGTGAGAACCACCGCGCCCGCCAACAACACGAGGGTCACGCCGGCGACCGACGCACCGGACATGAACACCCGAGCGAAGATGAACAGCACCACGGTGACCACACCGATGCCGGCGATGGCGACGAGCGATGTGGCCGACCGGGTCTGGAGCACCGTCCACAGGAGGAAGAGGCCGAGCACGACGGTGCCCGTCCCGACCTTCACCGAGCGGACATCCCACCCCTGCAACCACTCCGGCCAGTAGCGCTTGGCGTAGGTGAGGCTCACCGACATACCGGTAGCGATCACCACGGCCCGGCCGAGTTCGTTCTTGTGGCTGTAGATGCCGTTGAACTGGCCGGGGTCGGAATCGAAGCCGGCGAGGAACGGGGCATTGAACTCGGTGAGCACCGAGATTCCGGCGACCACGCCGATGCCCATCATCATCGACTTGAGCACGACGGCGGGGTGAAAGGAGCGGGCCACGTACAGACCGACGGCGCCCACGACCGCAATCGATACCGAGGAATTGATGGAAGCGGGCTTGTCCCAGCTCCACGCCACCGACGAAACGCACAGCGCCAGCACCATGGCGTACACGGCCGGGCCCAGCAGGGAGTTGCTGCGCCGGGTGGTGCGCACCCCGAACAGGTGGATCCAGCCGAGCGCGGCCATCAGGGCGGCCAGACTGGGCAGCGGGCCGAACGTGCCGCGCAACGGCAGGGTCGTGGCGACCGCGACGACGGCCAGCGCGATCATGGTGCGGCGTTCGGCCGCCTCGCTGACCTCACCGCCGCGCCGAATGTAGGAGAACCCGGCGTCGTCCCCGGGATCGGGCTCGGTCCCGTCGGGCGAGCCGAACGACCGGTCGTCGTAGCCCCGATTGCCCAGGTCGAAAGGATTGGGCTCCACCGGTTCGACGGGGTCGACGATGTCGGTCATGGGCGAAGCCCCAGGATGTTCAGGAGCTCGGTGCGTTCGCGATCCCACGTGAAGTCCGCCTCGTACCGCGCCAGCGAGGCGTCGGCCATCGAGCGGCGCAGGGCGTCGTCCTCGGCCAGCTTCACGAAGGCGGTCGCCATCGAGGCCACGTCGAATTCAGGGACGAGATACCCATTCACCCCGTCGGTCACCGCGTCCGGAATACCGGCGTGCACGGTGGAGACGATCGGCACTGCGGCCGCCATTGCCTCGAGGATGACCAGGGGAAGCCCCTCCTCGTCGCCCGTGATGGGATCGGTGACCGAGTGCAGGGCAAAGACGTCGGCGGATGCCAACAGCGTGCGACAAAACCCGTGCGGCCGGGGCCCGAGAAACGTCACCGATTCTTCGACGCCCAGCGCGACCGCGAGTTCCTGGCATTCCTCGAGCAGATCGCCGGTTCCGGCCATCGTGAGGGCGAGGTCCGGCACCGACCGGTGCGCCTCGGCAAAGGCCGAGATCGTCGAGGTGGGGCTCTTCTTGGCCCCGAATCGCCCGATCGAGACCACGTTGATGCGGGCCGGGTCAAGGGTCGTGCCGGCGCCGGGGTGGTCGTCAGCCTCGGTGTTGGGTTCGACGCCGTAGGGCACGACGCTGACCTTCTCGGCGGCGATGCCGAGATCCACGAGCCGAGCCTCGGCGACCCGGTTGACGACGACGACATGGTCGGCCTGGTCGAGCTCGCGGTAGCGCTCCTGTTGTTTGGGGCAGCGCAGGCAGGCCGAATGGTCATAGCCGTGGGAGTGCACGACGACCCGCGCCGGCGAGCGTTGGGCGGCCGGGAGCAGGTCGAGCCATTGATCGAGGTACTCAAAGAGGATCGCGTCGGGCCGTTCGTCTCCGAGCAGTTCCTCGAACCGACGATGGGCGGCCGGCGGTGGCGTCCACCCACAACCATGACCCGAGGTGAGACGGCGGGTCAGGATCCGTCGGGCGTTTCGGGCGCGACCGTACGGCAACAAGGTGGCGGCGGCCGGCAACTCGCCCTGGCAACGCTTGGCCATCACGTGGGTCTGACCCGGGGCCAGACCGGCGATGTGCCGGTGAATGAACGTCTCGGTGAGCGTGCCCAGGGTTGGCGTTGCGATCAGCAGCTGAGTGTCGAGCATGGTCATGACGGCAGCCGGGCCCGGAACACGAACTGATCAACCCCGAAGCGGCCGAGCAGCCGAGCCGCCTTCGGCACCCATCCGGAGCGTTTGGTCGAACCCATGTAGCGCCGGCCCATGTGATCGACCTCGAACCCAGCGCCTTCGAGCAGCTCGCGGATGGAGGACTCGGTGAAGAACCGAAGATGGGTGCGGTCGAGGATCAGCTCGTCGACGTAGTCGAATCGGCCGCGAGCTACGAGGGGGCCGACCACACGGATCGAACCGACGTTGGGGATCGAGCCGACGACCCACCCGCCGGCACTGAGCAACCCCGCGAGGTTCGTGAGGGTCTGCCACGGGTCGAGTAGGTGCTCGAGCACGTCGGCGACGAGCACTCCGTCGTACGGGCCGGTCAAGGCGTTCTCGGCCAGCAGGCTGTCGACATCACCGACGTAGAGCTTGCGCACGATGCCCTCGGCTTGCGCGGCGAGGCGCGGTTCGATCTCCACGCCGTCGATGGCGCCGGCCCGGCCGCTGGTCAGAAGCTGGGTCGACATGGCGCCCGCGGCGCAGCCGACTTCGAGCACGACACCGTTGCCCGTCGGCACGAGGTCCGCGACCTCCTGGCGGGCGTTGTCGAAATAGCCCGCTTGTTTTCGCCGTTCAAAGGAATCCTGGGACACCTGTACTCCGCCGCCACGTGGGTCTTGGTCCGTATTGCTTCTGTCCGTGTCGCGCGCCCGCCGAGTTGGTACGCATCTGAAGTTCCCATGGTACTCCCCCGATACCACCGAGCGAAAGGCCCGATTCGCCTCTGACCACACTCGGTGACCACACCGGGGTCCGAGTTCCCAAAACGGAGTCGCACGCGCCAAAAAGAACATCTGGACGTTGGCCGGGCGTCGGCCTACCATCGGATTGGTGAAACAGGCGGTAGAAGCGGGTAATCCGTACGACGCGGACCGGTACGGATTCGCGTGGCAAAACGTCCCCACGGGCACGGCCGCGCACCTCGACATGGGCTGCGACGAGGGTCAGTTCCTGGCGTCGTTGGCGCCGAAGTCCCCCGGCGATCTCGTCGGCACCGACGTGTCGGCCGAAGCGGTCGGGCGCGGCCTGGCGCTGCCGACCGACGCCGACCTGGTGACGATCGATCCCGGCGACCCGCTCCCGTTCGCCGACGATCGCTTCACGAGCGCCACCATGCTCGATGTGCTCGAGCACATCGACGACCAACCGCAGGTGCTCAACGAGCTGCGCAGGGTGCTCGTTCCGGGAGCGACCCTCATCATCACCGTGCCGAAGCGCCATGCGTTGTCGGTGTTCGATGTCGACAACCTCAAGTTTCGCTTCCCGAAACTGCACCGTCGTTACGTCGAGCGGCGCCACGGCGTCGACCACTACGCCGCCCGGTACGGCGATGACGTGATGGTCGGAAACGTGTCGGCCGACAAGGCCTGGCACGAGCACTTCACCGAGGACGGTCTCCGCCGATTGCTCGACGATGCCGGGTTCTCGGTGACCACGTTCGACGGCGCCGGGTTCTTCGCCCGACCGATCGCGTTGGCCGCCATCGTGCTCGACCGGCTCGGCGTTCCCACCGAGGCGATCCGCAGGGTCGAAAAGCTCGACAACCGACGGTTCTCCAGCGCCCATCTCTTTTGCGTCGCCCGGGCGCGCGACTAGCGAGCTCGGTTAGCGGTACCGGTTAGGGCACAACGGAGTCGTCCGGCGGAACCGTGTCGACCACGGTGTTGCCGGGTACCCCAACACCGCCGCCACCGTTGCCCGGCACAACGCTGTCGTCGGGACCCGAGGGGACACTGGCTCCGGGAACACTGTTGTCCGGCGGCACGCTCGCGTCCGGTGGGGTTGATGTCGTCGAGTCCGGCGGTTGCGGCGACGCCGGCGGAGGCGGCGCGGGCGACGATGTCGGTGGTGGCGGCGAGCCGCTCGTCACCAGCGGAGGCGCCGTACGTACGGGGGGCTCGGTCGTGGTCGGCGCCTCGGTCTCGGTATCTCCCGCCCCCGAATCGCCGGCGGGAACACTGCCGTCGGGAACACTGTTGTCCGGCACGCTGCCGTCGGGCACCGGCACCAACGGCACGACGCTGTCGTCGGGCGCCTGCGGGTCACCGGTGGCCGGCTCGGGCGCCGGGGTGGATGCATCGGGGGTTGAAGCCACCGACGTGTTCGGTATCAGGGATGGTTCGTCGGTGTCGGAGCAGCCCGCACCCGCCAACGCGAGTGCGGCTGCCACCGCCACGATTTGAGATGTATGCCGCCAGCGCATCTCGGTGTCCTTTGCTGAATCGGTCTCGAACGGGTCGAGGTCGGGGCGATCGCTACCTGCGGTCGTACCCGACCAGGTCCACGATCACGTGAGTGTTGCCCGCAGCGTTTCGGATGCTGACCTTGCCATCGTCACCGACCGCAACCGCCACCAGGTTCGGGAACGTCTCCCCGCCCACCAAGTTGAGGTTGGAGGTACCGGGTACCGACCCCCCGCTCGGGTAGAGCCGAATATCGGTGCCCGCAGTCGCGATCGCCGTGACGTTGAGATACGCCACCTTGATATCGCTCGGCTCGATTCCGGCCTCGCCGGCGATCTGGAGATCGATCGACGCTCCCGGACCCACCGGGCTCCCGATGCGGGTATCGAGGATTCGGGCGGGCGAGATCGGGTGATGATCGGCGCCGTTCGGGTCGGTGCGTCCGTACCAGGCCACGACGTCGACGATCACGTGGGTGAACCCCGCCGCGTTACGAATCGTGATCTGGCCCGTGGGTCCGACCCCCACGAGAGCCAGGTTCGGGATGGTCTGGCCCGGCACCATGTTCAGGTTCGAAGTGGCCGGCCGGGTGCCGCCCTCGGGCCAGGCCTTCAGGAACGATGCGGCCGAGGGACCGGCGGCGGTGATGTTCACCATCACCGCTTCGACATCGGCCACGTTGGAGGGCACGCCGCCAACGCCGGTGACCTGCACGTCGATCTCGGTCTGCGGGCCGACCTTCACCGAACCGACGTTGCCGGTGTTGTTCCGGGTGTCGGCGATGCGGGTCGGCGTGACCGGGTAGGCCTTGCCACTGTCGTAGCTGCTGTCGTTGACGTAGTAGCCCATGATGTCGACGATGATGTGCGTGCTCGAGGTCGAGTTGTAGACGCTGATCTCTCCGCCGGCGCCAACCTTGACCACGGCCAGGTTGGCGAAGGTCTCGCCCGCGACCAGGTTGAGGTTCGACGACGACGGCACGCTCTCGCCGGCCGGGAAGGCACGCAGGTCGGTGGCCCCCATGGGGCCGGTCCCGGTGATGTTCACGACCGCGCTGATCACGTCGGAGCTGGGCACCCCGCCGACGCCTTCGATCTGCACGTCGATCGAGGTGCCGGGCGCAACCTTGCCCACGGGTACACCGCCGATGCCGGTGCGGGTGTCGGCGGTGCGATACGGCGTGGCGAGGGGCTTGAGCGAGGTCCAGGCGACCGTCGGCCAACCCCAGTCCTCGTACATGCCCATGTGGGTCCAGCCCACCTCGTGTTCGTACTGGCCGCTACCGATCGAGGGTGTCATCAGCGGATCGGGACCCGAGGGGACGAAGGTGGCCTCATCGAGATGGCTGTAGCTCGAACCCTGCTGCCACGAACCGGGGGCGTAGAGCTTGGGGAAGACACCGTTGTTGCCGGTCTGGCCCAGCGAACCGCGGTGCTCGATGTTGCCGCCGGTGAGGGCGGTGGCGAGCGCCGCGCTCGGGTTGGCGAAGTCGGGGATGAACTGCGAGGTGCTCGTGTCGTAGGCAAACGTGTCGTAGATGGTGGGCAGGGGCGGCGAACCGAGACCCCACTGACCAAGACCGCCGACCACCCGGGCACTACCGGCAAAGCCGAGACCATGGCCGAGCTCGTGCAGGGCCACCGTCATGAGGTCCCACTGGCCGGCGGGCGGCTGCCCGTCGAGGCCGAGGTACCAGTTCGGGAAGATGCTGTTGATGTTGAGGTTGATGTCGTTGAGCCCCGGGTTGATGTCGCTGCCGCGCAGCGCGTTGACGAGGGCGACCGGGTAGAAGGTGCTGGGCACCGGTGCGTTGGTGAAGTCACGCCAGTACTGGGTGGTACCGGCCGAACCGAGAATGCCGGTGCTGCCGAGGTTGGCCCAGTTGGCCGTGACCTCGATCGGAACGGGTGAATCGAGGGTGTGCTCCCACACGTCGACCGCGTACTGGACGGCGTCCAGCGCCGCTGTCGGCCACGCGCCGACATAGGTGACGTTGATGGTGGCGCCGGAGGCGTGGGATTCGAAGTCCATCCCGGGTGCCGCTTCGGCGAGTTCGTCCATCGGCCCGTGCGCATCGTGTTTGGCGCCGGCCACCTCGAGGATGTGCCAGCCGTCGATCGAGGTGCCCTTGCCGGCGACCCGCTGGCTGACGTTTCCGGTTGGAATGTCGATGGGGATTCCCGCCGCCCGAGCGGCTGCGGCGTGCCCGATGGGCGGGTCCTCGGCCGTGGCATCGGGCTTGGTGTCGCCCTCGTCGGGTTGCGCAGCCGCTGCCGGGGCCAGCAGCGCAAACGCCGCCAACACCAGGAGAATACGTACAAGCCCCGCACGGGGTCCCACTCTGGTCATCGCTCCGCCTTCATTTGCATCCGGCCCGCTGCCTGGATGTCATCGCCAGATCGCAAGTGTAGATCAGCCCCGGCGCCGGTTCCAGACCTGATTTCGCTCCGCCGCGGCACCCCGGGGGTCAGACCCCCGCACCCACCGGGTCAGACCCGCCTTGCGCCGTAAGCCCTCGGGGTCAGGGCGACGAGGAGGCCGACGGCGACGGCGAGGGGGTAACCGGCCGAAGGGGCGACGAACGGCCAGTCGACGACGCCGAACACCAGCAGGCCCATGAAGCCGGCGACGAGAGGTACCGCGGCGGCGCGGCGCCGTATCAGCGCGAGAGACGACCGGCCGGCGGCAATGAGGGCGACCAGCCAGAATGCCGAACCGAGCACCCCCCAGGTGGCGAGCGGCTCGAGGACGATGTTGTGGGCGTGGATGACCGGCGAAACCTGGCCGGGCCGGGCCTCGGCCCAGCCGACCGGAAACGCCCCCGGGCCAACCCCGGTCGCCGGGTTGTCCACAAAAGTCTGCAGCGCGGCGCCCCAGATGGTGAGCCGATCGGCGGGCGCCTTTCCGGCGATCGGCGTGGCGGCCAGTGCTGCGGGGTCGCGGCGATAGGTGACGGTGGACTCCTCTCGCGCCGCGCCCCAGCCCGAGAGTTGGGAACCGGACGGAAGTTCGAGCGTCCAGCGAACGACGTAATCGCCCGCACCGACCGGCTGCGGCATGCCCAGATCGACGGCGACCGTGTCGCCTCTGGCCAAGCCGGGGTTGAGCGTCCACGCCTGGCGGCCGAGCTGCTCATGGTCGTCGGGGGCGAACCAGGTGGCGACGACCCGCAGGGAACGCGGCGTCCCGACCAGGTAGTCGAGCGACGAGCGGTTGGTGATCGCCACCGTGACCGACTCGGCGTCGTCGGCGAGTGCAGCGGGAACGTCGATGGCGACATCGACGGCGGCGAGCTGGTCGCCGAGGCCATGGCGAAAAGCGAACGCATCGGAGGTGAATGTCGCCCCCGCGACGACCACCACGAGCGCGGCGCCGAGCGCGGCGGCGACGCGGCGACGACCGGCCAGCCAGCACACCGCCGCGGCCAGGGCCACGGCAAAAAGGCCGGCTCGACTCATCGTCAGCGCCAGCGCCGCGACCGGCACGGCAAGGACCGCGGCGACCGCCGCCAGCGGGAGCCGCCGCCGCTCGAGGGCATCGGCGAGCGCCGGAATGGTCAGGGCGAAATACGCCGCCGCGACGTTGGCGTGGGAGAACGGATGGGTCAGCCGCGGGAACGGACCCGCACGGGTAACCCCGCCGTAAAACGGCCCGGCGCCACCGTCGCCGGTCCACCACAGCACCAACGCGGACGCGCCGGTGACGAAGGCGGCGATGCCCACCACATCGATGATGAGGCGGACGGTCCCGGCCCGATCGCGATCCGCTCGACCGAAGGTAGCGGCGATAACGCCGGCCAGCACCGCCATCAGCGAAAAGCGCAGGAAGACCAATGCCGCGGCGTCGGCGGACCCCGATGTGGTCGCCGCCGAAAGGCCGAGAGCTACTACGAACCCGAAGGCGACCAGCAACGGCAGGCGCCAAAAGGTAGAGCGATGGCGCAACGCCAGCCCAATGGCGGCCACCGCCGCGATCAGGTCGCCGAAGCGCAGCCGGGCCGGCTCGTCGATGACCGCCCAGTCATAATCGAACGGCGCGGCGAGCACGACCAGCCCGACCAGGGCGGCGCCGACGAGATCACGAAAACCAGACGCGGGGCCGACCGGACCGTCGGGACCGACGGCACCCGCCAACCGCTCGTCCGCCCGCGTCGTGTCCACTCCCCCATCGTGACCCAGCCCCGGCAACGCTGCAATGCCCCCGACTCGCCGCAAAAATACTGAGCCGGCGCATCCCGAGCCCTGTTGGGTTCGAGATGCGCCGGCGTCGGTACTTCAGAATGAACACCGTTGGTCAGTCCGCCAGACCGACCAATCGGGTTCTAGAAGTCGGTGCCCTTCGCGGCCACGCAACGGTAGTTTTCGGTCGACAGCGTACCGAGCTCGGCAAAGCCGCCGGTGGCCTGCAGTGTGAGGCCTCGGAACGCGCCGCCCTCGCTATCGATGCCGTCACCGGTCCACTCCGGACCGCTGAAGTTGTTCAACGACGCACGAACGCTGCGCATGATGGCCGGCTCGGGCAGGGCCCGACCGGCGGTACCACACGCGTCCGAAGCGACGAAGTAGGTCGCAGGACTGCGCTGCGCGGTCTCCCAGCACGAACCGGCAAGCGATTCGGTGCCCGCGGGACACGGCGTCTCCTCCGGAATGTCGAAGTAGCCCACGATGTCGACAATCACCTCAGCAACACGGCCGGGAGCCATGTCCCAGCGCACCGAAAGATCGTCGCCCGCCAGGAACGCAGCCGGAACGATCGAGCTGTTGGCGAAGTTCGCCGCAGCACCGAAGTTCAGGATGCTCGCCGGCGGCACCGGGCCACCGAACGCCCAGGCCCGGAAGTTGCCGTTGCCGGTCGAGTTCGCAACCGTGATGGTCAGCGCAAACGCCCGGGCGTCCGGGACGTCGCCTTGACAAGCGGCAGCGCCGCCCTGAGCAGCAAAGTTGCCGTTCACGTTGAACGACTTCACGGTTCCGTTACCGAACGGACCGTTGTACGTGCCGGTGCCGATCCGAGTGTCGAGCACTCGACACGGCGGAACCGGTGTGTACACGAAGTCGCCGGTGGCATCGGCCAAGGTGGCCGAACCGTCATCGGGAGGCAACGCGGCCACGCCGTCGGACGGCACCTCGGGACCCGGACCGGTGTTACCCGCATCGTCGCCCCCCTGAGCACCCGCAGCAGCACCAAACAGCGCCGCCACCATCGCCAGCGCAAGCACCGGCAACATCAATCGCTTAAACATGTGTTCTCCATATGGTTTGTTGGAGCACAACACCGTCGGGTCACCCCGCCGGCGGCACCGCCCGCTCCGCCTTAGTCGATGCACCAACCCAGGACGCGAACGAACGGGCGCCCTCGGGCACCCGTGTAACTCGATCTTCATCGTCGAATACCGACACTGAAGGTTCCATCCGCCGCTAGCTATCTCCCGCATTGATCCGCAGGCGAGAAGGTACTACACCTCCGGTGGCCGATGTCAACTTTCAGACCATGGCACGCGATCCCAGCAACCAACCGTGGCTTCCCGTGGCTGGTAAAGCGAGCCGGCGCATCCCGGGCCCTTTCGGGTTGGGGATGCGCCGGCATCGGTACTGCTTGGCTTGATTTGCTGTTCGGTTGGTCAGCTCCGAGGAGCCAACCGGTTGAAAGCTCTAGTAGCTGCTGCCCCGGGGGACGACGCAGCGGTACTGGGTGTTCACGGTGGTGGTTCGCACGGACAGGGTGCCGTTCGAGGTGAGGTAGTCACCGCGGAACGTGGTGCCGTCGTTGTACCAACCCGAACCCCACTCACCGCCACCGG
>CALHYX010000002.1 GCA_938041035.1 uncultured Acidimicrobiales bacterium | reverse complement strand
TCGTCGAATTCGGCGATGCGTTCCCACGCCCAGTCGGGCAGGGTGTCCTCCTCGACGCCGCGGCCCTGTTTGAAGTGCACACGGATCTCGGCCTCGCAGTGCTTCATGCGGTTGGCCAGCGGTACAAAGTCGACTTTGGAGAAGCCCGCCTTGTCGGCCATCTGCTCAAAGTGCCCGTAGGCAAAGTTCCACTTGTCGTCGACCCGCTCAAAGAAGGGCTTCACGTCGTAGTCCGACCGCAGCCGGCGATCCATGAAGTTCATCCGGCTGGTGATGTAGTCGCGTGCGGTCTCCGGGAGTTCACGCCGATCGTTCATGAGCGCCTCGTACACCATGCGGGTGAACGCCTTACCCCGCTGGCAGGGCTCAAAGAACATGGCCAGGCCGCCCTCACCCAGCGCCTGGTGGGCACTGGCGACCGCCTTCTCCGGCGCGAAGAGGTGATGCAGAATCGCCGCGCCGACCACTATCTGGGCCGACCCGGGGATGAAGTGCATCTCCTCGGCGTTGCCGTGGAGCAGGCCGACCCGATCGCGCTGCTCGGGGGTGAGCTCGTCGCGCAGAATCGACAGCAACTCGACGCTGAGATCGGACGCGATGACCCTCGTGTCGGGGTACTTCTCGAGCATCGGGAAGATGGAGTTCCCCGAACCCGAACCGATGTCGACGATGACCTCGGGCGGGACGTCGCGGTCGGAAAACTCCGGCGACTCGAACACCATGTCGATGTAGCGGCGCCACCCGGCGTAGTTCTTGTACGCCTCGGCGTAGTGGCCGGCGTCGGCTCGGAACTGGCTGTGGATGAACCGCGACACCTCGTCCTCGGTGATGCCGGGCGACATGATGCCGCGCAGCTCGTCATTGGTGTCGCCCAGATCGACGAGGGGCAGGTCGTAGAGGTCAGCTACCCAGGAGGTCATGTGATGAACACCGTCACTTGATAAAGACTCATTTGATGAAAACGATGCCGAACGAGGTCGGGTTTCCGTTGCGGACGTCGTCGGTGAGGATCTTGTCGAGGGCGGCGACGCGGCCCCAGGCCCACTCGGGCAGGTCGTCGGCCCCGAAGCCCTGCCGGCCGTTGAAGTCCTGGCGAACCGTGCGTTCGATCACCTTGCGGTTGTTGGCAAACGGTACGAACTCCACCGACGAGAAGCCCACGCGGTCGCGCAGCTGGCGCATGTGGTCGAACGAAAAGTTCCACTTGGCGCCGCCGTGCAGGAAGAACTTGGCCGGCTTGATGCTGGTGCGCAGCCGTTTGGCCATGAAGTCGAGGCGGCGTTGCAGGTACTCGCGCACCGGTTCGGGCAGCTCGTTTTCGTCGGTGAGCAACATCTCATAGGCCATGCGAACGATGACCTTGCCCCGCTGACACGGCTCGACGAATGCAGCCCCGCCGCCGGGCCGCAGGGCCCGGTGGACGGCGGTCAGGGTCGATTCGGGCCGATTGAGGAACTGGAGCACGGCCCCGCCGAACACGACGTCGGCCGCACCGGCGACCAGGTCGCAGTGATCGGGGTGGGCCTGCACATAGGCGACCCGGTCGTCGTCGCCGAGTTCGCGGCGCAGCGCCCGAAGCCCGTCGGCGTCGGGATCACAGGCGATGATCCGAGCGGACGGAAACCGGGTCAGCGCCGGGAAGATCGTGCGTCCGGCGCTCGACGACAGGTCGATGATGAGCGAGGGGTCGGCGGCGGGCTCACCCAGCGCGGTCTCGCCGATGAGCCGATCGAGATACATCGACCACTGGTCATGGTTGGCGCGAATGGCCGCCAGCCGGTCGGTGGCAACCGGCGGGATGCGGTCGTGTTCGGGAATTTCGTCGACCTCGGCCGGGGCGAAGACGCCGGCTAGCTCGGCGTCGGACCCTCCGAGGTCGAGGAGTTCGGGTTCGGCCACGTCGGCCAACCAGGTGGTCATGCCCCGACCCTACCGCCGCCCGCCCACCGACGAACGACACCGGCTGCGGGTTTACCGCGTCGAGATCCGCAGGGTTCGCTCCGACCCGCTCAGTTCAGATCGCAGCGGTGGTTCAGCAACCGCAGCACCCGATCCTCGCGGTAGGTGTCGAGCACGCTGATCGACGCGGTGGCGAGGGGGAATCGGCGGCCGGCGACCGGCTCCAGGTCAAGCCACCGGGCGACCAGTACCGCCAGAAGGTGTCCGTGGGCAAAGACGACCGCGTGTCCTTCCCGCGCCACGATCTGGTCGATGAACCGGTCGACCCGAACGGCGACGTCGGCGACGCTTTCGCCCCCGGGTGGCGTCGCGAGCCACTTCGAGAAGCCGGGCCGATCCTTGCGAATGTCGACCGTGGTCCGCCCTTCGTCGTCGCCGTAGTCCCATTCCATGAGGTCGTCGATCAGTTCCGGTTCGCCGAACCCGGCCAGCCGCGCCGTCTCGCGGGCCCGGAGCAGCGGGCTCGACAATGCATGGGAGAAGCTCCACTGCTGCAACTCGTCGGCGACCGCGACAGCGTCGCGTTCGCCTCGTTCGGTAAGTCCGATATCGGTGCGTCCGGTGTGCTGGTGGAGCCGAGACCATTCGGTCTCACCGTGTCGTACGAGGACGATCTGCTCAGCCATCGCACCGTTCTAGCCGCCGGTTCGCGGGTAGCGGTCGCTACCCGGTCGAACCGACCCGGTCCTGACCGGCGGCGATGGGGAACGGCAGCGCCCGAGCGAGCGCGCCGAGCGCGGCTTCAACCTGCGCCAGCGGTGCCGCCGCGGCCAGCAGATTTCCCTGAATCAGCGACGCACCGGCCGCTCCGGCCGCGTACAGCTGCTCCAGGGTTTCGACGCCTTCGGCCACGGTCTCGTGACCGAGTTTCACCGCGATGTCGACGATGGCGCCCATCAACTCGAACTCCGAGGTGCCGACGCCCTGCACCAACGACTTGTCGATCTTCACATAGGACAGCGGGAGGCGGAGCATTTCGGTGAGCGACGAATAGCCCGTGCCGAAGTCGTCCAGTGCGACGGTGATGCCCATCTGCCGAAGGTGGGCGAGCGTCTCGCTGCTCTGCTCGACCTCGCTCACCAACAACGACTCGGTGACCTCGAACAACAGCCCGCTCGGCTCGATGCCGAACTCGACGGCGAGAGCGTCGACCTCATCGACCAGCCATTCCGTCAGCGACGACGCCGACACGTTGACGGCGACCTTCACCGACTGCAGATCGGGGTGGGTGCGCCATTCGACCAGCGCGGTCGCCGCCCGACGCAACACGATGCGCGTCAATTCGTCGACCATGCCCAACCGCTCGGCGACCTCGATGAATCGCTGCGGCGAGATCTCCAGGCCGGGCCGGAACTGCGGCCGGGACAAAAGCTCGACCACCACGATCTCACCGGCCTCGAGGGAAAAGATCGGCTGACCGAACACCTCGACGGCATCGGCCGCGAGAATGCGGTGGAGTTCGTGTTCGATTTCGACGGTGCGCCGGAGTTCGTTCTCCAGTTCGTCGGTGAACCAGAGCGCCTGGCCCCGACCGGCGTTCTTAGCTTCGAACATGGCGGCGTCCGCCCGGCGAATCGTGCCCGGAAGGGAGGCGCCGCGCCGAATCTCCGCGATGCCCACACTGGCCGAAACCCGGTGGCGCCCGGACCGCAGACCGAACGGCTCCTCGAGCGAGCCAACGATGGCTTTCGCCGTGTCGTAGCCGCGGTTTTCACCGTGGCCGGCCTCGATGAGCATCACGAATTCATCGCCGCCCAGGCGACCGACCAGATCGCCGGGCAAGGACAATTGCCGCAGGCGTTGACCAACGCGCTGGAGAAGTTCGTCTCCCGCGCCGTGTCCGGCCTGATCGTTCACCTGTTTGAACCGGTCGAGATCGATGTACAGCAGGGCCTCGAACCGGTCCGCCCCGGTCTCGAAGACCTCGGCGATACCCGCCCGGTTCACCAGGCCGGTGAGCGGGTCGTGCCGAGCCGCGTGCCCCGCTTGCGATGCCGCCCGGTTGCTCTCCACCCGGAGCCGAATGAGCTCATGGAACGTCTGGTCGAGCTCCGACACCCCGACGACTCCGACCACGGCGAGGAAGAACACCGTACCGAGCGCCAACGGGTAATGGCCGACGATGAAGCAGGCGAGTGTGCCGGGTCCGAGCAACGAGACCAGGGCGAGCCGGGACAGTCGTTTGATCGGACCGAGGGTCACCATCGTCCCGGCAGCACAGGCGAACATCACGATCATCGCCTGCAGCGCGAAGAGCCGCGACTCCGCCGACTCGAGATCGAGCAGCAGTGCGCTGCCGCACCACCCCTGCGCGATGACCAGGCCGATGGGGGCGAATCGGGGAATACCGGAGTCGAGCCGCGAGGTGGTCCAGCGCGACACGAAACTGACGCCCATCGCTATCAACAGGACCTGGTGAATGGCGAGGTACAGGAGCAGTCGCGGCCGATCGGCGGTGTCCCACGCGAGGGCGACGACCGAAATCGAAGCCCCGCCCTGGCCGAGGATGTTCAGCCACCGGGCGCGACGAAAGAAGGCGTACACCCCGTCGTTGGTGGCCGCGACATCCGCGGTGGAACCTGACACCCTGCAAACATCGACCGAACCGCCGATCGTCTTTATCCAAAGTCGGCGTCGACCGGGGGTCATCGACCGCGAGAATTTGGTAAGAACCTGCGGGAATTACCCCCACCCGGGCGGACCATGGCCGACACTGGTCGGGTGAGTGAGAACCCGACCACCCCACCGCCGGCGCGAGTCCTCATCGCCGAGGACGACCCCGGGGTTCGAGAATCCCTCGAGATCGCACTGCGCTACGCCGGCTACGACGTGCTGCTGGCCGCCGACGGCGGCAAAGCGCTGCAGCAGGTGGCCGACAAAGCCCCCGACGCCATCGTGCTCGACGTCAATATGCCCCACATCGACGGACTGTCGGTCTGTCGCACAATGCGCCAGAAGGGGGACAGGACCCCGGTGCTGATGCTCACCGCCCGCCAGGAAATCCGCGACCGCGTCGAAGGCCTCGACGCGGGAGCCGATGATTATCTCACGAAACCGTTCGCACTCGATGAGCTGTTGGCTCGGCTGCGAGCCCTGCTGCGCCGCACCGACGACGGCCCGGCCGAGGTGCTCACGGTCGCCGACCTGGAGCTGCATCCGAACACTCGGCAGGCCACGCGGGCCGGTCGAGACCTCGAACTCACCAAGACGGAGTTCGAACTTCTGGCGTTGTTGATGAAGAACGCCGGAAACGTGTTGACCCGCGAGGTCATCTACGACCGGATCTGGGGTTACGACTTCGAGACGACGTCGCGTTCACTCGACGTCTATGTGAGTTACCTCCGACGCAAGACCGAGAGCGACGGTGGCGAACGACTGCTTCACACCGTCCGCGGCGTGGGCTTCTCGCTGCGGGCGCCATGACCCTGCGCTGGCGGGTTGCCCTAGTGGTCGCCGGACTGGTGGCGACGGCGATGGTGGCCGGCTCGATAGGGGCCCGCATCGCCGCCGAGCGGGAGCTCGTGGGCGAGATCGACACCTTTCTCACCGATCGAACCGAACAGCTGGCGCCGATTCTCGGCGACCGACGCGCCCTGCGCGCCCTCGCCGACGAACGACCCGGTGCTCGGCTGGGTGGGGACCGTGGTGACGGCGTCGGCCGCATCCTCACCGCCCCCGATGCCGTGACCCAGATCCAGACACCGGACGGCACGGTGGTCGCCACGATCGAAGGGCAACCGTTGCTCCCCACCGACGACGTCGGCCGCGCCGGGGCGACGTTTCGCGACGCCGTGGTCGATGGAGTTGCCTTCCGCCAGGTCACCCGCACCCTCCCCAACGGGGTATCGCTGATCGTTGCCCGGGACCGCACCGAGGTCGACGCGGCGCTGGCGGGATTGATCCGCCAATTGTTCGTGGTCGGTTTGCTGGTAACCACGTTGGCCGCGGCGATCGGCTGGTTTATCGCCCGCCGACTCACGGCGCCCATCGAGCGGCTCACCGGTGCCGCCGACACGATCGCGACGACACAGACACTCGACGCGTCGATCGAACCGGGGGGCGGCGGCGAGGTCGGCCGACTCACGGACAGCTTCAACACCATGGTGGCCGCGCTGCGGCAGTCCAAGGACCAACAACAACGCCTCGTCGCCGACGCGGGCCACGAACTTCGCACGCCGCTGACCAGCCTGCGCACGAACGTCGAGCTTCTCCAGACGACCGACCTGAGCGACCCGGATCGCAACCGGGTGTTGTCGGGCATCTCCTCGGAGTTGAACGAACTCACCAACCTGGTCACCGAATTGGTCGACCTCGGCACCGACTCGGCCACCACCGAGGTGGCGGTGCCGTGCGACCTGCTCGACCTCGCCGAGCAGGTGGTCGACCGGGCCCGTCGCCGGCACGGCCGCGACATTTCCGTCGCCGGCTCGGCCAGCCCGGTTCTGGCCCAGCCGGGACTGATGGATCGTGCCATTTCGAACATCGTTGACAATGCGGTCAAGTACAGCGACGCCACCCCGATCGTGGTCACCGTGGCGGCCGGCGCGGTGAGCGTGCGCGACTTCGGTGCCGGGATTCCAGCCGACGATCTTCCCTACGTGTTCGAGCGGTTTCATCGCTCCGCCCAGGCGCGGGCCGTTCCCGGGTCCGGCCTCGGCCTCTCCATCGTCGAACAGATCGTGGCGGCCAACGGCGGCTCGGTTTTTGCCCGCAATGCCGATCCCGCGGCGGGCGACGATGCCGGATCCGGCGCGGTCGTCGGGTTCAGCCTCAACCCGCCGCCGGACTGAGCGGGTGCGGATTCCAACACTTCTCTTACGCAGCGGGAAGTTTGCTCTGACGCTGGGGTTCGAAGCTACAGGTGTCCCAAACCCCTCAAGAAGGAACCTGTAATGACGTTTGACCCGAACCCCCAAACCGGCTCGCCCGCCGGCAGCCGACTCAAGAAGGTGATTGCCTCGACCGCAATCGCGGCCACGATGCTCACCGGCGGCGTGGCCATCGGCAGCGGTGCCGTGCTCGCCCAGGACACGCCGCCGCCGGTCGAGGACACCACCGAACGCGGCAGTCGCCACTCCGCGGTGCTCGACCAGCTGGTCGCCGATGGGGTCATCACCCAGGAACAGGCCGACGCCGTCTCCACCGCAGTGGTGGCCCGCCAGGACGAACGGTCCGCTCAGCGCGCCGAACGTCGCGAGGCCAAGGCCGCAGCGTTGGCCGAGGTCCTCGGTATCAGCGTCGAGGACCTGAGCGCCGCTCGCGAGGAAGGCCTGACGATCGCCGAGATCGCCGAGGCCAACGGCGTCCCGGTCGACGACGTCATCGAGGCGCTCGTGCAGCAGGCCGACGAGCGGATCGACCAGGCCATCGAGGACGGCCGCATCGACGCAGCCCAGGCCGAGGAGCGCCGGGCTGAGCTCAACGAGCGCATCACCGCTCGCGTGAACGGTGAAAAGCAGGACCGAGGCGATCGCCGGGGCCAGCGCGGCCCCGCTGGTGAGCAGGCCGAGGATCTCGACACCAACGCCTGAGTCCAAACCCGGTCCGCCCGTCATCGGCTAGCGATGGCGGGCGGACGGTGGTTCGTTCAAACCCCGTTCGGCGATCGCCTAGCGGGGCTTGTTCGCGACCAGGCTGAGGAGGTACTCGCCGTACTTGTTCTTGGCCATCGAGTCGCCGGCGATGCGCAGCGCGGCATCATCGATCCACCCCTGCTCCCAGGCGATCTCCTCCAGGCAGGCGATCTGGCTGTTCTGCCGGTGCTGGATGACCCGCACGAATTCCGACGCCTCGACCATCGAGTCGAACGTGCCGGTGTCGAGCCAGGCGTATCCCCGGTTGAGCTGCATGACGTCGAGTTCGCCCCGCGACAGGTAAAAGTCGATCACCGAGGTGATCTCCAGCTCGCCGCGGTCCGAGGGAACGACCTGTTCGGCCGCCTCGACGACGCGGTTGTCGAAGAAATACAGCCCCGTCACCGCCCAGTTGCTGCGGGGAACGTCGGGCTTCTCCTCGATCGAGATCGCCTTACCGTCGTCGTCGAGTTCGACGATGCCGTATCGCTCGGGGTCGCGCACGTGGTAGCCAAAGACGGTGCCGCCGACCTCCTTGGCCGCCGCGGCGGCGACCAGGTCGGGCAGGCCGGCTCCGTAGAAGAGGTTGTCGCCGAGCACCAGGCTCGCACCCTGCCCGTCGAGGAAGTCCGCGCCGATCAGAAAGGCCTGGGCGAGGCCTTCGGGTTTCGGTTGCACCGCATAGCTGATCTCGATACCCCATTGGCTGCCGTCTCCGAGCAGCCGCGAGAACGCGGCGGAATCCTCCGGGGTCGTGATGATCAGGATTTCCCGGATGCCGCCGAGCATCAACACCGAGATCGGGTAGTAGATCATCGGCTTGTCGTAGACGGGCAGCAGCTGCTTCGACGTTCCCCGGGTGATGGGGTGGAGTCGGGAACCGGTACCGCCTGCGAGGACTATCCCCTTCATCATTCCCTTTCGATGGGCCCGTGCTGGAGCTACCGATCGGTAACCCTTGACCGGGCCAGGCTACGTGGTCGGACCCGTAGAGGCCACGAGGGCGACCCTGGTGTCGTAC
The DNA here is from genome assembly GCA_938041035.1 of uncultured Acidimicrobiales bacterium. Classification (GTDB taxonomy): domain Bacteria; phylum Actinomycetota; class Acidimicrobiia; order Acidimicrobiales; family SHLQ01; genus CALHYX01. The sequence goes on along the minus strand of CALHYX010000002.1, from coordinate 16,644 downwards.
TCGGCGGCTCCCGGCCCGACCTTGAGCGGTCGGCTGCTCGTTAGCCGCGCTGGATCGACACGACCTCAAATTCCCGGCCCGGTTTCGCCGGCAGTCCGCCCGGAGCGCCGCAGGAGATCGTCGGCACCTCTCGCCCGACCCGCACCGCGACGTGCCACACGCCCATCGAACTGCGCACGACGAAGGTGGTCGGGGCGGCGGGGTCGCTGGGCGAGGACAGCGGCTCGACCGTTCGGTCCACCTCATCGAAGCCCCAACCCATCTCGGCAAAGACCGCCCGCTCGGCGACCTGGGCCGCACCCCGGGCCGCGCCCCACCAGCCCCGGCAACGAGGGGCGAGCACATCGGGTCGAGCGGTGCGGTTCAGAATCGAGCGCAGTTCGTCCAGACCGGTGTAGGCCCACATTCGGCCGTCGGGCACCGTCAACACCGTGGGGGCGAACCGGTGTCCGCCGGTGTGGCTGACCCGGAAGACCTCGACATCGACCAGGGAGGTCTCGGCCTCCACCGCCAGGCGGGTGCCTTCGGATCCGCAGCACACGTCGTGGGACCCCTGCGTGCAGATGAGCACCGCCCGCTCCGAGGCATTGGGCTCCGGGGTGGCGAAGGGTTCACAAGCAGCGGTGTCGCCGGCGCCCAACGCAGTGACCAGGGTGCCGAGCTCGGCGGGCCCATCGACCCGAAACGGGAACCGTCCCTCGGCACCGAACGCGACCACCCGGGTCGCGGGCGAACCGGACAGCGGCACGGCAGCCAAGACGCGTAGCGGACGGTTGGCGGCGGCGGTCAGGGCGGGAACGCCCGCGAGCAGGTCGTGGCCGAACACTGGTTTGGGCCACGGCAGCGGTGTTTCGACCACGATGACGACGTCGGCGCGGATCGCGGAGCCGCCCGGATCGAAGCCGCTGCCCCGGGCAAAGGCTGCACACCTTGGGGCAGCGTCCGCCGGCGGCAGGAGATGCGACAGTGAGGTCACTCGCCAAGTGTGCCACCGTTCGCGGCCCAACGCGCCAGACCCACGATCGAACGGAGCGATGGACGCCGCGAGTCGCGAGTCGACATCATCGACCGAGCTGCGGTTGACTGGCGAGACCGCCGATCGACCAGGAGCTCCATGGCCATCGATTTCAGTTTCTCGCCCGAACTCGAGGACCTGCGTGGCCGCGTCCGCACCTTCATCGCCGATGAGGTCAAGCCGGCCGAGGCCCGCATCGAAGGCCACGACGGCGGTGAACCGCTCGAGGGACGCGACCGGATCGGCGTGCTGATCGAACTGCGAAAGAAGGCCTTGGCCGCCGGGATCTGGCTGCCCCACATGCCCGAGGAGTGGGGCGGCATGGGGCTGGGTCATGTGGAGTTGGCCATGGTGCAGGCCGAGGCGGCCAAGAGCCACTACGGGCCCTGGGTGTTCAATTGCCAGGCCCCCGACGAGGGCAACATGCACACGCTGCTGCATTGGGCGACGCCCGAGCAGGCCGAGAAGTACCTGAAGCCGCTCACCGAGGGAAAGACCTGGTCGTGCTTCGCCATGACCGAACCCGAGGTGGCGGGGTCAGACCCCACCCTCATCCGCACGAACGCCTACGAAGACGGCGACGAATGGGTGATCAACGGCCACAAGTGGTTCATCTCCAACGCCCACCGCGCGAGCTTCGCCATTCTCATCTGTCGAACGGAGGAGAACCCGGACATTCCCCAGGCCGCCAACACCGCGTTCATCATCGACCTGCCGGCCGAGGGGTGGAACGAGGTGCGCCAGATCGAGACGATGCACGGTGGCACCGGCCATTCCGAGATCGTGATCGAGGACCTGCGGGTACACGGCGACCAGATGCTCGGCGGCCGCGGCCAGGGTCACCTACTCGGCCAGTATCGGCTGGGTCCGGCCCGGCTCGCCCATTGCATGCGCTGGATCTCCCAGGCCGAGACGGCGCTGGACATGATGGTCGAGCGCTCCCTGAACCGGTTCTCCCACGGATCGCTGCTCGCGGAGAAGCAGGGTATTCAGTGGATGATCGCCGACAGCGCCATGGAGATTTACCAGAGCAAGTTGATGGTGCTGCACGCCGCCTACAAGATCGATCGCCAGGAGGACTTCAAGGCCGAGGTTTCGATGACCAAACACTTCGTGGCCAACAGCCTGAACCGCATCATCGACCGGTCGATCCAGGTGCACGGGGCGCTCGGCTACTCGACGGACACGCCGCTGGCCCACATGTATCAGCACGCCCGGTGGGCCCGGTTTGCCGACGGCGCCGACGAGGTGCACCAAATGCGCATCGCGCAGCGCACGATCGCCGCGTACACCGACGAGGGAACCACCCGCCGCGCCACGGGTGACCTGCCCGTCTAGTGGCCGAGGCACTCGTCGACGGGGTCGACCTGGTCGCGCTCATGGCGTGGATGGACGAGCAGGGGTTGGGCGCGGGCGAGCTGACCGAGGTCGAGCAGCTCACGGGTGGCACCCAGAACATCCTCGTGCGGTTCGTCCGCCGCGGCCGCGGCTACGTGCTGCGCCATCCACCGCCGCACAAGCGGGCGCGCAGCGACGACACGATGCGGCGCGAGGCACGAGTGCTCGGCGCGATCGCCGACACCGATGTGCCGCACCCGCGCCTCATCGCCGCGTGCGGCGACGTCGACGTGCTGGGTTCGGCCTTCTTCCTGATGGAGCCCATCGACGGGTTCAACGTGATCGAGGGGCTGCCCGAACCCCACGCGTCGCGCCCGGACTGGCAGGCGGAAATGTCGCTGTCGATGGCCGACGCCATCGCCGCCCTCGGTCGGGTCGACCACGAAGCGGTGGGCCTCGGCGACTTCGGCAAGCCGGGTTGGTTGGAGCGTCAGGTGGAGCGGTGGCGCTCCCATCTGGAGGGCTATGGCGCCTTCGACGGGTACCCGGGACCCGACATCCCGCGGGTGCACGACATCGCCGAATGGTTGCGCGCGAACCAACCGACCGAGTGGAAGCCCGGGATCATCCACGGCGACTTCCACGCGGGCAATGTGTTGTTCCACCGCGATCGGCCGACGCTGGCCGCGGCGGTCGACTGGGAGCTGAGCACCATCGGCGACCCCCTGATCGACCTCGGTCACTTCCTCGGCACCTCGGCGTTGACCTCGGGACTCGGGCTGCCCGGCCAGGCGACGCGTCGAGAGATCATCGATCGTTATGGCGCCGGCAGCGAGCGAGACCTCTCGGCGATCGACTGGTACGAAGTGATGGCGTGCTACCGCCTCGGCATCATCCTCGAGGGCACCCACGCCCGGGCCTTCGCCGGCAAAGCACCGGTGGAGATCGGCGACCAGCTCCATGCCACCACCGTCGCCCTGTTCACCCACGCCGCCACCCTGCTCTAGTCCGCCGCCGAACAACCGGTTTCGCGTCGGCGACCGGGCCGGGGCCTTCCCGCCCCACCTAGGCCGTTTGGCCCGGAGAAGCGCTCGGCCGACACAACTCGCTCAGGTCGACTTCGACGGTCGTCGAAGGTTCGGGGGTGACCCTCCAGCACCCCGCTCAGCCACCCCTCGCCATCGAGGCGTCGACGAGCGCGGTGAACGCGGCGCCTCCGGCGTGGGTGCGGGAGCGCCGCAGCGGGCCTCGTCGCCGGTTCTTCCTACCCCTTCTGGCCGCGGTCATCGCATTGCTCGCCCTCACCCGGGGCGACGAGATCGCCGAGGTCGGACGCACCCTGATCACCCTGCACCCGATCGTGATCCTGAGCATCTGTCTGCTCGCCACCTGTGGCGTGGTGAACCGCGGGAGCCTGTACCGGGCGGCTATGCAGGCGGTGGGGGTCGACTTCAGCGCCGGCGCAGCCACGCGCACCACCGCGGTGGCCTACGCCACCAACAAGATGATCAAGAGCGGCGGCACGGCCGGTCTCGCCGTATTCGTTCGGGCCGGCCACCATCGGGGCCACGGGCCCGGCCCGATCACGGCCGGCTACACCCTTGCGTCGCTCAGCTCGCTCGCGGCCCTCGGCACCACCTTCGCCGCCGCGATCGCCACCACCTGGGCCACCGGTGAGCTCACCGGCGTCTGGGTGGCCGCCGCGACCGGCTTCGGGATCTACTCCGCGATCACCCTGGCGGTGGTCGCCACCGCCTTCACCAGCCGCACCGGACTCCGCCGACTGTTTCGCTTCGGCGCCCGGGCCAAGGCCTACGTGCTGCGCCGCAAGCTCACCGAGGAGGCTCGCATCGTCGTCCGGCAACGCGCCGATGAGAACGCCGACGAACTGTTCGAGGCGGCGCGCCACGTGCGCCGCAACCCGGGTGTCGCCGCGCCGGCGTTCGCCCGGGCGCTCATCGCCAAGGTGATCGGCGTCGCCACCATGTGGCTGGCCCTCGCGGCCGTCGGCGTTTCGGGCTCACCGCTGGTGGCGCTGACCGTGTACGTGCTCGCCCTCGGGTCGAGTCTTGCGGGCATTCTCCCCGGCGGCACCGGCGCCGTCGAGGCCACCCTGGCCGGAGCCCTGATCTCCGGTGGCGGAGCCGCCACCGCGGTCGCCGCAGCCATCGTCATCTTCCGGATCACCGACCTGTGGTTGCCGGTGCTCGTCGGTCTGCTCGCCGCTCGAGGGCTGCACCGGTCGACGGCCTGACCCCAGAACGCACGAGCGCCGCGGATCGGGCAGGATACGGTCATGACCGACGCTCCCCACGGCCGGGGTGATCCCGCCGTCGACGGCTCGGGCCTCACGGTTGAGGTCGCGGGCCCGGCCGACGTTGATGCGCTCGCCGATTTGCGCGCCGCGTGGCTCTCCGAGAACGATCCGACGCCGACGAATGGTGCGACGACCATCGCGACCCCCGAGCTCCGGGCCGACTTCGGCCGGTGGTTCCGGGCCGAGGCCGACCATCGAATCTTTTGGATTGCCCGCCGGAGCGGCACGCCGGTCGCCATGGTGAACCTCACCGTGTTCCAACGCATGCCGAGCGGCGGCACCCAGCCGGGAAGCTGGGGGTATCTCGGGAACATGTTCGTACTGCCCGGTCACCGCGACCGCGGCGTCGGGAGCGTGCTGTTGAACGCCGTCCTCGCCCGAGCGGACGCGGACGATATGGCACTCGTGCTGCTGCATCCATCGCACCGGTCGGTTCCGTTCTATGCCCGCCACGGGTTTGCTCCCGATCACGAACGCATGGTGCGCCGGCCACCCGGCTGATCACGACGCCCGCTCGCTCGCCCGCGTTTGCTCAGGTCGCAGCCCGCCCCGGTTTGCAGTGAGAACCATTCTCGTTAGATTGGGAGTCATTCCCAGTTCGAACCGTTCGAACGACGAGCAGGAGTCCCGTGCGTTCGCTGCACCCGCTATCCAGTTCTCGATGCCTACTTCTCTGGCTACTCCCCGCGTTCGCCCTGATCGCTTCGGCCTGCGGCTCGGCCGACGCCGCAGGCGACGCGGCGTCGACGGAGCCGACGGTGATCGCCACCACGAGCATTTGGGCCGACATCGCCACCAACCTCGCGTGCGACGGCACCGTCGAGGTCGAGTCGGTCATCCCGCCGGGCGCCGATCCCCACGGATTTGAGCCCTCGTTGGCCGACCGACAACGCATGGACGACGCCGCGGTCATCGTGGCCAACGGGCTCGCCCTCGAAGAAAGCCTCGGCGATGCCGTCGCAGCCACCGAGGCCACTGGCACCCCCGTCATCCGCATGGGCGACCGGTTCGACACCCTGCCGGTGGGCGGCGCATCGAATGGCCAACCGGACCCGCACATCTGGTTCGACCCGCGCCGGGTCGCCGCCGCGCTCCCCAACCTCTCGGCCGCCCTGGTCGAACACGCCGACCTCGACCAAACCACCGCCGACGACTGCCTCGCCGCCTACACCTCGGCCCTCACCGATCTCGACGGCGAGCTCGAAGCCCTTCTCGCCGCCGTTCCCGCCGACCATCGCAAGCTGGTCACCAATCACGATGCATTCGGCTACTTCGCCGACCGGTACGGGTTCGAGGTCATCGGCACCGTGATCCCGGGCGCGTCGAGCCTCGCCGAACCGAATCCTGCGCAGCTCGACCGCCTGGCCGCAGACATCGCGGCGGCCGGGGTGTCGGCGATCTTCGCCGAAGCCGAGCACGGCACCGACACGATCGACGCCCTCGCCGACCGGCTGGACGACATTGAGGTCGTGGTCCTCGAAGCCGGTGCGCTGGGCGCCGACGCCGACACCGCCACCTATATCGATCTGCTCCGCACCAACGCCACCGCCATCGCCACCGCCCTATCGTGATGGCATGAGCGCTACGGGGGTGAGCCAGGCATGGGTTTGAGGCAGGTATGGGTTTGAGGCAGGTATGGAGTTTTTGACCGACCCGGTGACCTGGTGGCTCGACCCGTTCACGTCGAGCGAGGTGATGCGCAACGCGCTGTGGGCCGGCCTGCTCGCCGTGTTGGCCACGTCGGTCGTCGGCACCTGGGTGGTCCTGCGGGGTATGACGTTTCTGGGCGACGCGCTCGCCCACGGCGTGTTGCCGGGCATCGCCATCGCCTTCGTGATCGGCGTGAACACGACGGTCGGCGCGTTGGTCGCCGCGGTGGCGATGGTCCTCGCCATCAACCTCATGCGCAACGCTTCGCCGCTCCCCGAGGACACGTCGATCGGCGTGCTGTTCGTCGGGTTCCTCGCCCTGGCCGTGGTGATCTTGTCGAGCCGGTCCGGCTCCTACACCGGCGACCTCAACCGCTTCCTGTTCGGGTCGATCCTCGGCATCGACACCACCGACCTGGTCCGTCAGGCGATCGCCGCCACGATCGTGGTCGTCAGCGTTGCCGTGTTCTATCGCCCGTTCCTCGTCATGACCTTCGACGAGGTGCAGGCCCAACTCCTCGGCCTGCGGCCCCGACTCGCCCACGGCGTGCTGCTCGTGCTGGTGGCGTTGTCGATCGTGGCGTCGTTCGAGACCGTCGGCAACCTCCTGGTTTTCGCCTTCCTGGTCGCCCCGCCCGCCACCGCCACGCTCCTGGTGCGCCGCGTCCCCCAGATCATGGCTCTGGCCGTGGCCATCGGTGCCGTAGCGGTCGTGGTGGGCCTCCTCGTCAGCTTCCACCACGAAACCGCCACGGGGGCGACGATGGCGCTCGTCGCGGTGGTGCTGTTCTTCGCCGCCCTGGTGCTGCGCTCGGCCCATGTGGCGCTGCGACCCCGAATCGCTGCCGCCTGAGCGGTAACCGGAACGGCAGATACGTTGTCTGGATTATCTATGCGATCTATCGCGATGGCTGGTTGCACTACATGGCGACGTATACGAAAAGTCTAGGAACCCGCGAAGAGCCCGCTCGCAGAGCGAAGATCGTGTTTGGCGTGCTCGCCATCTCGGTCGCACTGACGTTGGTGTTTGCCAACGCCCGCCAGTCCGGTGGAGAGGGGCTGCAAGTGGGCCTAGATGACGAGGGGCGAGCAACCCAACCCTCGGTGGGATATCAGGCCGACGACGGTGCGGCCTTTTCACACGGAAGCGAGGAGCCAGCGGTGAAGCAACCAAGAGTCGTCGTACTGCAGTCGCCCCGAAGAGAAGCTGTGGTGGAACGGCTCTCGAAAGTGAGGTTCCCGGCTGCCGCTGACGGCGGCAGACTCGTAGCTCTCCAAGTCGAGCCAGCGTTCGGGGCCACCGCCTTGAGTTTCCCGGGTTTCACGTCCGTTACGGCCAATCCCCTAGACGAGCCAGATACGCCGGACGAGGTGTTCGTGCAAGACGAGCTCTTCGGCAGCGTCAAGATGACCTTTGTGACCGAAGCTATCCGATCGACCATCGTGGGTCAGGCCCAAAGGGACGCGGACGCGGCGGCCAAAGGCTCCCCTCCACCTACGCCAGAAAAGGCCACGACCAGAGAAGGAGGCCGACTGGGCACCGACTTTCTTGAGGTGATCGTCGTGTACGTTCCCGATCCCCGTCTCGTGCCGGCAGGAATTCGCGACGGTAAGACAACCGAGCTGCCTCGCGAAGCGCTTGGGCACGCTGAAGTCCGATCCTTCCGAGGCGACATGTATGTGACGGTTCGGGGCGGAATCGCGTACGACGTGGAAGATCTACTGCCCGTGCTCGAAGAAACCATCAGGCTTTCGACAACCTGATGAAGCACTCACAACAAACCTCTTCGGAAGAACCACAAGATCGGCGCAGGTCACCGGAATCGGCGGATGTTTGGTCTCGCCCCCAGGGGTTTTTGGGGGATTCCCCTACTAGGCGCAGGCCCGGAAATCCCGGATTCTCTACCTATGGCTACCTACGAGAAGATCCTCACCAGCGCAGTCCCCATCAACGCAGTCCCTATCAACGCAGTCCCCGACCGCGAGATCACCAACGATGCCGACTCCTTCGGCGGTGATCACGTCCCGTTCGGCGGCGACGCGGTCGGCATGGAACCCGACGGCCTGGAACCCGACGGCCTGGAACCCGCCGGCATGGAACCCGAGCCCTTCGGCGGCGACAAGAAGGACGGCGAGTCCATCCTTGGGCCGTACGAGAAGTCGTTTGTCCAACGCTGGGTGACCAAGGTCCCGCGCTCGATCGAGACCTACCACCTGACCATGCTCACCGTGGCCTGGTCGATCGGCATGGTCGCCTTTGGCTGGCTCGCCGCATCGGACCCCCGATGGTTGTTCGCGATGTCGGCGATGGTCATCGGCCAGTACGCCACCGATCTGTTCGACGGCGCGGTCGGGCGGCTGCGCGATACCGGCCTGGTGAAGTGGGGCTTCTTCATGGACCACTTCCTCGACTTCATCTTCGCCGGCAGCTTTGTCGTGGCCTACTCGTTCCTGGCCCCGAACCTGGCGGTCTGGTTCCTCGGCCTACTCCTGGCCACCGGCGCCACGATGGCGTTGTCGTTCCTGAACTTCGCCGCCACCAACAAATTCAAGATCGCCTTCTTCGGCGTCGGCCCGACCGAGGTGCGCATCGGATACGTCGCCCTCAACACCTTCGTGTTCTTCGCCGGCACCCAGGTGCTCACGTGGGGCGTGCCGGTCATGCTCGGCGCCAGCGCCATCGGTCTCGCCGTCATGGCCTTTGACACCCATCGCAGTCTGTGGGCCATCGACATGGCCGCCAAGCAGGCTCAAACGGTCGGCTGAACGGCCTCGGTCGGGTCGATCGGGTCGGTCGGGTCGATCGACCCGGCCGTTCCGGCGCGTGTGCTGTCGGCCCAACCCCAGCCTCGCCGGATGCCGACCTGCCAGACCAGGACGACCGCGGCGAGCACCGCGGCGGCCGGGCGGGCGGAACGAACGGCCATCTCCACCGGGAACCGGTCGATGGCCTGGCAACCGCTGGCCCCGCCGCAGAGGTCCTCCTCGGCGAGTTGCATTCCCACGCCGATGGCGATGATCACGCCGAAGCCGCCGACGAAACACAACAACCCGTGGGGTCGCCAGCGCGTCGGGGTGCGCGAGATGTCGAGTCCGGCCGCGGCCAGAAGTGCAATGCACAGGTCGGCGGTACCGGTGAGGATCCACGCGACGGCGAGCAACAGCACCAGCGGCATCAGGCCGTACAGCCAGATCTGGGCGACGAGGGTGGTCATGAAAACATCACGTTCAGTCCACCCGCCGCCCGTCCTCGATCAGGTTGATGTCGTACAGCACCTGATCGAGTTTGTCGGCCGCCGCGATCGCCGGATAGCGGAGGGGGTTCTCGGGCGTGACCGTGCTCGGCACCGGCGACAGGATGGTCCACGGCGTGGGATGGCAGAACTGGACGACCGAGTAGCGGTCACCGTGATCTTCGGGGTCGGCGACCACCCGGTGGATCCCCGGCGGGATGCGCCCGTTGGTCAGATGCTCGAGCATCATCCCCGAGTTCATGATCACCTGGCCGCTCGGGGCGACCGCATCGACCCACGACCCGTCGTCGAGCTTCACCTGGAGGCCCTTGGCGCTGGCGCGGGGCAGCGCGGTGATCAGGTTGATGTCGCCATGCTCACCGGCCCAGACGTGATCAGCATCGGGGGCGAGGTCCATCGCCGGATAGTGAATCGCCCGGGTGAGCGTGGCGCCGTCGGGCAACATCTTGTCGAAGTAGTCCGGCGCACATCCCAACCCGACGGCGATTATCCGCATGAAGCGAACCTGGAGGTCGAACACCCGCTCGTAAAACGTGGTGAGCAGCTCGGTGATGCCAGGCAGAATGTCCTCGGGCAGGACGAGGTCGGCGTACCGGTACGGGTACCGCACCCGCAGCGGGTGTCCGGCGGGAAGTTGGCGACCCCAGTTGAGCATCTCCTTCCAGTCCGGCACATCGGCGACGGCCGCGGTCTCGACCAGCAGCCCCGTGTACCCGCGCTGACCGTTGGTCCCCGGAGCCGTGTAGCGGGCCTTGGTTTCGCTGTCGAGGGCAAAGAACTCCGCCAACATGGCGTAGGCGGTGTCGAGCAGATCCTCGGAGAGGTCGTGGCCGGTGTACACGAATCCGGTTTGCAGACTGCGCATGACGCCGTCGACCACCGCCGCCCGCCGGGTCGCGTCTCCGGTCTCAAAGGCCAGCAGGTCGACGTCGAGAATGGGATCAGCCATGGCGAAAAACTAGTGGATGGGCCACCATCAGCCGTAGGCGACGACGAGCACGATGATCACGATCCACAGCACGGCGACGAACGAACCGAAGAACCACAGGGCCCGACGCATACGCGCCCGGGTGAGCGGGTCGATGTCGTGCGGGTTTGCGTTCGGCAGGTGCTCGCCCGCGTCTGCATCCTCGGCGGCCATACCGGCAGCCTAGATCGACGGATCAGTCGGAACCGACGGGGCCGGACGTGCCCGCGGGTGGATCGGCGACCAGGTTGGCCCGCACCCGTTCGAACCACGCGGCCAGGGCGACGACCTCGTCGGGTTCGAGTTGGTCAAAGAGCAACGAGCGGACGTCGGCGGCGTGGGCCGGTGCCGCCTCATCGATCTGGCGGAATCCCTCGGCGGTGAGCACCGCCCACAACCCGCGCCCGTCCTCTGCGACGGGGACCCGTTCGACCAGCCCGCGCTTTTCGAGGTTGGTGATGCGATGGGTGAGCCGACTCCGACTGAACACGGCCCGATCGGCCAGCTCACTCATCCGAAGGCGCCGCTCGGCGCTCTCGGAGAGGTGCACGAGCACCTCATAGTCCTCAAAGCTCAGCCCGGACCGTTGCTGGAGCCGCACCCCCAGCTGGAAGAACAGCCGGTTGGAAACCTCGATGAGCCCGCGCCATGCCCGGGTCTCATCGTCGTCCAGCCAGGTCACGGCGACACTCTAGTACAACGGACGCGCAAACTGACGTGCTCGTCTGTTTCGGGCCTGCCTTCCTCTGGACGCTCGAACGCCGTCACGGTTTCGCCACCGCTATGCTCCGTCGCCATGACGACCTCGGCCGATGGCCCGCGTTCTGCCGCCCCGCCGAGCACGCCCGGCACCGACCGGTCGAACCCGGCGCTGACCGTCGAGGTCACCCGAGCCGACGTCGTCGAGAGTGCCCACGTTGTTTCTGCGGTCCACGTCGACGCATCGGGAGCGGTGGTGCAGTACTGGGGCGAACCCGATCGCCCCATCTTTCCCCGATCGGCCCTGAAGCCGGTGCAGGCGCTTCCGTTGGTGACCTCGGGGGCCGCCGACCGTTTCGGGCTCACGCCGACCGAACTGGCACTCGCCACCGCAAGCCACAGCGCGGCACCGGCCCATGTCGCCGCAGTGCGGGACTGGCTCGTGCGCATCGGACTCGACGAGACCCATCTCGAGTGCGGACCCGCGCTCCCGTTCGGCATCGCCGAATCACACGCCCATCTCGCGGCCGGAGGCCGGGCGACGAGGATCACGAACTGCTGCTCGGGCAAACACGCCGGTTTCCTGACGCTTGCGGTGCACATGGGCTGGCCGACGGCCGGGTACATCCACGCCGAACACCCCGTCCAACAGGCGGTGGCCGACGCCATCGCCACGGCCACCGACTTCCCCGGCGGCCTTCCCAGCGGCCTTCCCAGCGGCCTTTCCAGGGATGCTGACACCGTGGGTATCGACGGCTGCGGTATTCCGGCACCCGCCATGGCCCTGCGCACGCTCGCGGTGGCGCTGGCCTCCCTGGTCGCCCGCACCGGCGCCGATGCCGCCGCCACCCGCATCGTGGACGCCATGGTGGCCCAACCGTGGTTCGTCGCCGGCGACGAGCGCACCGACACCGCGATCATGCAGGCCGCCAACGGCGCCCTGGTCGCCAAGATTGGGGCGGAGGGGGTCGCGGTGTCCGCATCGCGCTCGGACGGCTCGGCCCTGGCCGTCAAGGCCCACGACGGCGCTCGTCGCGCCGCGGACGCCGCATGGGTGGCGCTGCTCTCCGGTCCGGCGGGGTCCGATCTCGCGCCGGAGGCGCCCGTGCGGACCGACGCGCACGCGACCCTGGCCGCGCTGCGTGGGCCGGGCGCGATCCAGGCGTGCGACGGGCGCCCGGCCGGCGACCTTCGCGTCCGATTCGGCGCCGGCTGACCGGCGACGATCATCGAATTGTCATCTTTGCCCCGGGCGAGAACCGGTTACCGTTTGGCGCGATCGTTGAAAATACGGGGGCTGGAAAGTTCTTTGGCCTTGGCCTTGACGGGGACGTAATTACGCGGCTGTAATTGTTCTCCCGGCCAGATCACAACCATGTCATTTGCGTGACGCGGCGTGATCCAGCCACCGATATCGGTTCGACACTGTAGGGCCCGAGTTACCTCCTTCGGAAGGTCGCTCGGCGGAGGGCAGCGCCGGTCGCCAGTAGCGGTAAGAGGGACGGTTCGGTACGGCCCTTTTGCCACTCCGACCCGGGTTCTGCTGCGCCACGACGGCTGCATCCAACTCGTTGGAGGCACCGATGGGGCGGGCGTGAGCCAAAGGACGGCGGTTTCGGCCGCCGGCCATTCTGGGAACTCTGCCTACCCCCGGGCGGAGAACGAGGGAGATCACAGACCAATGTCGCTTACCGACACCCCCAACGCCGACGTCTCGACAGAAGCGAAAACCGCCGACCCGGATCACCCGGATCCCAACGGCGCCGGCGCCGCGACGGAGGTGGACACCAACGGCACCGACGACATCGCCGTCATCACCGGCACCGACAGCGGCATGCGGGTCCGCAAACGCAACGGCGATGCCGAATCCGTCGACCTCAACAAGATCGTCCGCGCCATCCAACGCAGCGCCGACGGCCTCACCGGCGTCGACCCGCTGCGCATCGCCACCCGCACCATCTCGGGCCTGGTCGACGGCGCCACCACCACCGAGCTCGACGAGCTGTCGATCCGCACCGCGGCAGCCCTCATCGTCGAGGAGCCGAACTACTCGCGGCTCGCGGCTCGCCTGCTGGCCACCACGATCGACAAAGAGGTGCGCAACCAGGACATCCACTCGTTCAGCCAGTCCATCGCCAGCGGCCACGAACAGGGCCTGATCAGCGACGAGGTCCTCAACTTCGTCACGATCAACAAGCGCAAGTTGAACGACACCATCGATGGCGAGAACGACAAGCGCTTCGAGTTCTTTGGCCTGCGCACGGTCTATGACCGCTATCTCCTGCGCCACCCCGAAACCCGCCAGATCATCGAGACGCCGCAGTACTTCTTCCTGCGGGTCGCCTGCGGGCTGGCGACCAGCACCGACGAGGCCATCAGGTTCTACCGGTTGATCTCGGCGCTCGAGTACCTGCCGTCGTCGCCGACACTGTTCAACTCCGGCACCACCCACCCGCAGATGTCGTCGTGCTACCTGCTCGACTCCCCCACCGATTCCCTCGACGGGATCTACAAGCGCTACACCGACATCGCCCAGCTCTCGAAGTTCGCCGGCGGCATCGGCGTGGCGTGGCACCGCATCCGCTCAAAGGGATCGCTGATCACCGGCACCAACGGCTTGTCGAACGGCATCGTCCCGTGGTTGCGCACCCTCGATTCCTCGGTCGCCGCCGTCAACCAGGGCGGCCGCCGCAAGGGCGCGGCGTGCGTCTACCTCGAGACCTGGCACGCGGACATCGAGGACTTCCTCGAACTCAAGGACAACACCGGCGATCATGCTCGCCGCACCCACAACATCAACATCGCCAACTGGGTGCCGGACCTGTTCATGGAGCGGGTGGCCAACGACTGGCAATGGTCGCTGTTCGACCCGAAGAAGGTCCCGCACCTCACGGATCTGTACGGCGCCGACTTCGAGCGGGCCTACATCGACGCCGAGGAGCAGGGCCTGTTCGAGCGGCAGGTCCCGGCACGCGAGCTGTACAGCCGGATGATGCGCACCCTCGCCCAGACGGGCAACGGCTGGATGACCTTCAAGGACCCGTCGAACGCCCGATGCAACCAGACCGGCACCGCCGACGCCGAGGGCAACGCCCGCACCGTGCACCTGTCCAACCTGTGCACCGAGATCATCGAGGTCACCAACCAGTCCGAGACCGCGGTGTGCAACCTCGGCTCGATCAATCTGGGCTCGCTGGTCGTCGACGGGCCCGACGGAGCCTTCTTCGACTTCGAACGGCTCGGCGAGGTCGTTCGGCTGGCGATGCCGTTCCTCGACCGGGTCATCGACATCAACTTCTACCCGACCCCCGAAGCCGACACCTCCAACCGGGCCTGGCGCCCGGTCGGCCTCGGCCTCATGGGCCTCCAGGACGTGTTCTTCAAGCTCGGGCTCGTGTTCGACTCCGAGCCGGCCCGAGAGCTGTCTCGCCACATCAGTGAGCACATCTACTTCCATGCGCTGTGGGCGTCGAACGAGCTCGCCGAAACGTATGGCCCGCACGAGACTTACGCCGACACCCGGGCCGCCCGGGGCGATCTCCAGTTCGATCTCACCGCCGCCACGTCGCGCAACGCCGAGGGTCTGGTGCTCGAACCGTCCGCCGGGCTCGATTGGGACACGCTGCGGTCGCGCATCGCCGACCACGGCCTGCGCAACTCGCTCATGATCGCCATCGCCCCGACGGCCACCATTGCCTCCATCGCCGGCTGCTATGAGTGCATCGAGCCGCAGGTGTCCAACCTGTTCAAGCGCGAGACGCTGTCGGGCGAGTTCCTCCAGATCAACCGGTACCTGGTGAACGAACTCAAAGAACGCGGTCTCTGGAACACCGAGATGGCGGGTGAGATCAAGCGGGCCGAAGGTTCGGTGCAAGACGTCGAGTCCATTCCCGCCGACGTTCGTGAGCTGTACCGCACCGCGTGGGAAATCCCCATGCGGGCCCTCATCGACATGGGCGCCGAACGCGGGGCCTACATCGACCAGTCGCAGTCGTTGAACCTGTTCATGGAGTCACCGACCATCGGCAAGCTGAGCTCGATGTACCTCCACGCCTGGAAGCAGGGTCTGAAGACGACCTACTACCTGCGATCCCGCCCGGCCACCCGGATCAACCAGACGACCACGAGTGCTCCGGCACCGGCGACCGCCCCGACGTTCAGCGACGCCGAGGCCATCGCCTGCTCGCTGGAGAACCCCGAGACGTGCGAGGCGTGCGACTAACGCTGCACGCGCTATCGTCGCCCCGCTCGCCGCCCCCACCGTCGCTTCACCCACCCGCACTTCCGGAGAACATCACCGCCAATGGCTCTCACCGAACACGAACTTCCCGAATCCGCCCCCGCCGACATCGATCTGCGGGACCAGCAGCCGGACGCAGCCCAGCGCAACATTCTGGACCCCGGTTTCAACCTGACCCTGCGGCCGATGCGGTACCCGGTCTTCTACGAGATGTATCGCAACGCGATCAAGAACACCTGGACGGTCGACGAGATCGACTTCAGCGATGACCTGGTCGATCTACAGCGCAAGCTCCTGCCCGCCGAGAAGCACCTGATCAGCCGGCTCGTCGCCTTCTTCGCCACCGGCGACTCGATCGTGTCGAACAACCTCGTGCTCAACCTGTACAAGCACGTGAACTCGCCCGAAGCCCGGATGTACCTCTCGCGCCAACTGTACGAAGAAGCGCTGCACGTCCAGTTCTATCTGACCCTGCTCGACAACTACATCCCCGACCTCGCCGAGCGCGAAGCGGCCTTCGCCGCCATCGAGAACATCCCAAGCATTCGGGCCAAAGGCGAGTTCTGCTTCAAGTGGATCGATTCGATCAACCATCTGCAGTCGCTGGAGACCAAGCAGGACCGCAAGCAGTTCCTCCTCAACCTGATCTGCTTCGCCACCTGCATCGAAGGTCTGTTCTTCTTCGCGGCGTTCGCCTACGTGTACTTCCTGCGCTCGAAGGGCCTGCTCAACGGCTTGGCCGCCGGCACCAACTGGGTGTTTCGCGACGAGAGCGCTCATATGAACTTCGCCCTCGAGGTGGTCAATACCGTCCGAGCCGAAGAACCCGAACTGTTCGACGAGGATCTCGGTAACCAGATCTCGACCATGATCCGTGAAGCGGTCGACTGCGAGTACCAGTTCGCCGAGGACGTGTTGTCCGAAGGGGTTGCGGGCATGAGCCTCAACGACACCCGCGAGTACCTGCAGTTCGTGGCCGACCAGCGGCTGGCCCAGCTGGGCCTGCCCACCGAGTTCGGCTCCAGCAACCCGTTCGGCTTCATGGAACTCCAGGACGTGCAGGAGCTGACGAACTTCTTCGAACGCACCGTCGCCGCCTACCAGGTCGGGGTCGAAGGCGACGTCGCCTTCGACGAAGACTTCTAGATCGCTTCCCCGATCATCC
>CALHYX010000001.1 GCA_938041035.1 uncultured Acidimicrobiales bacterium | reverse complement strand
CGGGCCCCAGGATCCGCCGGTCGGGTCCGGCCGGACCCGTGACAACCGTCACTACTCTCGGCTAAACTGACGGACGTCATCAGATGCAAGAGGCGTGCTGGTGAAGCAAGTACCGACTGGGCGATGAGGGCATCTCGAGTGGAACACGTCAGTGCACAAACGGGCGGCGTCACCCCGCCGTCGGTGCAACTGGGATCTGACCGCTTCCTCGACCCCGTACTGCTCGCGAGCGGCGGAACCGCCGACGTCTACCGTGGTGTCGACGCCGAGCTCGGCCGCGACGTGGTCATCAAGGTGTTTCGATCCAGCCGATCCAACGACGGCCGCTCGGACCGCGATCCTCGCTGGGCGGTCCTGCAGAGCGCGGCGGCCATTGGCCATCACCCCACGATCACCCTGCCGCTTTCGTCGGGCGAACTCGACGATGGTCGGCCCTATCTGGTCTATGAGTTCATCCCCGGCGGATCCCTGCACGACTTGATCACCAGCGTCGGTGCGCTGTCGCGGTGCGACGTGCTGCACCTCGGTGTGCGCCTCGGTGGGGCGCTCGCCGCCATTCATCGAGCCGGCCTGGTGCACGGCGACGTGACTCCGGCCAACGTCGTGATGCGCGACGGCACCGACCCGGTGCTCGTCGATCTCGCCAGCGCCACGCCCATCGGCGGCCAGCCGCTGCGCAGCGCCACGCGAACGTTCACCGCACCCGAGGCGATCAGCTTCACCAGCCCCGAGCCGTCGATCGATGTCTACGGGCTGGGCCAGACCCTCCTCGTTGCCTACCGAGGGTTCGTCGACGGTGGGGGAGCGGTGACCCAGGACCTCGACGCCTCCGAACAGGCGGCCTTTGCCGTGGGCATCGGCTCAGCCCGAGCGCGGGTGATCGAGCGGACCGACCCGCTGCTCTATCTGATCGACCGTTGTATCCGCCCCCACCCGAGCGATCGCATCACCGTGAGCGAACTGGTCGAGGGCCTCCGCGACGTCCAACGAGACGTGGGCGACGACGTCAGCCGCACCGATGGCGCCGTCAACCCGGCCGGTGCGGTTGTCCGTTCGCCGCGGTCGACCACACCGGCACCAGACCACACCCGGCTTGGCGCGATCGCCCTGATCTGTCTGGTGGCTTCGGTAGTGGTGGCCGGCCTCGTCGTTGCGGGGCTCAGCCTCACGTCGCTCGGCGATCTGGAGTCGCCCGCGGCCGAACCGACCCCGGTTGACGCCACTGGCAGCGATTGCGCCACGGCCGCCGCGGTGCAACAGGCCTTGTGGAAAACGTCGCCCACAATCGCGGTCCGCGCCCGAGACCCCGAGGCCTTCGCCGACCAACCGATAGCGGCGGAGCCCCAAACCGCTGACCTCGTCGACGCCTTGACCGAGGCGGCCGGCCATTGGAGCGACCAGGCGGGGATCATCGTTCCGGCCACCGTCACGTTCACCGACTATCTCGACGAAGCACTGCACGGCGAGCCCAACAGCGGGGCTCGGGAATTCTCGACGGCGATGGCGTTCATCGATGATGTCGCCGACGGGTGTGACGCCTCCTCAGCCGGCAGCTGGGGCGATTTCGACGCCTTCGTCCGCTCGCTCGGCTGACCGCACCACGCCAGGTGAACATTCTCCTGGCCAGCATCTCCCTGGTCAGCACCGTCCAGATGAACACTGTCCAGATGAGCGTTTGCGTATCTCCGCGTGTGCCGATGTAGGCGTTTACATCCTCGGCCTCTATAGTGGTTTGTCGGTTCCACCTGCGGTAAAGGCCCACTTTGCCCGGGTGAACGGTCGTAGCGCACCCCAACCCCCGCTGGGGTGCCGAGGTCGGTTGCCATAGGGCGAGCCACCTCCACGATCGCGGCAAAAGGAGTCGTCATGGGTACGCAACGAACCACCTTCGCAAAACTGCAACGCGACCGGGCCAAGGCGGCCAAGCGCGCCGCCAAGCTGGCCGCCAAGCAGGGCAAGCCAATCCCGGGCACGACGGTGGCCACACCGCCGGAGACCGAGGCCGAGCCGGTCATGGTCGATCACGAGGACCTGACCAAGGTCGAGGCGCTGTTCGTCGGCCGGGAGTCTCTCGGGCCGTCCGAACTGATGTCGCTCGTCGAGGATGTGCAGCGGATGCACGGCCGAGGCGAGCTCACCGACGACGAACTCGAAGAGGCCAAGCTCGAAATTATGGAACGCCTGGGTTAGCCCGTTCGGGCTCCACTGGCGCCCGCCCCTCTCAGCCCAGCAACAAGACCGCCGTCCGTTCTTCGGGCGGCGGCTTCGCGTGCGGTCAGGCGTCGGCGCGGGCGCGGCGCACAAACGCGGCGGCGCGCACCACCGCGACCGCGGTCAGCACCGCCAGCATGGGCTCGAGCGACGCCCGGTAGCGCAGCACCGCGACGCTGATGAACACCGCCAGGGTGGTGAGCCACAGCACCGCCAGCAGCGGGTACAGGGGGCGTCGTTCGCGGCGCAGCATCACCGCACCGAAGAACGACAACACCACCATGGGGTACCAGAGCAGCACACCGGCGTTGGCCACCCAGGGTTCGCGGCCCGCGATCAGCGAGTTCAACCGAGCCTGTTGCATCGGGTGAAAGGTGCCCGACACTCGACCGACCCGGGCGAAGGCCGCCTGGGTAGCCCGTCCCCGGTGATCGAGGACGTACTGCCAGCCGACATCGCGCACGTACTTGGCGCCCACGGACTGATCGGCGTAGGCAAGGCCTGCCTCGTCCAGCGCTTCGGTCATGCACCCGAGCCAGTAATAGCCGAGGATGTCGTCGGTGTAGGCCGCCTCACAGTTGCCCTGCACGAGGGCGTAGTCGAGGCCGATCGACATGTAGATCGGCTCTTCAAACCGGCTCAGGTTGTACCCGACCCAGGGCAGGGCGATCGAGGCACACGTGATGCCGGCCGCGACCAGCATCGAAATGCGGTGCTTCCAGGTGGTGGTGCGCAGGGTCACGATCAACAGCGGGATGATCATGAAGAAGACGAGCATCGCCAGCTCGGCCCGGGCCATGGAGGCAATGCCGGTCAGCGCACCCAGCCAGGCGGCGTTCTTGATGGTCGGGTTGTCATAGGTCCGATACGCAGCCCAAATGGCCAATGCCGCCATCGGGATGGTGATGGTCTCGGCGAGTACAAACCCCGGGTAGGGGAAAATCGATGGACTGAATGCCCCGATCACTGCGGCGACCAGGCCAACGCTCGGGCCCGCAATCCGTCGACCCAGCACGCCGAACGCGGCGGCCGTGAGCGCACCCAGGGGCGCCGAGACCAGCATGTGCGCAAGGTCGCTGCGCACGCCGATCACCGACCAGAACGCAAGGTATAGCGTGTACAGCGGCGGGTGATCCGCCGACTGCTGGCGCACGCCGTCGAGCTCGAACGGCAACGGAGCGATGAGCCCCTCGCCGTCGGCCAGCAGGTTCGCCTGCCGGCTGTAGACGAGCCCGTCACCCCACACCTGGGTGCGGTACACCTTGCCGGTGGGCAACACGTTCTCGATGAAATCGCCGCGGAAGTACAGAATGTAGAAGACCCGCAGGGCGAGCCCGGCGAGGGTGATGAAACCAATCAGCACCCACCAACGCCGCGTTGAGCGCGGCGCCCCCCACCACGGCGCCGGGTCCAGGTCCGCCGTCGCGCCGCCGCTCACCGGTTCGTCGATCATGGTCATGGGCGCCGGCTCCACTCGAGCGCCGGCTTCTCGACGAGGCGATAGGTGATCCACGACAGCACCGCGGTGATGACGAACGTCGCCAATGCGATCTCCAGCAGGACCGGGTCTGCACCCGAAACCTCGTTCCAGTTGAGGAACAACTGCCGGTCGGTCCAGTCGAAGTACTTCTCGATGATGGCGGTGTGCCACAGATAGAAGCTGTAGGAGATCGTGCCCATGAACGCGAGCGGCCGACTGGCCAGGATCCGCCGAACCGCGCCGCCGGTAGCAAATACCGACGGGATCAGAACGCACAACGCGACCGCTTGATAGCCGAACTGCCGAAACACCTCGGCGTGCCAGGCGGCTTCGTCCAGACCCCGGGCGAGTTCGAGCTGGTAGGCGACAAAGACCAGGATCCCGCTTGCGGCCACCCACCACCACAGCGCGTTGCGACCCAACCAGTCGGTGACCGGCACGACCACCTCGCGCCGCTCCGACCACACCGTGAGCACGGCCACGGCCATCCCGATGGCAAAGTAGTCAATGGTGCCGGGCAACCAGCTCATCAGCCGGAAGGAGCCGTCCAGCCCGAGTACCGCGACCCGCCAGAGCAGGCTCAGCGCATACAGGCCACCGCAGAACGCCAGCAGCCGTAGCGCTCGCCGGCTGATCGCCAACCCTCGCATCAGCGGGCGTAGCAGCGGTCCGAAGAACGGGAGGAGGAGATAGAAGCTGAGCTCGACCGCCAGGCTCCAGGCCTGGGAGATGCCCTCGAAGAACGCGTCGGTGGGATAGATCTGCAGGAGCAGGTAGTGCAGCGGGTACTCCACAAGGGGAGCCAACCGCGACGCCTCGGGCCGCAATACCACGAAGACGACCGTGAGTATCACCCAGTAGGCGGGGAAGATCCGGAACACGCGCTTGCGCCAGAACCGGCCCCGCTCGGGCAGAGCCGAGTCGTCGAGCAACGCGGCGGCCTGCGGCCGAAACAACAAGAACCCGGAGATGGCGAAAAAGATCGGGACGCCGACGTCGAGCCGGGCGAAAAGCGCGCCGAGCCGGGAGTTGAAGGTGGCCCCGGTAAAGAAGCCGAGATGGTGGACGAACACCACCAGCGCGGCGATGGCGCGAAGCCCATCGAGGGCGGGAAACCGGCGGGCTGCCGTAGCCGGGTCAGCCCCGGGGGCGGCCTCGGCGCGCACCGAGGTCACGACGAGGAAGCGACCGAACTGGTGGCGGTACCGGCAGACCGAGAGCCATCCGAGGACGTCGTGCCGTTCGAAGAAAGCGTGTCCTTCGAGGACTCTTCGTGGTACTCCTCCTCGACGTTGACCGACCAGATGTCGTGCTCAGCGCCAAGCACGTTCTCGACGGTCAACATGGCGGTGTACATCGAGTGATCCTGGTTGTTGTACTTGTGCATGCCGTTGCGTCCGACCGGGTGGACGTTCGGGGTGTTGGCGGCCAACCAGTCGCGCAGGGTCTCCACGTTCTGGCGATAGTCGCCGTCGTACATCGGGTAGGCCTTGGGCATACGCACCACATAGCCCTGCTGAACGTGCTCGGGGTCGAGCAGACCGAGCGTTGCCATCTCCTGCGTTCCGAGTTCGATCAGGTCGTCGTCCTCCATCATCCAGAACTTGTCGCCCTCGTTCACGAAGTACTCGAGTCCCAGACAGGTCCGCCCGTCTTTGACCAGGTAGGGCGACCAACTACCAAAGTTCTGCACCCGGCCAAGCTTGACGTCGGGGGAGTGCACGTAGATCCAGTTGTCGGGGAAGCCGTCGGACTCGGGTACGACGAGGGCCACGGTCATGAAGTCGCGAAACGTCAGCCCGTCGGCGGCGGCGAGCACCTCGGCCGGCGGCGGGGGATCCATCGCCCGCAGCAGATGGGGCATCGGCATCGAGGAGATCACATCGGTGCATGCGTACTCCGACAGCGAGCCGTCGCGGCCTTCGGTCACGACGGTGTGCGCGGCTCCGTCGGCGTGGCGAATACGGGTGACCGGCTGCTGAAACACCACCTCGGATCCGTAGCCGACCACCTTGTCGTGGCAGGCCTCCCACATCATGCCGGGTCCGTACTTCGGGTACTGAAACTCCTCGATGAGGCTGGTGATTTCCTTCTGATTTCGTTTGGGCATCAACGAGTTGAGCACCGCGGTGAACAGCGACAGGTTCTTGATGCGCTGGGCCGCCCAGTCGGCCTGGATCGTGTCGGCCGGGACCCCCCACACCTTCTCGGTGTAGGTCTTGAAAAAGGTGCGGTAGAGCCGCCAGCCAAAACGGGATGCCGTCCACCCCTCAAAGCTGGTCGTGTCCTCGGGTGGGCGCACCCGGACCCAGGCGTAGGACAGGACGCAACGCAACGCTTCGATCGGACCGAGATTGCGCAGAGCGTTCGTCGCCTTCAGCGGGTAGTCGTAGAACTTCGAGTCGTAGAAAATCCGGCTCATGCGAGGGCGCAACAAGAAGTCGTCGTCCTCGAGAATCTCGTGCCAGAGATCCTCGACCGCGCCGACCTTGGTGAAGAATCGGTGGCCGCCGATGTCGAAGCGCCAACCCTCGCGCTCTGCGGTTCGGCTGATGCCGCCGACGACGTCGTCGGCTTCGAGCACGGTGCTGGTGACGCCGGCCTTTGCGAACTGGTAGGCGGCGGTGAGCCCGGCCGGTCCGGCGCCGATGATCACCGGGGCAATCGAGGCGGGGTCCACCCCGCGATGGGGCGGAGCGGTGGTTGCAGAAACCCTGGCGTCGGACATCCCGTGATACTAGGGCCCTCAGCACCCAACCCTGGACCATCCCGATCGATTCTCGGCTCGGGCCTCATGCGGGGGTTCGACCTACGCGAGCAGCGTTACCGGCGCGGGGTCTTCGGTCTCGCGGGCAACGAGATCGATGCGGCGAACCACGCTGATGTCCGCGGTGCGAAAACTGGCGACGCGGGTGCTCCACGAGTCGATGGCGGTTCGGCTGGAGCCGGCCATGAAGAACGTCGTCATCGAGCCTTCCGGCGCATAACCGTCGACGCCGTCGACGATCTCGGTACCGCCGGTGTGCAGGTTGATCTGGAAGCTGGCCACCGCTGTTCCCACTTTCGCTCGTCGCTGTACGTGTTGATGACGCTACGGGACGTGGTATGTGGGCAACAAGAGGACAACCCGGAGGATTTCCCTGTGGATAACTTGGCAAAACGGTGGATAACCGCGGGCCTGGCCCTCGGGAGTTCGTCCTCCGCGGTTACTCCTTCAGCGCGACCGCGTTGGGGGTGACGTTCATCTTCGGCTCGTACTCCGCCGCCTCGACATCTCGGCGCACACCACCGACCTCGGCGCGCAGATGGGCGATGCAGTCGGTGCACGGGGCGTAGAACGCGACGTCGCGCACGGCCTCACCACAGCGTGGGCATGCAAAGTCGAGCAGATCGCTTGCGGTGGCGTCGACGGTCGTGGTCACGACGCGCCAACATACCAGGTGCGCAGGGCCGCAAAGCCGTCTTCAAGATCGACCGCCGGTTTCCACCGCAGAAGCCTCTGTACCTCTCGCTGGTCGAACCAGTGTGCGGTTCCCAGCTGTTCGGCGAGGAACCGGGTCATCGGCGGATCGTCGCTACGCTTCGCCGCCGACCAGCCGACCTCTACCACCGACCCGGCGTTGGCCGCGACCGACAGCGGCACGTACCTCGGTGTCCAGGCGATTCCGGCAGCAGCACATACCCGGTGAAAGATCTCCTCGACCGGGCGCGGTTGCCCGTTGGAGATCACGAGGGCTCGACCGGCGACGTCGTGGCATCGGTCGAGTCCGGCAACGATGGCGTCGGCCGCGTTGGTCACGTACGTCGTGTCGATCAGGGCGGCCCCCGAACCCACGAGGGCCAGCCGGCCCGCCCGCGCCCGGGACACCACCCGTTCGATCAGCTGGGTGTCACCGGGCCCCCACACGAGGTGGGGCCGCAACGCAACCGCCGAGAACCCTGGGCGGTTGGCCGCGAGCACCAGGAGCTCGGCTTCGGCCTTCGTGCGGGCATAGTGCCCGATGGCGGACCCGGGGTCGGCGACGCCCGCGGCCGCGCCGACCAGGGAGGCTCCGGCGTGCGCCACCGAAGGGGTGGAGATGTGGACGAATCGGTCAACGCCGGCGGCTTCGGCGGCGGCCACCACCGTGGCCGAACCCTCGACATTGGCCGCGATGAACTCGGCTTCGGCCCCCACCGCCGCTACTCGGGCAGCCAGATGCACGACGGATTCGCAACCCGCGACCGCGCGGGCGACGGCGCCGGCGTCGGTGATGTCGCCCAGTTGCTCCGTGACACCGGAGAGCCCGGAGGGGCGCCGCTGCATCACCACCACGTCGGCCCCCCGATCGCGAAGTGCGGTGACGACGGACGCCCCGAGCAGGCTCGTCGCGCCGGTCACCAGCACCCTCACGGCGGCGGCACCGATTCGCCGGCGAGGAACCGCTCGGCCCACGCCGCGAGCGCGGTGCGATCGATCTTGGCGTTGTGACGCCGGTCGACCGGGAGCGCGTCGACCACGAGGACTGCGGCAAGGTCCGCCCCGGTCGCGTCGGCGACGGCGGCGCGAGCGGCGTCCGTCAGATCGAGCGGAGCGACCGCAGCGCGATCGCGGCGCGGGCCGCGGCGTGAGCGCGGCGGAGCGACGGCGCCGTCGGGCGGCGCCGCCAGCGACACGACGGCGACGGTCTGGGCGGTGCCGCGGGGTCCCACGCCGACCGCCGCCGCGCCAGCGACCTGGTCGAGGTCTTCCAGGGCCAACTCGATGGCGACGGGGGTCACCGGGCCCGAGGGGCCGTGAATGACATGCCCCAGACGACCCTCGACCCACAGTCGGCCCTCGGCATCGAGATGCCCGACGTCGCCGGTTCGATGCCAACCCTCCGTGCGCGAACTCGAGCGCTCGGTTCGCCAGAGCTGGTCGTACCGGTCCTTGCCGTGCGGAGCAGCGACACAGACCTCGCCGGTGCTACCTGCGGCGGTGGAGAGATCGCCTTCGGCGAACCCCGCGGCGTCGAACCCGCTGATCGCGATGCGCACCCCGGCGACCGGGAGCCCGACACACACACCGTTGGCCTCGGCACCCGCTTCGGCGACCGCCCGGTCGATACCGGCGAGATCGATATCGGCCACCGGCAGGACCTCGGTCATGCCGTAGGGCGTGTGGGCAACCGCGGCGGGGAAGACCTCGAGCGACCGCCGCAGCAACGCCGGGGGGACCGGGGCGCCGGCGGAGAGTACGAGGCGGACCGAAGCAAAAGATGGCCGGGGCCCCGCCCCCGCGGTGGCGACCACGTTGCGCAGCGACGCCGGCGAGGCGAAGACCAACGTGGCGCCGATGGCCTCTGTGGCGGCTTCGAGGGCATCGGCGGTGAGCCGGCCGGGCCGGACCAGGTCGACGTCGGGCACCATCGAGGCGATTCCGAGCGCCGGGCCGTACAACGCAAACGGAGCAAAGGCGGCGACCATGGCATCGTCGGAGCGGATGCGGTAGGTACCGGCCAACACGTCGCGTTGGGTTTCGAGCTGATGATGCCGGTAGACGACCCCTTTGGCGGGTCCGGTCGCGCCCGACGTGAACAGCACCGCCGCTTCGGTGTCGGGACCGGGGGTCGGAGGTGGGGGAGCGGTGGTGTCCGCCCATGCGGCGAGGCTGGCATCGCCGGTGCGAAGGCGACCGCTTCCCGTGGCGATGCGGCGGCCCGGCCAGCGCATTACCCGGGCCGCGGCGAGCGCCTTGTCGTTGCCCACCACCACATCGGGGACCGCTCCTCGCAGCGCTCGACTGAGGCCGCGCACGCCGAGGCCGGGATCGGCGACAACGATCGCCGCCCCGGCCCGCCAGCAGGCGTAGACCAGCGTGATGAGGTCGATGCCCGGTTCGGTCATCGTCGCGACCCGGCTGCCGGGGCCGATGCCCTCGGCGTACATCGCCGCCGCCACCCGCTCCACGCGGTTGGCGAGGTCGGCGAAGGTAATCGATGCGCCGGCGGGTTCGATGATCGCAACCGACGAATCGTGGCGCCGTTCGCTGAGCGCCGCCCAGGCCGGCCGACGGTCGGTCGCCGCCGGCGACGGAGGTGCCGGCGCGGTCGGAGCACCCAGGGCCTGATCGAGCCAGTCGAACAGCAGTCCGGCGAAGTCGACATCCTCGGTCACCAGGTGACTCGACCCCTCGACCCGGTGAACGTCGGCGTGGGGGAGGCGAGCGCGAAGATCACGAAGATAGAGGTCGGAGAACACGGGGTCGTCGGTGCCCCAGACGAGCAGGGTAGGTCTCGCCGCGAGCGCGTCGAGCCCGGCCGCGATCGCATCGAGCGTGGCGGCGCTGCGATGTCCGGGTTCGAGTGGAATATCGCGCACAAACTCCGCGACCGCGGCGCGTCGGGACCGGTGGCGGTACGGCGCCAGAAACCCTGTCGCCACCTCCGGGGGCATCGCGTTGGTCATCGCCAGCGCTCCCCGGATGAACCCGTCGGTCCGTTCAGCGACCAACCCCAGCACCCCCGGACTTCGGGCGAGGCGGATGATCGACGGCGCGGATGCGTTCTCGGGCTGATGCACCGCGGTGTTGGCCACGGCGACCGCCACGACCCGCTCGGTATGGCGCCGCGCCCAGCCGAGGGCGATAGCGCCACCCCAGTCATGGCCGACCATCACGATCGGCCCGGTCGGCGCCAGGGCGCTGATGACGGTGTCGAGATCGGCGATGCGCTGGGCGAGCGGCCGGACGGTGCCGGTGCGCTCCGAGAATCCCATGTCGAGGTGGTCGATGGCGACCACCCGCCGGCGGTCGTCGGCCGCAGCGATCACCTCGCGCCACAGGTAGGACCAGGTCGGGTTGCCGTGCACGCACACGACGGTGAGCTCGGGGGCGTGTTGGGGTCCGTCGGCGTGGGAATCGAGGACGTGCCAGGTTCGTTCGTCGCCCCGGGTGTCGGTTGCGGTGATCAGCCGCGACCACCGGGGCTCCAACCCTTCGAGGGCGACCGGGTAGACGGCCGGTTGGTTCACCAGAGAATTTCGCAGGCCGCCGTATTCAGTCCGCTACCGATACCCAGGCACAGCACTCGTTCACCGGCTTCGAGATTGCCGACCTCTCGGGCGAGGGTGATGGGCACCGAGGCCGGCCCAATGTTGCCCAGTACCGGGAAGGTCATCGGCGCGCGAGATATGTCGATGCCGAGCCGTTCGCAGAGCATCGTCGTATGCACGGCCGACACCTGATGGAGGATGTAGCGGTCCATGTTCAACCAGTCGAATTCTTCGACCACATCGGACCACACGGCCTCGGCGAGCTTGAGCCCGGCCTCGAGCAGTGCCGAGGTGTCGGTCCGCATACGGCTCAGCGTGCCGACGCACAGGTCGTGGAACTCGCTGGCCGCCTTGAAAACTCCGCCCAGGAAGCGATGTCCCTCCGGGTTGGCGTCGCTGGCGCCCAACACCATGGCGGCTCCGCCCGAACCCAGGGTGAGGGTGGCGAACTCGGCGAAGACGTCGTCGGCGGTGGTGTCCTCACCCTGCAGCCGGGCGATGGTCGCCTCCTGGGGCTGCCGGGCTCCCTCGCCATCGACGATGAGGGCGTACTGGATCGTCCCCGCATCGATCATTCCCGCCGCGAGGTGCATGGCGTTGACAAAGCCGAGGCAGGCGTTCGCCAGGTCGAAGTTCAGGCAGCCTTCGGAGAGTCCGAGTTGATGGTGCACCCGCACCGCCGCCGATGGCTCGAGGTCGGCGCGACAGACGGAGGTATCGATGAGCAGACCGATGTCGTCGGGGTTGATCTCGGCTTCGGCGATCGCCTTGGACCCGGCCATGGATGCGGCATCGATGTACGACACATCCTCGGGCCACCAGCGCCGCTCACTGATGCCGGCCACGTTCTCGAGCAGTCCGGAGCGCACGCCCACCCGCTCGAACGTCTCGGCCAGGGCTTCATCGAACTGCGATGACAGGACGACCTCGGGCGCCTCGACATACGAGACCGAAAGTATCGACGTGTTTCGGTGCTCGAAGACGCTATGGGTTGCCATCTGGTGCTGCTCCAGCTCGGGATCCGAAGCCGCTGGTCCGGGCCCGGTGGATCGAACCTACTTGCCCAGCGACGCGAGCGCTGGGTCATCGGCGAAATCATGAACCTTTTCCCGACCGGGTTTTCATCGGCCCGCCGCCGGGCGGCCCGGGAAAAAGAGGAAGACCCCAAGTAGCCTCACCGGCAAGCCGGATCCGCTTCTTGGGGTCTTCACGAACCTTGTCACACAGTGTTGACGACCCGTCGGTGCCAACTCTGGATCCCCGCCGCAAGCGGTTGGGACCTGGCCGCTACCTCCCGTTCCGTGGGTGGATGGCGCAACCTTCGTCAATCGGAGAGCTTCCGTAGCTCAAGAGGCACGTTCCAGCGTCGTCACCCGGCGGTGAGTTTGCTGGACACCTCCATGGCCTTGCGTCGTATCCGCTTTGCACCGATTCCGTCTGCGACCGGCGCCGCAAACCACGATCCTCAACATCTCTTCGCAAGTGGAACTCTGCTTCACCGCCGACCTCGCGGACCGAAGTCCGGTTCGGTAGGGGGCTCTGCGTTTGAGCTCCTGCCTCCCGACCAACTCGCCTCGGCCCGAAGGCTTCAGCGTGATTTGGTAGGAGTCGACCGCTTCGATCCGTTCCGGCGGGCCAGGCACTCGCTCTTTCAGACTTCGTGGATTCGGTCCGAAGACCTCCGCCACTCCGACCTCGAGAGAGTCTGTCCGACTCGCTTTCCCGGTTCGTCGTTGCCGACCGGGCCACAATGCCCGCTGTCTCGTTGCCGGTCAAGCGATCCGGCAAGATCCCCAGCCCTGTCCCCAGAACGGATCGGGAATCCCCAAGGTGTGCCACTTTTCACACAGGGTTTTGCACAGGCTGGCCCCCGGGGTTCGGCCGGAAGTGCCGAGCATGAACCAGCCCCCACCCAACCAGCCGCGGATCTCGGCCGGAAGTGCCGAGGATGATTACGCAGCCGGCACGTTGAAGTTCCGGTACTCGAACGCGAACCCGCGCACCTTGTTCACGTAGTCGAGGCTGTGGTTGTAGGCGAAGTAGGCCCGGTCGAGTCCCGCGGGGTTGGCAACCGATCCGGCCGCCCGGCACAGATAGTTGGCGGCGGCGGTGGCGACGTCGTAGAGGTTGTGGGGGTCGGCGTAACCATCGCCGTTCCCGTCGACGGCGAACACCGCCCAGGTGGTGGGGATGAACTGCATCGGTCCCACCGCCCGGTCATAGACCACATCGCCGTCGAGCAGTCCGCCGTCGCTGTCGAGGATCACCGCGGTGTTTCGAGCACCCGACAACGGGATACCGATGATCGGCGGCGTTGCGGTGCCGTCGGCCTGCACCACCGCGCCGCCAAACGTGCCGTGGCCCGATTCGACCCGACCAATACCGGCCAGCATCCACCATTCGACGCCACAGCCGGGCCTCTGGGCCGAGACGGTGCGGGCCGCTCGAACGTAGGCGTCGAGCACGACGAGGGGAAGATCCAGCCCGCGCACGAGCGAACCCCACCGAGCGTTGCGCACCGCTTCTTGCATCGCGGGCATCTCGGTGCGGATCAGATAGGCGCGGACGGTCTGGTCCTCGATTTCGTCGCGCGCTTCGACCAGGCCGCGAGCGATGTTCGCCAGTCCTTCGATGGTCTCGGCCACCGCGGCTTCGTTGACGGCGATCTCGCCGTCGAGCCGGTCGATCGTGGCGGCGTTCACCTCGGCCACCTCGGTCGTGTAGGCGCCCAGCTGCGACGCTTCCATCATGCGTGACGGGTCGAGCGCAATCTGGTCGACATCCTCCTCGCTGCCCTCGGCGACGAACTGGGTCACGGCGAGGACCCGCAACGCCTGCACGGCGACATCGCGTTCGACCGCCATCGAGCGACGTTCGGCCCGGAGCTCGGCGAGGTCGTCCTTTAGCGTCACCCGTTGTTCGGCCAGCTGTCCGACCAGCCCCTCGGCCGCGATCTTGCGGTCCTCGGCGTCCTCGAGATCGTTGAGGGCCACCAGCAGTCCGGCGACGGCGCTCTCATAGTCGTCGCTCTCGAGTTGCAGCCGGGCCAGGCCGGCGCTGAGCTCCTGGTCGGGAACCAGGTCGGCGATGATCTCCTCCGGCGTTTTGGGCTCTTCCGGCGGAGGCGGATCCTCCTGGGCGACGACCGGTGGGAGTTCCTGGCCGGTGACCGGGCCGGCGGCCGCGGCGACCAGGGCGATGACCACGGCCACGGCAGCGATGGCGCGACGGGGCGAGACGCGCGGCAAAAGGTCGGGATCCAGGCCAGGGGAGGTCATATCCCTGTTCCATCGGCCCCGCCGTAGTCGGTTTGAACTATCCGGCCAACAAAACCTGGGTCATTCGGCCCAGTCGCCGCGGGCTTCGAGGGTGGCCTTCAGCACCTTGGGGCGATCGGTCATGAGCCCGTCCACCCCCAGATCCAACAGCCGCTGCATCTCCGCGGGCTCATCGATCGTCCAGACGTGCACCTGGATTCCGGCCCGATGGGCCGCGCCGACGAACCGTTCCGTCACCACCGTGACCCCTTTGTGCTCCACCGGCACCTGCGCACACCCCACCGCAGGCAGCGGCACGGGCAGACGAAACCCCCGCCCGGCGATCGCGGCGGTCTCTCGCGGCGATGTCGACGAACACAGGCCCGGACCGAGCGCCTCGCGCAACCGTTCGAGTCGGTGCTGCTCAAACGACCCGACACAAACCCGATCGATGGCATCGTGGGCCACGATCTCGTCGATGAGCGGTTCGACGGTGTCGTCCTCTTTCGGGTCGATGTTGATGTAGGCGTCCGGGAACGACGAGAACAGCTCGGCCAGTCGGGGGATGCGATGGGTCCCGTCGATCCGCGCCTGTTGAATGTCGGCCCAGGCCATGTCGGCGATCGCGCCCTGTTTGTCGGTCACTCGGTCGAGGACGTCGTCGTGAAAGGCGACCAACACGCCGTCGGCACTGCGATGCACGTCGGTCTCCAGGTACCGGTAGCCCAGATCCACGGAGTGCTGAAACGCCGCCATGGTGTTCTCGGGATAGTCGACGGCACCGCCGCGGTGGGCGAACGCGAGGACTCCGGCGTGGGCGAGGAATGGCCACTTCGTCGCAATGGGCATGGCCACGAACGTAGTGCTCGCCCCCCGGGGAACCGCAACGGCTACCTTGGACGGGTGGAACCCAACCTGGCGCGCTTCGCCGAGCTGCTGTCGCGCGACGACCGCGAGATCGCGATCGACGAGGCGTGTTTCCTCATCGATGCGGTTATCGCCAACGCCTCCGAGATCGGGACGCCACCGCACCCCGGGGACCACCCCGCCACTCGCCGCGACGACCCCATCGCCCCGCATCTCGAAGTACTCGATGACCTCGCGGCGTCGGTGAGCGAACCGACCCTGGATGGCCTCACCCGACGCCTGTTCGACGAACTCGAGTACCGCGGGAACCGCGACGACTACTACAACCCCGCCAACTCGCTGTTGCCCTCGGTCATTCGCAACCGCACGGGGATCCCGATCCTGTTGTCCGTGTTGATGATGGAGGTCGGTCGCCGCATTCAGGTGCCGCTGGTCGGGGTGGGTATGCCGGGGCATTTCCTCGTGCGCGATCAGGTCGACAAGGGCATGTTCGTCGACCCGTTCCACGGCGGCGCCCGCCTGCGCGAAGCCGACTGCGAGCGACTGTTTCAACAGTTGCACGGGCCGCACGTGGCGTTCACCACGCAGTATCTGCTCCCCGTACCGCGACTGTCGATCGTGGTACGGGTGCTGAACAACCTGCTCGCCGTCGCCCGACAACAGAAGGATCGGCCGCTGCTCGCCGCGGTACTGCTGCTCCGCACCAACATCGAGGGCCTGCCGAACGATGAGCACACCGAGTTGGCCGCCGCCCTCACCAGCCTGGGCCGATTCGACGCCGCGGCCGAAACGTTGGAGTCGTTCGCCGTCGGCGCCGAACCCGAATCCGCCGAACGAGCCATCGCCGAGGCGATGAACCTCCGAGCCCGACTGAACTGACATGATCGATCGCGAACTGAAACGAAGCCTCGGCCAGATGATGCATGCGGTGCAGGTCGTGGCCGCCGAACACGAGGGCGTCACGCGGGCGTACACCTCGCACTGGGTGTCCCAGGTGTCGTTCGAGGAGCCGATCGTGATGGCGTCGTCCTCGCCGAAACACGACACCCACCCCTTGATCGTCGCATCCGGCGAGTTCACGGTGTCATTGCTCGCCGCCGACCAGATCGAACAGGGCCAGTACTTCTCCTACCCGGGCCACCGATTCGAGCGTCGCTTCACCGAGTTCATCACCCGCGAGTCGGGGCACCCGGTCGTGCCCGACGCCATCGCCTGGCTTCACTGCGAGGTGATCGACACCATCACCGATCGCTTCGACCACGACCTGTTCTTCGCACGCGTCGTGGAGGTGGGGGAGGGGCGGCTGAAGGAACCCCCGCTGCTGTACTCGGCACGGCTGGGCTGGCGGCGCGCCGGCGACCCCGCCCGCGGACCGGGCGAGTCCGTCCGCGATCGGCTGCTGGCCCGACTCGAGGAACGCCGATCCGAATAGGTCGAACAGGTCCGGACGCAAAGAATCCCGAAGTAACTTCGCCGATCCCCACGGCGCCGCGCGCTGTGGCCACTAGCGTGTAGTGCTTATGCGTAGACGCACCAAGATCATCGCCACCATTGGACCCGCCTCCGAGGACGAGGAAACGCTTCGCCAGCTCGTGCGGGCCGGCATGGACGTCGCCCGCCTCGGGCTCGCCCACGGAACCATCGACGAGCACCTCGCACGCGTGCAGCGCATCCGCAAGGTGGCCGAAGAAGAGGGCAAATACGTCGGCATTCTCGTCGACCTGCCCGGCCCCAAGGTGCGCGCCGCCAGCTTTGGCGAGGACAACGTCGACCTGCCCGTCGGGGACACGATCCGGCTCCGCATCGGCAACGACAAGAGCACCGCCGACGTCATGCAGGTCGACTACGAGGGACTCCTCGATGATGTGCAGGTCGGCGACCGGCTCAACATCGGCGACGGTCGGGTGATCATCGAGGTGAAGGAGAAACAACCCGAGGAGCTGGTCGCCGAGATCACCCACGGCGGCGTGCTCAGCGGTCGGCCCGGCATCCACATTCCGGCCGATCGTCTCCGGATCGCCACCCCGACCGAATCCGACTTCGTCGCGCTCGACGCGTTCGTGGACGCCGGCGTCGACATGATCGCCGTCTCGTTCGTCCGGTCCGCCCACGATGTCCGCCGGGTCGGCACCGAGCCCCACCCGCGGGGACCGCTGATCGTGGCCAAGATCGAGACCCGAGCGGCGGTAGAGAACCTCACCGGCATTATCGAAGCCTCCGGCGCGGTGATGGTCGCCCGCGGCGACCTCGGTAGCGAATGCAGCCTCGAAGACCTTCCCAGCCTGCAAAAGGCCATCATCCGTGAGTGCATCGCCCTGGGCCGGCCGGCGATCACCGCCACCCAGATGCTCGAGTCGATGATCACCAACCCGGCGCCGACCCGGGCCGAGGCCTCCGATGTGGCCAACGCCGTGTGGGACGGCTCCTCCGCGGTCATGTTGTCGGGGGAGACCGCGGTTGGCACCGACCCGGTCAACGTCGTGCGCACGATGGCCCGCATCGCCAGCCGGGCCGACGAGGACTTCAACCACGACAACTGGGCGCGCAGCCTGAGCGAACTGCGCATGACCTCCACCGAGGACAACCTCTCGGTCACCGACGCCATGACCATGGCGACCTGGCGGGCGGCTGAGGAACTGGGCGTCAAGACCATTCTGTGCATCTCCGGTTCGGGTTTCACCGTGCGGTCGATGGCCCGCTTCCGGCCTCGGGCTCAGATTCTCGGGTTCAGCTCAAACCCCCGCACGGTCCAGCAGCTCACCATGAGCTGGGGGACCATCCCGGTGCAGTTCGAAGATCCGCCGGCGCAGGGCAGCCGAGTCGCGTTCGCGGTCGAGCAGGCCAAGCGCGACGGCTATGTCCGCACCGGCGAACAGGTCGCGGTTCTGGCGGGCGCCTACAGCGCTGCTCAGGCCACCAATATCCTGCGAATCGAAACGGTCGGCTGACCCGCTATCTACACTGGCGCCATGTCTGATCAGCAACCGATATCGCTCTCGACCACCGGCCCGCCCGACACCATCATCGACGACGAACCCGCCGAGGCGCTGGCCGCGCTGGAGGCTGCGCTCGCGTTGCCCGACGACGAACGTCGCGCCGCCGTCGGTCACGTCGTCACCCGGTGGCCGCGGATGTTGGACGCATGGGCGGCGTTCGGTCAGTTGG
The DNA here is from genome assembly GCA_938041035.1 of uncultured Acidimicrobiales bacterium. Taxonomy (GTDB): domain Bacteria; phylum Actinomycetota; class Acidimicrobiia; order Acidimicrobiales; family SHLQ01; genus CALHYX01. Next base: position 70,371 of record CALHYX010000001.1, on the reverse strand, counting down.
CCACCGACGACGCGAGCGCCTACGCCGCGTTCCGAGTCGGGTACCACCGAGGTCTCGATCGGCTGCGCCAAAGCGGTTGGCGCGGCGCCGGGTCCGTACGGTGGCAGGAGCACAACAACCGCGGATTCCTGCGCTGCCTCGCCGGGTTGCAGGCCGTGGCCCAGCGCATCGGCGAAAGCGACGAGGACGAGCGCTGCAGCCTGTTCCTGCGGCAGCTCGACCCGACCTGGCCGCCGAACGACATCTGGGCCCGCTGAGCCGAACGATGACCTCCGACCCGGCGAGCGGGGAGCCGGGGTTCGCCGGCGTTGTTCTGGTCGGGGGCTCGAGCCGACGGATGGGGGAGGACAAGGCCGCCCTCGTGATCGACGGCCGATCGCTCGCCCAACGGGCTGCCGACTCGCTCGCCACCGCCGGGGCCGACCCCGTCATCGGCGTGGGCCGGGCTCCGGGGAGTCTCGACCTGCCCACCATCGCCGACGTCTTCCCGGGCGAGGGGCCGGTGGGCGGCATCATCGCTGCGCTCCGCTGGTCCCCGGCGCCGATACTCATGGCCGTCGCCTGCGACATGCCCGACATCGACCCGAGCGGGGTCTCACTCGTCGTCGATCGCCTCCGGGCCACACCCAGCGCGGCCGCCGCCATCGCCATCGACCACACCGGGCGACGCCAGTACGGCCACGGCGCCTGGCGCGACGCGGCGCTTCCCCGGCTCGAAACCGCCTTCGCCGCCGGTGCCCGGTCGATCCGGGCGGCGATCGCCGACCTCGTCGTCGTCGACGTCGAGGGGGTCAGCCCCGTATCGTTCGCCGACCTCGACACCCCCGCCGACCTCACCGCCTATCGCGCCGAAAACTCGTGACGCGAACCATCTGGTGCCAGGCACCAGATGGTTCGCGGGAATCGATTGGGGGGCTCGGGAGTTTCCCGGGCATGAGATTTCTCGCCGCTCTGACGCTCGTCGCGCTGTTGGCAACGGCGTGCGGGTCCGATGACCCGAGCGGGCTGGCCGACAACACCTCCGCCGCCGGAGCCTCCGGCCCCGCGGGCGTCGCCACCCGGCCGCTCGCGCTGACCGACCCGGACACGACCCCCGCCGTCGACCCATCCCAGGCCTCGGTCCCCCTCGACCTCGTCCTGTTCGACACCTTCGACGGTGGGTCACTGCCGCTGTCGGAGTCCACGGAGGCCGATCGACAGCGATTGTTCGACGCGATTGCGCCGCTCGACGCCCCGGCCTATGAATCCGCCGACGAGGCCGCCTGGCTGAACGACGACGACCTCATCGTCGGCTACGTGGACCCAAACGGCGCGGCGTGGGCGTTCCCCGCCCGAATCCTCAACAGCCACGAAATCGTCAACGACGAACTCGGCGGGGCTCCCGTGGCGATAACCTACTGCCCCCTGTGCGGCAGCGGCGTGGTGTACGAGCGCCTGCTCGACGGGAACGAGCTGACCTTCTCGAACACCAGCGCGCTGTACGAGAACGACATGGTGATGGTCGACCGGGAGACCGGGTCGTACTGGTGGCAGGTGTCCGGCGTCGCCATCGTCGGCCCGCGCACGGATGCCGAACTGACCCTGATCGCCTCCCAAACCACCCGATGGGCCCCCTGGCGGGCGGAGCACCCCGCAACGAGCGTGCTCGCCCGACCCGAGGGGCGCAGCTACGACCGCGACGGGTTCGCCGGTTACGCAGAACGCGTGGACGAAGGCCGAGTGCCGTTCCCCGTGCGAGCCGAGGCGCTCGACGACGATCGACTGGCATCCTCGGCGCGCGTGATCGTCGCCGAGGACCCCGCGACCGGACAGGTGCGCGCTTGGCCGACCGATCCGGCACGCGAGGTGGAAGATCGCTTCGGTGGTGCAACGGTCACCGTCGTCGCCGACGGCACGGGAGCCACGGTTCGCACCGCCGACGGTCGGCTTCTCGCTACCCGTTCGGCGTTCTGGTTCTCGATCGTTTCGGCCTACCCCGACGTCGAGGTCGGGGCCTGACGACGCCCGTCATGACCGGTTGGCCGCGTAGCGCTAGGGTGCGCAGTGCGTGGGGATACGGGCAAAAGCCCGGGACGAAGGTTTGCCGCTCGCACCGCCTAGCGGGCGGACCGTTCTCGAACGCTCGTACCCTGAGTCGACGAGATCGAGCAGTATTCGACGAGCAAGTTTCAGTGCGGAGTACCAGTTGTCCACCGAATCCACCGACGTTCCCGAAATCGACATCGAGGAGCTCGCCGAGCACCTGACCGGCGACCCGCCGCCATTCGTCCTCGACGTTCGCGAACCCGACGAGTTCTCCGAGGCGCGCATAGCCGGGGTCGTCCACGTTCCCCTGGCCACCGTGCCCGAGCGCATCGCCGACCTGCCGACCGATCAGCCCGTCTTCGTCGTCTGCGCGGCAGGCGGGCGCAGCATGCAGGCGGCGGCGTTTCTCCGCCCCCACGGCATCGACGCCATCAACGTCGCCGGCGGGACAAAGGCCTGGGTGGCCAGCGGCAAACCGTTCGATTCGGACCTCGGGTAGGCCGGTGACCGAACACCACATCATCACCGACGCAGGCGAACTCAACGACGTGGTCGACGAGCTGGTCGAGCACGATCGCATCGCCCTCGACACCGAATTTCATCGCGAACGCACCTATTTCCCCAAGGTCGCCCTCGTGCAGATCGCCTGGGCCGGCGGGCTCGTGCTGATCGACCCGCTGGCGGTCAGGCTCCACCCGCTCGCCCGGGTGCTCGAGTCCGACACGCTGACGGTCATGCACGCGGCCAGTCAGGACCTGGAAGTGCTCGACCACTCCGCCGACACGGCCCCGCGGCATCTCTTCGACACCCAGATCGCCGCCGGGTTTCTCGGTCTCGCCTCACCATCGCTGTCGGCGTTGCACGAAAAGTACCTCGGCAAGCGCCTCCCCAAGGGCGATCGACTGACCGACTGGTTGGCCCGACCGCTGAAGCAGAGCCAACTCGATTACGCCGCTTCCGACGTCGCCGATCTGCTCGAGATTCACGATCGGATCGTCGAGGGTCTGGAACAACGAAGTCGGGCCGAATGGGCCGACATCGAGTTCCGCGACATGTTGGAGAAGGGCCGCAACCTGCGAGAGCCCGAGGATGCCTGGATTCGTATCAAGGAAACCCGTCATCTCCGCGGCGCCGCGGTCGGCGTGGCCAAATCGGTCGCCGCCTGGCGCGAGCGCCGGGCCGCGGAACTCGATCAGCCCGTCCGCTTCATCCTTCCCGATCTCGCGATCGTGGCACTGGCCCAGAAGCGCCCGACCGAGCGATCCGGGTTCAAGGGTCTGCGCGGTCTCGACGAACGGCACCTCAAAGGTGATGTGGGCGACCAGGTGCTCGCTGCGGTGCAGCACGGCATCGACAACCCGTTCCGCCGTCCAGAGCCCAAAAAGCGGGCCGAACCCATCAGCGAACGGCGCCCGGCCGTCGCCCTCGTCGGCGCCTGGATTAACCAACTGGCCCGCGATCTCGAACTCGACCCGGCGATGCTGGGCACCCGCGCCGACATCGAAGGCCTGGTGCGCGGCGATCCGGAGTCGCGTCTCGCCCACGGGTGGCGGGCGCGGGTGGCCGGATCCGCGGTCGATCGGCTGATGAGCGGCGACGCCGCCCTGGCGTTCGACAGCGACATGGGACTGGTCCTCGAGCAACGTTCTCGGCAGGCGTTCGAGAATTCTTAGCCAATCGGGCCTCCACTGCCTCCACCTTCGGCGCGAGAGTGGCTACACTGGCCCTTCGTTCAGACAGCAAAACGGGGAGCGTTGCCCGTGAAAAAAGGTCGACACCGGCGATTCGAAGAGGCTCGTGCGCTCAAGCGTTCGCACGACGTCGACTACGACGGCATACTCGAGGATCTTTCTCCCGGAGACGGAGACGACGAGATCAAGCCCGAGCACGCTGCCTGGGGAGACCTGGCGAGCGATGCCAGCGACGACGATCCGTGGGCGGATGTCGCGGCCGAATTCGAGGCGTCCCAGGGCGGCGAAGGCGACGAACCCGAGCAGGAGTCGGCCTAACCCGCCCGTCGTCAGCTGGTTGCGTTACGGCGCACCGGGTGGGGGACGAGCCGCTCCGTACCTCGGCTGACCAGGTAGTTCTCCAACCAGGCGAACGCGTGCGGTCCGACCATCTCGGTGATCTCCTCGCTGAGGCTGGCAAACACGGTGTCGTCACCGATGAAGGCCTGTTCATCGCTGGTGGTGCACCACCAGTGAAACTCATCGCCTCCGGCACCCCAGTCCCGCCGCTTCCACTCGCGCAACGTGTAGGTGTGCAGGCCGTTTTCGTCTTCGACGTAGTCGAGGCGGAGGGGGAGCTGCCAGCAAACCTCGGGCTTCCAGTCGAGCGGTCGCTCCTCGGCCTCGACCGCCGCCCCGTGCAGCGCACAACCCGTACCCCCGGCAAAGCCGGGCGGATTGTGGAAGATGCACGCGCCATCCACCACCACGCTGGTCGGTTCCTCATCGTCGCCGCCGAAGGCGGTATCTACGGGGCGATGATTCTTCCATTGGTCCGGCGTCAGGCGGGATGCAGCCTCCTTCACCCGTGCGAGGTCGGCCGGCCCGGTGAAGTGGGCCCCGTAGGAACAGCAGCCCTGCTCGAGCTCGGGGGTGGGCGTTTCGAGGATCCCCGGGCAGCCCTGACCGAACAAGCAGGTCCAGCGGCTGGTCAGGAACGTGAGATCGAACAGCCAGGTATCGCCGTCGCCGTCGACGAAGGAGACCCATTCGTGGGTTTCGAGGCCGTGTTCCAGCCCGTCGTCGTCGGCCGGCATGGCTACCGGTCGCGTTCGGAGAGCAGGTGGGCTGCTTTCTCCACAGCCCTCCGGGCCCGGGTGATGATGCGTTCATCGACCGGCAACTCGTCGCCCCCGGCATCGATGGAGTCGCGGAGCCGGGCGATGGCGAGATCGGCCAGCTCCTCGGAAATCATCTCGAGGCGCGAGACGATGTCTTCGAATTCACCGGCCATGGGGACCTCCGAAACCGTTGCTCGTTCGCACCTTACGGTGTCGCATCGTTGAGCTGGTCGAGCATTTGCCGCAGCCGGGCGAAGCCGTGACGGTCGAAACGGAAGGCGATGCGGTGTTTGTCCAGGGCATCGGCATCTTCGATCTCGCTCTCGGTGGCCTCGGTCCGTTCGATCGTGCCGGACTCGATGATGTCGCCAAACTCCTTCGCCAACGAGGTGAGTTCGGCGGAGTCGATCTCCCGGTTCAACCGCAGTATCAGGCGGGACCCGACGAAGCGCATCGAGTCGTAGGTGCGATAGAAACGGCAGACCTCATCGACGGCGTCGTCGATGCTGTCGGTGATGTGGACCAGGTCGAGGTCGTGCTCGGAGATCAGACCGGCGCCGAGTAGTTCGCGTTCGACGAACTCGCGCCAGGTGTGCCAGTACGTGCTGCCCTCGTGGTCGAGCAGCACAACCGGGGTGAGGTGGGACTTGCCGGTCTGCATGAGCGTCAACAACTCAAAGCCCTCGTCCATCGTGCCGAAGCCGCCGGGTAGGAGCGCATAACCGTGCGACTCCTTCATGAAGGCGACCTTGCGGGTGAAGAAATACCGAAAGTTGATCAGCTTGGGGTCGTCGTCGATGAACTCGTTGGCGCTGGCCTCGAACGGCAGCACGATGTTGATGCCGAAGCTGTTTTCGCGACCCGCCCCCTGGAGGCCGGCGGCCATGATGCCGGGGCCGGCGCCGGTCATGACCATCCAGTCGCGGCCGGCCATGGCCTGGCCGAAGTCTCGAGCACAGATGTAGGACGGGTCGTCGGCGGCGGTCCGAGCGGAACCAAAGATCGTGCACTTGCGCCGATCTTTGTACTGGTCGAACACCGAAAACGCGTAGCGCAGCTCTTTCATCGCGGAGTTCACCAGCTTGAGGTCGCCGCGACCCACGTCTTCGCGGCCCAGGCGCAGGGCGGACACCACCGTTTCGAAGATCAGGTCGTGATGCTCGTCGACACCGGCTTCGGTCACGAGCTCACCGATGGCGCGATCGAGTCCATCATCTCCGGTGCGATAACGAGGCAACGATTCCATGCGGGCTCCGAGCAAAACGAGGGGTGGACCGCTCGAATCCTACGGTCTCATCGCCCTATTGGTGGCGACCGTTCCCACGTTTCTCAGCCCTCCGCCGACACGGTCAGCCGGGTTCGGGTCGGCCGCGACGGCCGGACCTCGGGTTGTTCACCCAGCACCCGATAATTGGTGTTGCGCTGTACGAGTGTTCGACCCATCGGTTCCACGAGCGCGGCGAAATCGTCGCGGGTTACCTCCTGGCCGTGCTCGGCGCCGGCTGCCCGGGAGATGTTCTCGTTGATCAGCGTGCCGCCGAGATCATTCACGCCGGCCTGCAGGAGCTGACGAATCGACCCGAAGCCGGTCTTGACCCAGGAACCCTGGATGTTGTCGATGTCGCCGCGGTACGCGATGCGCGCCACGGCGTGCATCAGCAGATTCTCGCGGAAGGTTGGACCGCGTCGGGCCTTGCGCTGCAGATAGATCGGGGACGCCATGTGGACGAACGGCAGGCCGACGAACTCGGTGAAGCCGCCGGTTTCACGCTGCAACTCCCGGGTGCGCACGATGTGGCGCGCCCAGTGCACCGGCTGCTCGACGGAGCCGTACATCATCGTGACGTTCGACGTGAGCCCGATCGAGTGGGCGATGCGGTGGGCATCAAGCCATTCGTCGGTGGTGATCTTGTCGGGGCACAGGATCTCGCGAATGTCGTCGTCGAGAATCTCCGCCGCGGTGCCCGGCAACGACTTGAGCCCCGCGTCCATCATGCGCCGGAGGTACTGGTCGAGTGGTTCACCGAGTCGCTTGGCGCCTTCGGTCACTTCCAACGCGGTGAAACCATGCACATGCATCCCCGGAACGGCGTCCTGCACGGCCCGGGTGACATCGATGTAGTAGTCGCCGTCGAAGTCGGGGTGAATCCCGCCCTGCAGACACACCTCAGTGGCCCCCATCTCGGCGGCCTCGATCGTACGATCGGCGATGTCGTCGAGGGTGAGCAGGTACGGGGTGCCCCGCAGATTGAGCGAGAGCGGCCCCTTCGAGAAGCCGCAGAATCGGCACTTGAACGTGCACACGTTGGTGTAGTTGATGTTGCGGTTGGCCACCCACGTCACCGCATCGCCAACCGCGTCACGTCGCAACTGATCGGCCACCTCCGCCACCGCGACCACCTCGGGGCCACGGGCGCTGAACAGGGTGACGATCTCGTCGATGCCCACCTCCTGGCCATCGGAGACGCCCTGGAGCACCTCGCCGACCGCGCCGCCGGCCGCGGCCCGCCCGGGGATCAGGGTCAGGGGATCGGTACCGCTGCCGGAATACCAGGCGGTCGACTCATCGCCGATGACGAGGACGTCGGCGCCATCGGTCACCTTGGCGTTCTCCATGGTCCGCTCCGGGAACACCGCGCCGGGGTCATCGCGCCCGAGTCCCTCGGCATCGCTGCGGTCCATCACCGCGAACCGCAGTTCGGCATCGAGCCAACGGTTGGGATCGAGGGCATAGGTGGGATAGATCGTGAGTCGGGGAGCGAGCACCATGGCCCGATCCTCGGTGACTGTGCGCAGCCGGTCGAGCGCGGGCCAGGGCCGCTCGGGGTTGACATGGTCGGCGGTGACCGGTGACACCCCGCCCCAGTCGTCGATGCCGGCGTCGAGCAGCACGCCAAAGTCATCCGACAGGTTCGGCGGGGCCTGCAGGTGAACCTCAGGCGGCAGAATGAGGCGGGCGAGCGCGATCGCTTCGAGGTAGTCGTCGGGCGGGCAGGGCGCGGAGCGATGCATCGCCGTGCCCTCCTTGGGGAGAAAGTTCTGCACGATCACCTCCTGCACGTGACCGTGGCGGCGATGACTGGCGGCGATGGCAACGAGGGCGTCGATCCGATCCTGTCGACTTTCGCCGATCCCGACGAGCATCCCGGTGGTGAACGGAATGGCCAGCTCACCGGCTGCCTCGAGGGTGGCGAGGCGCCGCTCGGGCGTCTTGTCCGGCGAGCCGCGATGGCATTCGAGGTCGGGGTTCAGCGACTCGATCATCATGCCCTGGGACGGCGAGACGCGGCGCAGCGCCGCCAGCTCATCGGCGAACAGCGCCCCGGCGTTGGCGTGGGGGAGGAGCCCGGTCTCGCTCAGTACCAGATCGGCCATGGCGGCCAGGTAGGCAACGGTGGAGGCATACCCGCGTTCGCGCAACCAGGCCTCGGCTGCCGGATAGCGGAGTTCCGGGCGCTCACCCAGGGTGAAGAGCGCCTCGTGACAACCCTGTTTCGCTCCCTGGCGGGCGATGGCCACCACCTGATCGGGTTCGAGGAAGACGTTGTCGAGCCGCGCCGGCGGTTGGGCAAACGTGCAGTACCCACATTTGTCCTGGCACAACATCGTGAGGGGAATGAAGACCTTCGGCGAATAGGTGACCCGGGTTCCGTGAGCGAGGTCGCGCACGCGGCGGGCGTCGGCCATCAGCTCGGCGACGGGCCGGTCGAGGTTGGTCGTGTTCACTGGGTGGTTCGCCTCTGCGTTCGCGTTCGTGGGTTCGTGTTCTGCGGGGTTCGGATGCATCAGGGTTTGGTTCGTTCCCGGCCGGCGCGGCGGCCCGGTCGGCTCTGGATCTGGCCGGGGGAGAGATCGGTGGCGCAGGCGGGGCAGCGCACCGAGTGTTCAATGGGTTCGCCGCACTCGTCGTGGACCAGAACCGTCGGGGCGGACCCGTGGTGGCACCAGCGGTCGCCCCAGTGCATCAGGGCGATCAACACCGCCGACAGGTCTCGGCCCTTCTCGGTGAGGACGTACTCATGACGTACGGGCCGGTCCTGGTACGGGACCCGGGCGAGAATGTCGGCGTCGACCAGGCGGGCCAGTCGGTCGGCGAGCAGGTTCTTGGCAATGCCGAGGTCGGTCTGGATGGCGGAGAACCGGCGGACCCCGCGAAACGACGCCCGCAGAATCAGCATCGACCAGCGATCGCCGACGAGATCCAGGGCCCCCTGAATACCGGAGGTCTGGGCGTCGATCGACGCGTTGGCGGCCTCATCGGAGGATGGTTCCGTGCTCGTCACGCCTCCAACGTAGGGGGAGTGGGTTTCAAATTGCAACTTACTGACCCGGCGCGAGCTGAGCAGCGTTCGCCACTAGGGTCAGAGGCGCTCATAGGCCTCCATCCGTCCCGGTAGCTTCTTCACCCGTGCTCGAATCCTTCCCCTGCTCGACAACGTACGTCGAGAGTCTTTTTGGCAACAGTGTCGTGCTCGGCCTCGGGCTGATCGTGTTCGGCGTCCCGCTGCTCCTCGGGCTCTGGTTGCTCCACAAGCTCTACATGGTGGGCCGGTCGTTTCGGCGCGCCAAGGTTGCCCAACCCGAGCAACGCCGGTGGCGCTTCAGCGGCCTGGCCTCGACCGGCGTCACCCTCGGCATCGCCGCGTTGTGGTTCGCCCTCCCGGCGTTCATCTATCTGCCTCGAGCCGTTGCGCTTCCCGAGGCGGTCTATGAACCGGGCGGCCGAGCGATCTGCGACGATGCGATCGGCGATCTGCCCGACGACCTCGTGTTGGTGAGCGATGACGAGGGCGAATGTGTGAAACCCGAGGATGCCGACACCGACGACACCGACACCGACACCGACACCGACACCGACACCGACGATGCCGGGACTGCGACCACGACCGATACCCCCACGACCGAAGCGGAGGCCGGGCAGGTGTGCACCCGCACCTTCGTGGTGCGCAGCGCCGGGCAGGACACCGGCGATGCTACCGACATGGTGGTCGAGCACCTGCGCGCCATCGGCTGGACCCCGGAGCGCGTCGGAGGCACCTGGGGCCAGGAGACGGACCAGATCGGCTTCACGTTGATCACCGCGGAAGACGAAGAGTTTGTCGACTACGACCAACCCGAGGGCACCGTCGTGATCGTCTTCACCAGTTCCTGAGCGGCCTCACCGGGGTCGCCGCTAGCGGAGGTTGTCCGCCGTCTCGGTCAGTGTCGTCAACAGTTCGTCGAACGCCTTCTCGAACGAGGCCACACCCTGGTCCTCCAGCAGCTGGGTGACCTCGTCGAGATCGATGCCGAGCGCGGCGACCGCCGCGAGCGTCGCCTCGGCTTCGGCTACTCCGGCGTCGATGGTGCGGGCGACGGTGCCGTGATCGAGAAAGTCGGCCAGGGTCGAGTCGGGGAGGGTGTTGACCGTGTGCGGGCCGATCAGGGTGTCGACGTAGAGGGTGTCGGGGTAGGCTTCGTTCTTGGTCGATGTGCTCGCCCACAACGGACGCTGCACCCGGGCGCCGCGAGCGACCAGGGCATCCCAGCGGGGCCCGGAAAAGGTCTCGACAAAAGCGGCATAGGCCATGCGCCCGTTGGCGACCGCGGTCTTGCCCCGCAACGCGAGCGCTTCGGGTGTGCCGATGGCGTCGAGACGCCGGTCGACCTCGACGTCGACGCGCGAGATGAAGAACGAAGCGACGCTCGAGATGTCCGACAGGTCGCCCTCCGCGGCCTCGAGTCCGGCGATGTAGGCCTCCATCACCTCGCGGTACCGCTGCGTCGAAAACAGCAGGGTCACGTTGATGCTGCGCTTCTCGGCGATCATGGTCTGGATCGCGGGCAAACCTTCGGCGGTACCGGGGATCTTTACGTAGAGGTTGGGCTCGTCGATGCGGTCGTCGAGCATGCGGGCCGCGGCCGCCGTGCCCTCGGTGTCGCGGGCGAGACCCGGATCGACCTCGACCGAAACGTAGCCATCGAGCCCGTTGCTCTCGTCATACACCGGGCGCAGGATGGCCAACGCCGCTTCGATGTCGGTGGTGACGAGACTCCAGTAGGAGTCTTCGATCGAGCTGCCGGCACCGAGAAGTTCGGTGAACTGCTCCGTGTACTCGTCGCTGCCGGCGATGGCCTTCTGGAAGATGCTGGGGTTGGACGTGAGGCCCCGTACCCCTTTGTCGATCCATTCGGCCAGCTCGCCGCTGGTGATCCAGCCCCGGCGAATGTTGTCGAGCCATGGGCTCTGGCCCTGCTCGTCGTAGAGGTCGTGTAAACGGGTCATGGGGGTTGGTTCCTTACTCTCAGGTCGTCGGGGGGGGTCGTCGGGGTGGCCGGCCTACGGGTTCAGTCGAGCAGGGCGCGCGCCCGGTTGGCAACGTTTTCGGCGGTGATGCCGAGTTCGGCCAGCACCACGCTGCCCGGCGCCGAGGCGCCGAACCGGTCGATGGCGACCACATCGTCGGCAAACCGGTACCAGCCGTGGCTGACGCCCGCCTCGACGGCCAACGTCGGCAGGTCGGGCAGAACGACATCTTGATACGCGCTGTCCTGCTCGTCGAACAATTCCACGCAGGGCATCGACACCACGCGGGCCACGATGCCGTCGGCTTCGAGTGCTCGGGCGGCTTCGACGCACACCGACAGTTCCGACCCGGTACCGATCAGGGTGACCACCGCCCCTTCGGGGTCCACCAGTGCGTAGGCTCCGCGGTCGACGGCGCCGCTCGCTGTGCCCTCGAGCACCGGCAGGTTCTGGCGACTCAGAATCATGGCGACCGGCAATGTGCTCTCGATGCCGACCCGCCAGCAGGCGGCGGTCTCGTTGGCGTCGCCGGGCCGGTACACCCGCAGGTCGGGGATGGCCCGCAGTGAACTGACGTGTTCGATCGGTTGGTGGGTCGGGCCATCCTCGCCGACCCCGACGGAGTCGTGGGTCCATACGAAGAGCGACTGGGCCCCGGAGAGCGCGGCCAGCCGGACGGCGCCGCGCATGTAGTCGCTGAAGACCAGGAAGGTTCCCCCGACCGGCAGCGTGCCACCGTGCAGCGCCATGCCGTTCATGATCGAGCCCATTGCGTGTTCGCGAATGCCGAAGGCAATCTGGCGGCCATCGGGGGCGTCGGCGGCGAGGAGAGCCTGGCCGGGTAGCGCCGTACCGGTGTTGCCGGTGAGGTCGGCGCCGCCGCCCATCAGACCGGGTACGACCTCGACGAGTGCGGCCAGACAGGCGCCGCTGGCCTTGCGGGTCGCGATCGAGTCGCCCGGTTCCCAGCTCGGCAACGCGTCCTGCCAACCGTCGAGCCCGGTGCCGCGAATGCAGGCTGCCCAAGCGTCGCGGTCACCGTCGAAGTCCGCCATGCGGGCGTTCCACGCCTCGCGGGCCGTCGAACCGCGACGGCCGGCCTCGCGGTAGGCGTCGACCACATCGTCGGGGACGTGGAACGGCTCGTCGGGGAGGCCCAGGACGGCCTTGGTCGCAGTGATCTCGTCGTCTTTGAACGCGTACCCATGCGCCTCGTGATGGTCGGTCAGTTCGGGCGACGGCGCCCCGATATGGCTGCGCAGGATGAGGATCGACGGCTTGTCGGTAACCTCTTTCGCCGCCAAAAGCGCGGCCTCCATGGCATCGAGGTCGTCGGCGGCTTCGCCGAGCTCCTGGACATCCCAACCGTAGGAGCGGAATCGGGCGGCGGCGTCGTCGGAGAGGGCGATTTCGGTCGGCCCATCGATCGAAATGTGGTTGTCGTCGTAGACGTAGATGAGCCGGCCCAACCCGAGGTGACCGGCCAGTGAGGCAGCCTCATGGCTGACCCCCTCGGCGAGGTCGCCATCGGACACGATGGCGTAGATGTAGTGGTCGCAGACCTCGCGGCCGAACCGGCTGCGCAGGTGCTGCTCGGCGATGGCCATGCCGACACCGTTCGCGAACCCCTGACCCAAGGGTCCGGTGGTGACCTCGACGCCGGGGGTGTGCCCGACCTCGGGATGGCCCGGCGTGGCGGACTCCCATTGTCGGAACTGGCGAAGGTCTTCGAGCGTCAACGAGGTACCCGTGAGATGCAGCATCGAGTAGAGGAGGATCGACGCGTGGCCCGGCGACAGGATGAACCGATCCCGATCCGCCCAGTCCGGTGCGTCGGCGTCGTAGTTCATCACCCGCGTGAACAGCACATGTGCGAGCGGCGCCAACGCCATCGCGGTTCCCTGATGGCCGGATTTGGCGGCGTGGGGAGCATCCATCGCCAAGCCGCGGATGACGCTGATGGCGCGCTGTTCAACTTCGGTGTGCACGAGGTTCCTTCCAGGGTGGTCGGGCCGCCGGGGAGCGGCGCCAGCGTCGACCCTACCCAGTACGAACCCGCTAGGGCGTGACGTAGTTCCCGGGGAGTGAGACGGGGCGGCCGCGCCGAGGTTCAGCTGTCGCCGCGGACCGGCGCCGGCGGGAACAACAGAACCGACGCGGTGAATCCGTGCATCCGGTTTTTGCCGCCGACGGGACCAATCTCACCGGCACAGAACATGCCTCCGGTCGCCGATGAACCGGTGCCACCGTGCACAATGGAGGCGTCGTGATCCGCCTCGCCGAACAGATGGATCCCCCGGCCGTTACAGGTGAAGACGAGCGCGCCGTCCGCCCGGTTGCCCGCGATCAACTCCCGCAGGTCCTCGTCGGCGGTTTCGGCGTCGCGCACCTGGAACTGCACGGTCGAACCAACGTCGGGGTGATCGCCGACGGCCACCGCGCCCACCGCACGGTCAGCTCCGAGAACGCCTCGGATCAAGAAGTCGCCCCGTTCGAATTCGAGCTTGTGTTCATCGATCACGATGCCCACGTGCAGACCGCGGGCCATGAGGTTGCGCTGTTCGACGCTGGCCGAATCGATCAGCGACTGGAGCCGATCCAGGGCGGGAACACCGCCGAGTTCATAGACGACGTTGCGCTCGGCCCGGGTAACCACGAAGGGTTCGCCGATGGGGCGACATCCCTGCGACACCACGGTCTGCACCGGCAGCGTCGCCGGCAACAAGACCCCGACCGCGCCCTCGGTGTACACGTGGCCATCGAGCACCAGACGATTGCCGCCGGGCCCGCGCGCCGCCGAGGCCAACCCCCCGACGATCTGCAGATAGGGATACTGCGACTCGGCGGCGGTCAGGAATTCTCCGGCGGGAAAGCTGAACGGATCGGCCAACAAGATGCCGGTTCGGCCGGGTTCGATCGCCTCGTCGGGCATGCCCACCACTGCGTGGCCGTCGGGGGACTGCACCGACTCGAGCCGGACCGGGGTCACCGGCCCGGTGTGGCCGGCGAACAGCGATACGGCCGGCACCTCCTCGGCTTCGTGGTCGTTCCCGATCACCGCGACGGCGCTCACCCCGATGAGGGTGGTCGGAGCCAGGACCTGGCGGACGACGGTGATCATGTCCTCGAGGACGCCCACGTGTTCCGCGGTCACAAACAACACGGCGAGGTCCGGCTCCGGACCGACCTCCTGCAAGACGTCGCCGACCACCTCACCGATGGCGTGGGTGGGAAGCGGGTGCTCCGAAAGCGCCGACGCAAAACGTCTCATCCGGCGTCCGGGGTCTGCGGCTCTGGCTCCAGCATGGTGAACGGCACGACGAGCGCCGCGCCCTGGTCGATGCGGCAGTGAGCCTCAACCGTGGCGTACTCCGTGAACTCGAGCTCGGCCTGGACGAGTCGATACGCGAACTTTCCCGGTTCGATCATCAGCGGCTGGGCGTTGCGGGCGACCTCTTCGTCGCCGAACCGAAAGACGACCTCGAGCGCCGCGTTCGGCTTACCGTCCGGCGGGTTGCGGACGAGAACCACAAGATGCGGGTTCCACTTCAGCGGCAGCGGGCCGTCGGCGGCGGCGGAGAACTTGATGCCGGTCAGGTCGATGTGGGTAGCCGGCCCGGCGACGGGGCGCAGGTCGATGTTGTCGATGAACAGGGCAGCGAGAATGTCCATCCCGCCAACCTACCGGGGTGACTCACCTACAGGTCCACCGAGACCGTCCCCGAGATCAACACCTAGCTCGACAGGTTGTCGCCATCGATCGCCTCGCGGATGAGGTCGGCGTGCCCGCAGTGTCGGGCGTACTCCTCGATCATGTGCACGAGGATCCAGCGCAGGCTCCACCGCTCGCCATCACTGTTGGTGGTGACCGACAACGCGTCCAGCGAAAGGTCGACGGCGCGGCGGCGAGAATCCTCCACAGAGTGACGAAAGCGGGTGAACAGCTCCTCGACGGTCCAGGTCTGCGCCAGCGTCATCTCCGCATCGACGTCGGCGTCCCAGTCGAAGTCGGCGTAGTCGCCGTCGAACTCGTGGCCCAGTAGACGTTCGCGGAACCACACCTGCTCGACGTACGCCATGTGGCCGATTAGCCGGGAGAGCGTCAACGACGACGGCGGCAGGGCGATCTGGAGCTGATCGTGGGTAAGGCCCCAGGCCCGATCGAGGAGGGCGGCCCGATAGAAGTCGAGAAACGTCTCGAGCGTCTCTCGTTCACCGGCGGCCAGCGGGATCGGCGGTGGGGCTGGACGATGGTCGGCGCTTGGGCTCATGTCGGCTGCGCCATGCCCATGTCGGCTGCGCCGTGCCTATGTCGGCTGGGCCGTGGTGCGCGGCACGGTGAACCGCGGTGCGTCGTGGCGCACCCGCACCCAGCCGAGCCGACGCAGGACCCGGATCGACAACCAGGCCGGATCGATCTCGCCCGGGTTCAGCGAGAACCGGGCCGAGGTCGGGGCGGCGTGGTGATTGTTGTGCAAGCCCTCGCCGGCGGTGAGGAAGGCCAGCCACTGGAGGTTGGTCGCCGAATTTTGAAAGGGTCGGCGCCCAAAGGTGTGCGCGATCGCGTTCACCGAACCGCTCAGGCCCAGGTAGAGCAGCACGTGGGAGATGGCGGCAACCCCGCCGGCCAGGGGGCCGAGGACGAGGACCAGCACCAGCGTCATCAGACCCAGGCCGACCAGGGCGTGATCGAGCAGATAACGGTCGAGCCGGGTCTGGGGAAGGTCGCGGGCGTAGCGAACCACCTGTTCGCGGTCTCGGGCCACCTTGCGATACAGCATCACGTTGGTCAGCTGCACCCGGAGCCAGCCGAGCTGGAGCGGCGAGTGCGGGTCGTCGTCGGTATCGGTGAAGGCGTGGTGCTTGCGGTGAACCGCCGCCCACTGACGCGGTCGGATCCCCGTCGTGAACCAGATCACGACGCGAAACAGCAGGGCTAACCCCGGTCGAACGGTGATGGCCCGGTGGGCGAGCGCCCGGTGCAGATAAATGGTGGTGGCACCGTTGGCGATCTGGGTGAGGACAAACCCGATCACCAGGCCGAGCAGAATGGAACGGAACAACGAACGGGCTCCTGATGTAGCTGGTGAGGTGTACTGGTGAAGATGTAGCGGTCTCCAGGTATGGACTCGCGTCGGCCCCGCTTGGTTACGCGACGTTGGTTGCCCACGCGGGCGACGGGCCGACGACCGAGCACCGCTCCGCCCGACCGGTGACCGCGCGGGGCCAACGCCTCGCGTAAGGTCGGGGCCCGATGCGACGTATGGCACTTCCCCTGCTGTTTCTGGTCGGCGCGCTCATCGCCGGCCTCCTCGCGCTGCGCGCGGAGAGCGACGCCGACCGCGGCCCTGCCCCCGCCGCCGGCCCGCCCGATGCGCTGGTCATCACCCCGGTGCTGTCGGCTCGGCGAGTCCCCCAACTCCTTGTCGCCGACACGGCCGACGACGAATTGGCCGCCGATCTTGAAAGCGTGGTGGCGGCGAGCGCACCGGACACCTGCCTCGTAGTGGAACGGGCGGGCCAGCGAATCTTCGAACACAACCCGCAAACCCCGCTCGTCCCGGCATCGGCGCAAAAGGTCGTCACCGCGGCCGCGGCCCTCGAGCACCTCGGCCCGGACTTCACGTTCACGACATCGCTCGCGTCATCCGCGGTGATCACCGACGGTCGTCTCGACGGCGATCTCTGGCTCGTCGGCGGCGGCGACCCGGTCCTCGCGACAGCCGACTACATCGGCCGCTATCCCGAGCCGCAGGCGTTCACCGACCTCGCCGAACTGGCCGACGCCCTGGTCGACCAGGGGCTCACCGAGATCAACGGTGCCGTCGTCGGTGACGAGACCCGCTACGACGCCGACCGCTACGTCGACTCCTGGCCACCGAGATTCACCGACCAGAACCAGACCGGACCGCTTTCGGCGCTGTCGGTGAATGACGGCTTCACCCGCTACCCCGACGACAACCCGGCGAACCAACTGGCGACCGCCGCCGGCGATCCGGCCGCCGACGCCGCGGCGCAGTTCGATGACCTGCTCGAAGCCAGGGGAGTGATCATCACCCAGTCGGCGCGCTCGGGCGAGGTCCCCCCGGAGTTCCCGACGCTGGCCACGATCAGCTCCCCGCCGATGTCGGT
Organism: uncultured Acidimicrobiales bacterium; assembly: GCA_938041035.1. GTDB lineage: Bacteria > Actinomycetota > Acidimicrobiia > Acidimicrobiales > SHLQ01 > CALHYX01. Next base: position 53,137 of record CALHYX010000001.1, on the reverse strand, counting down.
CATCGTCGAACAGATGCTCGCGACGTCGGACAACAACACCGCGGAGCTGTTGATCAAAGAGATCGCGCTCAGCCCCGACCAGGTGGGCGCCACCGCTGCCGGAGTGACCCGAGCGACCGCGGTGCTCGCCGACAACGGCTACGACACCGAGGGCGTCTCGATCGCCGACGGCTCGGGGCTCTCATCGGCCAACTCACTGACCTGTGACTTCCTCGTCGACATGTTGGCCGACTCCGGCGTCGATTCGGTGCTGGCGACCGGTCTCGCGATCGGCGGCGAAACCGGCACCCTGATCGACCGCTTCACCGATACCGCCACCCGGGGCAACATCTTGGCCAAGACCGGCAGCCTGAACGAGGTGTCGGCGCTCGCCGGTTTCGCGCTTGGCGCCGACGGGGCCGTGCTCAGCTTCGCCTACGTCACCAACATCCCCGAACTCGACGCTGCGGCATCGATTGCGGTGCAACAGGACATGGGCGAACTGCTCGTGTCGTGGCCGGAGGGACCCGACCTGGGCTCCCTGGGCCCGCAACCGCCGAGCAACGGTTGAGACCGGGCCCGCGGCCAAACCTGCCGTAAGGTCTGCTTTCGATGGCGCAGTTGGCAATGTTCCCCCTCGGCATGGTGCTCTTTCCGGGCGCGTTGTTGCCGCTGCACGTATTCGAGCCGCGCTACCGCCAGCTCACCGACGATGTTCTCGCCGGCGACCGCGAGTTCGGCGTGACGCTCATCGAGCGGGGCTCCGAAGTCGGCGGCGGCGACCTGCGCACGCTCGCCGGGACGGTCGCCCGCGTCGAACACGCCGAACGCTTCGACGACGGCCGCTGGGCACTGATGTGCGTCGGCGACCGGCGCATCCGCGTCGACCGGTGGTTCGACGATGCGCCATACCCCCAGGCCGAGGTCACCGAGTGGCCCGACGGTCCGAGCACCGTCGCCGACGGCGACTACCAGACCCTCGTGGGGTTGCTGCGCCGAACGCTGGCGCTCAAGACCGAGATCGGCGAACCCGCGGTCCCCGCGACCGTCGACCTCGACGACGACCCGGCGGCCGGCAGCTACCAGGTCGCGGCGTTCTCGCCGCTCGGACCGAGCGACCGCCAACGCGTCCTGGTCGCCGAAACCGCCGCCGACCGGATCGCGCTGCTCCGCGCGCTGCTGGTCGACGAACTGGAACTCCTCACCGCCCGCATCGGCATGGACCCGCCCGGGGATCTCGGCCACCCGTCGCAGGGCGAAGCCTGACGTACGCCCCAGCATCGCCCCGGCGGGTGCTGCGGTGTAGGGTCTCTGGCTGATCAGCATCGACAGAGGACCCATGGCTGAAGAAACCGGCAACCCGCTCAGCGAGACCATCGACATGGTCAAGGCGTACGCGATCCAGGAAACCGTTACCCCGCTCAAGTCCCTTGGTGGCTACCTGAAGTTCGGCGTACCGGGCGGACTGTTCGCCGGGCTGGGCATGATGTTCCTGACCCTCGGTGTGCTGCGCTTCATGCAGCGCCGGGGATCCTGGGTCACCGGAAGCCTGACCTGGATTCCGTACCTCGTCACCATTTTGTTCGGGGCCGTCGTGCTGGGCGCGTTCGCGCTATTGATCAAGAGGAGCAACAAGTGAGCGAAGCCAAGATCAGCCGCGACGATCTCGAGGGAAAATTCCGCGAGGTCAAGACCGGGATCGATGAGCGCACCGGGCCCGCCAAGAGCGCGGTTGTTCCCGCCGCGGTCGCCGGCGGCATTCTCGTGCTGCTGTTGATGTACCTGCTCGGCCGTCGAGTCGGCGTCAAAAAGTCCGCCATCGTCGAGATCCGGCGGATCTGACGGGCATGTTGCCCATCACCCCCAAGGCCATCAAGCGCTACGTCGCGTTCAACGCCACCCGGAAAGGCCTCTTCGGCGGCTCCAAGTTCTGGTTGGGTGTCCTCGGCCTGCAGTATCTCGGCAAGTTCTACAGCAAGGTCACCAAGAGCGGCGAGGACGCGCCGGTGGTCTTCAGCCACGATCTCAAAGCCGGGCACTGGTTCGAGATCGTGCACGAGGAGCCCGCCCCGTCGAAGCGCAAGGCCCGCAAAGCCCGCAAGGCCAACAAGGCCGCCGCCCGCAAGGCGTCCAAGGCCGATGCGAAACCGTCGCGTCGGCGGGTCACCAAAGCGCTGCGAACCCAACGCAAGGCCGCCCGGCGCAACAACAAGCTCGGCGCCCGCCGGGTCGCCAGCTCCACCATTTCGCTGGCCGACAAGGCGCTCACGAGCAAGCAGTTGAAGCGTCGGACCAAGCACCGGCCCGCACCGCTACACCCGCTCGAGGTGCTGCTACAAAACAGCGACGACTAATCGGGGAGGGCCCGTGAAGGTCACATTGCGCAACCCCACCCGTGAGTTCGAGTACGACCACGGGATGTCGGTGCAGAAACTGTTGAATAAGCTTGAACTGAACCGGGAGTCGGTGCTGGTGATCGCCGATGGTGCCCTGGTACCCGGCGACGTTCGCCTGGCCGACGACGCGAACGTCGAGATCCGCAGTGTCATCAGCGGGGGCAGTGTCATCAGCGGCGGCAGTGTCATCAGCGAGGCCGTGGAGGCCGGGCGGTGAAGTGTCGGGTATGTCGCGAACCGGCGATCATCGACATTCGGCGCCACAACGCCAACTTCTGCACGGAACACTTCCTGCGGCTGTGCCGCGACCAGACCGCCAAGGCAATCAAAGAGTTCGACATGCTGGACGAGGGCGACCGCGTGCTCGTCGCCGTGTCGGGCGGCAAGGATTCCCTCGCGCTCTGGGACATCCTCATCGAACTCGGCTACCAGGCCGACGGGCTCTACATCGGCCTCGGGATCGGCGACTACTCCGACGAGTCCGGTGACTTCGCCCGCGACTTCGCCCGCCAACGAGACCTCAAACTGATCGAGGTCGACCTCCTTCGCGAGTACGGCTACGACGTACCCCACGGATCGCGAGCGGCGAAACGAGCGCCGTGTTCGGCGTGCGGGCTCTCGAAGCGCCACATCTTCGACAAGGCGGCGCTCGATGGCGGCTACGACGCCCTCGCCACCGGCCACAACCTCGACGACGAGGCGGCCGTGCTGTTCGGCAACACCCTGCGCTGGCAGGTGGACTATCTCGGCCGGCAGCACCCCGTACTCCCGGCCCGGTCGGGCTTCCCGAAGAAGATCAAGCCGCTGATCCGGCTGTACGAACGCGAGATGGCCGCGTACTGCGTCCTGCAGAACATCGACTACATCCTTGAGGAATGCCCGATGGCGGTGGGCAACAAACACATTGCCTACAAAGAGGCGCTCAACCAGATCGAGCTTCAGTCACCGGGCTCCAAGCTCGACTTCGTCTTCGGGTTCTTCGCCCGGGCCGCCGAACGCTTCGCCTCCTCCGATGCCGCCATCGACGACGTGCTCGCCCCCTGCACCACCTGCGGTGCCCCGACCCCATCGGGGGAATGTGCCTTCTGTCGGCTCGCCGAACGGGCCACCGCCGCCCAACCCGTTCGACTCTCGCCGCGCCGGGAGAAGACGTCGGTACGCTCTGGACCCAGTACCCCGAGCGAACCCGATCGAGCGTGACCCATGTCCACAACTGCCGGAATTTTCAGCGCCGGCGATGAGGTGTTGCTCATCGACCGGAAGAAGCGCCGCTACCTGCTGACCCTCGAGGCCGACGGACAGTTCCACAGCCACGCCGGCTACCTCGCGCACAATGACCTGATCGGCCGCACCGAAGGGTGCCGGGTCGCGTCGACCCGCGGCGCCGCCTATCTGGCGATCCGCCCGACGCTGAGCGACTTCATTCTGAAGATGCCGCGCGGCGCCCAGGTGATCTACCCGAAGGACCTCGGTCCGATCCTCATGCTCGCCGACATTCAGCCCGGGCACCGGGTCCTGGAATCCGGGGTCGGGTCCGGCGCCACGTCCATGACCCTGTTGCGGGCCGGTGCCGACGTGATCGGCTACGAAATCCGCGAGGACTTCGCCAACCGCGCCCGCGCCAACGTCGAGACGTTTCTGGGCACCGATGTGGCCGAGCAGCGCTACCACGTCGAGATCCGCAGCGCCTACGACGGTATTGATGCCGTCAACCTCGATCGGGCCATCCTCGATCTCCCCGAGCCCTGGCAGGTCATGCCGCACCTCGCGACGGCACTTCGACCCGGCGGGATCGTGGTCGCGTACACGCCGAGCATCGTGCAGGTCCAACGGCTACACGAGTCGCTGGCCGACCTACCGTTCGGGCTGACCGAGACCACCGAGATTCTCCAGCGGAGCTGGCATGTCGACGGCATGGCCGTCCGTCCGGACCATCGCATGGTGGCCCACACCGGCTTCCTCACCCAGACCCGCCGTATCGACCAGCCGACCGACTGATGCGCCGCCGGCCGGTCGTGGAGACGATCGTCGCCGCCACCATCGCCGTCGCCGTCGGCGTGCTGGTCCTCGGCGTCGACCGGGCCGAAGAACCACCGACCGATACCGCGGTACGTTTCCCGCTGGCCGTCGACCTCTCCGATGACATCTCCGACGGCGACGCCGCCGACCTCGAGCGCGACGGCCGGAATCGACTCGACCCGGGACCGGTGCCCGACGACGTCGACCTCGATCTCGCCGTCATCGGCCAGGCCCGTCGCGGCGTCGTACGGGTCGCCGGCCGGGCGTGCGGTCAGGACCACGTCGGCGCGGGGTTCGTCATCGCTCCCGGCCTCATCGCCACGAACGCCCATGTGGTCGCCGGCCTCACCGACGTCACCATCACCGGACTGTCCGAAACCGTGACGGGCCGGGTGGTCGGCATCGACGCCGAACAGGACACCGCCCTGGTCTCGGCCCCGCTGGATGTGGCGCCGCTGGAAACGAGACGCGGCGACGCGGGGGAGGAGGGGGCCGTGTTCGGTGCGGCTGCCACCGACCGCTTGCACCGGCTCCCGTTTCGGATCGACCGGCCGGTCACCATCAACACCAGCGACATCTACCGGCAGGGGGAGGTCGAGCGCGACGGCTACCTCATCGCCGTCGATCTGGCTCCCGGCGATTCCGGCGGCGCCATGATCGGCGCCGACGGACGGGTGCTCGGCGTGGTCTGGGCCGCGTCCCGCCGCGGTGGCGTCGGCTACGGCATCACCATCGATGCGTTCGAACCCCTGCTCGATGGGCCGACCGACCAGCCGGTCGACACCGGCAACTGCGCGTGATCCGCCCGAGCGCCAAAACGAGCTGGGGGGACGTCCTCGACGTCCCCCCGACTACATGTTTCAGAACCGGTCGATCACATCGGGGGTACTAGACCTCGATGAAGATGCACTCGCCGGGGCATTCCTCGGCGGATTCGATGGTGGCCTCTTCCTGGCCTTCCTTCACCACGGCGAGGCCTTCGGGGCCGCCCGGGTCCGAAAAGATCTTGTCGCCTTCTTTGACGTAGGCGAGGCCATCGTCGAGGAGCGCAAACACGTCCGGAGCGATCTCCTCGCACAGCCCGTCGCCCGTGCACAGATCCTGGTCGATCCATACCTTCATTAGCTCGTCACCCTTCTCGGTGTGTTGTTGCTGGCAAACAGTACTTCCGTCACCATCCCTTCGGACGAATCCAAGCCGCCACAAGTGTTGTTGCCGGCTTTTCGTTCCGTGGCTCGGGAACCCTCCATGTCGCGTCACCGCAGCCGACAGGGTCCCGTGTAGGGTTCACCGTCTAGGAAATCCTTGGTTTCACCGCCACGATCAACCGTGATCGTCGAGTAGGAGGTAGCTGTCGTCAGCGAGCAACGTCGTCTCGAAGCTGAACTGGCTGAAGTGCGGCGCAACGCCGCCGATCTCGAAGACGAGATCAACACGTTGCGCCGTCGACTCCAGGACGCGCCCAAGCGCGTCCGCACCCTGGAGGAGCGGCTGCTCGAGACCAAGGGGCAACTCGCCCAGGCCGTCTCGCAGAACGAGAAGTTGACCTACACCCTGCGCGAGGCGCGCGAGCAGATCGCCGCGCTGCGCGAAGAGGTGGAGAAGCTCACCCAGCCCCCGTCGGCCTACGGCACCGTGCTCGGGCTCAACGATGACGACACCGTCGACGTGTTTTCCGGGGGCCGCAAGATGCGCGTCGCGGTTCACCCCGATATCGACGAGCCACTCGTGGCCGGCCAGGAGGTCGCCCTCAACGAGTCGCTCAACGTCGTGTTGTCCCGGGCCCACGAGACCACCGGCGAAATCGCCACGCTGCGCGAGCTGCTCGACGACGGCCACCGGGCGATCATCGTGGGGCGGGCCGACGAGGAGCGGGTGGTCGAACTGGCCGAGGCTCTCATTGGCGAAAAGATGCGCAACGGCGACCACGTGCTGGTCGACGCTCGCGCCAACATCTTGCTCGAGCGGCTGCCCCGGCCCGAGGTCGAGGATCTCGTGCTCGAAGAGGTTCCCGACGTCTCCTACGACGATGTCGGCGGCCTCGACACCCAGATCGAAGCGATCACCGACGCCGTCGAACTGCCGTTCCTGCACCAGGATCTGTTCGGCGAATTCGACCTACCGGCCCCGAAAGGCATCCTGCTCTACGGTCCTCCCGGCTGCGGTAAGACCCTGATCGCCAAGGCGGTCGCCAACTCGCTGGCGAAAAAGGTGGCCGAAGCAAGCGGTGACGGCGAAGCGAAGAGCTTCTTCTTCAACATCAAGGGCCCCGAACTACTCAACAAGTACGTCGGCGAGACCGAACGCCAGATCCGCCTCGTGTTCCAGCGGGCCCGCGAGAAGGCCGACGAGGGCTGGCCGGTCATCGTGTTCTTCGACGAGATGGAGTCGTTGTTTCGCACGCGCGGCAGCGGCATCAGCTCCGATATCGAATCGACGATCGTGCCGCAGCTCCTCGCCGAAATCGACGGCGTCGAGACCCTGCGCAACGTCATCGTGATCGGTGCGTCCAACCGCGAGGATCTGATCGATCCAGCCATCCTGCGCCCGGGTCGCCTCGATGTGAAGATCAAGATCGAACGCCCCGACGAGGTGGCGGCCACCGCGATCTTCGGTCGGTACCTGGTGCCGGAACTGCCGATCGACGAGAACGTGATCAATACCGTCGGGGGCGGCGACCGCAACAAGGCGATCCAGGCGATGGTCGAAGAAACCGTCAGCGACATGTACCTCGCCGACGACCGCAACCGCTTCCTCGAGATCACCTACCAGAACGGTGACAAGGAGATCATGTACTTCAAGGACTTCTCGTCCGGAGCCATGATCGAGAACATCGTCCGCCGGGCCAAGAAACTGGCGATCAAGCGCATCCTGGCCGGCGGCACCCGCGGTATTCGCACCGAGGACCTGCTCGCATCGGTCAAACAGGAATTCAAAGAGCACGAGGACCTACCCAACACGACCAACCCGGACGACTGGGCCAAGATCTCGGGCAAGAAGGGCGAACGCATCGTGTACGTGCGGACGCTGTTGGCCAACGATGAGGACGGCAGCGGCGGCGGCCGTTCCATCGAACGGGTCGGCACCGGCCAGTACCTGTAAGCACCGCCGGGCCTCGTCGCCCGGCGAACCCCCGGGCCCAGCGTCCCCCGGAAGGCCGAAGCGCCCGCTACATTGGCGCTCACCATGGCGATTACCAAAACCCTCGGCATTGAGACCGAGTACGGCATCGTGCAGCGCGGCGGTGAGGAATCGAACCCGATTGCCGCTTCATCGCTGCTCATCAACGCGTACCTCAGCGCGGTGGACAACGAAGGCCACCACACCCAGGCCCGCGTCGGCTGGGACTTCGAGGACGAATCCCCGGCCAACGACGCTCGCGGGCTGGCGCCGGTCGGCTCGCTGCCCCCCGAGGTGGAAACCCATCTCGTCAACGCCGTCCTCACCAACGGCGCCCGGTACTACGTGGATCACGCCCATCCCGAACTGTCGACACCGGAATGCATCGACGCTCGTGCGATCGTTCGCTACGACCGGGCGGCCGAGGAGATCGCCATCGCATCGATGCGCGCCGCCAGGTCCATCCTGCCTCCCGAACAGGAGTTGGTGGTCTACAAGAACAACTCCGACGGCAAGGGCAATTCCTACGGCTGTCACGAGAACTACCTCATGGATCGGGCCACCCCGTTCGGCCGGATCGTGACCCACGCCACCGCTCACTTCATCACCCGCCAGATCTTCACCGGGGCCGGCAAGGTGGGGACCGAGGCCATGGGGTTGACCGGCGAGGACGTGCCGTACCAGATCACCCAGCGCGCCGACTTCTTCGAGGAGGAGGTCGGGCTCGAAACCACCCTCAAGCGCCCGATCATCAACACCCGTGACGAACCCCACGCCGATGCTCAGAAGTACCGTCGGCTGCACGTCATCGTCGGCGACGCCAACCTGTGTGAGGTGGCGACGTTCCTGAAGGTCGGCACCACCGCCATCGTCCTGGCGATGATCGAGGACGATTTCATCGATCGCGATTTCGTGTTCGACGCACCGGTGCAGGCCATGCGGGCCGTGTCCTATGACCTGTCGCTCGCCGAGGTCCTTCCGCTGGTCGATGGCACCGCCGCCACGGCCCTCGAAGTGCAGTGGGCCCTGTTGGAGAACGCCCGCCGCTACGTCGACGAGCGCGGTACCGAAGCCATCGGCGGCGACGTTGCTCTCGACGTCATGCTCCGCTGGGAGTCGGTGTTGTCGGCCCTCGAAAGCGACCCGGCCAAACTCGCCGGCCAGGTCGACTGGGTCACCAAGATGCGGGTTCTCGAGGCCTACCGCGACCGCCACCAACTCGGGTGGGACGATGCCCGGCTCGCCGCGATGGACATCCAGTATCACGACCTTCGGCCGGAGAAGTCGCTCTTCGCCCGGCTGGGCGCCGAGCGCCTGGTCGACGAGGACGAGGTCCGGTCCGCGATGGCCGACCCGCCCGAGGACACTCGCGCCTACTTCCGCGGCGAGTGCCTCAAGAAATTCAGCTCCAGCATCGTGGCCGCCAACTGGGATTCCCTGGTTTTCGACGTCGGCACCGACCCGCTGCGGCGGGTCCCGATGATGGAACCGACTCGCGGCACCCGTGAACATGTGGGTACCTTGTTGGAACAAAGTGAAACGCCGGCACAGTTGTTGGAACTGCTGGACCAGTGACCCCCACCGGTGCCCGGCGGCCACACCTGACGCAGACGCACACAACCCGAACTCGCCCGCAACGAACTCGCCCGCCACGAGTACGAACGGCAACAACTCGACTTACACGGAGGAACCATGGCTGAACGGGAGCAGATTAAGAAATCATCCCCGGCAGAAGCCGACGAAGAGATCGCCGCCACGCCGGCGAGCTCGGAGACGGGCGAGAAGCTGAAGAGCGACCTCGACGAACTACTCGACGAAATCGACGACGTCCTCGAAACGAATGCCGAAGATTTCGTCAAGAGCTACATCCAAAAGGGCGGCGAGTAGCGGGTAACGTCTTCTTCGTGACTCCTTCGACTTTCGAGCCGGGTTCCGATCCCGGCAGCAGCTTCACCAACCTCGTACGCTCCGCCGGTCTGGCTCCGCCCGTGCCCGACGGCGACGTTGCCGAGCAGTTCGAACTCGCCCACGGCACCACCGTCATCGCGCTGCGCTACGGCGACGGGGCCATCATCGCGGGCGACCGGCGGGCGACCTCGGGCCACATCATCAGCCATCGCTCGATCGAAAAGGTCTTTCCCGCCGACCAGCACTCCGCCATCGCCATCGCCGGCGCGGCCGGGCCGGCCGTCGACATGGTGAAGCTCTTCCAGCTTCAGCTCGAGCACTACGAGAAGGTGGAGGGCAACGCGCTCAGCCTGGAAGGCAAGGCCAACCAGCTCTCCCAAATGCTGCGCCAGAACCTGCCCGCGGCCATGCAGGGCCTCGCCGTCGTACCGATCTTTGCCGGATACGACAAGCGGCGGGCCGAAGGCCGGTTGTTTCAATACGACATCACCGGCGGCCGCTACGAGGAACGCGACTACGCGACCTCCGGTTCGGGCAGCCTGCACGCGGGAACCGTGATCAAGATCCGCTTCCGCGACGACATGGATCGCGACTCGGCGGTCAACCTCGCCATCGAGGCCCTCTTCCAGGCCGCCGACGAGGATTCGGCCAGCGGCCTGCCGGATCTCATCCGCGGGATCTACCCCGTCGTCGCCACCATCGACACCAACGGCTTCGAGCGGGTCGGCGATGACGAACTCGAAGAACGCACCGCCGCGCTCATCGCTCAGTACACCAGTGCCGCCGGCGACGACGGAGGCAACGCCTTGAGTTCGGAGAGCACGCAGGTATGAACAACCCCCTGAACCCCTCGAGCCGCGGAGGCCACCGATGAGCGCACCGTTCTACGTATCGCCCGAGCAGCGCATGAAGGACATGGCCGACTATGCCCGCAAGGGCATCGCTCGGGGCAAGAGCCTCATCGGGCTGATGTGCGATGCCGGCGTCCTCATCGTCGCCGAGAACCCGTCCAACACGCTCCACAAGGTCTCCGAGATCTACGACCGCATCGGGTTCGCCGGTGTCGGCAAGTACAACGAGTTCGACCAACTCCGCATCTCCGGTATTCGCCACGCCGATCTCAAGGGCTACAGCTACAGCCGCGACGATGTCGACGCCCGCAGCCTCGCCAATCAGTACGCCCAGATCCTCGGCCAGGTCTTCACCCACGAGATGAAGCCGATGGAGGTCGAGATCCTGGTCGCCGAGATCGGCCACGACAGCGTCGACGACCGGTTGTTCCACATCCTGTACGACGGTTCCGTCAGCGACCACGACGACTTCGTGGTGTTGGGCGGCGACGCCGACACCATCCGGGTGGCCGTATCGGAGGGCTATTCGCCCGGGCTCGACGTCGCCGGGGCCCTCGCCCTCGCGGTCGGGGCGCTGGCCAACGGTGAACGCTCGCTGAGCGCCGACGACCTCGAAGTCGCCCTGCTCGACCGCGGTAGCGACCGACGCTGTTTCCGCCGCGTCGAGGGCGACGAACTCACCGGCCTGCTCTAGCCGCCCCGCTCGAATGGTGTGCAAGCCCGGGGTCCGGGCCTAAAGGGCCGGCTTCGTCGCGCCGAAAAGAGATCAACAAGGAGATCATCCCGCCATGTCGGTCCTCATCACCCAGCTTGCAGAAGACAACACCCCGGTCCCGTTGAGCGAAGCGCTCAACAAGGCCCGCACCCGCGTCGGGTTTTCCGTGGAGGCGGCCGCCTCGTGCGTCGGCATCTCCACCGACCGTCTTCGCGAGGTGGAAGCCGGACTCGGCGACCCGTCACCGTCGTTGATCGACGACCTCGCCAACCTGTACGGCATCTCTCCGACGGCCCTCCCGAACCGGGAAATCACCGAACGTGAGCCGCTGCGCTACGACGCCGCCACCGGCACCCTGTACGTGAGCTGGCTGACCGTCGACTACGCCCCGCACCGCAACCCCGACCACGACAACGACTACCTGCTGCGCTCCTACGCCCGCGCCGTGCGAGAGATGCGCAACATGGCCGAGACCGGCCGGGTTCACCTGCGCACTGCCGACCAGCCCGGCCTGGCCCCGCTGCTCAACCTCGACGACCCCCACCTCGAACAGCGCTTCGCCTATTGGCTCGCCGGGGCCGAGGGCGACTTCGCCGGAATCGCCGACACACTGCGCAGCCATCTGCACGTGACCCCGGACGAATCCGGAAGCGACTGATTTTGCCGCTAGGGTCGCCCTGGTGGAGCGACGCATCTTCGGTATCGAGAACGAATACGGCGTCACGTGCACCTTTCGCGGCCAGCGGCGCCTGAGCCCCGACGAGGTCGCCCGGTACCTGTTTCGTCGGGTCGTCTCCTGGGGGCGAAGCTCCAACGTCTTCCTCGCGAACGGTGCCCGGCTGTATCTCGACGTCGGCAGTCACCCCGAGTACGCGACGCCCGAGTGTGATTCCATCTACGACCTCGTCGTGCACGACAAGGCCGGCGAGCGGATCCTCGAGCAGCTGTTGGCCAGCGCCGAGCAGCGTCTCCAGGAAGAGGGGATCCGCGGTGACATCTATCTGTTCAAGAACAACACCGATTCCGCCGGCAATTCCTATGGCTGCCACGAGAACTACCTCACCAGCCGCCGAGACGATTTCGGATCCTACGCCGAGGTCCTCATCCCGTTCCTCGTGAGCCGACAGATCTATGCCGGGGCCGGCAAGGTACTCCAGACCGCGCGCGGCGCCATGTACTGCGTGTCCCAACGCGCCGAACACATCTGGGAGGGCGTCTCGAGCGCCACCACCCGGTCCCGGCCGATCATCAACACCCGAGACGAACCGCACGCCGACGCCGAGCGCTACCGCCGGCTCCACGTCATCGTGGGCGACTCCAACATGAGCGAGTACGCCACGTTCCTGAAGGTCGGAGCAGCCAGCATCATGTTGCGGATGCTCGAAGAGCCCAAGGTCGTGCTGCGCGACATGACGCTCGAGAACCCGATCCGGGCCATCCGCGAAATTAGCCACGACATGACCTGTCGCCGCCGGGTGCGCCTCGCCAACGGGCGCGAGGCCTCGGCCCTCGAGATCCAGAGCGAGTATCTCAGCCGGGCGCTTCGCTATGCCGAGCACCACGAACTCAGCCCGCTCGAGTCGAAGGCCCTGGCGATGTGGGAACACTGCCTCACCACCATCGAGGACGACCCGCTCAAGCTCGACCGCGAATGCGACTGGGTGATCAAGCACAAGCTGATCGAGGCCTACCGAGAACGCGGCGATCTGCCGCTGGCCGACGCTCGGGTCGCGCTGCTCGATCTCCAGTACCACGACGTCAACCGCGACCGCGGGCTGTACTACATGATGCAGCGCAAGGGACTCGTCGAACGGATCTGTCTCGATTCCGACATCAGCCGAGCCGTCGAACGGCCGCCGGAAACGACCCGCGCCCGGCTGCGCGGCGAGTTCATCCGCCGGGCGAAGGAACGCAAACGGGACTACACCGTCGACTGGGTACATCTGAAGCTCAACGATCAGGCACAGCGCACCGTGCTCTGCAAGGACCCCTTCAAGGCCTACGACGAGCGGGTGGAGAAGCTCATCGCCAGCCTGTAGTAAGCACCTTGATGCGCTGCTGCAACGAACGATCCTGGCTGTAACCAACCCGCTGCGATGACCAAGCTCGAACGACTCCTGAACCTGACCGCCGCCCTCCTCGCTACCGAACGGCCCCTGCCGGTGGACGAGCTGCGGGTTCGGCTGGAGGGTTACTCCGACAGCGACGACGCCTTTCGGCGCGCCTTCGAACGCGACAAGGAGTCACTCCGCCTGATGGGCATCCCGATTTCGGTGGAACCTATTCACGGTACGGATCCGCCCGGGTCCGGTTACCGGATTCATCCCGGCGACTACGGCGGCGTGGACCCCCAACTCGAACCCGATGAACTCGCGGCGTTACACCTGGCGGCCACCAAGGTACGGCTCGAAGGCATCGATGGGGCCGGCGTGATGCAGACCCTCGGTGGGGGATCGGTCGAGGGCGACGACGAGGTGCTGGCCGAACTGCCGGCCCACGACGAGCTCGGCCCCCTGTTCGAAGCGACCAGAGCAAAACGCCAGGTCGAGTTTCGCTACGGCGACATGGTGCGGCGGGTGGAGCCGTGGCACCTCTCGTTTCACCGCGGGCACTGGTACATCAACGGGTGGGATCACGTCCGCGAGGCCGAACGGCTCTATCGGGTAGACCGGTTTGCGAGCGAGGTCACCGTCGGCGGCCCCGCGGTGGTGGATCGCCCCGAACGTCCGAGCAGCAATGCCGCTCGGCGACCCGCATGGGAGATGGGCGACGACGAGCCGGTCGAGGCGACGATCCGCATCGACCCCGACCTGAGCATGTGGGCCCGAGCTCACCTCGGCCCGGACGCCGAAGTGATCGAACACGCCGACGGCAGCATCGACGCCACGCTGTCCGTGCGAAACGTCGAGGCGTTCCGGTCATTTGTTCTCACGTTTCTCGACCGGGCCGAGGTCCTCGCCCCACCGGAACTGCGAACCGACCTCATCGAGTGGCTGGAAGCCCAAACGTGAGCCGGTTCACCTCGACCGAGCGGCTCACCCGACTGCTCGCGATCATTCCGTGGGTGGTCGAGCAGGAGCAGGTGACCCTCGACGAGGTCGCCGAGCGATTCGGGTACCCGCGCGAGCGGCTGGTCAACGACCTGCAGGACGTGGTCCCGTTCGTGGGCGTGTATCCGTTCACGCCCGACGCACTCGTCGAGGTGGAGCTCGACGACGACACGGTGTCGATTCGATACGCCGACTGGTTCTCCCAGCCACTGCGCCTACCCGCCGACAAGGGGCTGGCGTTGCTGGCGGCCGGGCAATCGATGCTCGAGATCAGCGGCGAGGACGAGGACGGCCCACTGCTGCGCGCGCTCACGAAGGTGGGTACAGCGATCGGTGTCGATGCCCACGGCGCGATCGACGTCCGCATCGGTGCCGCCTCCGAGCAGATCCTGGCGACGCTGCGGACCGCGGTCGCCGAGAACCGGGAGGTGGAACTCGACTACTACGTGTTCAGCCGCGACGAGCGGGTGACGCGCACGATCGAACCGCATCGGCTGCACGCCGATCTCGGCCAGTGGTACGTCGATTCGTTCTGCCAGCTCGCCCGGGCTCCACGCGTCTTTCGCGTCGACCGGATTCGGTCGGCCACCCTGCGCGACGGCACCTTCACCGCCCCCGACACCGCGGGCGCTCCCACCGTGTTCAATGCAGCCGCCGACGTTGCCCGGGTCGTGCTCGAGATCGACGCCAGCGCCCGCTGGGTCGCCGACACCTACCCGTACGACCGGTTGGAGGACCTCGACGACGGGGCATTCCGACTCACCCTGGCGGTGACGGGCGATCCGTGGCTGGAACGGCTCCTACTGCGGTTGGGGCCCGCGGCCCGCGTGGTCGGCGGCGACGCCCGCTTCGGCGGGACGTTCACCGCCGACGCTGCGGCCCGAGTCCTGGCCCGGTACCCCCGGTGATTTCTTGCGACGTTGAGACAGTTATTTCCGCTGATGAGCACAACTGGCTTTGGTACGGAAGGTAGGGTCGGCAGTTGTGACCACCGAGGGCGCTGACCCCACCGAACCAAACCGCGGCGACGTGCCGGATCTCGATGATCCGGATTTCGCGGCAAAGATGGCGGCCCGGGCGCGCGAGCGGGCCGCGGAGCGCCTTCGCGACCAGCCGGGCGGGTCGACCCCGCCGCCATCCACCGCGCCACCGACGGTGACACCGCCGCCGGCCACCCCCCTGATGACACCGCCTCCGACAACGCCGGCCGCGCTGCCGTCGACCGGTGCGCCGGCAACGCCGGATGCAGCACCCACGCCGGTTTCCCCGGCACCGCCCGCCACTCCGAGTCCCACCGAGTTCGTTGCTCGCGCAGCAGCGGCGCCCGAAGCCGGGCCCCCGACCGCCTCGGGGCGACCGGCGTGGCTCGAGCACGAGGAGGCCCGCCTCGCCCAACCATCCGAGGCCGGACTGCGATCACCCGCAGCGGGCTCGCCGACAGCTACCCCATCCTCAGCGGCGAACGCCGCCGCACCACTGGTGGGTGCCGGCGTCGCCGCGGAGTCCACATCGACCGCCGCCCGGCTGTCCGAACAGCCGCGGTTCGCCGACGACGAGGCCGTGGTGGCCGACGACGAGACGCTGGACCAGTTCTTCGGCGACACCGACGAACGCCCGGACGATGGCGACGCCGAAGCCGGCGAACTCGATGCCGCCGGCGAGACCAACGCCACCGATCAGTGGCTGCGATCCGCTATCGAATGGGCAGCCGTCATCGTCGGCGCCCTCGTCGTCGCCCTCATCATCAAGACGTTCTTCTTTCAGGCGTTCTACATTCCGTCGGAGTCGATGGAGCCCACCCTCGAACGCAACGACCGCATTCTGGTCAACAAGCTCGACGACAACCCCGAGCGCGGCGATCTCCTGGTGTTTGAGCGACCGCCGACATCGACGGCCCGCGACGTCAACGAGTTGATCAAACGGGTGGTCGGCCTTCCCGGCGAGACCGTGACCATCCGCAACGGCCAGGTCCTCATCGGTGACGAACTCCTGGTCGAGCCCTACCTGGGCGAAGGCATCCGGTCCGGCGGTTCGGTGTGGACCGCCAGCTGCGCGAACCCACAGGGCGACGGCGCGTCGTGCACCGTTCCCGAGGGGCATCTGTTCATGATGGGTGACAACCGCGGTAACTCAACCGACAGCCGCAGCTTTGGACCCATCGACTCCGAGCTCGTCGTCGGCCGCGCGGTAGTCCTGGTCTGGCCCCCCGGCAAGTTCGGCCGCCTGTAACCGCCAACTCCGCGCCGGTCCGACACGGCCTAACCGTAGAAGGCTTTGACCCGGTCGACCATGCGGTCGACATGGTCGCTATACACCGCGTCCATACCCATTCGCAGCGACTCATCGAGGGTTCGCTCGAACTGCAGATCCCACGAGAACGCCCGCACACCGAATCGGTGGAACATCGTGGTCAACCCGCCGGACCAGTCGCTGTGGTGCATGTTGATGGCGTCAATACCCGCCTCGGCGAGGTCCGCGGCGCGGCGTTCGGGGCCCTGCTCGAAGTGCTTGAAGCGGGTGGAATCGACCAGTCGGACGGCGTCGTCGATTGCCCGCCACCCCGCCACGAGCTTCCAGTCCGGGTGACACAGCCACAGACGGGGGAGTGCATCGGGCCCAAACGTGCGCGCCACGTCGATAACCGCACCCACGGCGTCGGCATCCTTCACGTCGAGCGATAGCTCAAACTCGGTACCCATGGCCTGGTAGTACTCGGCCAGCGATGGAATGTGGGGCGGGAGCTCGTGGCGCGGCACCGAGCTGATGGGGCGCCGCCGCAGCAGCTTGCCGACCACACCGTCATGGTCGAGCACCGGAACACCGTCCGCGGTGATCCACACGTCGCTTTCGATGCCCGTAGCGCCCAGCTTGGCCGCCAATCGAAAGGCCTCGAGGGTGTTTTCGGGGGCATGGGCCCGGGCCCCGCGGTGGGCGAACATGATCGGTACGTCTACCAGCGGCGGCAATCGGGGACCCATGGCCTGCCATCGTGCCAAGTCTGCCCGCCATGGCCAAACCGGCGGATCGCCCCGCCCTTGTTGCAACCAACGGGCGCATAACGTCGATGCCCGACCGGAACATAGGTCCCTCGGCTGCTGCGTTGGGCCTCCCGACCTGTACCCCAGGGAGCCAAAGGAGTCGTTCGACCCGTTAAGGGACGGCTTCGTCGTGCCGATCAATGTAGAGACACGAGGAGGACCATCACCAAGATGGCAACGATTCGGGCAACTTGCCCAACCTGCGGGGACGTAGAGCTGACGACAAACGACGTGCGGGTACGCGTCTGTCTGGACGACGATCGCGGCGAATATTCGTTTCGCTGCCCGATCTGCGTGATGACCGTCGTCAAGCCGGCTGAAGCTCGGACGGTAGACCTACTCGTGGCGTCCGGAGTACATCTGGACACCTGGACGTTGCCGCTCGAACTGCACGAGCGGCCGACGATCGGTGCGCCGATCAACCACGACGACATCATCGATTTCCACGATGTGCTCGCCAACGATGACCTCCTTACCGAAGCGCTCGAAAGCCTCGACCAGGCCTAGCCGTCGCGGCTCTGCTGCCGTATCGGGTCGATCCGGTCGGTAGACTGCCCTGCTATGGGTTCTGTTGGTGGAGGCGAGATTCTCGTCATCTTGTTGGTGGCGTTGATCGTCCTCGGCCCCACCAAACTGCCCGAAGCCGCCCGTCAGGTGGGGCGAGCGTACGGCGAACTGCGCCGCCTGTCGTCCGGATTCCAGGCGGAGATGAAGTCGGCCCTCGACGAGGTCGAGGCCGCGGTCGACATCACCGGCCAAAAGTCGACCCCCACGGCGGACAAGACGGCGGACAAGACGGCGGACAAGACAGCCGACAGCGCAGGAGTGGCCGACACCGGCCCGGGTGCCGATTCCGACGCCGGCAACGATTCCGGCTACGTCGCGGACCCAGCGGTCCTCGCCGCGTTCGCCGACGACCAGTCCGAGGAAGAGAACGAGGTCGAGCGCAAGGCCCGGGCCACCGGCCAGGCCATGATCGGCGGGATTTCCTCGGCCGCCCCGCGCCCGCCGGAGCCCACCACCGAGACCAACGACACCGAACCGAACGACACAGCGCCAGCCGTACCCACCAATACGGTTGCGGCGGCGAACTCCAGCCAGGCCCTCGCCGCGGCGGCCACGGCTCGAGAGCTCGCCGCCCGAGATGAGGCCGACCGCGCCGAGCTCGAACGGATCGATCAGATCGATACCGCCGCCGGCCCCGGCGGCGACCAGAACGCCGGCGCCGACGGAGGCGCGGCCCCGATGGCTCCCGGCCTGCGCAACGGCTACGAAGCCGCTGAACAGAGGGCAGCCAAACAGGTCGCGGAGATTCTCGATGAAACGGATCCCGGGTGACCGCCATCGAGGAGGACGAACCCGTCGACGAGGAGCCGGCGCCGACCGAGGGACGCATGTCCCTCATCGACCACCTCACCGAACTGCGCACCCGCCTGATCCGCATCGCAATCGCCGTCGCCGCCGGCGCGATCGTGGCCTGGATTTTCTACGACCAGATCTTCGCCTGGCTCATCGAGCCGTACTGCAACGTGCTGCCCACGCCCGACGAGGTCACCGACGACGACGTTGGCTTGTTGACCACCGAGAGCTGCGCTCTGTTCGTCACCGAGCCGCTCGAAGAGTTCTCCACCCGTATCTCGGTGAGCGCGTACACCGGTCTGGCGTTTGCCATCCCGATCATCTTGTTCCAGGTCTGGAAATTCGTGACGCCGGGCCTGTACCCCCACGAACGCCGGTACGCCATCCCGTTCGTCGGCCTCGGCGCCTCCCTCTTCGCCCTCGGCGCCGGCCTCGCCTACTGGAGCATCCCCCGGGCGCTCGAACTGCTCACCACGATCGGCGGCGACAACCTGGTTTCGCTGTTCTCGCCCAAGCCCTACCTCAACTTCGTGGTGAAGATGATGTTGGCCTTCGGATTCGGCTTTCAGTTCCCGCTGCTGCTCGCGTTCCTCCAGATTATCGGCGTGCTCGAGAACAAGACGCTGCGGAACAACCGGCGCTACGCCATCGTCGGCATCGTCATCCTCGTCGCCGTCATCACCCCGAGCGGTGACCCGTTCACGCTCGGCGTACTCACGATCCCGATGTACATCTTCTACGAGGGAGCCATCGCCTTCGGCTGGCTCCGGATGCGTCGACAGCGCAAGCGCGCCGAGTCGGCCACGTGACCCCGGCGGAGTTGTCCGAACTCCTCGGGTACGACTTCGAACTCGACCGCTTCCAGACCGACGCCGTCAACGCCCTGCGCGACGGCCAGTCCGTGCTCGTCGCCGCCCCGACGGGTGCGGGGAAGACCGTCGTAGCCGAGTATGCGATCGCCGAGGCGCTGGATGCGGGGGAGAAGGTCTTCTACACCACGCCGATCAAGGCCTTGTCGAATCAGAAGTACCGGGATCTCGCCGCCCGCCACGGCGCCGACCGGGTCGGGTTGCTCACCGGCGACAACGCCATCAATCGTGACGCCCCGGTGGTCGTGATGACCACCGAGGTCCTGCGCAACATGGTCTACGGCGGCGCCGACGCGCTTCACGGCCTGCGCTACGTCGTGGTCGACGAGGTGCACTTCCTCCAGGACCCGTACCGCGGGCCGGTCTGGGAGGAAGTCATCATTCATCTCCCCCAGAGCGTTCGCCTGGTCGGGTTGTCCGCGACCGTCTCCAACGCCGACGAACTTTCGGACTGGATCGCGAGCGTCCGCGGCCCCACCGCGACGGTGGTCGAAACCGAACGCCCGGTCGAACTGACAAACCTCTACATGGTCGGCGACCGCAACTCCGCCACGGCCCTGCTGATCCCGACGTTGTATCGCGGCACCCCGAACCGAGAGGGCTACCAGTTCGACCTGGGGGCGAAAGGCGCGAAGGGATCGAAATCCCGGGGCCGAGGCGGAAACGACGCCCGGGGCCGGGACAAGGGGCGCTCCCGCAGCGGAAGACGAAACTTCGTCACGCCGCGCCGTCTCGCCGTCGTCGACCGGCTGGAAGAGGAGGATCTGCTCCCCGCGATCTACTTCATCTTCAGCCGGGCGGCCTGCACCGAATCGATGGAACGACTGATCGATGCGGGGGTTCGCCTGACGACCGAGGAGGAACGGCATCGGATCCACGAAATCGTCACCCAACGCATCTCGGTGCTCAGCCCCGGAGATCTCGAGGTCCTGGACTTCGCCACACTGCTCAGCGGCCTCGAACGCGGCGTCGCCGCCCACCATGCCGGCATGGTGCCCGCGTTCAAGGAGATCGTCGAAGCCTGCTTCGTCGAGGGGCTCATCAAGGTCGTGTTCGCGACCGAAACGCTGGCGCTGGGCATCAACATGCCGGCCCGCTCGGTGGTGATCGAGAAACTCTCGAAATTCACCGGCGAAACCCACGAGGTGCTGACGCCGAGTCAGTACACCCAACTGACGGGCCGCGCCGGACGACGCGGCATCGACGACCACGGCACCGCCATCGTCTTGTGGTCGCCGTTCATCGGCTTCGACGAGGTGGCGAGCCTGGCGAGCAGCCGCCATTTCGAGCTGCGCTCCGCCTTCCGTCCGACCTACAACATGGCCGCCAACCTGGTGCGGCGCTATGACGAGGCCGCGGTCTATGAGCTTCTGGCCAAATCGTTCGCTCAGTTTCAGACCGAGCGGGCGATGCAGAAGCTCCACCGGCGCGCTCGCAAGCGCCAGGCCGACATCGACGACATTCACCGCCGGCTGGGCGACGACGTCGAGCGGCTGCGCGAACTCCGTTCCAGTCTGGCGACCATGCAGTCCGCCGACGCCACGGTCAACGACGAGGGCGACGGGCTCGACCGGATTGCCGATGCGCTCAGTCGTTTGAGCCCCGGCGATGTCGTCGTGGGTTTGCCCGACCTCGAACGGGCGGCGGTCCTTTCCGTCGCCTACCGCAAGGGCGGGCGGATCCGACTGAAGGTGGTCACCCCCACCGG
Organism: uncultured Acidimicrobiales bacterium; assembly: GCA_938041035.1. Lineage (GTDB taxonomy): Bacteria > Actinomycetota > Acidimicrobiia > Acidimicrobiales > SHLQ01 > CALHYX01. The sequence goes on along the minus strand of CALHYX010000001.1, from coordinate 32,125 downwards.
CCACGTCGTCGACATCAACGAGGACCGAATGAGCGCCGTGCCGTTCACCGTCGGCCAGATCGAGCTTCCCGAGCCGTTCAACCCGAATTCTCGCCGCTTCCAGAACAAGGCGGCCGACAACCTGCGACGAGCCCGCCTACACCGCGCCCGCGAGCGCCGCGGCATGGCGGCTCCGCCGGTCGAGGAGCTCACCGACGAGGATCTTCACGACATCGACGCCGGGTTGCCCCTGCTCGCGGAGCTGGAGCGACTCGAGGCCGACCTGGCCCGTTTGGAAGGCCGGATCTCCAACCGCACGGGTTCGATCGCCGAGCGGTTCCGGTCGGTGCTGCACATCCTGCGGGCCTGGAACCACGTCGACGGGTGGGAGCTCACCGAGGCGGGGGAGCGGGTCATCTCGATCTACCACGAGTCCGACCTGCTGATAGCCGAGGTCATCGGCCGCGGTCTGCTCGACGATCTCGACACCCCCACGATGGCGGGCATGGTCTCGGTGTTCACCTATGAGCATCGCAGCAAGGAGCCGCCGCCGGACCCCTGGTTCCCAAACCGAGAGGTGCACGACCGGTTCCGAGAGATCGAACAGATCGCAACCGACCTGAACTCGATGGAGGATCAGCACAAACTCGATCCCACCCGACCCCCCGACGCCACGCTGTTTGCCCTCGCCTATGCCTGGGCGTCCGGCCAGGACCTGGACTCGCTTCTGGAGGACGAGGGGCTCAGCGGCGGCGACTTCGTCCGCAACATCAAGCAGTTGATCGACCTCCTCTTCCAGGTGGGGAATTCGGCCTCGCTCCGAGACACGGCGATGACGGCCCGGGCCGCCGCGGACGCACTGCATCGCGGGGTGGTCGTCTCCTCGGGGGCGGTTGAAGCCGACGACGAGGCGCCGTTGCCGTGACCGTCGAACGCGGCCAGGACTGGGGCACATCCGGCCCCCTGCCCGACGACGGCGTCATCGCCCACACCGACGCCGAGGCCGCCCGCATCGTGCAGACCGCACGCGACGCCGGGGTCGACCCGCCTGCGGTCGGGCTCGTCGGCGGGGATCTCCGATCGACGCTCGGCGGCCGGGGCAGCGCCGCGAGCGTGCGCAGCGACCACGCCACCCGAGCGGTCGTCGATGTTGGCCTGATCGAGGTCGACGGCGTCGAGCGGGTGTTTCTCGCCCACGCGGTCGCCCGCCGGGGCAGCCCGGTCGGGTGGTGGTGGGGTCGCATCGTCGCCATCTTGAACGCCGCCCACTACGGCTCCTGGAACCCTGCGCCGCGGGCGCACCCGGGCGACGGCCGACTCGACATCCTCGACGTCACCATGCCGACCGGCCAACGCACCCTGGCCCGGTCTCGATTGATCACCGGGGATCACCTGCCGCACCCCGACATCTCGGTGCGCCGGCGCGCGGATTTCGCGATCGATCTCGCCCGCCCCGCGACGCTGTATCTCGACGGTGAGCGGGTCGGTCGCGTGCGCCGGCTGGTCGGCCGGGTCGAACCCGAAGCTCTGCTCGTGGTGGTGTAGGCCTCCTGGTGGTAGGAGTGGTGATAGCAGTGGCGATAGAAGTGGTGTCCCTTCGAGGTTGTTGACGCGGCCGGCGAACACCACCGGGACACCGGCCAGTACGCCGTAGCCCCGGGCGCGGAGTAGGCTCGCCTCCATGGAGCGGTCGGAGGCCAAGTCCGTAGTTTGTGCTGCCGTGGAGGCGCGCGCCGATCGCCTACTGGCGGTCTCGCACGACATTCACGACCACCCGGAGCTCGGGTTCGAGGAAATACACGCCCACGCCCGCCTCACCGATGAGATCGAGGCCGACGGCCTGAGCGTGGTCCGCGGCGCCTACGACCTGTCCACCGCGTTCGTCGCCGACGTCGGCACCGACGGGCCCACCATTGCGGTGTGCTGTGAGTACGACGCCCTGCCGGGCCTCGGCCACGCCTGCGGCCACAACATTATCGCCGCCGCCGGCTTGGGCGCCGGGCTTGCGGCCGCCACCGTGGCCGAGGAGCTGGGCGGCCGCCTGCGCATACTGGGCACCCCCGCCGAGGAAGGAGGCGGCGGCAAGGTCTTCATGATCGAACGCGGCGCCTTCGCCGGCGTCGACGCCGCCATGATGGTGCACCCGGCCAACCACGAACTGCTGGGGATGACCACCATCGCCATCCACCGGCTGACCGTTCGTTACTCCGGTCGCGCCGCCCACGCCGCCGCCGCCCCCGAAGAGGGCCGCAACGCGCTCGACGCCGCGGTGCTCGGCTACAACAACGTCGCGGCTTTGCGCCAACACATCTCCCCGTTCGAACGGGTGCACGGCATCTTCACCGACAGCGGCGACAAGCCAAACATCGTGCCCGAGTCAGCGGCCGCCGACTGGTACGTCCGATCGCCGACGCTGCAGTCGCTTCAGCCGCTCAAGGAACGGGTTCTGCGGGCGTTGCAGGCCGGCGCCGACGCAGCGGGCTGCACGATGGAGCACGAGTGGATCGAGCCGCCCTACGCCGACATGGTCGAAAACGATCCGCTGCTCAGCCGGTACGCCGAGAACGCGCGGGCGATCGGCCGCGAACCCCAGGCGCCGGATCCCAACGCCGCCGTCGTGGGCAGCACCGACATGGGTAACGTGAGCTACGAGGTGCCCTCGATCCACCCGATGATCAAAGTGGCACCCGACGGTTCGCCGATTCACACACCGGAGTTCGCGGTGCACGCCCGGTCACCGCTCGGCGATCAGGCGGTACTCGACGGCGCCAAGGTGATGGCGATGACCATCGTCGATCTCTGGCTCGATCGCGAGCTGCTCAGTACCGCCCAGACCGCTCATTCCGAATCCGCTTCGTGATGCCCTGCGCAACCAACCGGTTCGGCCGGCGCGGAGCACGCCCGGTGGTCCGCGGCACAACGGCGGCGAGCACGTAGTGTCTGCGCCTGTGACGACGTACATCACCGAAGAATTCACTTCGGATGAGGCCGACATTCTTCGCCGCTATTTCACGAACCTCGACCAGCCCGTGTTTGCGCTGGTCAACCTGCCCGAAGTCGTCAAGGGCGCACTTTTCGCCCGCTACTCCCGTTCGCCCCTGAGCCTGCGCCGGCTGTTCCTGAAGGAATTTGTCGGCGATCTCGACATCAGCGGCGACGAGACCATCGACGCCACGGTCGGGCTTCGCCGGGCCGAGGAACTCTACGACCGGGTCTTTTTCCAGTACGGCGACGACAGCGTGGCCCAACTGGGCGGCGTGCACCTCGCCTGCGAGCAGGCCTCCAACATCTTGACCAAGGTGCTCGAGTGGGGCCGGCTGGCCTCCTATCTCGAGCAGTCGACCCGCTACATCGCCTACGACAAGCGCCTGGGTGGGCGGTACCGCTACTACCGGGACCCGGAAATCCTGAACTCGGCGCTCGGAACCCGCTACGTCGGCGACATGGACCGTCTGTTCGACAGCTACAGCGAACTCGTACCGGCGATGCAGGAGTTCTTCCGGGCGGAGATGCCCAAGGACCCCAGCGATCCCGACACCGTGTACCACACCGCCATTCGGGCGCGAGCCTTCGACGCCGTCCGGGGCATTTTGCCGGCGGCGGCGCTATCCAACGTCGGGATCTACGGCACCGGCCAGGCCTATGAGGCGTTGTTGTTGCGGATGCGAGCCTTGCCGCTGCCCGAAAGTCGGGCGTACGCCGACCTGATGCTGACCGAACTGCGCAAGGTCATTCCCAGCTTCTTGAAGCGGGTCGACCTGCCCGATCGCGGTGTCATCACCTCGCACTACCTCGAGGACAACCGCGACGCCATGGACGCGGTGGCGATGGACCTGTTCCCCGAAACCCTCGAGCCCGCCGACGCCCCCGAGGTCGAGCTGGTGGATTTTGACCCCGACGCCGAGGTCAAGCTGGTCGCCAGCATGCTGTACAGCCACCTGGACCTCCCCGAGACCCAGATCGAGCAACGGGTGCGGGCAATGTCGGTCGACGATCGACTGGCGGTCATCAAGGCCTACCAGGGCCGGCGGGGCAACCGCCGCCATCGTCCCGGCCGGGCGCTCGAACGTCCGGCATATCGCTTCGACATCTTGTCCGACTACGGCGCGTTTCGCGATCTCCAGCGCCATCGGATGCTGACGGTCGAATGGCAGACGCTGAGCCCGATACACGGCTACACCCGGCCACCCGAGGTCGACGCGGCCGGCCAGGCCGGCGCATTCGATGCAGCCATGGAACGCTCGGCGTTGTTGCACGACGTGCTCGCCGAGCATTTTCCCGACCAGGCCTCCTACGCCGTGTCGCTGGCCTACAAGATTCGCTACATGATGCACATGAACGCCCGCGAGGCCATGCACATGCTCGAGCTCCGCACGACCCCGCAGGGTCATCCGGCATACCGGTCGGTCTGCCAGACCATGCACACGCTGATCGCCGAGCGGGCCGGCCACAAGGCCATCGCCGAAATGATGACGTTCGTGGATCACACCCCCGAGCCGGTCCTCGGCCGGCTCGACGCCGAACGCCGCCAGGCCACCCGCGCCTCCGACGCCAGCGCCTGACCCGTTTCTCACCCGCGACCACTCTGGTGCCAGGCACCAGAGCGGTCGCGGCGGGTTTCGGGGGCTGGGGCGGGGGAGCGGCGCAGGTAGGTGTGACAAATCGCGCGTTGGGTGGCGTTGGGAGTGCACAGCGCGGCCGCTAGAGTCTGCATCGGCAATGGGTCGGAGTAGGCCGTTGAAAGGCCGTTCTGTGTCTTCTCTGCAGTCCCCCCGTACACCAAACCAGTCGCGTCGGGCGAGAACCCGCCGGTTGGGAGCCGCCGCCCTGGTTGGCGCGACCGTGGCAGCACAGCTCGCCACGGGCTCGGTAACCGTGCAACGGGGTGACACCCTTTCCAAGATTGCCCGCACCCACATGACGACGGTCGACGACCTCGTCGCGATGAACGGCATCGCCAACCCGGACCTGATCGTCGCGGGCCAGGTCCTCGAGGTACCCGGCGCTCCCGTGCCGGGCCCCGACGACACCGTTCACACCGTGGTGCCCGGCGACACCCTATTCAGCCTCGCTCGCACCTACGCCACCTCGGTCGAAGCCATCGTGACGGTCAACCGACTGCCCTCGGCCACCTACATTCGGGTCGGCCAGGTGCTCATCGTCAACGCCGGCGAGGCCCCGCCCGTAACCGTGCCCGCCGTGACGGTCCCGATCGAGCAACCCGCCGCCGAAGAGCCGCCCGTCACCGAGCCGCCGACCACCGAGCCGCCCGCCGCCGAAGAGCCGCCGGCGACCGAACCGCCCGCAACCGAGCCGCCGGCGACCGAACCACCGGCTACCGCACCGCCGGCGACGGACCCACCGGCTACGGCACCGCCTGCGACCGCACCCCCAGCGACCGCTCCGGCCACCCCGCCGATCGTTACGCCGACCATCACCACGCTGTACAAGGTGCGTAGCGGCGACACCATCGACGGCATTGCCGCCCAGTTCGGCATCGGCGCCCAGGCGCTGCTCGACGCCAACGACTTCCGGGACCCGACCCAGCTGGTTGTGGGCGCCTACATCAACATTCCTGGCTGATCGGCCGGGACAACCACCCGCATCAGGGGGAATCGATCGCGGCGTCCAGCTGCGTTGGCGAAGTGAACCGGTTCACTCACCTCGCCGACGTCGCCGGGCGCCGCGATCGGCGTTTTTCCGGCCCGTGGGGCCGATGCGCGGCGGCCGACGCCGAGCCGTTGGCAACGAGTGCCGCCATCGGCTACACCTTTCGCAGCCGTCCACGCGGGTGGCCCGTCACTGGATCGGAAGAATTTTCTGCCGATTGCCAACTATCGGGCTGACGACGTGTCTACTATGCGGCCGCGAGTCAGAGTTACCCGAGGACACCATGGCAGACGTAGAAGACGTAGAAGATCTTGAAGACGAGGTGGAAGACGCCGAAGCCGGCGACGACCTCGACGAGGAGTTCGATGGAGACGACATCGAAGACATCGATGCGCTCGATGACGACGACGATGACCTTGGCGACGACGATGACCTTGACGACGATGAGGACGACGACGAAGCCGGGCCCAAGAAGCGGGCCGGTGCCGACGACGACGATGACGACGAGCCCGACCCCGACGACGTCGAGGAAGACCTCGACACCATCTTGCGCGAGCGTATCTCTGCGGGCGATGACGAAGACGAAGAAGACGACGACGAGGACGCCCCGAAAGTTGTCGCTGCGCCGAAGAAGAGCGAAACCGACGTCGAGCCCAAGCGCGAAGACGAGCTCACCTGTATGTCGTGCTTTCTCATCTTTGCCGGCGATGCCTCGGGTTCCCCGGTCTGCCCGCACTGCGACATGCCCTACGAGGGCTAACTCCGTCACCACTCCGGCGCCATCGTGCGCGGCCGGGATTTCGGCCATCATGACGCCATGACCGGATCCAGCGCCTCCGACGGAAACGCCGACGACGACGGGACCGACCCGGTCGAGCAATTGCTCGACCTGTTCGTCTACATCCCAATCGGGATAGCCCTCGAAGCCCGTGAACAGTTGCCAAAACTCGCCGAACGAGGTCGCAGCCAGGTCGCCATCGCGCGGGTTCTGGGCCGCTTTGCCGCCCAAAAGGGCCAGAACGAGGCGGAAAAGTTCGTAAAGTCCGCCGCGGACGGCCTCCGCGATGTCGTGGCGCCGACCGGCGCCGGGGCCGACGAGGCCGCTGCGAGGGCCTCTGACACCGACGACAGCTCCGGAGACACCGATATCGGGCCGGACCAGCCGATCGCCTCCTACGACGAGCTGACCGCCTCTGAGATCGTCAAGAAGCTCAAGGCGCTCGACCAAGGCCAGCTGGAGGCGGTGGCGGCGTACGAATCCGCCGGCCGGGGCCGGGTGACGATCCTCAATCGGGTCGCCCAACTACGCGACTGACCAGGAGCACGGCCATGATCAAGATCGACGAGGCCGCCCGCCCCGCTACCGCCGACGACCTGCCCGTCATCGACGAGCTGGCCACCGCCGCCGTCACCGAGATGATCCCGCTGCGCGGCGGCGACGTCTGGTCGCAGAACGAAGGCCCCGAACTGCCGGTGGCCGACGAGTTTGCCGCCGCGCTGGGCGATGCTCGCCAACAGCTCCTCGTGGGCACCATCGATGATGTCGTGGTCGGCTATGGCCGGCTGCGGATCGAGGAGCTGCGAACAGGAAATCTGCTCGCCGTCGTCGACCACGTGTATGTGCACCCCGAGGGGCGCGGCGTCGGCGTCGGCGAGGCGCTCATGGACGCACTGGTGGCGTTCGCCGTGTCGAACGGCTGCATCGGGATCGACAGCATCGCGCTCCCCGGAGACCGTCAGACGAAGAACTTTTTCGAGACCTTCGGCCTCAAAGCCCGCGCCCTGACCGTGCACCGTTCGCTCATCGACGAGCGATGAGCACCCTGCGGCCCGAAGTGTGCGTCGGGGCGGTCGTACTGCAGTTCGGACGGCTTCTCCTCATCGAGCGCGCCAGTCCACCCGGCGAGGGCCAGTGGTCGTTACCCGGTGGGCGGGTCGAACGAGGCGAACTGATGGTTGAGGCCGTGGTGCGAGAGGTGAGGGAGGAGACCGGCCTCGACGTGGTCTGCGGCGAATTGGTGGGGTGGGTCGAACGCATCTCGGCCGACCACCATTTCGTGATCTTCGACTTTGCCGCCACGTCGCTCGGCGGCGAGCTCCAGGCTGGTTCCGATGCGGCTAACGCCGCCTGGGTATCGCTCGATGAGGTCAGCGATCTCGCCGTCGTGGACGGATTGATCGAGTTCCTCGTCGATCACGACATTCTCGACACGATCGCCTAAGTATCGTTCGGGCCGGCAGCATCGTCCGGGGCAGCAGCGTCGTCCGGACCCTCCGGTGCGGCTGGTTCCGCCGGTGAATCGGCGGTGGCTGCCCCCGTCGCGGACTCCGGCTCGCTGGGCGACTCGGCCGCCGGAGCAGCGGCTTCCTCCACCGGAGCAGCCGCTTCGGCCACCGATGTCTCCGCGGCAGGCGCCGCTTCGGCCGCCGGCGTGGGCGGGTTCGGTGGGGGAGGGACCGGTGGGGTCGATCCCTTGCCCCGACCCCGACCACCGCGCGACCGCTTCTGACGGGGCGGGTTCGTGGGTGCGATACCGAACAGTGCCGCGATCTCGGGAATGCGACTCGAGAGGCGGGTGATGGCCTTCGTGAGCTCGTCGGTGACCTTGCCGGGGATTCCCTCGGGTTTCACCTGGGTTCGAACCGGCGAGTAGGCCACGGCGTCGAGCACGGTGGCGTAACGATCCGGTCCGGTATCGGCGGTCAGACTGGCCGATGCCGCCGCGGCCAGGCGGGCCGCCATGTCGGTCGGCAGCGGCGAACCGGCCTTGGGAGGCCGAGAACTCAGCCGCAGGGCCCGCACGGTTCGGCCATCGGCGAGCGTTTCCGCGATTTCGGCCAACCAGTTGTTGTGCTCGGTCTCGACCCGAGTGGCGACCGCAGCCTTGAGCTGTTCGGCCAGGGCCCGGGTCTCGTCATCTTTCGCGGCACTGTCGGCGGCCACGACCACCGAGCGCAGGTCGCGCAGGTCGAGCTCGCCTACCCCGGCGAGGGCGGCTTCGGCTCGGTCGTGCCACTTGGCGGTCTCGAGGGCGGGGAGGATCTTCTCGGAGAACGCCACCAGCGTCTCCACCGGGACCTTGGGCCGCCCGGCCGCCTCGGCCAGTTCGTTCTGCTTTTCGACCGCGGTGCGCACTGCGGGGATACTGCCGCGCAACAACACATCGGCGATCGGTCGCTGCTCCTCGGGGAGGGCGGCCACGGCTGCTGCGCGATGCTTGCGTTGCGCCTTCAGTCGCTTGGGCTTGGGTCGGCTGGGAGCCTCGGGACGACGTCGCGGGCGCGACTGGCCGTCTCGGCCACCCCGGTCGTTGCGGTTGCGATCCCCGCTCCCACGGCCGCCGGAGCCGCCTCGGCCGCCGCCGCGATCGTCGCGTCCGCCACGACCACCGCCCCGACCACCTCGGCCGCCGCGATCGTCGCGGCCGCCGCGACCGCCGCGATCTCCTCGATCGCCGCGATCACCTCGGCCGCGCTTGCCGACCAGCTGGGTCGTCACCGGTTCGAAATTCGAACCCGAACCGAGCAGCTCGAGGCGCTCCGGTTCATTGCGCGTCTTGTTCTTCGGCGGATGCACCGCAGTGATCTCGATACCGTCGAGGAGGAATTCGGCATCCACCTTCACGACATCGCCGACCGCCGCCCCTTCAAACAACAGGGTGCCGTTGAGGTCGCCCTTGGGTTGTTTGGCACCGGCAGCACGCCATGTCCACGTTCCGTCGTCGCGGCTGCTGGTGAGTTCTACTTCGATTCGCCTGGCCATACGGCTGCCTACGCTAGTGGGTCAGGCCGTCGGTCCCCGCACTGGTTTGGGTTTCGTCGCCATATTCGGCAAATCGCACGTCTCGATACATCGAGGCGGTCCCGGCCAAAGTCATGCTGGTGCTGACCGCCCGGCCGATGCCGTTGCCCAGCAGCACCAGCACGGCGAGGCCGACGTTGCCAAAGAGGTCGGCGAACGCAAAGTCGTCGATCTGCCCGTCGAGATCGCTGTCGGCGATCACGCCGAACCCGCCCCCGCCCGACAACGCGGTAATGGGCGTCGTGACCGCACTCACCGCAGTGGATCCGGCAAAGGCCACCAGGGTGGCCAGCAGCAGCCGCCCGATCACCGGCCACACCCGATCCCGGCTGACCCGAAAGGAGCGGGCCAGCGGGTTGCCGGACTCGCCGGCGGCGGGTTGCACGACTGCGGTCACCGGCAAGAAGCTGGTCTTGAGCCACCACAGCACCGACAGCGGGATGAGCAGCACGAAAAGAGCGAGCAGGCCGACGCCGAACCCGGCGGCGAGGAAGGCGATGGCGATGGCCAGCGCGAAGATCGGCAACAGGCTGAGGAAGTACCAGAACAGGTACGACGGCAACCGGTACAAGCCGACCTTCAGCGACTCGGACCACGACGCGGAATGCTCATCCATCGCCGACCAGACCTGGTGGGCTGCCGAGGTGTTGAACCACAGCGACATGAGCGTGAAGGCGCCGACCGCGATCAGGATGAAGACCAGCTTCGAGGAGTCCCACCCTTCCACCGACTGGTCCACGAACACCACGCCCTCGACCGATGCGTAGACCAGCACACCCGCCAGGACGGAAACCGGGACGATGGTGACCACCGTGATGGTGAGCAGGTGGCCGACCCGGGAACCCAGCGACTGGAACATCTGGCTGAACCAGGCGGAGATGTCGCGCATGCCGTGGCGAGCGCGTTGCGGTTGGGGCACCCCGTAGCCGGGAGGCACGCCGGGTGCCGTTCCGTAGGGTGGGACCGGCGGCGACACGGGTGGCGAAATACCGGTGTCGGCCGGCGCACCCGGCGCCGCGGTCTCCGGCACGGGCTGGGTGGCATCGGTCCACTGAGAACCGTCCCACCAACGAAGCTGGCCCTGTCCTGCGGGATCGGGGTACCACCCCGGCACCGGATTGTCGCTCACACCGAACCCGTTCACTCGTCGACTCGCCTCATCGTACGACAGCGGATTCGGCACCGGGCAAACCCCTGTCAGCCGCACGATGCGACAGGCGCCGGTCAGGTCAGGTCAGCGGGGGCAGATCGCCGAAGTAGAGGTCGTGGAGAAGATCCGCGCCGTCGGGGGCTTCGCCGACCTCCTCGATGTCCACCGATGTCCGGTCCGGCTCCAGCGCCTCTCCCAGCCCCATGAGTGCTGCCGCCACGACCGCCCCGGCGAATCCGGAGTTGGATTTCGTCGTTGGGGCGCGGCGCGGGACCGGCTCGTCGGCGGGTGCCGCGGTCTCATCGGAGATTCCAAACTCGCTCACGTTCCCATGATAGGACCCGCGCGGCCGCTCGATTACCGCGCCGACGGCTACTCCGACGAGATTCGTCCGAGGATCTCGGCCAGGTTCGTCGGCGCCTTGTTGTCGTCGACGAGGAAGTGGGGTCCGGCCGGACCACTGCGCCACTCGGCGCTCGATGACCGACCGACCGTCAACGCGGCCGTCGGCCGTACCGGTTCGGCGCTGACGCTGACCAGATCGGCCATCAATCGGTCGGCATCCTCGGTCGTGGCCTGAATCATCGCGCCCCGTTCGCGGAGCTCCTCGAGCGATTCGTTCGTCACCGTGGCGGGTTGAACCCGCAGTGCCAGGCCCTCGACCTCGGCTCCCTCGCCAAGCATGGGGGCGGCGAACACCGACTCGCTCACCGGAACGCTGAGCCAGGGCTCGTCGGCGTCGATGCTGAGCAGCACGGCCGGGAGGTGGGTTTGGGCGAGGCGAACCGTGACCTGGTCGAGCAACGGGGCGAGACCGGCTTCGGCGGCGGACCGGGCCAGGGGGTAGGAGAGCCGCTGACCGTGAGCCCAGTCCGGTTCGGTCTCAATACCGACGATCGCCCCATCGGAGGTGCGATGCACTGCCCGCCCCACCAACCGCACGTCGCCGTTGAGGAGGGCCGAAGGCACCCGGTGGAGAGCTCGTTCTCGAGCGCTGAACGGCACGAGCAGGGGCTTGCCGGCACCGGCGAACTCCCGCCCGGCGAACACCAACATGATTGTGGTAGCAATCACGACCGCCACCGTGAGGGCACCAAAACCGTCGCGCAGCAGACCCCCGTGGCTGATCATGGCCAGGGACAACGCCAACCCGATGGGCCAGACGCGGCACCGCAGCAAAATGTCGCCCGGCTCCAGCGTGCGCCCGACCCGGTCGGCGCCGGCGCTGGCCAGCGCGTACAGACCGGCGAAGGCGGTCAGGTGGTGAGCGGCATGAACCAGACGGTCGTCGGCGAGGAACAACCCGCTGGAATGGAGGGCGATATGCACCGGGATCACCAGCAGATACGCCTGCTCGGCGGTCCGGCCGAGTTCGGTGAACACCCGGAATGTCGATGCCGCGGTCCACACGAACGCGAGTCCGCCGACGACCACGAGGGCAACACCGGCCGCCGACGGGATCCCAGCGGTGCCCCGGCCGGCGTCCAGGGCCAGAATTCCCACGATGGCAACCACCGTGGCGTTGCCGCCGGCCAGTGTTCGCCGGCGAGAACGAGTCGACGAAAGGAACGGGCGGGCGGCCAACCAGAACACCACCCCGGCGCTGATTGCGGCTCCGGCCAGCGTGATTCGGGTGAACGCGACCGTGAACGCGTGCGCCGCGGCGGGGTCGACCTGCCACGCCAGGGTGTTCGCCGCGGTGACGGCGGAGAACAACGCAATCGCCGCCCAGGTGAGGTTGCCCTCCCGCCGGGCGAACCCCGCCGCGGCCACCGCAGTGATCGCGGGGATGACGGTCGCCATGACACCCGTCAGGTCCGCCGCCCACGCTCCGGCCAGGACGACGGCGCCAGCGACGATCGCCAACCTTGGTCGCACGCGCGCGTCGAGACGTCGCCCGGACCCACTTCCTGCGTTCACCGCTTGCTCCTCCACCCCTGATCCACCGCGGCGACACCGTAGCGGGAGGTCGGTCCGGGCGCACCTTGCTACTCCGGCGTGTTCGCGGCGGCCCGCACGATCCGGTGACCGGCAAGGGTCCGCTATAGCGTCTCGTTTCATGACCAGCCCGCAGCGCGGCTCCGCCACCCCGGGCCGGGGCACCGCCCTGGCCATTGCGGCCGATGCCGGGATCGCAGCCCGGGACGCGCTGCATCGCCTCACCGTCAAGAAGCCGAAGTGGCAGTGGACCGACTTCATGATGATGATCTCGTTCGCCACCAGGTCAGGGGAGCGACCGGCGAGGACCTCCACCGCCCAGGATGCCGAGAGTGCGGCGCGGCGATGCGAAGAGTTCGCCGTTGCGCTCCTGACCCTCGTCGACCTGGTCGATTCACCCGAGCTGCGGGAGGTGACGACCCCGGCACCAGGTTGGAAGGACCGAGTGTGGCGCGACCACGATCACCGCGCGGTGGCCGCGGAAGTACGCAACGCCATCGCGACGGTGCTCCAGTTGACCTCGATGCACCGGCTCGGTCGCCTCGAGTAGGTCTCAGCCTCCACCGGCCGGCCAGTGCCGCCGGCCCGACCAGCTGACCAGAGCCGCGAAGCCAAAGAGGCCCCCGGCCACCGCCCAGGCGGTCGGCAACGTGAAGACGCCGGCCACGGCTCCGAGCACGACGCCACCGAGCACCTCGCCGAGCGCACGGGTCTGGCCGATAAACGAGTGCACCGTCGCGCGGGCATCATCGGGGGCGAGCGCATTCGTCCAGGTGTCGATAAGCGGCTCGCTGAGATCGAGCAGCGCACCCACCGCGATGAGCGCGACGATGGAGAAGACCAGAGCCGGCACGCCCGCCAGCGCAAGCGTGAACACCGCCACGCTTCCGAACAGCGCGGCGAAGGCGGCGACCACCAGGCGCCCGGCCACCCGTTGTTCGAAGCGCCAGAGAAGCAGCGCGGCGATCGCGGACTGGGCGAACATCACGACGGCGAGAACCGCGATCGGGGAGGTCTCGCCGGAGAGGCCGATATCGACGAGTCGCCGGAGCCCGAGTCGATCGATCGCTTCCGCCGCCATACCCGCCGCCACCAGCGCGATGCCCAACACCCGAAGCCCTCTGGTGGCCCAGGTGAATGCCGCCCCCTGCTTCATCGTGGCGACAAAGGTCGACCAGTGGTTCTCGGTCGACCGAGCGAAGCCGTGTTCGGACATCGCCACCATCAACCAGAGGTTCCAGATGATCCCGATGCCACCCGCCAGCATCACCGCGCCGGCTACCGACACGAAGGACAACAGCCCAAACACGACGATGCCGATACTGGTGGCCACCAACTGCAGTCGGCCGCGGCGCAACAGGAGTGGCTCGACGTCGGTCGTGGAGCCAACCTCATCGGTCACCCAGGCGATCTCGGCCCCACTGAGAAACGTCCAGCCCACCCCCCAGACAAACTGGGTCACGAGGAAGAGGACCCACTGGTCGACGATGCCTGAGGCGAATTGGGCCACGCCGAGCAGCAGCCCACCGATAATCACCGACCACTTGCGGCTGAAGACGTCGGCCACCACGCCCGTCGGCACCTCGACGAGCAGAATCGCGGCTTCGATCGCAGTGCCCATCAACAACAGCTGCGTGGCGCTGAAGTCGAGTTCGACCACGATACGGATCGACAGGGGAAGCCAACCGCCGGTCATCAATGCCCGGCGCAGGATGCCGTTGGCGAGGAAGATGCGTTGGGGGTCGGCCACGGAGCGACGCTAGCGGTCCGCCCGTTGACCAAAGATCGATTTACCGCCGTAGTCCACCTCGGCGCGGCGCTCGTCGGTGGCCCGGGTCGATGGGTTACGGTGACCGGGAACCCCTGCGGGAGGGGCGGTGACACGACGCGGCGGTACACGGCGGTCACACAACAACTAGGGACAGACCTTGGCGGGTACACGTTCGGGCAGGGGAGTGGTTGTCACCCTTCTTCGTCGCGTCGACACCCCCGTGGCTCGGGCTTCGGTCGCCGTCGTCGTCGCCTACTGGCTGCTCGAAACCACGACCCGGCGGCTCGTCGCGTTGCCGGATGAAACCCTGGAACGGCCATTCCTCGCCTGGGCCTTCGTGGCCACTCAGCCCGTTGTCATCGCCGCGATCGTGGTCCTCGCCGCCCTGCCCGTGGCCTCCGCCCGAGTCCGGGCGATGGTCAACGTTCGATGGACCGACCTCGACAACGGTGACCGGGTGCGCATCGTGGCCGCGATGCTCGTCACGGTGATCGCCTGGCGCATCGTTACCACCGATCAGAATTTTTGGTTTGGCCAGTGGTACACGCCGGACCGGCTCCTTCTCGGGCTACTGGCGGTGGCTGCGGTCTGGCGGCCGGCCGCGCTTATCCCGTTCGTCATCGAGGCCCGTCTCCTTCAGGAGAGCGTCCGGGCGACACCGTTCATCTCGCCCGGGTTTGAGATAGATGAGCTCGCCGTGCAGTCGGTGATCATCCTCGCCGCGGCCGCGATGATCGTGGGGCGGTGGCGCTCGGCCAGTAGCGCAGCCTCCCTGCCGATGCTCGCCGCGGTCATTGCGGCGAACTTCTTCTACCCGGGCCGGATCAAGCTGCGGGTGGGGTGGCTCGACAACCAGTTGGCGCATTTGCCGCTCGCGGGGCACTCCCAGGGCTGGCTCGCCGGTTCGAGCCGGTTCGCCGAGGCACAGTCGGATGCGATCTCCGCCGTCGAACCGGCACTGGTCCTGCTGACGTTGCTCTTTGAGCTCGGTGGCATCGTCGCGCTGGTGCGACGCCGTTGGCTGATCGGCTGGCTCTTCGTGGCGATCGGTTTCCACGCCGCCGTCCTCGCTGCGCTCGGCTTCGTGTTCCTGGAGTTCGTGATCGTCGAACTCTGTCTGATCGGGCTCCTCATGGGCCGGCGCGGTCGGGACTGGTCGCGGCCGGCGTTCGGCCTCGGTCCCGCGGCGGTGGCGGTGGTCGCCGTGGTGCTGGGACCGACGCTGTTTCACAACCCTGTCCTGGTCTGGTTCGACGGTCCGCTGGTGTATCGGTACCACTTCGACGGCATCGACGCCGACGGCAACCGGTTTCACCTGCGCCCAGCCGACTTCTCGCCCTTCGATGATGTGTTCGCCTTCAGCGCGCTCGATCTGGGTCCGACCGAGCCGCTCGTCGGCGCCTACGGTGCCGCCACCGCTCCGACGATCGACGCCGTGCTGGCGTTGGAGTCGTTCGCCGATCTCGAGCAACTCGAAGCCTCCCTGGCCGTGCCGCCGAGAGGGGAGCGGGTCGACGTGCTCCGACGGTTTCTCCTGTCCACCCACGACGTCGCGCCCGCACCGTCGCTTCTCCGCAATCCGCCGCTGCACTTCCAGACCGAACGGGAGGGCCGTCGTTACGACGGTTCGCCCCTCGTGCGCATCGAGGGGGTCCGCATCACCACCCTGCGGGTCGGCGACACCGAACACGTCCGCCACGAACCGGTGGTCGTCGTCGAGGCCATCGGCGGCCGGGTCACCGTCATCTGGCCGAACTGATCGGAGACCAAATTACGTCGATGTAGTTTGTCGAGCAGGGGCGCCGGGCGCTGCGCGCGACCCGGGCGGACACGAGCACCATTGGGACTCGCAAAGGGCTGCCGGCGTCAACCGTTCGGGCGTCCCCAGCGAAGGCGGCCCGGCCCGTGCACCGAGTCGACGACCACGCAAGAACCGACCACGAACAAGGGACGGCCGCCCAGCGCGGGCAGCCCGAGAGGGGCGCGATAGCGGCCCGGCAGATCCCGAAATCCGATGGACCCGAAGAACCCGAGAGGCCCCACCCCGGAAAACCCCATGGGCCGCCGGAAATCTTCGTTATGTAAAGTACTGTCAGAGAACCGGCCAGGGTGTGGTTGGTACTGCTGCCACCACCCAACGTTTGCCCCTGCCGGCAGACCAGCGGATACGCGCCTGCTTCGCGGGCGTGGTAGAGACTGAGCGCATGGGTAGTGCAGATTCAGACCACTTGGCGGCGGGGCCCGACGAAGGCAAAGTCGCCCATCCAATAGAGCTCTTCTTTGATCTCGTCTACGTGTTTGCCTTCACCCGTGTCGTGGGTTTCGTCGTTCACGATCACAACCTCGAGAGCGCCCTCAAGGGGGCGCTGCTGTTGGGTTTGTTGTGGTGGAGCTGGGGCACGTGGACCTGGTCGATGAATGCGGTCGATCTCACCAACCGGTTGCGCCGCCTCATGATTCTCGTCTCGATGATGTTCATCTTCTTGATGGGCTACGCCGTCCCGACGGCCTTTGGCGTCGACGGCGGTTGGTTTGTCGCCGGATACCTGGGATCACGGCTGCTCGCGCTGGCGGTCATGTGGTTCGGCACGCTGCACGACGCCATTGAGCACGCATCGATACGAAGCTATGTACCGATCTCGCTCATCGCGCCCGCCGTGTTGATCATCGGCGCCTTCGCTGGGGAATCGGCCCGGCCGTGGATTTGGCTGGCCGCGCTGGCGATCGAGGTCGGCGCCGTACTGATCGCGGGTCAGGCCGAATGGCACGTGGACGCCACCCATTTTGCGGAACGACACGGTCTGATCATGATCATCGCGCTCGGGGAGGCGATCATCGCCGTCGGCGTGGCGCTTACCGCAGCAGCCGGTGACGACGCTTCCATCAGCACCGCACTCGCGTGGCGTCTCGGTGTTGGGCTGGCGGGAGTGGCGGCCATGTGGTGGGCCTACTTCGACAAGATGCAGACGATCTGGGAAGTGCGACTGCACGAGGCCGATGCCGCGACCGCAGGTCGGGTGGCCCGCGACCTGTACACGTTGCTGCACTACCCGATGATCACCGGCATCGTCTTCTTCGCGGTAGCCCTCGAAGAAGCGTTTCTGCACCCGGACGAACCGCTCACCGGGTTCACCCGATGGATGTTGGCGACCTCGGTCGCGATGTACTTTCTGGCCCAGGCACTCGCGACGTACCGGGCGTGGGGCCAGTTCACCTACGAACGAGTCATCGGTGTCGGAATCATCGCCCTGATGGCTGCGGTGCTCACGATCAAGGCCGAACTCGTCGTGTTGCTCGTCACGGTCGTGATGCTGGCAACGATGAGCGCCGAGTACTGGCGATACCGCGACGAGGTGAAGGCAAATCCTCATTTGCGCAGGTAACCCGCAACTCGCGCCGTGGTGGCCACAGGGGTGCGCTCCCCACACCGGGCGGGAGAAACGGAAGGGCCCACGGTCGTCATAGAGCCATGAACCAGTCCCTCATGACTCACCGATCCCCCATTCGTACGCTGGCGGCCGCCCTCGCCCTGGCGAGTTTCGTCATCGTCGGTACCGTCGTCGCCCCGGCGGCACCGGCATCAGCGTGTTCGATCCTGTTGCCGTTCAGCGCCGACCTGGCCGACATCTCGGGCATGAGCCTGCGCGATCTCAATCGGGCCGACAGCGCGCTCGCACTCGCCCACGCCGACTATCAGCGACACAGCGGCGAGTCCGAGCCGTGGAGCGACATCGTCGGCGCCTGGTCCCAAAGGTCGATCGCCGACGTCGGCCCGAGCAACTCCTTTACCCGGGGCGCGGTTCTGGTGCACACGGAGTCCTGGGGTGAGGTTTCGGGTGACGTGGCCCCGGTCGTCGTACGGGAGCCCGAACCGGCCGACGAGTGCGGTGCCACCGACGCACCGGAGGAGGGCACGCAGGTCGTTCGCCTCGCCACCGCCGACGGCGGATCGATCGGGCTGCGCATCGACGATACCGATCCGACCGACGTCTTGACCGGACTGTTCGGCGACCCCGTCGCCATCGACCGCAACCAGGCCGCCGAGACCGAGGCCCTCACCCAACTCGGCATCTCGCGCGCGACAGCGGTGCCCTGGCTGGCTCTGGTGGGCCTCACCGGCGCCTCCATCGTCGGAGTCGCCCTCGTCGTGCGGTCCAAGCGCCGCCGCTAATCGCCGGCCAGCGGGCGCCGACTGCGACGAAAGGGCTCCAACGCTCCCCCACGGTTTCCGCTCGCCACCCATTGGGCCACCGACTCGCCCAGCGCGGTCGAGTGCTTGAAGCCGTGACCACTGCATGCCGACAGATAGATGACCCGGTCGGCGCCGGATTCGGTGTCGATCAGAAAGTGGTCGTCCGGAGTGTTGGTGTACAGGCAGACCGCAGCGTGGACCGCACGGTCGCTCACGGTCGGAAACCGTGAGGCGACGAGATCGCGGTGAAACGCCTGGGCCTCGGCCGCCGAAACCACCCGGTCGACCGCGTCCGGATCGGTGCGTTCGTGAAACTGCTCGCTGACGAACTTCATCCCGAGCACTCCCCCGGGCGGACGCGGAAAGGCGCCGACGTAGTCGTCGATGGTTTCGCCCGGCCAGATGAAGAACGGGAGGCGATCGGTGCTGAAACGCTCGAGGTCGTCGACCTCGTACCAGACCGCAACCTGGCGGGTGACCGTCAGCGCCGCCGGGCCGGTTTCGGGCTCGGCCGAGTCGACCCAGTGCTCGGGCATCCAGGGCCCGGTTGCCACCACGACCGAGCCGGCGGTCCAGGCGTTGCGCTCGGTCTCGACCACCACATGGTCGCGGCGTTGGTCGATCGAGACCACCCGTTCGTTGGTGCGGACTTCCGCCCCGTCGGCGCGGGCCAGGGTGAGCTGTACGGCGACGGCGCGTTCTGCCATCACCAGCCCGGCGGTTGGTTCGAACCCGATGCGCTCGGTGGACGCGACCCGGATGTCGGGGTGCAGGGATGCGAACGCGTCGTGGTCGACCACATCGAACTCGATAGCGGCCTCGGCGGCGATCTCCGCCGTCGCCAGCACGAAATCACCCCAGCGTTCACCTCGGGCCGAGTGGATGGGCGACACGATGTAGCCGCCGCACTGGTGCAACAGCTCCACGCCCGACCGCCGCTCCAGGTCGCGCCACACCTCGTGCGATCGGGCCACGAACGGCAGATACTGCGACCCCTCCCCTACGGCGAGTCGGGTGATGCGCGTCTCGGCTTTGGTGGAACCGCGGTCGTGCGGCGGGTCGTAGCGATCGATGCCCAGCACCCGCATCCCCATCTGCACGGCGTGGTACACCACCGCGGAACCCATAGCACCGAGGCCGACCACGATCAGGTCATAGCGAGCGGCCGGGTCGGAGAACGAGGTCATTCGCCTTGAACCACGCCCTGGCTCTCGCGGTAGGAGATCGGCGGGTACTTGGGCGGATTGTCGGGGCCGTGACATGACGGCAAACAGTGCATTGGATAATCGGCGTTGGCGTTGAAGAAGAAGGGCACCGAATAGCGGCTCCGCTCGGTCAGGTTGTTGGCGAAGTGGCGGGTGCTGAGTACGCGGTCGTTCGACCATTGCCGCAGCAGCTCCCCGGCGTTCACGATGAATGCGCCGGGGACGACGGGGGCGATGATCCACTCCTGACGAGCCTGACTGAAGATGACCAGGCCCGGGCTGTCGGGCAGCAACAGGGTGAGGAACGTCGTGTCGACGTGGGGCGGGATGCCCACATCCCCCAGCGGTTCGGCCTCGTCGGCGGGCGCCGGGTTGGCCGGATAGTGGGTCATCCGGAGACGCCAGAACGGGTCGGTAAAGCCGGTGGCAAAGAAGTCGGGTTCGAGCTCGAGCGCGACGGCGTACACGGGCAGCAGTCGCCGCGCGAGTGCCTCCATCGCCATCGCGTAGCGTTGCACCACGGAGCGAAAGCCGGGGAGGACCTCATCGGGTAGCCACCGGTTGTCGTCGAAGCCGATGCCGACGTCGGACTTCACGAGGAACGCTTCGTTGGGGTTGCCCCGCTCGCGGGTGGGGAGCTTGCGGGCGCCCACCGGCATGTAGCCGACCGCACCCACCGGATGGTCGGGCTGATCGATCGCAATCGAACGCTTCAACGCCCCGTCGAGGTCGTGAAAGCGACGGGTTTGTTCGAGGATCGCGTCGCGGAGCGAGGGGTCGATGTCATGCCCGACCAGCTGGTGAAAGCCGACCCGCTCGAGCGCATCGCGCAGCACGGCGGCGGCGCTGTCGAGATCGGACCGGGCGCCGGTCGCGAAGTAGGGCCCGACGTCCACGGTCGGGATGTCGCCGGGACCGGCTTCGACGGGTCGCCGGGTATCCCACGTAAGCGACTCCGCGGTGAGCTCCGACGCTTTCGCCGCCGCATCAAAGCTGTTGGGGTCGACCACGGATCGAACGGTACCGCACCACCCGATCGCATTCAGCCAGCACGCGAGCTGCTCAGCCATGGTGCGGTTGCGCCTTCCGAGCTGAGCGGTCCAGTCGGCCGGCGGCGCCGCCACCGTCCAGGATCGGCGCCCGACGGACGAGGGTCGCGTGTGCGGCGCGAACCGTAGCCATGCCCTCCGGCGGCTCGGCCCGCACCAGGGCGGTAAAGCGCTGCTCGAGTTCCCGAAGTCGGTGCTCGGTCTCACCACCGAGCACCGTCGAAGCGAGGCGGTTCGCAATGACGGCGAACGTCTGCAGCGAGACGACGGCCGGCTCACCGGCCGGGCGTTCCAAAACGCGCAGCTCCTCATCGCCGACGAGAGGACCACGGGAGTCCTCGCACTCCTCTACCGCCAGCCGCAGGACCGCGAACAACTCTCCGAACAGGTCGTTGCCCTGCCGATCGAGCACGTCGATGGGAACGGCGGCCATCGCCGCCCCCAGACCGGCGAGCGGGGACGGTGCTCGCGGCACCACGCCGGAATCCCCGACCTCTCCCCCACCGGAGGGCCGGGCGCGGCGCCGGCCGCGCTCACCCCTGCGCTCCGCGTGGTGGCCGCGAACGAGATCGGCCCAACGCTCGAACACCGCCAGACGGCCGTGGGTGATGGTGAGCAAAGAGTCGGCTTCACGGTCGTGGTACATGGTGCGGCCTTTCCTGGGTTGTGGACGCCGCCGACGCGGTGTCACCACCCCATGATCCGCCCGTTCCCTCCCATTGACCATTGACACGTATGCCACTGCCCACTGGAAGCACACCGAGGAACTCGTCAGCCGCTACCCCGCCGTCTCCGTCGACGCGGGCGTGTTGTACGTGCAGCACGACAACATCTTCACGTCGGCCGGCAGCGCGGCGAGCATCGATCTGTGCCTGCACCTCGTTCGCCTCGACTACGGCGCCGAGGTGGCCAACGCCGCGTCGCGTTCCATGGTTGTGCCACCTCACCGCGATGGCGGCCAGGCCCAGTACGTCGACCAGCCGATCGACACCCTGGAGGGTGCCGACATGTTCGCTGACGCGCTCGAATGGGCAAAGGCCAACCTGGCCGAGGCGATCACCGTGGACGACCTCGCCCAGCGCAGCGCCATGAGCCCTCGCACCTTCGCGCGACGATTCAAGTCCACCACCGGGACCACCCCCCACCATTGGCTCACCCGGCAGCGGGTGCACCATGCGCAGCGTTTGCTCGAAACCACCGATGAGTCGGTCGAGCGCATAGCAGCCGACAGCGGGTTTGGTTCGGCGACGAACCTGCGAAACCACTTTCAACGGGTGGTGCACACCACCCCAACCCGCTATCGGCGGGCGTTCACGTGCTCGTCGGAGCCCTAGAACAAGCCGACGAACTCGAACTCGATGCGCCGGTTGCGGCTTCGGCCCTCTTCAGACTCGTTGTCGGCCACCGGTTCGCTCGCTCCGAGACCGGTCACGGTGATGCGTTCCCCACCGATGCCCCGCTCCTGCAGCCAGGCCGAGACGGCGGCGGCCCGACGTTCGGAGAGGTCGAGGTTGTAGGCATCGCTTCCCACGGAGTCGGTGTGACCGTTGATGTGCAAGCCGACCTCCGGGTTGCGTTCGAGAACGTCGAGCGCCAACTCGGCCAGGGCCTCGACCTGCGGACGAAGCTCAGCGCTACCGCTCGCGAACGTGGCGGCGTCGTCGATCACGACCCGGCCATCGGTCTCGCCCTGGACCCGAGGGTCGATCGTCATGTTGTTCACGACGTTGTCGATGCCAATGATGGCGGCAGCGCGTTGTACCGCTTCCTCGACCAGTTCCGGCGTCGCCGCCGAACCCTCGAGGTAGATCTTGCCGTCCTTGAACCGGGCAAAGCCGTCAACGGGCGCGGCGGAGAGGTCTGCCTGCGGAATGTCGCGCGCGACGGGCGGGCCGGGTTGAGCGACCTCATCGCCGCCAAAGACAGGCGAACCGGCGAAAATGATCGCGACGGCGAAAGCAACCGCGGCCAGGCCCCCGATCAGCACGAAGGCGAGGCGGACGCCATCGCCACCTGCTTCCTCGACCTCGTCATCCTGAAGGAAATCAGGGGTCTCCACATCGGAGAAATCGCGCAGTTCCATACCGATACGTCGGCCCCGCACGACCCGCAGTTAACCATACGGAACGAGAAACCCCGAGTCGCAAAAACGACCGAACCCCAGGTCAACCCGCCAAAGTGGGTGACCTGGGGCATCGAAACTCGCGGCTTCACCCGCAGGTTCGGTCGAAGAGCTAGGCCTTCGGGATTCGCAGGACCTGACCGACGTCGATCTGATCCGGATTGGTGAGCATGGGCTGGTTGGCCTTGAAAATCTCGGGATAGCGCTTGGCATCGCCGAGGTACTTCGCGGCCAGCTTCGACAGCGTGTCGCCCTTCTTCACCGTGTGCATGGTCTGGGCGGCGCCGGCCTGCTTGCGGCGGGTGGCGGCAGCTTTGCGCGCCGCCGCGCTCGCCGGGGTGGCACCCTTCTTCGCCGGCCGGGTCCGAAGGCTGTCCTTGACCCGCTTCACGCCCTGGACGTTGCCGAGCGCGAGGATGACCTTTTCTTTCATGGCTTTGTTGGCCACGACACCCTTGACCGAAGCGACGCCGTCGTCGAACTTCACGTCGAGACCGCTTACCTTCAGGCCAAGACCGGTCACGTACTTCTCCAGCTCGAGGCCCTTCTTGCGCTCGGCCTCGCGTTCTTTGGCCTCGGCATCCTTGGCATCGGCGGCGATCTTGGTGGCCTTGGCGGCAGCCGCCTTCTTCTGGGCGGCGGCGCGCTGTGCGTCGCGGTTTGCCTTGGCCCGGGCGGCCTGCGCCTCGCGCACCCGCTTGGCCCGCTTGGCCTTGGCTTCCTTGGCTGCCTTTTCCTGTTTGGAGCTTTTGCCGATGCCGATCTTGGCTCCGGCATCTTTGGCGAAGTCTCGTACGCCCATGAGTGGTGTTCCTTTGTCCTGTCTGGGGGATGACGCACGTCGCGCCAGGGTCGAACATGTTTACTTCATTTTCACCCTCTCGCTCCCGGATGCTCGCGAAGTCGCCCACTCCCGGTCGGGGCAGTACCGTCGGAGGGGTATGGATGGTGTTGCCAGTTCAGCTCGGGCCGCAGCCCAGGAGCTGATCAGTTTCCCGACCATGATCGGGAGCTACCTACAGCTGATCCGGCGCCGCTGGGTGCTCTTGGCCGCGATCTGGGGCGCGGTCGTGTTGGCCGCGTTCGTCGGTACGCAGCTGCAAACTCCGGTGTACCAGGCTGAATCCCAGGTCCTGTTCCGCACCATCGACAGCGATGCCCTCTTCCCCCGGCTGGGCGAAGCGTCGAACCTGGTGTTGCGCGACGCCGGTGGCGAGGGAGCCTTCGTCGCCAGCGATCGCTTCGAAAACCTGGTGCGCGACGCCCTCGACTTCGATGCCGAGTTCGACCTGACCGCCTCTTTGGTGCAACCGCCGGGCGGTGACCGCGACGCGGTGGAACCGATCAACATTCGGTTCCGGGTGCGGGCCGAAGAAGGCCGAACCGCCTCGTTGATCGCCAACCTGGCAGCGAGCGTCTATGTCGAGGAGCGCCACGCCGATGACGTTCGAGACTTCGAAAATCGCACCGATTTTCTGACCGAGCGCGTGAACGAGCGCTTCGGGGACCTTCTCGTCGTCAGCAAGCCGCTCAACGACATCGACAACCGGATAGCCGCCAGCAGCGACATCGAGGAACAACAGCGCCTGCTCGAACAGCGGCGACTGTTGGGCATCTCCGTTGAACCCGAACGAAATCGAATCGACCGCTTGCTCCAGCGGGCGGTCGCCGACCTGGAAGGGCACCTGGAGGACGAGGGCAACGTACTCCAGCCCGACTCGGGTGCCTCGGTGACCAATCGCACCGGCATTCCGCGCAGTCCGGCAACGCCGAACCTGCCGATCAATCTGGGGTTGGCCACCGTCGCAGGCCTCCTGTACGCCTTCGCCGCGGTCGTTGCCCGCGAGACCCTGAGCGACCCCCGGATGGCGGCCGAAGCCGACCTCGAAGAGCTCGGGCTTCTGTCCCTGGGACGCGTCCCCCGTGCGTGGCCGCTCCCCTCCCCCGCCGACCCGATCGGTCGCCGGGACCTTGACCCCATCGCCGATGCCTACCGTTCCATCGCCACCTCGCTGCACTATCTCGCCCGCCTGCGCAGCCTCTCTACCATCCAGGTAACGAGCCACAACTCCGCATCGGGCGTGACCACCACGACCGCTCAACTCGCCGCAACCCTCTCGGACATGGGCCATGACGTCCTGGTGATCGACGCCAACTTCGCCCATGGGACGCTGGGTGAACAATTCGATGTCGGCGCCGGCGCCAAGGGCCTCACCGACGTGCTTGCCGGCGACGTCACCATCACCGATCGGCGATTCCAGCGCCCGGGGCGATCCCTCACCGTGGTTCCCGCCGGATCCCACCACCGATCGCACGCGATCGATCAACGGGCGCTGCGCAGCCTGCTGGCCGACGCGCGAAAGCGGTTCGACATCGTCCTGCTCGACGGGCCCGCCACCCAATTGAGCTCGGATGCGCTGATCCTGGGGCAGGAGTGCGATGCCACCGTGTTCGTCGCCCGATCCGGTCGAACGACGCGACGCGAAACCGAGGCGTCGCTCGACCTGCTGGATCAGTCCGGCACGGTGGTGCTGGGAGCCATTTTGAACCGGGCCCGGGCCCAGCCGGCCCAGCGCCAGCGCCGGTTCCGCTTCGCCGCCTACAACGACGACCACGCGGCCCCCGGTTACCGCGGCGACGATCTCACAGCCTCCAGCCGCTAGCGCGTCGCGGCGCGGCGAAGCGAGCGGTGTCGTCCCGCCGAGAACCCGTGGCGCACCATTGGCTGGGGCGCCGGGGCCGGAGGGGGATCCGATTCGCTCAACGCCACGGCAAACGCCACGGCAAGGTTGGTAGCCATCATCGAACTGAAAAAGGTCAGCGTTCCCGACGACTCGGTTATGACGGCAACAGCCGCGATCCAGCCGAACAACACCGCCCAGGACCGACCCTGATTGGCCTTTGCGGCCAGGAATGAACGGTAGAGCAGGTAGATGATCGCCGCCGCGTAGGGAACCAGACCGAGGTACCCGGCCTCGCCAAAGATGGTGGCCCACGCGGCGTCCTGCACGGTTTGGGCGCCGCGGTCCTCCCGAATACCCGGAGCGTTGTGGATGCCGTATTCGCGATACACCGACGAGTAGTAGTTCTTGGACGGACCGCTCCCGAATCGACCGAACCCCACACCGAAGGGTGCGTGGTCCGAGGCGATCGCGGCCGACGTGTCGTACAGCACGTCGCGCGAGTTGTACTCCTCGTCGAAGACAAACCGCCCGACCTGTTGGTCGATGGCATCGACGAAGGCCGGCACGAACAAGACCACGACGGCGAGACCGGCGAGGAGCGGGATGGCGAGGCGTTGGAGAAAGATCCGACCGGACACGGCCGCCACCGCGAGCGACACCGCAGCGATCTCCATCGCCACCTTGAGCCGGAAGGTCAAGAGGCACATCGCCAGCGCCGCGACGAACATCGCCAGGTAGCGGGCCTTGTCGCCGTTCAGTAGCCGCCCGAGCCAGAACAGACCGGTGAACACCGCCACGTGGGCGAGGAAGTTCGGGCGGGTGAACGGTCCCCGAATCGATTCCCGCCCAACCCGTTCGAGTTCATCGGAGGGGAAGTTGAAGATGGCATCGTGGACCGACGGCAGGCCCAGGTTCAGCGCCGCGATCGCCACGATGTACAGGAACAGCACCTGAACGACCCGCTCGAAACGGGGCAGCTCGGTCCGCCAGTGAATGGTGCCGGCGTACAGCAGCAGAATCCAGAATTTCAGCGCCGCGAATGTCCCCAGCACCATGGGCAATGCTGGCGCGGAGTCGAGCACGGCGCCGACCACTCCGGCGAAGACGTAGATGCCGCCGCCAAACCCGGCGGCGACGGCGATAGGACGGCTGATCGGTGTGCGTTCGAGGATCATGACGACGCCCAGTGCGAGCACGAAGCCCTCGTCGGTGAAACCGAGCAGTTGTCCGAGGGCACCGCCGGCCAGGTAGACGAAGGTGGTCTGTAGGACGTTGAAGCCCCAGACGAACGCGAGCAGACCCACCGGACTGCGCCGATGGGCGGCGCGGAAGAGCTCGACGACCGCCGGTAGCGAGATAGCGCCGGCGGCGACCAGGTTGCCAAACGAGATGGCTACGCCGGCTGCGACCGCGATCGCAAAGATGGGGAAGATGACCGACAGCTCGCGGCGCACCGCCCGCAGCGTGCCCGACACGTCAGGCGACGAGGCCCGAACGGGCCTTGCGTACGGCCGCCCCGAGCGCGGGGTTGTCCCACTCCGAGCGACGGCGCAACTCACGAATACCGCTGAAGGTCTTCACCGAGAACGCGGTCGGCTCCGGAAACCCGTCGGGCATCGAGTAGCCCCACTCCAGGGCCAACGGTCCGAGAATGTTCGAGGCCTTCTGGCGATCGTCGCCGCCGAATTCGGCCTGGAGATTGAGCTCACCGCGATTGGACTGGTTCTTCTTCGGCAACGGTCGCAACTGCTCGAGTCGCAGCTCGGCGAGCATGGCGGAGAAGTCAGCCTGCAGATTCTCAAAGCGCATGACGATGTCGAATTGATCAAGACTCGGTCCTCCGTAGGCGTCGTAGGGCCACCGGTACGAGCGCAGCAGGAATTCAGAGTAACTCAGCGACCCCGAAACGATCCGCCGACGCATCTTCCGCATCCGGGGGGTCACGTGACCACCGGCGGACACCTGCGCTGCCGGACTGTCGAGGAAGCCATCGTGGCCCGTGCGCAGTTTGGTGTAGAAGGTGAACACGAAGTCGAACGGGTCGCGGATACTCGCGACGATCGGCGCCCCGGGGGCGAGCTTCACCCCGCTGCGGTTGAACTCAAACGCAGTGGTGTGTTTGCTGAGGATCGAGGTCCCCCCGTAATGATCGACCAGTTCAGCCGCGATAGCCGTCGTCGCCGTGTGGGGAATCTCGACGAAGAGGTACGTTCCCTTTGGACCGAGGATCACACGCGCGAGAGTAACCCAGCACTCGCCGATCTCCCAGGCGACGGCCTAGTGGTCAGCGCCGAGTTGGCCGCTGGTATTGGCGTGGAGCCGTTCGGCGTGCGGATTGAGGTCCATCAGCTCCGCCGTGATGCCCCGCTGGGCGAATCGGGCGACGACGTTGTCGAGGGCCGCGACAGCTGAGGTGTCCCAGATTCGGGCGTTGCTCAGGTCGATCTCGACCCGCTTGACCTCCACCGCGTCGTAGTCGAAGGAGTTGACCAGGTCGTTGGTGGAGGCAAAGAACAGCTCGCCGCTGACGGCGTACAGGCGCTCGACGTTGTCCGGGTCGACCACGCTGGTGACCTTGACCAGGTCGGACACGTGTCGGGTGAAGAACACGGCGGCGAGCATGACGCCCGCGAAGACCCCGTAGGCCAGGTTGTGGGTGATGACGACGATGCCGACGGTGACGACCATCACCGCGGTCTCGGTCAGCGGGGTGGTGCGCAGTGTCGGCACCTTGATGCTGTGCCAGTTGAAGGTGCCGATCGACACCATGATCATCACCGCGACCAGGGCCGCCATCGGGATACGGGCGACCAGGTCCCCGAGGCCGAGCACGAGGATGAGCAGGAACACGCCGGAGGCGAGCGTGGACAACCGGGTGCGGCCACCGGTGCGGTAGTTGATCATCGACTGGCCGATCATGGCGCAACCGGCCATGCCGCCGAAGAAACCGGTGAAGATGTTGGCGACACCCTGACCGCGCGATTCCCGGTTCTTGTCCGACGGCGTGTCGGTGAGGTCGTCGAGCAGTTGGGCCGTGAGCAGGGACTCGAGCAGACCGACCAACGCCAGCGTGATGGAGAACGGCAAGATGATGCGGAGCGATTCGAGGGTGAACGGCACGTCCGGCAGGCTCAGGAGCGGCAGGGCCGACGGCAGTTCGCCCATGTCGCCCACGGTGGGAAGGTCGAGCTTCCAGGTCATCGCCGCCCCGGCGAGAACCACGATCGCGACCAACGGCGACGGGATGACCTTGGTGATGCGGGGCAACCCGTAGATGATCGCCAGGCCAATGGCGATGAAGGCGAGGTTGAGGGGGAGGCGGTCGGCGTTGACGTCGTCGGACAAGAAGATGTGCGGAACCTGGGCGAGGAAGATCAAGATGGCGAGCGCGTTCACGAAGCCGACCATCACGGTGCGGGGCACGAAGCGCATCAGTCCGCCGACACCGAGGTAGCCGAAGCCGACCTGCAGGATGCCGGCGAGCACGGTGGCGGCGAACAGGTAGGCGACGCCATGTTCCTCGACGAGCGGCACCAGGACGAGGGCCATGGCCCCGGTCGCGGCCGAGATCATGCCCGATCGGCCTCCGGCCAGGGAGATGATGATGGCGATCGAGAACGATGCATACAGGCCGACCTTGGGGTCGACGCCGGCGATGATCGAGAACGAGATCGCCTCCGGGATCAGGGCGAGGGCAACCACGAGACCCGAGAGCAGGTCGGCCTTGGGATTACCGAGCCACTCCCCGCGCATCCGCGCGGCGAAACCGCGCTCGTGCGGGCGCGTCGCCTGGGCGGTTTCGGGGGACATTGCAGCCGTGCTCCGGGGGGATTCGGGGGATGGATGGCAGGTTGGGCGTTCACCGCAACCGCAGGGCTGGGACGTCGTGCTCCAGCGGCTTACGGTAAGGCACTCGCTGCCTGCGGGGAACCGTTTCCCGACGGTCATCGGTCACATGGGTGGGGTGCCTTTAGTCACCTTTGTCGGATCGATCGGAGTCGATGCGCAGCCGGGCGAGGAATCGTTGCACCCACCAGCCGACGGTCAGCGCGAACCACAGGGTGCCCACGCCCACATCCCCGCCCATGAACCAGCCGAGCGTGAGCGCCGAGACCTCGATGGCAGTCCGGGCCGCCCATACCGGCAGTCCGCGCCGTTCGAGGGCGGTCATCAGCCCGTCGCGGGGCCCGGGCCCCAAACCGGCGCCGATGTAGAGCCCCGAGGCGAGGCCCAGCAGTGCCGGAGCGACACCCAGTGCCGCCAAACGCCAGCCGATCGACTCGAGATCGGGGATGATCCACAGCGTCAGGTCCATCGCCGGGCCGATGACGACAACGTTGAGCAACGTGCCGAGCCCGATCGGTTCGTGAAGTAGCCACGACAAGGCGAGGAGCACAAGGCCGGTCAGGATAACCAGGGTCCCGATGCTGAGTCCGAGCTTGTCCGCCGCCCCGCCGTGAAAGACCGTCCACGGGTTGACCCCGAGCATGCCTTCGACCCCCAGGGCGAGGGCCACGCCAAACAGCACCAGTCCGGGCAACAGCTGGGCCAGGCGCCGCCCCAGCGGCTGTCGCAAACGCAGGACGCGAAAGCCGGCGACGGGCCGCCACGGCGCCTCGACGGGGTCAGCCACGCATCACGACAGGACGGTGAGGGCCCAAAACGCCCACACCACCACCATGGCGGTCCCGAGGCCGATGTCGATCAGCGCACTCACTCCGAAGCCTTTGGCCAGACCTTTCGTCGAGGTCCAGGCGACACCCCAGTCCTTGTGCACGGAAAGTTCCACGGCCATGACGCCGATCAACGCACCGATGATCAGACCGACGACGGGGATCACGAAGAAGCCGATGACCGCGCCGACCAGGCCGCCCCACTGAGCCGCCCGCGACGACCCGTGATCCTCCGACATCTTCTTGGGGACGATGAGGCTGAAGAGCACGCTCGCTATCACCAGCCCCGTCAGGACGAACATCGAGACGATACCGATCGTGCCGAACCCGACGGCAAAACCGTAGATCAGCGCCGAGACCCAGATGACCACGAGACCGGGGACCACCGGCACAAAGGTGGTGATGAGACCGATCAGCATCGCCAGCCCGGCGATAATGGTCCAGTCGGTGTCGCTCACCTGGCAATGCTAGGCCGAGTGGTACCTCGGCCCGACTTCTTTTTCGATTGGGGAACCCGACCGCCCGTCGCGGTGTAGGACGGGGTGATCGGACCACGAGACATCGAACCAGTCGATGAGCTGACGTTGCGGCGAGCCCTCAAGGGCGACGCCGGAGCCTTCGCTGCGCTCCTGCGAGCGCACGAGGCTGCGGCGCGACGCGTCGCCACGGTGATTCTCGGTAGCCAGGACGGAGTCGACGACGTAATGCAGGATGCCGCGCTTCGCAGCTGGCAACGACTGGAGACGTTCGAGGCCGGTGCGCCGTTCAAACCATGGTTCCTCAAGGTGGTGGCGAACACCGCAAAGAACCGCCACCGCAGCCGAGGTCGTCGGGCAGCCATGGAACTGCGCGCCCGCGCGCAAGGTAGCCCGAGCAGCGGCGACCCGCTCGATCTCGTCGTACTCGGCGAGGAGCACCGCGAGGTACTGGACGCGTTGAATCGGCTCGGCCCAGACGACCGCCTGGTCCTGGCATTGCGCCACTTTGAAGGGCTCGATGAAGCGGCGATGGCCTCCGTGATGGATTGCGCCCGGGGCACGGTCAAGTCGCGGTTGTCCCGAGCGACCGGGCGGCTTCGAGCCGCCTTGCTGGCGCCGGACGATACAAACGTGTCGGGCGAATACTCCGACCCCTTCGAGGAGGGCGATCGATGACCCGGTGGACCGACGACATGCTCGACGACCGCCTCGACGGGCTGCTGGCCGAGGTGGGCGACGCGCTCGACTTCGGCGAGCCGACGTTCGACGAAGAGGCGCTTCGCGAGCGGTTCGCCGACTCCCCCGCCGTCTCTCCCGTCGATTCTCCCGTCTTGGCGCCGGCGAGGCGGACCGCCGGCCTCGGGTGGCGGGTGGCGGCTGCGGTGATCGCCGTGGTCGTCGCCGGTTCGGTGCTGGCCGTCACGCCCGCTCGCGAGGCCATCGCCGACTGGTTCGGCATCGGCAACACCCAGATCGTCCCCGACCCTCCCGTGAGCGAAGCGGCCTCGGGCCCGTTCGACTCTGCCGACGCCGCGGACGAACCGATCGATACCGCGGAAGATCCACCGAGGAACGACAACAACCTCGGCGACGAAGCCCTGGAGCTCGACCGTTCCGAAGCCGTGGAGGTGCTGGGTCGACCAATCCCGGAAATCCCCGGCCGCGAGGTGCGGGCGATCGGTTCGCCTCCCGAAGGCGGCGTGCTCATCCTGTTCGCAGACGACGACCTCACCCTGTGGGTCCGGCCCGACGCCCCCGACGAGGCACCGGTAACCAAGCAGGGTTTGGGAAGCGGCTCGATCGATCCGGTCGACGACCTGGGCGACGATGCCTACCTGCTCAGCGGCGAGCACGTCCTGGTGACCCCGGGGCGCACCCTGCGCGCCGGGACCGTCGTCCTGTGGGTGGCGGACGGACTCGAACTACGCCTCGAAGGCGACCTGGCCGACGATGAGATGATCGCGCTCGCCCG